>DCFU01000036.1 GCA_002319795.1 Megamonas sp. UBA1796
AGCTGTTGCAGTTTTATAGTTTCTAAAGAAAAAGTCATATCCATCGCCTCCGTATAGTATAGGATAAGCTTATAGCAGGAACTATACAAGTCTTGAATTTTTGCGAATTTTGTGGTAATATAATAGTATAGAATGTATGGAATATAGCTTGTTTTTATAGCGTGAAAAGAAAAGCGAATGCTGACGGAGAGCATTCGCTTTTTAGTTTGTGACAAAACTGATAAGTGCTTTCAAGTGAAGTATATTTGGCAGTAATTCACTTAGCAAGAAGGTATTTGCAGATTTATATGGAAAACCATATAAAGATAGTTTGCTTGTTTATAAGATAGATTATGCATTGAAATTGTAACTGGGAGTAGACCCTCTTGAAGTCCAATGGCAGCTTCTTGAAAAGTGGTGGCCCGTGCTGGCGTCTATCGACACTATTGCAGAAGAATCTATTTATACGGATTTAAATTCCTGTTGATAAAATTGGTAATTGTAGTAAAAACTAAACGAAAACATAAAAATATTCCTTTGGCTATAGCTATTCAGATTCCTATGCTTATGCTTTTTTGCCTAACACACAAGAATAAAAATGTTCTAGGAGGGATAAAATGGAATATCGAGTAGAGAAAGATTCTTTGGGCACCGTACAAGTTCCATCGGACAAGTTATGGGGTGCTCAAACGGAACGGAGTTTGGAAAACTTTTTAATTGGGACTGAAAAAATACCCTTGGAAATGGTTCGAGTTTTTGCATTGTTAAAAAAAGCAGCGGTACAGGTCAATGAAGAATTAAAGTTGATTGACGCAATTCGGTCGCATGCGATTCAACAAGTATGTGATGAGATTATTGCGGGAAAATGGAACGATCAGTTTCCTTTAGCAGTATGGCAAACAGGTAGTGGAACGCAGTTTAATATGAATCTTAATGAAGTTATTGCGCATCGGGCAAACCAGTTGTTGGAAATCGTAGGAGAAAGTATTCGTGTTCATCCAAATGATCACGTGAATCGCTCGCAAAGCTCTAATGATATTTTTCCTACTGCGCTGCATGTTGTTTCTTTGATATTGGTAAAAAAACAACTTTTACCTGCTTTGACGGATTTGGCAGCAGTATTTGAAAAAAAATCTCAAGAATTTTCCGAAATTATTAAAATAGGTCGTACACATTTAATGGATGCAACACCATTGACTTTAGGACAAGAAATCAGTGGTTGGAGTGGAATGCTGCAACGAAATAAATTTTTGCTGGAAACTGGTCTTGATTTTATTCGTAATCTAGCAATGGGAGGTACTGCAG
This sequence comes from Megamonas sp. UBA1796, assembly GCA_002319795.1. Taxonomy (GTDB): domain Bacteria; phylum Bacillota; class Negativicutes; order Selenomonadales; family Selenomonadaceae; genus UBA1796. The sequence continues at coordinate 1,285 of DCFU01000036.1, forward strand.
TAGGTACTGGAATAAATACTCATCCAGAATTTGCTCAAAGAATCGCGACAAAGGTCAGTGAATTAACGGGAGAAAATTTCTATACTGCACCTAATAAATTCCAGGCACTTTCCAGCAAAAGTGAGTTAGCTGCATTACATGGCTTATTGAAAGCATTGGCTGCTGATTTAATGAAGATTGCTAACGATGTACGTTGGCTTGCAAGTGGACCAAGATGTGGTATAGGTGAAATTAGGATTCCTGCTAATGAGCCAGGAAGCTCTATTATGCCCTCAAAGGTGAATCCTACCCAAGCTGAAGCCTTGACGATGGTAGCAGTACAAATCTTCGGTAATGATGTCACGGTTGGTTTTGCAGCCAGTCAGGGCAATTTCCAATTAAATGTATTTATGCCAGTTGTGGCATATAATATGATTCAAACAATTAGATTATTGAGTGATGCTATGAATTCTTTTCGAAAAAACTGCGTGGAAGGAATAGAACCAAATTTAGAGAAGATTGAAAAGAATTTGCAGGAATCACTCATTTTGATTACCGGTCTAGTGCCTATTATCGGCTATGATAAATCTGCTGAAATTGGAAAAAAGGCTGCGAAAGAAAATTTAACGCTAAAACAGGCGGCAATGGCATTGGGATATATTGCTGAATCTGATTTTGATTTTTATATGGATCCTCAGCGATTGATTCATCCTGCTGAATAAATAACGCATTATAAATCGTTATTAAAAAAATCATAGAATCAAATTTTTGCAGTGAATCAAGATATATTATTAAGAAGCCACCACTAGCCGTAGAATAAAACTGTATTGGACTATCTAAAAACGAATATGGAAACACAATCACTTGCCTATTATAGAACGAGCTAAGTAGTTGCAATATTTCGTTATGGATTTTTGGTTTGTGCTTCGCAAGCTCTGAACAGCATGAGGGGAAGACTTGCTCGCATGTTATAATTGTATCTTGTATAGAAACGGTGGGTCGTCTTTTAGGTAAACTGTATATTCATATTGCTGCACAGTCTGTCATCCCGAATATGCGGCAATAAAGCGTATGTTTACTCACGTCGAGGGAGCAGCCAAAGTACTAGATACAGGCTGGGGGATTTTTCTCAAAATATAGAATACTGCTGTGGAAGTTATAATCTGGTATAAGAAAGCTTTTTGATTGTTTGATTGAATAGTACATTTTTTATAGCATAAAATATTTTATCCATAAAATTGTACAAGGAGAGATGTAAAATGAATTGGTTTGGTAATCTGAAGGTTAAGCAAAAGTTATATGTTTTAATCACAGTTTTTAGTATTGCAGTTATTACCATAGGGGTTCTTGGATATGTGAATTTAAAAAAAAGCAGTCAAAGTATGGATACTTTGTATATGGTTAATGTAAAAGCAATAGAATTGACAGATGATTGCAGGTTGGCTCAGAGAAGAATTCAGGCCGATTTATTTGCGTTGATGGTTACAACAGATGATAATGAAAATAACAGGCTGTCAAGTGATATTGCTCAATCAAGGGAGCGCTTTGATAATGATGTGGTGCAATATGAACAGCTCCCACTTAATCCACAACAGAAAGCTGAGTTGGAATCTGTAAAGACTATAGTGGCGCAGTATCGCGCTGCAAATAAAGAAGTTCTTGCTTTAGCGGTACAAAACAAGAACGAAGAAGCTTACAACCTGTTTCAAGCAAAATCGGCACCATTAGCAGATCAAATTTTTGATAAATTTAGAGCAATTTCGGCTGAAGCCAATAAAAATTCGGAGCAGATGAACCAAACAGCAAAAGAAGATGTCATCCGCTCTAGCATGACATCTATTGGTATTACAGTGCTTGCCTTACTAATCGGGTTGACTGTTGGAGCATTGATTATAAAACAAATTACGATGCGTTTGAGTGATTCGGTGAAATTCTTAGGCGATATTGCTTCTGGAGATTTTTCACAGGACGTGGCAGAACATAGCATGAAAGATAAAAGCGAATTTGGTGCGTTATCGCAGTCTGTTGATCGGATGAATCGAAATATTCGGGCGTTAATTAAACAGTTATTGAATACCTCTGAGCAATTGGCGGCAGCATCGGAGGAATTAACAGCAAGTGCAGAACAATCAGCGCAGGCATCAAATCAAGTTGCCGAGTCAATTATAGAAGTCGCTCAAGGTGCTGAAAAACAATTGGAAATGGCTATTACGACAAATCATATTGTAGAAGAGATGGCAAAGGGGATTCAGCAGGTGAGTGAAAACACCGTTGAAGTGGCTCGGTCTACAGATAAGACGTCAACGGCTGCTATAGAAGGCGGTAAAGCTATTGAAAAAACCGTTCTACAAATGGGAACTATTGAAAAACGAACGGGGGAAACAGCGAATGTAATCGGTGAATTAGAGGATAAATCGAAACAAATCGATAACATTGTCGGGTTAATTTCAAATATTGCTGATCAAACGAATTTATTAGCTTTAAATGCGGCTATCGAAGCAGCCAGAGCGGGTGATGCTGGCAGAGGCTTTTCTGTGGTGGCAGAAGAAGTCAGAAAACTGGCTGAACAATCAGCACATGCGACAAAAGATATCACGGAATTGATTGTTGATGTACAAGCAAAAACAAAAACTGCCGTTGATTTTATGAATGAAAGTAAATCTGAAGTCAAAATGGGAGCGGAACTGGTTGATTTGGCTGGTGCGAATTTCAATGAAATATTGACGATGATTAAGGGCATATCTGATGAACTTAATGAAATATCGGCAGCGACCGAGGAATTGACAAGTGGAACCGAAGATGTTGTTTCTGCTGCGAGCAGTATCAGCGGGGAAACGAAAAAAACATCTGAAGCTACGCAGACCGTTTCGGCAGCAACTGAAGAACAATCCGCTTCCATGCAGGAAATAGCATCGGCAAGTACACACTTATCCCAAATGGCAACGGAGTTACAAAATGAGATACAAAAATTTAAAGTGTGATATAAGCTAAAAAAAACGGCAGCATTCTTTGCGAGAGACTATTGTTAGAGCCACTTGCACCATATTTGCCGTCGGGAGAAAACTGGTTGTATCAGACGATGTTGTTTGTAGATCAATCAAGCGGAAATTGCCTGCAGAGTATTGAATCTATGGTCGTTGGGGATAGAAAAGGCGGGCCAGGAATTTAATGTATTAAATAAAATTCACTGGTTTAAGGAGATGCTATATATTATTCACTGTAAACTATTGATTGAAAAATTCCTATAAGTATTTTATAATAGATTCATTCATAGATAATAGAAGGTGATCGGATTGGTAACAAAAAAGGCATTTCAGAGTGTTGAGGAACTTGAAGTGATGCTCATGCAAGTAGCAAAAGAATCACCGATTTATCGAAAAATTGCCTTATATATTGAGAAGAACTATTTGCGTATCATATTCATGACAGCCAATGAGTTGGCGGAAAAAATGGGGGTAAGCCAAGGCAGTGTGTCGCGTTTTTTTATCACGCTAGGTTATCATGGGTACAATGAATTTTTGCGTAATCTGCAGCGCCTTGTGAGTAAGCAGTTGACTGCACCACAGCGCTTGCAGTATAGTAAGGAAAATCATCAGGATAATCCTCTGCGGACCATAATGGATGTAGAACTTGGCAATATGGATGAACTCTTTGATATTATGCAGGGTGAAGACTATGACAAAATGCTACAGATGATTCTCTCAGCAAAACCGCTAGCATTGATTTCCGCGCGCATGTCCGCGACTATACTACCTTATGTAGGTTATATCCTGCATAAGATGCGGCCTGATGTGAGTACGGTGGTGCCAGACACACCGGAGTGGGAAGCATTAGAATTGAGAGATCCTAGGCAAGTGAACATCCTGGCAGTGGCATTCCCACGTTATCCGAATGTACTCATTCGTAAATGTGAGAGCCTGAAGAAGAAAGGATTTTCAATTTGTGCACTTACCGATAGTCGTTTTTCGCCTATATCTGATTTGGCCAATGGTTGTGTTTTGGTATCTGTTACGACGTCATCCTTATTTGATATTTATAGTACACCTATAGCTTTTTTTAATCTTTTGTTGCGTGATGCAGCAAAGCAGATGCCTGAATTAGAATCGCGTATGGAAAAGATTGAGGAGCTTGAACGACGGGATAATGTATATTTTACAAATTAAAATAAAAATCAGAACTCGCGTTGTAAAAATTTGTAAAGGTCAATAATAAATACAAATAAGGTATTGACTTTTTGCAAAAGTAAGACTATCATATAGACATATAATCGTAAAGCAAAGGCGCTTACTGCAAAACAAGCAGTATGCGCTCTTTTTTTTACCTTCATGAAAATAATACCATCATTTCTACGAAATAATGATGAAAACATTAATATAAGGAATGATTAGGATGCAGCGTAAAGTGATAGTAGAGAATGTGTATGAAATAAATTCAGCCCGACTGATGTGCAGGTTGAAGGAATTGGCGAAAATTGGCCGGAATAAAAATGGTGGAATTGACCGGCAGTTGGCAACTCCAGCAGATATAGCGGCCAGAAAATGGCTTATCGGCTGTTGGCAGAAGGACCTTGGACTGGAAGTAAAAATCGACCCAATTGCAAATCTTTGGGGAAAGGTGCCAAATGCAGGTAATTGCAAGAAACCAATTGTATTGGGTTCCCATCACGATACGGTTCCGAATGGTGGAATGTTTGACGGTGCCTTAGGCGTGCTTATGGCGACTGAAGTCAAGCAGACATTGCAGGAAAATGATGTTGAATTACTTCATCCGCTTGAGGTAGTGTCTTTTACTGGTGAAGAGCCGAATTCCTTTTCGGTGTCGACACTCGGAACAAAAGTTCTCAGTGGGCGCCTACAGATTGATGATCTGGTCAAGATAAAGGATCGTTATACAGGAGAAAGTCTGCAGGATGCAATCAGCCGTTTGGGCGGAGATATTATGCAGGTGCCAGCGGCAAGACTAGATTCGGATAGTATAGCTGGATTCTTGGAATGCCATATTGAACAAGGCCGACACCTTTTTGATCAGCAGGAGTCAGTGGCTGCGGTCACCTGCATCACGGGTATTTACCGCGAAATCATCACCATTACCGGAGAGGCAAATCATGCAGGAACTACTTGTCTGAGAAACCGCAGAGATGCGTTGGCGGCGGCATCGGAGGTTTGCCTGGCAGTAGAAGATATCATGCGATGCTCAGGTATGGAAGATATCGCGGCAACGATTGGTAGGATTGCCGTTCAGCCAAATACGTCGAATATCATTCCTGGTACAGCCGTACTCACATTGGACCTTCGTACGGCAGATTCCGGAAAGCGCAGGCAAGCCTTGGAAAAATTACAGGAAGGTATTCAGAAAATTGCAGCTCGTCGCCATATCTATATTGAGCGCTGCCTGAATCTTGATCAGGCAGAAATGCCGATGGACTCAAGCATTATCGAGGCAATAAGCGATGCGGCTGCGGCAAATGGTGAAAAAAGGCGATTGCTTGTGAGCATGGCAGGGCATGATGCGGCGAATATGGCTCGGATTACCAAAGCTGGGATGCTTTTTGTACAAAGCGTTGATGGTTACAGCCATTGCCCACAAGAATATACCAATGAGGCAGAAATCGCCAAGGCTGCACAGGTCATGTTGGATGCGGTACTTCTTTTAGATAGGAGGCTGGCCTAATGCCCGTTAAAATCATTCAACCAGAGGCTTGTTTTATTGAAGATGCACTTACATACGGTATAGGAATAGCCATAGAAGATGAGAAAATCATCGCGATAGCAAAGGGCGGAAAACTCAAAGTAGATTATCCGATGGCAGAATATGAGCCCTGGCCGCAGATGGTGTTGGTCCCAGGTACAGTAAATGCGCATAATCACAGTTTTCAAAGCCTACTTCGTGGGATAGCAACAGATCGTCCGTTTTTGGAGTGGCGGGATGAGTCTCTGTACAAATACTCGCCGAAGATGCGTCTTATGGATATTTATACGGGAGCACTCTTTGCGTTTTGCGAGATGATGAAATGCGGCGTTACTACTGTATGTGATTTCTTTTATCTGCATAATGATGGCGTAGCCGGTGATGAAGCCGTAATTCAGGCTGCGAGAGATGCAGGCATCCGGCTTGTGCTGGCCCGTACGATGTATGATTGGGACGGCGCTCCGGCTGGATATGTGGAAAGTGTTGCCCAAGCCGCAGCCCATACAGAAATGCTTATGAAAAAGTATACCGGAGGCATGGTTAAGGTTATTCCGGCGCCGCACAGCCTGCATGCAGCTTCACCTGAAATGGTTCAGGCTGGACATGAACTCGCCAAACGTTATGCAACACCATGTCATATTCATGTATCTGAGGAGCCGTTCGAAGTAGCGCAGGTGAAAAAAGAATATGGCATGCCACCACTCAATTATCTGCATGAACTTGGTGTGGTGGACGACCATCTGGCCATCATCCATGGGGTATGGCTCACACCAGAAGAGATTGAGCTACTTGGAACAGCTCAGGGACAGCTCATCTATTGTCCCTCAAGCAATATGTTCCTAGCAGACGGGATCACGGATATTCCCCAATGCTTAAGGAATCAGGTTAGTATTGCCTTGGGAAGCGATGGAGCTTGTAGTAACAATCGGATAAGCGTCTTTGAAGAGATGCGCATGGCATCAATTCTTCAGAAAGTCCAGAAGCTGGATGCGCTGTGCGTGAATTATAAAGATGCTTATCATATGGGGACAAAGGCTGGTGCTAAGGCATTGGATCTGCCGATTGGCGAGATCAAAGTCGGTTTGGCAGCTGATTTTGTGGGAATCTCACTTACGGATCTTTCCATGCAACCTTTGAGTCGGGAGAATCAGTTCCTGCCGAATCTCGTGTACTCCATGCAACCTACTGCGATAAAGCGGGTAGTAGTCAACGGCGTGACTACGGTTGCCGACGGGCGGCTGCAGCTTCTGGAAGATGCGGTATTATTGGAGAAAATACAATCTACAATGAACTATTTAGAAGAATGAGAGGGCGATCATCATGAAGTTTACGGCAGAAGAACAAGCTATGATGGATGGAAGATATGGTGTCGGTACGCAACTGGCTATGAGGGTTTTGGCGGCAATCGGCGAAGCATATGACGCACCGTATATGGTTCCGGTTACGCGTACACATGTGGCACTAAGCAATCAGGAAGCCGATCTCTGGTTTGCGGAAAAATTAGTTGAAGGCGGTGCAAAATGCAAGATACGTCCAACTGTGAATCCAAGCTTTAATTGGAAGGAATTTCATACAATCACGACACTCGATAATGAGGATGAAGCGATTGTTAAGCGCACACACGTTGCGTATAATAAGCTCGGTGCAATTATGACTTATGACTGTACACCCTATTTGGAACGCAATGTACCGCGCTTTGGAGAAATCCTTTCGTTTTCAGAATCCAGTGCCACCCCTTTTGTGAATTCGGTATATGGTGCACGTTCGAATCGTGAATCCGCTCAAAGTGCGCTTTGTTCAGCCATTACTGGTGTTACACCATATTATGGTTTTTTGCTCAGAGAAAATCGGGCTGGCAATGTGCTCGTACATATTGAGGCTGATATGAAAGATGATTTTGATTATCAGATGCTCGGTTATCTTGTACCTCGGAAAACTGGATTTGCTGTGCCGGTTTTTGAGGGGATTATGAATCCATCCAAAGAAGCTTTGATGAATTTGGGTGCACAGCTGAATACTGGTGGCAATGTAGCACTTTACCATATTATTGGGTTTACACCGGAAGCACGTACTCTTGAGGAAGCATTTCAGGGGAAGCAGCCACAGCGTGAAGTCACGGTTACGCGCGCTGAACTCACCGCTATGCGGGAAGAAATCTCCGCACCAGCTGGCAAAATTGATTTTGCACTATATGGCTGTCCGCACTTTACAATTGATCAAGTGGCTGTCATTGCTGGGTTGGTAAAAGATAAAACACTGGCAGTTCCTCTATTTATTATGACTTCATCGCTTACACGCAATCTGGCACAGAAGATGGGATATATGGAGATTCTTCGCCAAGCCGGTGGCCGGATTGTTGAAGATACCTGTATGGATCAGCCTTGCTGGAAATTCCTTTACGGGAAAAAGGGCATTACGGATTCACCGAAATGTGCTTATTATACGAAACGCCGTGAAATGCAGTTTGTCATTGCACCGTTGGAAGCCAGTGTAAAAGCAGCGTTAAAGGGGAGATATTGAAATGGGAAAGTCGTATAAATGCCATAAAATTGCTGGTGGTAAGGTGTCGGGAGAAGTTCTATTTTCCAAGGATCCGCTCTGTTTCTATCTCATAGAGCCAAAAAGCGGAATAGTAATTGAAAAAGAGCACTGTCTGTATGGAAAATGTATTACTGGGAAAATCATTGTATTTCCCTATGGAAAAGCCAGTTCAGTAGTACAGGCGGATGGGATGTATCAACTGAAGCTCAGCGGCATGGGGCCGGCAGGCATGGTTGTCGAGAATGCCGATACAACGCTTGCAGCCAGTGCAATTATTTTTGAATTGCCAATGGCCAACAAGGCAGAATCTACGTTTTATAAAGAAGTCCATGACGGTGAGCAGGCTGTTTTGGATACAGAAAAAGGCGAAATCATTCTAATATAAGGGAGGTGACATAGATGAACAAAGGAAAAACAATTATTTGGATTATTGATGAAGAATGGTCTGACTATAAAGATGAACAGCGTTTGCTGCAGCAGGAAGTGCCAAATGCGATAATCCGCTGTTCTTCCTATGATTATGCAGCAGATTTGGAGGCGTTTGGCTATGAGGCAGATATCATCTTGGCACAGATTTATGCAGAGATTCCTGCGAAGGTCATTGCGAGGCTCGAAAAATGCAAGGGGATTGCGGTATACGGCGGCGGTTATGATCGCGTGGATATCGCAGCTGCGCGTGCAAAGGGGATTTCCGTTACCAATGTCAACGGCTATTGTATTGAGGATATTGCTGAGTATGTTTTGGCGGCAATCCTCTATGGGGCAAAGCAGCTCACTGCCTATGATGCGGCAATAGAGAACGGGGAATGGGGAGCACAGGCTGTCCATGCGCCGATACATCGGCTTACAGGGCAGACGCTGTTCATTGTGGGCTGCGGCCGCATCGGCAGCTTTGCCGGACAGAAAGCCAAAGCTCTGGGGATGCGCGTGACCGGCTATGATCCATTCGTCACGGTAGAGCGGATGTCGGCAGTGGGAATAGATAAGGTCAGCTTGGAAGAAGGCTTTCGGACAGCAGACTTTGTGAGTGTGCATATCAAATGCGATGAAACCACTGAAAATTTGTTGACTAGAAAATATTTTTCCCTGATGAAGCCCTCCGCATATCTTATCAATACATCCCGTGGCCGCATTTTAAATGAAGGAGATCTTATCACAGCAGTGAAAAAGAAACACATAGCAGGAGCTGTCCTAGATGTCATTACCGAGGAGCCACCGAATAGGTCAGGGGAAATTTTCCATGTGCCGGGTATTTTGGTTACACCGCACATTTCTTATATATCCGAAGAATCTTATGAGGAACTAAAGCGGCGGACTATAGATAATGCACTTGCGATGCTTCGCGGCCAGCGTCCGGCTGATTTAGTAAATTAAAATTTGCAGGATTTGCAAACGAAAAGGGGAGAGTAAAAATGAAAGCATGGGTAAAAAAAGCAGTTTCTCTGGGGTTAGCAGCCAGTCTGACGCTGGCTGTTGCCGGATGTGGTGCCTCGGATACGGCATCGAAGAATGGGGACAAAGCTTCCTCTTCGGGGGCAGATGCCGGCCAGGTTATTATCGGACAGTCTTCCTGGATTGGTTTTGCGCCACTTTATATTGCGGAGGAAAAGGGTTTTTTCAAGAAGCATGGTGTTGATGTGAAGATTCAGGCCATTGAATCGAAGGCGGACAGCAAGAGTGCCTTGGCAGCAGGCCGGATTCAGGGTATATCCACTTCAGCCGACACGCAGGTGGTCAATGCGGCTGCCGGCATCGACCTGGCTCAGATTTTAGCCTTGGATACCTCCTCTGGTGGGGATGGCATCATTGCAAAAAAAGAATATCCGAATATTGAATCGCTGAAAGGAAAAAAGGTTGCACTCGATACAACCGGTGGAGCAGACTTTTTCTGGTTCCAGTATTTGTTGCATCAAAAAGGCTTGCGTTTGAAGGATTTTGATGTGCAGTCCATGTCAGCTGGTGATGCAGGTGCGGCTTTTGTTGCGGGAAAGGTAGATGCTGCGATTACTTGGCAACCTTGGCTTTCGAAGGCGTCCAATACGAATTTTGGCTATACGCTGATGGACAGCAAAGCCAGCCCCGGTGTCATTGTGGATACCTTTGCTATGAAGAAAGACTATCTCAAAGCACATCCGGAAGCTGCGCAGGCCGTCGTCGATGGTTGGTATGATGCACTTGACTATATCAAGGAAAATCCGGAGGATGCGATTGCCATCATGGCCAAGCATTTGGGAGAGAAACCAGAAGATTTGAAAAAGGAAATAAACGATGTAACCTTTTACGATGAGGCGGGTAATAAGGCTTATTTTGGAACGAAAGAAAATCCGGGGGATTTCTACAAGATCATGAAACTGGCTTCCAATCTTTGGATGGAAGTCAAGCTTATCGACAAACCAGTAGATGCGGCCAGTATTATAGATGGCTCGTTCTTAAGTAAGAGCAAATAGGGAGTGGACAGGTGGAGCCAGTAAGTTTTCTGGCTCCGGCTTGTTTTATCGGGGAGGACATAAGAAATGACAGTTGAAAAAGCATTTGCTATTGGACCGGAAAACATACTGCCGGAAATGCCGGAATTCGCGCCCGGGGTTCGGCGCGCACCATCACGGGGGTTTCATCTGACTAAGGCCCAGACGGAAATTGCGCTAAAAAACGCCCTGCGCTATGTGGAACCAAGCCTGCACGAAGAACTCATAACGGAATTTTTGGAGGAGCTCATGACTCGCGGACGTATCTATGCTTATCGTTTTCGTCCGCAGGAGCGCATTTATGGCCGGCCCATTGAAGAATATAAAGGAAATTGCCTGGAAGGCAAAGCCTTCCAGGTCATGATCGATAACAACCTGGATGTTGAGGTAGCACTCTATCCCTATGAACTCGTGACTTATGGCGAGACGGGCAGCGTCTGCCAGAACTGGCTGCAATACCGTCTGATCAAAAAATATCTGCAGGTCATGACGGATCATCAGACCCTAGTGGTAGAATCTGGACATCCACTCGGCTTGTTCAAGTCACGCCCGGAAGCACCACGCGTTATCATTACAAATGCCCTGATGATCGGCATGTTTGACAATCAAAAGGACTGGGAAATCGCAGAAGAGATGGGGGTTGCAAACTATGGACAGATGACAGCAGGGGGCTGGATGTATATCGGGCCGCAGGGCATTGTGCATGGCACCTACAACACCCTATTGAATGCGGGACGCCTGCATTTGGGAATTCCCCAGGATGGCGATTTGCGCGGCAAGCTGTTCGTGAGCTCTGGTCTTGGGGGCATGAGTGGTGCGCAGCCAAAGGCTGCTGAGATTGCGAACAGCGTCGGGATCATCGCTGAGGTCGATGCATCGCGGATCAAGACGCGTCTGGATCAGGGCTGGGTTAAGGAAAGCTATACGGATCTTGCGCAGCTATTTACTACCGCACAAAAACATATAAACGATAAAACTACGATTTCTATTGCTTATGAAGGCAATATTGTAGATCTTTTAGAATATGCAGTAAAACAGAAAATAAGGATTGACTTGCTTTCTGATCAAACCTCCTGCCATGCGGTCTATGATGGTGGCTATTGTCCGCAGGGACTGACTTTTGCCCAGCGGACAGACATGCTGAGGGAGGATCGCGAGCATTTTGTGGAGCTTGTGAATCAGAGCCTGCACAATCATTATGTATGGATAAAACAATGCGTCGATGCGGGAACGTTCTTCTTCGACTATGGAAATTCTTTTTTGAAAGCAGTCTATGATGCCGGGGTCAAGGAACTTTCGAAAAATGGTATCGATGAAAAGGACGGTTTTATCCTGCCATCGTACGTGGAGGATATCATGGGACCACAGCTGTTCGATTATGGTTATGGCCCGTTTCGCTGGGTGTGCCTGAGCCGCAAACGCGAGGATCTCATTGCAACCGATCAAGCGGCAATGGACTGTATTGATCCGAACCGCCGTTATCAGGACAGGGATAACTATAATTGGATCCGCGATGCGGAGAAAAACGAATTGGTGGTGGGCACGCAGGCGCGTATCCTCTATCAGGATGCTGAAGGCCGCATGCGAATAGCATTGAGATTCAATGAACTTGTGCGCGAAGGCAAAATAGGGCCGGTCATGATGGGACGTGATCATCACGATGTGAGCGGTACGGACTCTCCGTTTCGTGAAACAGCAAATATCAAGGATGGTAGCAATGTCATGGCAGACATGGCCGTGCAGTGCTATGCGGGTAACGCCGCACGCGGCATGAGTCTTTGTGCGTTGCATAATGGCGGTGGTGTTGGGATTGGTAAATCAATTAATGGCGGTTTTGGACTTCTTCTCGATGGCAGTACACGTGTTGATGAGGTAATCAAAAGTGCACTTCTCTGGGATGTCATGGGCGGTGTGGCCCGTCGCAGCTGGGCCAGAAATGAACATTCCATCGAAACGGTACGGAAGTATAATAACGACTATGCTATGGAAAGCCATATCACAGAGCCTTGCCTTGCGGATGATAGCAAAGTAAAGGCGGCAGTAGCAAAACATTTTGCTTGATCAATTAAATTCATGGGAAAGGAGGCGGACTGTATGCCGGAACTTTTACTGCGCCATATTGCGCAGATTGCTACACCGGAAGGAAAGGCTGCACACCATGGTGCAGCGATGAAGAAATTAAAAATTTACCTGAATGCAGCTGTTTTTATCCGGGATGGACGGATTGCCGCTGTAGGGCCAGATGCCGTAATCAGTTCTGCTGTATTGCAGAAGAATCCAAACGTGAAAATAGTAGAAGCCGCCGGTAAATGTGTTATTCCAGGCTTTGTAGACCCACATACGCATTTTTTATTCGGTGGAGCAAGGGTAGAGGAATTTGTCAATCGACTGGAAGGTGTTCCATATTTGGAACTTTTGCAACGAGGCGGCGGGATTTGCAGTACGATGGAGGCCACACGAGAAGCTTCTGCTGATGAACTCTATGAAAAAGGGAAAAGCATACTGCAGCAAATGTTGCATCTGGGTGTTACGACAGTGGAAGGAAAAAGCGGTTATGGATTGGATTTGAAAAATGAGTGCAAGCTTTTGCAAGTCATGCAAAAGTTGGAGAAAAGCCAACCGGTTTCGCTGGTAACAACTTATTTGGGCGCGCATGCGGTTCCGCCCGAATATGAATGTCGGTCAGATGACTATGTGGATTTTATGCTGGACGAGGTCTTGCCAGTAATTCAGCAGTACAATCTCGCAGAATTCGTTGATGTATTTTGTGAGACCGGTGTATTTACGGTGCGGCAGGCGGAACGAATCCTGCAGGCGGCTGCAAGAAGAGGGTTTGGGCTCAAGCTGCATGCCGATGAGATGAACTCAACTGGTGGAGGCGGTTTGGCCGCAGGCCTAGGGGCTGTTTCCGCCGATCATCTGCTAGCTGTGAGCGAAGATGATATACAGGCATTAGCGCAGAGCAAGACGGTAGCCGTGTTGTTACCAGCCACCGCGTTCTGTATGCGCAAGTCTTATGCTCCAGCGCGCCGGATGATTGATACTGGCTGTGCAATAGCTCTGGCCAGTGATTTTAATCCAGGTAGTTGCTATACGTACTCTGTACCGTTAATTCTAGCCTTGGCTGTCATTGCGATGCACATGACGATGGAGGAGGCGCTTACTGCCATGACGCTCAATGCCGCAGCTGCTATTGGGCGGGCAAAATCTTGTGGTAGCATTGAACCAGGTAAGCAGGCAGATTTGCTGATTCTAAAAGAGCCGGATTATCGTCACCTTGTCTATGGTACCGGATTGAATCTTGTGGAACAGGTTATCAAGGGAGGAGAATTTTTATGGTAAATGTAAATGGAAAAATTAGCTGTGCCATCCAAGAGAATCTAATACTGGAAAATAGAGGAAAAAAACATTGGCGATATAGCCTGTTGCAGGCCTTCATCCCTATGGGTAGAATTCCTAAAACCTATACGATATTGCTTGCAACAGCGGCTTTTGTGGGAATTTTAGGGTTATGGTTTTCCTTGACATTGCTGGTGGGAATTGATGCATTTTTTCTCCCCTCTCCAGTCGCTACTCTTGACGCAGCGCGAATTTTATTGTCTGACGGTGAATTTGTTTTAGGTGTTCAGATGACAGTCTTTCGCGTGATGATGGGTTTTTCGATTGCGGCAGCCGTGGCTGTTCCCATGGGGCTTTTAATTGGTACCTATGCACCTGCCTCGGCGATGCTGGAATATGTTTTTTCTTTTGTACGCTATTTGCCAGCATCCGCCTTTATACCGCTGTTCATTTTATGGATTGGGATCGATGAGCCAGAAAAGATTGCCGTGATTATCCTAGGCAGTTTACCCCAACTCGTCCTTATGGTGGCTACGAATGTACGGAATGTGCCGATGTCAATGATAGAGGTATCCTATACGCTGGGCACTTCAAAAGCGGATGTACTTTGGAAAATCATATTGCCGAAGGCTTTGCCGGACATTGTCGACAGCTTGCGTACCGTTTTGGGCTGGGCATGGACGTATATCATTGTCGCTGAGCTTGTAGGTGCGTCATCTGGTATTGGCTATATGATTATCCAATCGCAACGCATGATGAATACATCACGCATTTTCGTCGGTATACTCACCATTGGGCTTATTGGGATGATTATCGATATTGCATTTAAGGTTCTCCATGATTATTTTTTCTATTGGAATAAAGAAGTGCGTTGAATCAGAGGAGGGTTTCCAAATGATAGAAACAGGTCTTGATATCCAAGGTGTAAATAAAATATATCAAAGTAAAAACGGCAATGTCTTTGCATTGGATCAGATAAATCTGCAGGTTCATTCCAAGGAATTTGTGTCTTTACTCGGAACTTCAGGTTGTGGAAAAAGTACTTTGCTACGCATTATCTGTGGTCTTGAGGAAGCTACAAGCGGCACGATTTACCATAAGGGTAGACAACTCCAGGGTCCGGGACCAGATCGCGGGATGGTATTTCAGGCGTATACATTGTTCCCATGGATGACGGTTTCAGAAAACATTCAATTTGGCCTAAAGCAGAAGCATATCGCGAAAAAAGAGGCAAAGGAAATCGCTGAGCATTACATTGAACTGGTTGGTCTGCAAGGATTTGAGGGCCAGTGTCCGAATTCTCTATCGGGTGGAATGAAGCAACGTGTGGCCATTGCCCGGGCGTTGGCTAACGATCCTGATATTTTACTTTTGGATGAGCCATTTGGTGCGCTGGATATGCAGACCCGGGGCGTTATGCAGGAACTCTTGCTAAATGTGTGGCAAAAATCCCCGAAGATGATTGTCATGGTTACCCATGATATTGAAGAAGCAATTTTTTTGGCAGATAGGGTGGCGATTATGAGCGCCCGCCCGGGGCGGATTAAAGAAATTTTGGATATTGCGATAGAGCGGCCACGGGATTATCGGGTAAAAACCAGCCAGCAATTCGTCGAATACAAAGAGCGGGCTACTGAAATTATCCGTGAAGAAAGCATGAAGCTTTTACAAACGAAGATATTGAGTGCGTGAGAGGTAGAGAGTAAATATGAAATGGGAAATCATAACGGCAGAAAAGCAGCTGGTCAGTACTTGGTCAGGAGGAGATACCCGCGAATTGTACATTTCTCCGGTTGGCAGCAGTTATACTGAGCGGGATTTTGAACTGCGCCTAAGCTCGGCGACAGTGACTTCGCCCACCTCGGTATTTACAGATTTGTCCGGTTATAATCGTGAACTCGTGATTATTTCCGGCAATATTCGCTTGCAACATGAAGATGCTCCGGTAATAGGACTGCAGGAACTGGAGAAAGATAGTTTTGATGGCGGTGACAGGACTTTGAGTTGGGGAGTCTGTCAGGATTTTAACGTTATGTGTGCTAAGGAGTCCGTATGTATCGCAACAGCAAGGGCCTGCAGGAATTTGCCTGAAAAGTTTGCGGCCAGCCAGGAGGAAATGTTTTTTTATGCGGCATCGGGGAACTTTATTTGGCAATATGGTAACACAACGGTGGAACTTCATGAGAAGGCACTGTTGCATATCTGTCGGGCAGAAAAGCCATTTTTCTTGCGAGCCGCCGTAGTGGGATACAATGATAAGTTAATCCAGGTAATCCTAAAAAGGCGTTATGAAAGCTGAAATTTTGACAGATGGACATGATAAATAAAAAAAGAAACTGTTGCACGTTAGAAATCGAACTATAGGTAATAATTTAGATACAAAAATAAATGATTTTAGGAAATGTAGTGACCCCATAAAGTTAGACCAAACCGTAGTAGCATTGATTGCTGCTACGGTTTTTATTATGCTGCGGCATAACGTAATCGATAATTCACAGGACTAAGCCAGCCAAGCTTAGCC
>DCFU01000010.1 GCA_002319795.1 Megamonas sp. UBA1796
CAATCACACTTAAGGTTTCTTTCTTGCGAAGCCCGCCCTACTGTTCGCTGGCGACTTGTATTATATTATACTACTTTGTATCTCTTGTCAACTATTTTTTTGAATTTATAAGGCATCCGCAATAAAAAATGTAGCAGATGCCTCATATTTATCATCAATCAAGCTCTTTCAATGTAATTTCCCGTACGTGTATCAATCCGCAAAACATCGCCCTCATTGACAAAAAGAGGCACACGTACAACATAGCCTGTCTCAACCGTAGCCATTTTGGTCGCACCTGTAGCAGTGTTCCCCTTAACACTCGGCTCACATTCCGTAACCTTCAGATTAACCGAATTAGGCAAGCTTATCCCTATAATACGATCTTTAAAAGACTGCAGACTGACTTCCATATTTTCTTGAAGATAATTCAGTGCATCCCCGAGCTGTTCCTTAGAAAGTTCCGTCTGTTCATAGCTTTCTGTATCCATAAATGTATACACGGCATCCGCTTCGTAAAGGAACTGTATCGTATGTGTATCAAGATGTGCTGCCGGCATTTTTTCATTTGGGTTGAACGTACGCTCAACAACCGCACCCGTTTCGATATTTTTAATCTTGGTCCTTACAAAGGCAGCCCCCTTGCCTGGTTTTACATGTTGAAAATCAACAATCTGCCATACTCCATTGTCAATTTCAATTGTGAGACCTGTACGAAAATCTGTACTCGAAATCATTAAATTACGCCCTCCATTGATTAATCCTAGCGGATTCTCTCTTTTTAATTGTTATAAAATTTCTATTAACTTTTTACTGCTGCATGTCAGCGGCAGACCGCCCGTCTCAGTAACCAAAACAGTATCTTCAATACGCAGACCGCCCCAGCCAGGCAAATAAACTCCCGGCTCTACTGTAATAAGTGTATCCGTTTTCAGATGCTCACATGTACTGGATGGTGAAAGACGCGGTTCCTCATGAATCTCAAGGCCAAGACTGTGTCCCAGCCCATGTCCGAAGCAATCGCCATATCCCGCGCTCGTAAGATAATCCCTTACAAGCCGGTCAACAGAGCGTCCTGAAACACCTGGCTTCACTGCACGAACACCCATGAGCTGCGCCTTGCACACTATATCATACAATTCCCTTTGACGTCCATCCGCATGTCCAACACAAATGGTACGCGTAATATCCGAATGATAGCCCTTATAAACAGCACCATAGTCCATTGTAACAAATTCTCCCGAAACAATCAACTTTTCTGTAGCCGTTCCATGCGGCAAACTGCCGCGAATGCCCGAAGCCACAATGGTCGTAAACGCAGGACGCTCAGAACCCAGTTCCCGCATCACTCGCTCAAGGCGCGCAGCAACAGCATTTTCAGATACTCCTGGGCGAATGAATTTCACAATATCCTCAAACGCCTTATCACTAATTTCTACCGCTTTTTTTACGTAATCAATTTCTTCCTTGTCTTTTACTTCACGAAGCACATCCAAACTTAATGCCGTATTAAAAGAAACACTCGTTAATAATTTTGTCAATGCCGCATAATCATCATACAGAAGCGCATTCCCTTCAAAACCTATACATCTCCAGCCAGCTTCTTTTATACACATGGCTGCTTTTTTGAGCAGACCTTCCTTTTGTTGTACAATTTCAAAAAGCGGCGCCTGCTTCGCAGCTTGTTCTGTATACCGAAAATCCGTAACCAAAAATGCAGCATCCTGCGAAATCAATAAAAGCGTATCATCTCCAGTAAACCCGCTAAAATAATGCAGATTCACCAATTTATTGATTACAACAGCATCCAGATTCTTATCACGCAGAAATTGTCTAAGGCGGATTAAGCGTTCTTCTTTCATGCCTTCTCCTCCCGTCTAAGTCTGCATATTACAATCTCCATAGCTGCCATATAGCTGTCTACACCAAAACCGCAAATCTGCCCCAGCACCACAGGCGCAATGACCGACTGATGACGAAATTTTTCACGTGTATGGATATTGGATAAATGCACCTCAATAACGGGTACCGTTATAGCAGCAATAGCATCACGGATGGCTATACTATAATGCGTGTATGCCGCTGCATTAAGAATAATGAACGCATATCCATTGGCTGATGCCTGTTGTATTACGTCAATAAGTTTTCCCTCATAGTTTGACTGCAAAAAATCAGCCTGTAATCCGGCTTCCCTGGCACGAACATCAAGCATCCTGTTAATATCTTCAAGCGTTGTATGCCCATAAATCTCCGGTTCCCGTGTACCAAGCAAATTCAAATTAGGTCCATGCAGCACCAATATCTTATCCAAGAAATCGCATCCCTTCTAAAATCAATAAGAAATATCAAATCTTTTCTCGCCAATTACCGTTTCTCTTCCCTGCAATTGGATATCTTTTACCTTAATGAAATAGTTCCCCTTCCTGATGCGCTGTTCCAAAGCATTTATTTTGTCCTGTCGCCCTTGGATTTCCATCGTAACAGTCCCATCATCCATGTTGCGCACCCAACCTGTGAGTCCAAGCTCAATCGCATTTTGCTGCACAAAAAAACGAAAGCCTACACCCTGTACACGTCCTTTAGCCTTGCCAAAACATCTGATTAATTCTCCCTCCATACAAATCTCCCCTTCATTATTCTGCATCACGGCGCAGTATAGAATAGACCTCTACCGAATGTATCATACGAATCTTGAGCATTTGTTGTGCATGCGGTGCTACGTCAATTGCATTTCCATCTTCATCCTGCATTTCTGCTATTGTCTGGCGGAAAGATCGTTGCTGCGGTTGAAATACCTCTATCTCCTGACCCTTCTTTATGTTGTTCCGTTGCTCTATTATCGCAAAACCCGTATTGGCATCATAGCTTAGGACAAGCCCTACGAAATCAGATGTCTGGAGATAAGATGAATTGCCATAAATCTGCTCCTCACCTGTCGGCCTTTGAAAGTAAAATCCTGTAGTATAAGCCCGATGTGAAACCTTTTCAAGTTCATCCAGCCATTCCTTATGAATCACAAATCTCTCTGGGTCATCAAAGTAGCTGTCAATAGCCAATCGATATGCCTTAACTACACTTGCTACATAGTGGACACTCTTCATGCGGCCTTCAATCTTAAGACTGTCAATGCCACTTTTTATTACTTCCTCAATATGCGGAAGTAAGCACATATCTTTGGAATTAAAGATATACGTACCTCGCTCGTCTTCTTCTACAGGGAAATATTGTCCTGGCCTCTTCTCCTCGACAAGGCTATATTTCCATCGGCAGGGCTGTGCACATCCGCCACGGTTCGCATCGCGCCCAGTAAAATAATTACTCATAAGGCATCTCCCGGAATAAGAAATACACATAGCACCATGGACAAACATCTCCAGCTCTACTTTGGATTTCATACGTATTTCGCCAATTTCTTCCAAAGACATCTCTCTGGCGAGAACTACACGCTTTGCGCCCAATTTAGTCCACGCCTGAACAGCACGCCAATTCGTAGTATTTGCCTGCGTACTTACATGGATATCCAGCTCCGGCACCAATTCCCTTGCCATCATAAATACTCCCAGATCCGAAACAAGGATAGCATCTGTGCCAATAGACGCAAGATATTGCAAATACTCTGGCAGTTTTTCGATATCTGCGTTATGTGGAAATATATTCACCGTCACATAAACTTTTTTACCAAGCCCATGTGCAAATTCTATACTCTCACGCAGCTCCTCGCGGCTGAAATTCCCGCCATAGGCGCGAAGCCCAAATGCCTTCCCCCCAAGATATACAGCATCCGCCCCATAAAGCAGCGCCATCTTCATCTTTTCCATATTCCCTGCTGGAGCCAAAAGCTCAGGCTTGTTTATCATGCTCTATCCTCCGTGAAACTGCCAGTCCATCACCGTTTTCATATATATCAGTCACAAATCCCGGCATATGGCCGACAAGTTCTATATATTCTCTCAATCTTTTTACAATAGTTCTATAACGCCTTGGCGGCTTACCATCTCCCAGGACATAACCACGGAACAGCACATTATCCGCCAACACCACGGCGTTGTTCGACAAAAGCGGCAATATCTTATGAAAGTAATCCACATACTGCCCCTTGGCCGCATCGATGAACACAAAATCAAAAGATCCCGCTAGTTTACATAGCTCCTCCCCAGCATTGCCAATCCGGATATCTATACATTGTGCATAAGCAGATCGCTGAAGGTAGCTTTCAGCGATCTGTGCACGTGCCTCGTCGAGTTCAAATGTCGTTATATGTACATTGGCTGCCGCGTTCATAGCAATAAGCAGTGTCGAATAACCTATCGCCGTACCTATTTCCAAAACATGATGTGGACGGCATTCACGCACTACGTGTAAAAACATTTCTCTCCCACGTACATTAATAATAGGGATATGCTGCTGCACAGCATAATCTTCCATCTCCTGCAATAACTGCTCCATCAGCGCACCTGCTCCACCATCGCAAGATGTTCATCATAGTTCTGAGAATAATGATTTTTGCCTTCACGATCCGCTACAAAATAAAGATAATCCGTATCTGCGGGATAAAGCACCGCCTTGATGGACGCTATTCCCGGATTTGCAATTGGTCCAGGTGGCAATCCTGTATGCTGATAGGTATTATAAGGCGATTCCATTTTCGTATCTGCAATAGATACATCCTCTTTCGGCGTATCAAGTAAATACTGGATGGTCGTGTCCGATTGCAGAGGCATACCAATGCGCAGGCGCTTTAAGAAAACCTGTGCTATGACCGGCCGGTCTTCCTCAAAACGTGCCTCCTTTTCTACTAAAGAAGCAAGCGTTATAAGGTCATGTATAGAAAGCCCCTCATCAGCCGCCTGCTGGCGAAGTTCAGGTGTAAGCTTTTGGTCGAATTCGTCTGCCATAAGCTGCAAAACATCCCCTGCAGACACGTCACTGCGAACTTCATAAGTATCTGGAAATAGAAAGCCTTCGGCACGATATTTAGCACGTGAATCTTCTGTCATGTATCCATACGGCGCAAAGTCCTTTGCGGCACGTTGAAATTCAGCTTGTCCTGCTATGCCTTTTTCTGCCAAATAGGCAGCAATTTCGTCCACATTATATCCTTCAGGTATGGTAAACCGTACTACAAGGGAAGACCCCTTAACCAGCATATCCAATACTTCTTTTGCAGCCATATGTTGATGAAACGCATAATTTCCTGTTTTAAATTTATTCTCTAAACCATTTAGTTTTGCAATCAGCCAAAATCTATATTTACCGTCAATAACGCCTTTTTCCTGCAGAACTTCTCCGATTTCCCCTGCCGTCATACCCGGCTTTATTTGAACATATAGCAGACTCTCTGTGCTATAGGATGCCATATTTACGTTTGTCTCCCTGCTTCCCATGCAACCATATAAAAAAACAAAAATCACAAGCAACAGTAAGCTTCCCAACTCAATACGCCGAGAGGCAGGCAGCTCGTGAAGAACCTTTTTCCAGTCAATCAACAAATAACATCTCCTTAAGCATCGTAAACACTTCATTTATTATACGCAAAACAAAACGAAATTACAACAAAAAAAGGCCGCTGTATCTTCCAGCGGCAGTTGAGTCATCATAACTATATTTAGTTGAACACTCGATTCTTTTATTCCTTAGCTTCTTCTTCATCCATAAGAGCATCGTATGCTTTTTGGACCTCATCGAACTCTTCATCCGTAGGTTCTACATATTCTTCATCGCCATTTTCATCCTTAACGATCTTTGCAATGATAACATCTTCATCACTTTCCTCGCATCCGCACCCACAGCCACAGCCATGATCATGCTCATGCTCTTCATGTTCTTCCTCTTCTTCACCATGGATACCTACAAGCAGAGCAAACTTTTCCTCACCAACAGGAATAATCATTTCCTCACGATAATAATACTCATTGCCTTCCTCATCTGTCATGACAATGACCATGTCTTCCCCTTCATCCACAACCTTTTTATCTGTCACTTAACTCACCTCTTCCTCAAAATTTTAAAACTCTATTTGCATTGTAGCTTATAATAAAGAGGCTTGTCAACTAGCGTCTGCTATCGAGATACCCTTGTAAAATAAACACTGCCGCCATTTTATCAATGACTTTTTTTCTTTTAGCACGACTCACATCCGCTGCAATGAGTGACCTTGCAGCCGCTACTGTAGACAGACGCTCATCCCAAAAAACAATCTTGCTTCCATGTATTACAGCCTGTAATTCAGTCGCAAAGCTACGAACGATTTCGCACCTTTCTCCTTCAGTACCGTCCATATTCTTTGGCAATCCAATAACCAGAATATCTGTTTTATATTCCTGCATAAGTTCTAGCAACCGGTCAAAATCTTTTTCCAAGGATTTCCTTCGTATTGTTTCCACCCCTTGTGCCGTAAGCATAAGCGCATCGCTTGCCGCCACCCCGATTGTACGGTCACCTACATCTAAAGCTAATATCTGCATACTGCCTCCTTTATTTTTTATTTTGTAAATAAAAGCGCACGAGTTCTTCTAACAGCTCATCACGTTCCAATTGGCGGATTTGCGCACGTGCATCATTATGGCTTGTCACATAAGCCGGATCGCCAGAAAGAAGATAACCTACCAATTGATTCACGGGGTTATAACCTTTTTCCTCCATAGCCAAACATACCTGATGAATAATGCTGGCCGCTCTATTTTCTTCCGCACCAAAACGGAACATCATAGTTTCATCATTGACCATAACAAGACCTCCTCAAAGCACTTATATTCTATCTTTTTATCTATTATCATACCATATTTAATTTGCAAAGCCCATAGTTTTTCAAAAAAACAGAAACGATTCCTGTACCATGCCAAATCCATAGATTTAGGATGGTACAGGAATCGTCCACCTCTTACTTGTATTCCATCAAAACATATCCTTACGAATCATGTATTCAGCAATCTGCAATGCATTGAGAGCAGCACCCTTACGAATCTGATCTCCAACCACCCAGAAATTCAAACCATTCGCAATGGAAAAATCTTTGCGTATACGTCCTACTTCAACATCATTTTTTCCGGAAGTGAATAACGGCATGGGATATTCCATCTCATCCGGATTATCTTTAACAATGATACCAGGAAAAGCTGCTATCGCTTTTCTTGCAGCATCTACACTAATCTCATCTTCAAATTCCACATTGACAGATTCTGCATGACTGCGATAGACCGGCACACGTACCGTAGTAGCGGTAATGCGCATGCCCGGATCCGACATGATTTTTTGTGTTTCATTGATCATCTTCATTTCCTCTTTTGTATAAAGATTTTCCTTGAAGATATCAATCTGCGGAATCAGATTAAATGCAATCTGATAATGCTTGGCCAGACTGGCTCCTGGTAAAATATTCGCTACTACCTCGTTTCCTTCGACAACGGCCTTAACCTGTTCCTCAAGCTCAGCCATAGCCTCCTTGCCACCACCAGAAACTGCCTGATAGGTAGATACCACAATACGCTTGATTCGTGAAACATCATAAAGAGGCTTCAAGGCCATAACCATGATAATAGTGGAACAGTTCGGGTTGGCAATAATACCTTTATGCTGTGCAATTGCCTCCGGATTCACCTCAGGTACAACAAGCGGAACCTCCGGATCCATACGGAACGCACTGGAATTATCAATTACAACTGCACCTGCCTTTACAGCTGCAGGAGCAAAGACTTTACTGGCTGAACCACCAGCAAAAAGAGCAATCTGAACATCTTTAAAAGATTCATCGGTTGCTTCTTCCACAGTGTATTCCTTGCCCATAAAAGGAATCACTTTACCCGCCGAACGCTTTGAAGCCAAAAGTTTCAGCTTGGCAAAAGGAAATTTCCTTTCTTCAATCAGATTTAAAAATTCCTGTCCTACAGCACCCGTAGCCCCAAGAATAGCTACATTATACTTTTTCATAAAAAATGTCCCCTCCACCATAATGTATTTTACATCAATCTTCTAAAATTTTATCCAGTCCAACTACAAGCCCTGTAAGTGTTCGTACCTTCTTACAAGCAAGCACTACGCCCGGCATAAACGACTCCCTACTGATAGAATCATGACGAATAGTCAGTGTTTGCCCAAGTCCGCCAAAAATACACTCCTGATGTGCTACATATCCCGGCAACCGTACACTATGAATGTGTATACCATCCACTTCAGCGCCTCTGGCACCTGGAATTTTCTCGACTTCATCCGGGTTTCCCTGCTTCAGCGTCTTTCTGACCTCACGAATCATCTCTACCGTCTGCAATGCTGTTCCTGAAGGAGCATCGAGTTTCTGGTCATGGTGCAGCTCAATGATTTCTACATGTGGCATATATTTAGCGGCCTGCCTTGCCATCACCATCATCAGCACTGCACCAATGGCAAAATTTGGTGCAAGGAATGCTGGAACTTTCTGTTCTCTGGCCAGTTCTGCCAATTTTGCTTTCGCCTCATCTGAAAGCCCTGTAGTCCCGATAACAGGCGAAACCCTTTTTTTTAGAGCTGTGCAGGCATCACCAAAAACAACATCGGGGCGCGTAAAATCCACCATAACCTCGGGCTGTGTTGCTTCAATTGCCTTCACTAGATCCGTCTGTACCACTATACCATTCTTTCCCATTCCAATAAGCTCTCCCGTATCCGCACCGCCGCGAATATCAACAGCACCAACAAGCTCAAGCTCCGCGTCCTCCGTAACAGCCTTCAACACGGCCTGCCCCATGCGACCGCAAGCGCCACTTACAAGCACCTTGATCAAAATATACGCCTCCAATTTTCCACAAAAAAAGCCAATGAGAATCCATCTCTCATCAGCTGTATGATACCATAGCAGCCTTCAGGTGAGATAGCACTCCATCAAAAATGATGACAGTCTGCAGCCTCTTCGGTTGCAGCCCAGCAATGACATCCGGCGTTGTCAAAGCTTCGGCGTCCATCCTTTCGCTTTCTTCATCACCTGCCAGGCTCCCAAAGCTACTCATATGTCCCGCGCCTCTATTCCATCCAAACAGGACTGTATTAGATTAGATATATTGTATATCATGTCTACTATAAAAATCAATATGTATTTTATAAAAACCACAAAAGTTATTAGTTTATAACATAAATATCATAATTTATATAAGCATACGGCATAGTTATGTACAATGTTGGCACTTGAAGACCAGTTTCTCGATTTACCATTTGATATAGAATAAACTATACGATCCGTTCAAATGTATCAATTACATGCCATTACAGCTGCGGCAGCACATTGACATATTACGCTAAAAATATAAAAAATTCCCACGAAAAAAATCCGTTTATGATATAATATTTATGTATTACAGACTTGGAAAAGAGGTGATTCCATTGACCGAACAGGATTTGGATAAATTAATCCATGACAAAATTTCTGAAGAAGTTCATAAGCTTCCGCCACAGCATAATTTCCCTATCAGCTATAACGGAAGAGGTGTTTGTAACGGCGGCGCGCTTTATGCCAAAGCCCTCGAAGATGCTCTTACGGTTGTTGAGAGTTCTACAAAGGCCATTCTTAAAACAGTCCTCGAAAGCAAAGGGTTGCTTGACAAATAAGCACGATCCAAAAAGGGGCTGGGAAATGACTCCCCTGTAAACACAAATAAAGATCACTGACTCGAAAGAGCCGGTGATCCTTATTTTGTTGTAAAATTTTACGTAACTAATGATAAAATCAACCAATAATT
>DCFU01000049.1 GCA_002319795.1 Megamonas sp. UBA1796
CATTTTGTCCCCTCCAAAATTGTTTTGTGGAAAACATTGTTCATTGTGAACTGTTATATATGGATGCTTATGTATAATACACAACTATGTATTGCATATATGCAAAATAATTATATCTTATATAACAAAAATGTCAATGTCTTGCATATTGCTTTTATAATTATGAATCTACATAACATTGTAGAATAACTTTCGCGGAAGATGGCAAAAATCCTGCCACTTAAACAAACTAGATGCATAAAGTTTCCATGCTATGCTTAAAATATATAGATGTGAAAAAAAGAATTTTAATATTTTTTATAGATATTTTGGCTGTATTTTAAGCTGTCAGAGTGCTATTTTGTTAAGATTGTGCTATAATAAAAATAATTTGTTGTGTGTAATAATTTTTAAATTGGGGGGATTTATAAAATGAAAAAGAAAATTTTACTTGGGGTGGCCGTGTGCATGTCTTTGAGTACGGCAGCCTTTGCAGCGCCGCTTGAAAATTATCATGCGGGTAAGGCAGAGGTCAATGTTGGTACATCCGTAGTTCCAGCCATGAATATTAGTGCAAATGGGAATGTTGAAAAATCGGATGTCAAGCATAGAGTTGAAGGCGGTGCAACTGTAGGAATCGGGCACAACTTTGCTTTGCAGTACAGATACATGGACAGCCAGATGAAGCCATCGGGCAGTGAATATAATTTCCGGACACAGGAATATAATATTCGTTATAAGTTGGATAAGAATGTTTCTGTTTACGCCGGGCAGCTTCATGCACGTGCAGAGGATGTCGGGAGTGGATCCGCTACCCGTAATCTCATACAGGCAGGAGTACAGTATGAAGCTCCGGTTGCCAAGAATATGACGGGCTGGGCCAGCATGGGCTTTGGCAAGGATTTGCAGCATTATGAGGCTGGTGTAGGTTATGCGCTCATGGATAATCTTGATCTGGATGTATTCTATCAGTACACGCAGGTTAAGAACATACAGAGTGTAGATTTTACAGCCAAAGGCCTCTATGCGGGATTGTCCTTCCACTTCTGAGGCATATAGGATTATTGCTATATAATAGAAACGCATCCTTTCTGAACTGACCTCCAAAAGTTAGATTTGTTTTGTCTGATTTTTGGGATTGCTTCATCGGGGGATGCGTTTTTTTATTGTATCTTGGGTAAATGATTTAACAAAGATAACTGTAAACTGTAAGAAATGATAGGAAGTTACCCTACAGTGCCGAATTGTGGAAAGCAGAGCGATGGATCGGAGTGTCATTGCAAAATTTTAGTTATTGATTTTGGATGTTTATTATTTTTTGTCGGATAGACAAGTCTTTCTTACATGATATGATTTAATTGATAGAATTTTTTAAATTGCAGTATAGGAGAGGAAAAGAAATGAGAAACATGAAACGGGCACTGGCGGTAATCATGGCAATCGCAGTTATAGGGGGCACGGCAGGCTGTGGCGCAGGAGGATCAGACAAGCAGACATCCGCAGCAAATGAAGATAAGGTGCTTACTGTCTATACGGCACGCAGCGAGAGCCTTAATAATCTTGTAATCCCAAATTTTGAAAAAGACACAGGTATTAAGGTCAATGTCATAGTTGCTGGAACGGGTCCGCTCGTGAAGCGTGTAGCTTCAGAAAAAAATAATCCACAGGGGGATGTCCTTTGGGCAGGAGATCAGACGATGCTTGAATCGCAGAAGGATTTGTTCATGCAGTATACTTCACCAGAAGACGAGAATATGATGGATGCTTTCAAAAATAAGACGGGATATTTTTCGGCAGCTTTTGCTGACCCGACGGTATTTATTGTAAATACGAACCTGGCAGGCAACACCAAGATTGAGAAGTTTGAGGATTTGCTGAATCCCGAGCTTAAGGGAAAAATAGCTTTTGGCGATCCGGCAAACTCCAGCTCCGCTTTTCAGTCACTTATGGCAATGCTTTATGGCATGGGGAAGAATGGAGACCCGATGTCAGATGAAGCATGGGCGTTTGTTGATAAATTCATTGCTAACCTCGATAATAAAATACTTAATAGTTCCGGTGGTGTACATAAGGGTGTGGCCGACGGCGAATATACAGTTGGTTTGACGTGGGAGGATCCGGCAGCAACCTATGTGCGCAATAGTGCACCAGTCAAGGTTATATTCCCACAGGAAGGGGCCATCTTCCCTGGAGAATCTGTGCAGATTATCAAAGATTGCAAACATGCTGAGAATGCAAAAAAATTCGTAGATTATATGCTGTCAGCAAAAATGCAGGAAATGGCAGGAAAAGAGCTTACAGTGCGGCCCTTGCGCAAGAATATTAAACTTGCATCCTACATGACCCCGATAAGCGGTATTCATCTCTTTGATAATTATGATGAAGGCTGGGTTTCAGATCATAAAAATGAAATTATAGCTATGTGGAATAAACATCTGGAAAATTTGAAATAATGATTGCAAGTTGAAAATGAAGAAGGAAAAAGGCTGTTGAAACGTACACGAATCGATGGCCTTTTTTAATACGGCAGGGTAGCGGAGGATAAATATGAGTGTTTCGATTGATATCGATAAGGTTATAAAAAAATATGGGGATACGGTTGTTATAAGCGGTCTTTCCCTGCAGGTGCATCCTGGTGAATTTTTTACGTTGCTGGGGCCTTCCGGCTGTGGGAAAACAACATTACTACGCATGATTATTGGCTTCAATTCCATTGAGGGAGGAACTATAAAAATTGCTGACCGCAGAATCAATGATACGCCGACAGATAAGCGCAATATGGGTATGGTATTCCAAAATTATGCAATTTTCCCCCATATGTCGGTAAAAGAGAATGTTGCGTTTGGTTTACGGATGAGAAAAATACCGGAAAAAGATATTGAAACGCGTGTAGATGAAATACTGCGTGTCGTGAAAATCAAGCACTTAGAGAATCGTATGCCCACAGAACTTTCGGGCGGACAACAGCAGCGGGTAGCCTTGGCGCGCGCTATTGTTATTCGTCCGGAGGTTTTGCTGATGGATGAACCGCTTTCCAATCTTGACGCAAAACTGCGTGTGGAGATGCGTAACGCCATTAAGAGTATTCAACGTCAGATTGATATTACAACGGTCTATGTAACACATGATCAGGAGGAAGCACTTGCAGTCTCAGATCGGATTGCTGTTATGAATGGCGGTATCATTCAGCAGATTGGTACCCCGCAAATGATTTATCAACGGCCGGCAAATGTTTTTGTCTCTACATTTATTGGCTTATCAAATCTTTTGGACGCTGTAATTTTTTGTGAGGCCGATAGAAAAGGCATTGTTTTCGAATTTGGCTATCGTGTGGAGATGCAAAATCTTGTACCGAACGTAGAGAATGCACAAAAAGTGTGCGTCTCCGTCAGGCCGGAAGAATTTATTATGGTGGAGCAGAGTGAAGAAGGCATACCAATTGTTATTCAAAATATTGTTTTCCTAGGGCTGCATACACACTATTTTGTTAAGACAGATCATGGACAGGTTCTTGAGGTTATCCAAAATCAGGAGAATACGGCAATTCTTTTGGATGGCACGCGGCTTAGCTTAAAGGTGAAAACAGATAAAATCAATGTTTTTCATGAAAAAACGAAGGGTACATTGATTAAAGGTGAGACAAAATGAAATATGCAGGTGAAGGACGCTGGTCCATCTGGAAGTCATTTAGTTTGATGATTTTGGCGGTTTTTCTGTTGTTTATTATTTATCCTTTGGTACTCGTTCTTTATAAAAGTATCATGGATCCATTTTCTGGTGCATTTACGATGGAATATTTCGGGCGTTTTTTTGCCAAGAAATTTTATTGGAGCACCATGGTAAATAGTATAGAAGTAACGGTTTGTGCAACCCTGCTGGCAGCGATTATTGGTCTTCCTCTGGCGTACCTTATGCGGAGTGTGAAGATCAGAGGCAGCGGGCTTTTGAATATCCTTATTGTCATATCCTATCTGTCACCACCTTTTATCGGTGCTTATGCATGGATACAGCTTTTGGGACGCAATGGCGTTGTGACACAGGTGCTTAATGAGATATTCGGGGTTGCTTTTGGAGGCGTATATGGTTTTGCCGGGATTGTGCTTGTCTTTACGCTGCAATCGTTTCCTTTGGTATATATTTATGTTTCCGGCGCGCTGAAAAATATGGATAATTCCCTGAACGAGGCAGCGGAAAGCCTTGGCTGCAGCAGAGTAAGACGCATATGGGAAATTATTGTACCATTGGTCATGCCAACCTTACTGGCGAGTTCGCTGCTGGTGTTCATGCGGGTGTTTGCTGATTTTGGTACGCCGATGCTTATCGGTGAGGGTTTCAAGACATTACCCGTACTTGTCTATATGCAGTTCATGGGAGAAGTTGGCGGAGATGATGGTTTTGCAGCTGCCATATGTGTAATCATTATAATGCTGACAATTCTTATGTTTTTTGCCCAGAGATTCCTTGCCAACCGGAGCACATATTCGATGACGGCGCTTAGGCCGCTTGTTGCGGAAAAGGCAAGCGGCATCAAGCAATTTTTGGCACATGCTTGTGTCTATATTATTGTAGGCTTTGCAATCCTGCCGCAAATTGTTGTGGTGTATACTTCTTTCTTACGCAGCAACGGCGGACAGGTTTTCACAGGCGGCTTTGCTCTGCAGAGCTATGAGGCAACTTTATTTGCTAAGGACAATGACGTCATTTGGAATACATACACGTTAGGGATTATGAGTATATGCATTGTTTTGATACTGGGTGTGCTTATCTCGTATTTGGCTGTGCGAAAACGGAGTTTCCTCAATAGTGCCTTGGATACAATTACCATGCTTCCTTATATCATCCCAGGCTCCGTACTTGGTATAGCATTTTTGTTTGCGTTCAACAGTCCGCCGATTGTCCTGAGCGGGACAGCCATTATAATGATTATTGCATTTGCTATTCGGCGTATGCCTTACACCGTGCGCTCCAGTACGGCAGCTCTCGGCCAGATTAGTCCAAGTATTGAGGAGGCAGCAATTTCATTGGGAGCTACCGAGCTCAAGACCTTTTCGAAGGTAACAATTCCCGTGATGATGCCAGGCGTACTTGCTGGGGGTATCATGAGTTGGGTGACCATAATAAGTGAACTCAGTTCTTCTATCATCTTATATACAAATGCGAATCAGACGTTGACAATTTCTATTTACACGGAAGTTATTCGCGGCAATTATGGAAATGCATCCGCATATTCTACCATTTTGACGCTAACCTCTATTTTATCGCTGTTGCTCTTTTATAAACTCACCGGCCGCAGAGATATCAGTATTTAATCCATCTTGCTTATGCTTAGGGTACGGTTTGTTCCTGTCAGAAACCAGGATGTGGCTGTCCATGGGTTTGCGGGGACATTGCACAGGAAGTGTCCCCGCTTTATAATGAAAGATAGCACGGAAGGGGAGTAGAAAAGAATGGATGCCATAATGACCTTCCGGGATTATATAAAGCATTTATTTGTGTGGTGTATCCTTGCGATTATCGGCCTTATGCTGGTTGTATTCAGCATGCTTATGATGCTGCACTATTACTGGTTTGTTGTTCAGGCAAATGAGCGCTGCAATCAGGAAATATGCTCGGTTATCGAAATGGAATGGAACCGTTATCTTGATGGGGTTCAGGGATTTGCCGAAAATGGGCAGCTTCAACGGGCACTTTCGGATGCTGAGGAACGGAGTGCAATGAATCAGCGCCTTTATGAATTTGTTTTTGCGGGTCCATTGCATGCCGATTTTGTACTGTTGGACGAGAATAAGCAGGTAATTACATCCAGCCTTTACAAGGTGAATCAGGAACTTTTACTCATGAATCGTGGGCTGCGGGAGGATCTGCAGGCTTTGGATGAAAGTCCGGATGTTGTGCAAAAGGGCGTAATGCATATACCGTTTTTACATGGACAGGAGGCAAGTTATGTTTTTTTGCGTGCAGTGCGGCAGGATGGGAGAATCCGAGGTTATTTGATTTTTAGTCTGAAAGAGGAAAGCTTCAATGCGCTGCTGCACGATAAAGATATGGATAATATTGCGGTTATGGATGCTTTTGACCATATAATTTTTTCGACGAATCGACTGTTGGTGGATTCTTTGGGAAAATTCAATGAAGAATTAGAACAGGATGGGATCGTTCGTATGCGGGATCGCCCTTACTATGCAGCAACACATATTTTAGCGGATAGTCATATTCGCGTGGTTACGATGACATCGCTCGTAAGGCAAAAACAGTTGCTGCAATTCGGGGGAGCGTTTTTGCTTTTCATTAGTTTGGTACTGCTTATGTCTATGCCCTTTTTTGTGGACAAGGTAACGGCACGCAGCCTCCGTTCAATCGATGGCCTTATGCAGGCAGTACGTGCGTGCAGTCAGGGAGACATCGCTTATCAGCTGAGAAAACAGCAAAGTTTTCAGGAGTTTCAGATCCTTTATGAAAATTTTAATTCCATGATGCGGACATTACAGCAGCTTTTAAAAAGCAATTCTGAGATGTCAGAGCGAAAACGTCTTATGGAAGTAAAGCAGCTGGAAGGACAGTTTAATCCACATTTTGCCTTTAATGTGATGGAGGTGCTGCGATATGAAATTTTCATTGATCCACAGAAAGCATCCGAAATGGTAGTGGCCTTTGCCAACCTTATGCGTTATACCATTAACTATGGCAGTTCCTATGTCACGCTGCAAACCGATATCTGTTATGTGCAGGACTATCTGCGTTTGCAAAAGATGCGCTATGGACAGCGTCTGCAGTATGAAATTGATATTGCGTCAGAATTGTTGTCATGCAGAGTACCTAAGCTTTTGGTTCAGCCGATTGTAGAGAATAGTATTGTTCATGGGCTGGAAGAAACGAAATCTATTAAAATCGTGCTGCGGGGTTGGCAGGAAGAAAAGGAACTCTTACTCTGCGTGGAGGATAACGGGCCAGGACTAAGCAAAGAAAAATATCAGGAACTTACGAAACTGCTTACTGCAGAGGAAGCAGATCCAGCGCATATAGGGATTTATAATGTCCACCGGGCATTGCGCTTGTTGTATGGAGATGCTTATGGACTTACACTCTATAACATGCCGGCTGGTGGTTTGCGTGTAGTTTTGAAGCTGCCGCTGCGATGGGAGGATGAGCAGCATGTATAAGGTTCTGATTGTTGAGGACGAGGATATCATCCGCAAAGGAATTATTTTTATGATGGATTGGCTGAAGGCCGAGTGTGTAGTTGTCGGTGAAGCCTCAGACGGAAACGAGGGGCTGCAGAAGATCGCAGAACTGCAGCCGGATATCGTTATTACAGATGTAAAGATGCCTTTTAAGAATGGACTGCAGATGTTGGAAGAAAGCCATGAGATATACGATTACGAGGCGATTGTTGTTTCTGGATATGATGAGTTTTCTTATGCAAAAAAAGCTATTTCGCTTGATGTCACGGAATATTTGCTTAAGCCAGTTGATTTTGATTGTCTTTATAGAACATTAGAGAAACTCAAACAAAAAATCAGACAGAAGAAAGCCATGTTTCAATATCAGGAAAAAAAAGTGCATGATTTATCCGAAACTGCATTGGATCTGACATACCGGGACAAAAATAAATACACGATCAAATTACTTAAATGCATTCAGGAAAAATATGGGCAAAAAATTTCCATCCATGGGCTGAGCGAACTTTATGGCATATCCAGTGTTTATTTGAACATGAAGTTTAAGCAGGATATGCATTATACTTTTAATGATTTTTTAAACAGGTATCGAATTATGCAGGCGGTAAAACTTTTAAAGCAAAGAGAAAAAAAGGTATATGAGATCGCGGCATGTACAGGATTCCAGGATTATAAATATTTTACCTTCGTATTTAAAAAATATGTAGGCTGTTCACCGAGCCGATTCCTGGAGATGATGTCGGAGACAGATGGAGCGTAATGAAATATACCCGCAGTCTGAATCTACAACTAAAATAAATATACAGCTTCACTTTTCGGGAGCGCAGATAAGCGTTTTAGAAAAGTGAAGCTGTATTTTTATTTTATAGAGAATATTTAATAGACCAGTTTCTGCTGCCTATACGATTTTTGTTGTCCATTTTTCGATATTCCAGACAGCATCTACCCAGTCTACGTAGAACTCGGGTTCGTGGGAAACCAGCAGAATGGTGCCCTTGAATTCCTGTAATGCACGTTTGAGTTCTTTTTTTGCGTCTACATCCAGATGATTTGTGGGTTCATCCAGCACGAGAAAATTTATTTTTCTTTGCATGAGCTTGCAAAGACGTACTTTGGCAGCTTCGCCGCCTGAGAGAACCATCATCTTATTTGTGATATGCTCATTTGTCAGGCCGCAGGAGGCAAGTGCTGCACGGATTTCAAAATTTGTCATGCCGGGATATTCCTGCCAGATTTCCTCAATAGCCGTATTGTCATTGCCACGCGTCGTTTCCTGCTCGAAATAGCCGGAACTCACGAACTCACCAAGTTCGATATGGCCAGAAACCGCTGGAATGACTCCCAGAAGCGTTTTGAGAAGGGTCGTTTTTCCCAGGCCATTGACACCGCGCAGGGCGATTTTTCGTCCGCGCTCCAGTTGTATATCGACGGGATTCGTGAGAGGAGCATCATAACCGAGGACAAGGCGTTTGGCATCGATGACAAAGCGGCCTGGTGTACGGTCTGGTTGGAAATGGAAATGCGGTTTGGGTTTTTCTGTCCTTTTTTCCAGAACATCCATTTTATCAAGGCGTTTTTGACGGCTGTTGGCCATGCCGCGTGTAGCAACGCGTGCCTTGTTGCGCTGGATAAAGTCCTCTTCACGCTTGATTTCCTGTTGCTGCCGTTCGTAGGCCGCATCTTCCTGCCGACGCTTTAAGGCATACATTTCCTCGAATTTTTCATAACTGCCCGTGTAGCGTATCAGGTGTGCATTATCCACATGATAAATAACGTTGGTGACAGCATTCAGGAAGGGAACATCATGCGAAACAAGGATGAACGCGTTTTCATAATTCGAAAGATATGTTTTGAGCCACTCAATATGTTCGATATCAAGATAATTTGTCGGTTCATCCAGAATCAGAATCGCTGGATTTTGCAGCAGAAGTTTGGTGAGCAGTATTTTGGTGCGCTGCCCGCCAGAGAGCTCATCAACCTTGCGCTCCAGGCCGATATCCCGCAGACCAAGACCGCCGGCGACCTCCTCAATGCGTGCATCCAGTGTGTAGAAACTGTTGGCTTCGAGAATGTTCTGGATATCGCCTACATCCTCCATCATACGTTCAACTTCTTTTGGCGCAGCGTTCCCCATTTTATCGTAGCACGCCAGCATTTCAGCTTCGAGTTTGTACATTTCGTCAAAAGCAGTGCGTAGCACCTCACGGATGCTCATGCCTGGCTGCAGTGCTGCGTGCTGGTCGAGGTACCCTACCGTTACGCGGTTCGACCATTCGACCTTACCCTCATCCGGGGTGAGTTGTCCGGTAATAATAGAAAGAAAAGTGGATTTCCCCTCCCCGTTTGCGCCGACCAGCGCTACATGCTCGCCGCGGAGCAGACGGAAGGATACATCTTCAAAAATTGTACGGGCACCAAACCCGTGGGATATGTGTTCGACATTTAAGACACTCATTTCATACCACCCTAAAAATTGTGATGAAGTAAGGATACCGTATTGGACGCAGAAAGGCAAGCCTGAAAAGTTAAAACAGACAAATGATTTTTATAGAAATACACCGACAACAAATTTTAAATAATACTTGCAGATTGACTTTTCATGTGTTATTATAACACTAATTTCATTTGCTAAAAATGATGAACAGGAAAAGTAAAGCGTTTGGAGCAGTACAGAGAGCCGGGGTTGATGAAAGCCGGCCTGTAAGAAGCGTTTGAAGTTCCCCTGGGAGTTGCCCGCTGAAGCTTTTGTAGGCGGTGCCGGAGCCCTTGCCGTTATAAGAGGGTGCATATCGGCTATGGCCCGTATGTGAGAGAGATATCCGTTTTGGCGGATAATTAAGGTGGTAACACGGGCAGCGTCTCGTCCTTTACAGGATGAGGCGCTTTTTAGTGTCTAAAATGGAGGGATATAGATGACAACAATGGGATTTTTGGGACCGCAGGGGACGCACAGTGAGGCTGCGGCACTCCATTTGAACGGTCTTTTGCCGGAGGCGGCGGAGCTTGTGCCATATTCTGAAATCTATGCGGTTATGCAGGCGGTAGAAGATGGTACACTGGATAGCTGCCTCGTACCGGTAGAAAATTCGTTGGAGGGTTCTATCAATATCACTTTGGATGTGCTTGCACATAGCGACACGCTGGTTGTAACCTATGAGCTTATCTGGCCTGT
This sequence comes from Megamonas sp. UBA1796, assembly GCA_002319795.1. Classification (GTDB taxonomy): domain Bacteria; phylum Bacillota; class Negativicutes; order Selenomonadales; family Selenomonadaceae; genus UBA1796. Next base: position 10,330 of record DCFU01000049.1, read on the forward strand.
ACATAATCAGCTTATGGCAAAAGATCCGCAGGCGGATATCCAACGGATTTTTTCCCATGTGCAGCCGCTTTCGCAGTGCCGCGGCTATATTAAGCTGCATTATCCGCAGGCAGAACTCATTCCTGTGGCGAGTACCGCCAAAGCAGCCAGGATGGTGGCAGACAGTCCACAGGATGCCGGGATTGCCGCTATCTGTACCAAGCGTGCCGGCGAGCTTTACGGGCTCAAAACGATTGCTGCGGAGATACAGGACAATATGGCAAATTGTACCCGTTTTTTACAGGTGAGACGACGTTCCAGCCTGGACATTGCGACGAGGACAGCGGATAAGTCGCTGGTAATATGCCAGATTGATGGCTCACATGCGGGCAGCCTCTGTGCGGTGCTACAGGAATTCGCTTCCCGAGGAGTGAATATGACACGCATCGAATCACGGCCGGCTCGCACGAAACTTGGAGCGTATATTTTTTTCTTTGAGCTTGAGACCGGCATGAACCGTCAGAGCCTCAATACATCGATTGAGGCTGTACGGCAGAGAAGTATATGGCTCAGGCATCTCGGTGAATTCCCTGTAGTCATGGGCACAGATCATCCGGAGCCTTGAACTTGTAACCGTTTTATTTTATCTATGGATTAAGAATATGAAAAGGAGTGTTAGTATGGTTATTATCATGAATACAGATGCAACAACACAAAATATCCACGATGTTGTTGAGGCCATTGAAAGCGTAGGTCTCGAGGCGAAAATAATGGAGGGGATACAACAGAAAATTGTCGGTGTTATCGGCGATAAGACACGAATGGCTTCGATCGCTATCGATGCTATGGAAGGTGTAGAAAAAAGCGTGGAAATATCCAAAAGCTACAAGCTCGCCAGCCGTGAATTCCATCCACAGTCGAGTATCATCAATGTAGCTGGTGTGAAAATCGGCGGCGGGAATTTGGTCGTTATGGCTGGCCCGTGTGCTGTGGAATCGCGTGAACAGCTTCTTGCCTCGGCAAAAATTGTCAAAGCAGGCGGGGCACAGCTTTTGCGTGGCGGTGCATATAAACCGCGTACTTCCCCATATTCCTTTCAAGGACTGGAAGAAGAAGGGCTCAAATATCTGGCGGAAGCACGTGAGTTGACCGGTCTAAGGATTGTTACAGAGGTCACGGAAGTCGAAGCGGTAGAAAGTGTCTGCAAATATGCGGATATGCTGCAAGTGGGGGCGCGTAATATGCAGAACTTCCGGCTCCTCAAGGAAGTCGGGCGCTGTAATAAGCCGGTGCTCTTAAAGCGCGGACTGGCAGCTACACTGAATGAATGGCTCAACGCAGCCGAATACATTATGAATGAAGGGAATCAGAATGTCGTCTTCTGTGAGCGAGGCATTCGCACTTATGAGACTTATACGCGCAATACTCTTGATCTGAGTGCTGTGGCCGCAATCAAACATCTGTCCCATTTGCCCGTTATCGTGGACCCAAGCCACGGTACAGGAAAATGGCGCATGGTCAAGCCGATGGCTTTTGCTGCGGTTGCGGCTGGTGCGGACGGGCTCATGCTGGAAGTACACCCGAATCCGTCCAAGGCCTTATCGGATGGACCGCAGTCGCTTACGCCGGATAACTACATGGAGGTTATGCGCGGCGTGAAGGAAATCACGATGTTTTTGCATAAACAGGGCTTGGCAATTGATACACTGTGAATTTTACAGGAATATATAAGGAAAAGGTGTACCATTTTACGTGGCACACCTCTTTTTTTAAAGCTTTTCGATTTTGGGCACTTCGCCATTGCGGATGCAATCGGCCGTGATAATAACCTTGCGTGGTTCATCGGATCTTGGTATATCGAACATCACGTCCAGCATGGTATCCTCAATAATGCCTTTGAGACTGCGGGCACCGGTTTTGCGCTCAATTGCTTTCTGTGCTACGGCACGCAGGGCGCCTTCTTCGAATATCAGCGTTACATGATCCATAGCAAGCAGTTTTTCATATTGCTTTACAGGGGCGTTCTTTGGTTCCGTAAGGATGCGCAAGAGAGCATCTTCATCGAGCGTTTCCAGCGTGCAGATAACGGGCAGCCGTCCGATGATTTCTGGTATGATGCCGTACTTCATGAGATCCTCAGGCCGAACCTTGCGAATGAGATCATCGAATTTTGGTTTATCGTCCTTGCTTTCAATAGAAGCACCGAAGCCAATAGCAGAGCCGCTGTCCTGCAGCCGCTTGGCAATGACCTTTTCAATGCCTACAAAAGCGCCGCCGACAATGAACAGAATGTTTTTTGTGTCTACCTTGATGGTAGGGGCCTCCGGATGTTTTCGCTGGCCTCGCGCCGTGAATTCAACGACACTGCCCTCCAGCATTTTTAAGAGAGCCTGCTGGACGCCCTCATGCCCGGGATCTGCCGTGATAGAATTGTTCTCGCCGGATTTACGGGCGATTTTATCGAATTCATCCAGATAAATGATGCCATGCTCGGCTTTTTCAATATCTTTATCCGCTGCATAATACAGATTGCGCACAGCAACCTCGACGTCTGCTCCGACAAAACCGGCCTCTGTGAGGCTTGAGGAATCGGTTACGGCAAATGGAATGTCGAGCAGGGTTGAGAGGTGGGAAAGCAGAGCGGTCTTACCACAGCCGGAAGGGCCGAGCATGATGACGTTTGATTTTTCGATTTCTGTGCCGTCTTCATGGTTGAGATAGCCGTATTTCATACGTTTATAGTGATTGTAGACTGCAACGGAGAGGATTTTCTTCGCGTGCTCCTGCTTGATGATATATTCATCCAGATATTCCTTGATGATATGGGGTTTGTTCTTCGTCAGGGTATCGTCGAGTGTCAGGGCAAAATCCTTTTTTTTCTCGACAGTTTCTTCACTCTCGTGTTCATCGAGGAAATGATTGATTTCACGAATGCAGTTCTTACAAAGGGCAAACCCCGATTGTGGGTCATAGATTGGCATATCATATTGGTCACGTATGGTGATAACGCGTTTGCACAGACTGCAGCGTTGTTGCATTACTTCATTATTTGGCATTTTTTTCATCCTTTCTTTCTATTCTTATATTATCAATGATAATAACTATTTTTTCAAGCAAATTTTCCGTTATGAGCAAAAGATGATTTAGAACATCGGCTATACATTCAGTAAAATACATTGAAACCCACATGAATAAGGTTTCGGCTGCAGGGACTGCTCCGCCTATATGAGAGCGTTGAGAACATGAAAACTGTACCGATGAGAAAAACTGCTTAGGGGCAGCAGAGGCAAGTTTCGGCAGGAAAAATCACGAAAGTACGGATGAAAATGTCTGAGCGATGCAATAGCCGAATAAAAGCGGCAGCAGCTGTGGGGGAGGTTCCACCAAATATGCGGATAAATAAATTACTTGCTACTACAATAAATGTTTGCTATAATAAATAGTTGTTTGTATGCGGTTGTAGCTCAGATGGATAGAGCATTTGCCTCCTAAGCAAGGGGTCGTGAGTTCGACTCTCACCAATCGCACCATTTGAAAGCAAAGCCTCCCGGCTTAGGGAGGCTTTTTTGATATAGTTTAATGTTCAGCTTTTATGTTTATAAGAGTTAAAAATCCGAAAATTCAGGGATGCGTTTTGGCAGTATACGGTATATTTATCCTGCGCTTTAACCAGTGTTAATAATTCAGTCATTGAAGCAGTTGCTAATGGCGCATCTACATTGAATCTTATTCATGGGCGTACACAGTTGAAGAACACGAAAATTAGTGCTTATATGCGCAATTTAATGGAGCTTAATATCATAAAACGAGAGTTTTCAATCTTGATGCCGACAAAGGAGAAAGCAGGTAAACAGCAAGGTTTATATTCTCTTACGGATACTTATTTCTGTTTTTGGTATAGGTTTGTTTACCCCAATGTTTCAGAACTGGCCGTGGGTGATGAAGAGGAGATTTATCGGTATCAGATAGAACCCAAGCTGTCGGAGTTTGTGGCTGCGGCCTTCGAGCATGTTTGCATAGAATATCTGCGTCAGCTTAATAGTGAAGATCGGCTGCTATTTAATTTTACGAAAATCGGCCGTTGGTGGGAAAAGGTAACGCATAATGCAGACGGCAAGAAACAGACTGCGTCAGAAGAGTTTGATATTGTCGCCTTGAGGGCTCGATGAAGAAGTTTTTGCTGGGAGAATGCAAGTATCGTCGTGGTGGAGTGGATATTGACGTACTTTATAGTCTGAAGCAAAAATTTCCTGTGACTAAGTATTCGGGTGCAGTACAGTATATAATCTTTTCTTTCTATGGTTTTAGTTCCAGACTAAAAAAGCAGACTGTTGTAGAAAAAATTATTCTGGTGGATGGAACAGAAATGGCAAAAGTGTTGAAATAAAAAGCTCTGCCATATATAATCCGGATTATATATGGCAGAGAGATAAATTTTACGATTATGGGTTGGCAGAGGGAACGACCTTTGAAGTTGGTTGAATAATTAAATCAAATAAATAGAGTAGGGGGATTTCTTTTGAGATAGGAAAAGATAATTTTAATCTTTCAATTTGTGGCAAAATAAATTCTTGATCCCAAACAAAAGGAATATCGTCGCAAGATTCATCTGAAATGGCTACCATGTATACGCCCTTATCTTTTAACTGTTTAAGCCGCTTGTTGATTTTTGTAGATTGATTGACGGCATCAATCACGATACAAAGAGTATCCTGTTTTACGAGATTTACGTAAATATCGAGAGTTTCTGAATCTGCGATTGTTTGCATGAAAACACCAATATTCAAGAATTTTTGAGCGAGAATTTCTATAAGGTGTTGATTGGATGGAATACCAATAACGAGATTCTTATCGGTATGAAGAATATGTTTTCTTAATGAGTCAAGTTCTTGTAAAGAGACCTTCGAACAGAAATCTTCAAAAAAAACAGCAGCATCCTTTAGGCAGAGCGATGGAGCACTTAACAGTTGTTGCGCAGAATCATTCGATAAATCTTTTTGTATTTTGTAGCGAAGTTCATAAAATCCACTAAAACCTACTTTTTGAGAGAAACGTATAATACTGGCATCAGAAGTGTTGATTTCGTTTGCAATTGTAGATGCAGTGAGTGAACCAATTCTTTTTAGGTTGTTTTTTATAAATTGATAGACTTTCCAGTCAGTTTTAGTGAATTGGGAACTCATTTCTTGAAGTTCCAGGAGAATGGAGTAATTTTCAGTTGCTGTATCCATGAAATAATCCTCTCAATAATGATATATATATATATATCACGAAACTAAAGAAATATAAATTATATCATTACAATATGTATGCGTCAAGAAGTTTCTTGATGAGATAAGCATCTGCCCGATTTCTTATACCATCAAGAACTATTTTACACTAAGCTACACAAGTACACAATATACAGATAAACATAAAGATTCCGATTTTTTTAAATTATGTTGACATATTTAATGTAGTGTGCTACATTAAATATGTCAAAAATAGTGAAACGTATTACAAAAAAGAATTACGCTACAGAATTGGAGGAAAAAGAATGAAAATATTATTGCTGACTCATGGCGGCTGGGGGATGGCTTTATTGGGAAGTATTCAAATGATTTTAGGGAAAATTGAAAATGTAGAGGAAGAAGCGTTATTACCGCAATATACATTCAGTGAATATAAAGAACGTGTGGAGGCCAGAGTGAAGACATATACAGCTGATTCATTGATTATTACAGATTTATTTGGAGGCACAACAACGAATGTCGCAGCTCTGGTAGGCAGAGAAAATGGAATAAAAGTAGTTTCTGGTCTGAGTGCACCTTTATTGTTGGAAGCTTGTTCTGAAATTATGAGTAATGGTTCTTATAACATAAATCAACTTATAGATGCAGGACGCAATGCGTGTAAAGATGTGGTTCAAGAGGTATCTGACCGACTGAAGCAAAAGGAGGAAAAATAAAATGGATAATATTGTATTATGTCGGATTGATAGTCGCTTAATCCACGGACAGGTTATGACAAAATGGGTAAATCAATCAGGTGCAGAAAAAATCGTTGTAATTGATGATCATTTTGCAGATGATGAGTTCCTTAAGGAGGTTTGCTTGATGTCAGCTCCGGTAGGATTGGATGTTGTTTGTTATAGTAAAAAAGAAGGAATTCAAGAATATGCTGCAAATGGTTTTGGTTCCGACAAGGTGTTGCTTTTATTGCCGGGATTGGCGCAGATGAAGAATGTTTATGATCAAGGAATCAGGATTTCTAAGATTCAAGTAGGGGGATTAGGTGGAGCACCTAATCGAAAGGTTGTATTTCAAAACATAACTTTGGATGATGCGGATGTAGAGATTTTGAGGTATTTTCAACAGGAGGGGGTGGAAGTGATTTTTCAAACCATACCGGAAGATATGCCACAGGATTTAGATAATATATTAAAAAAATATAGTACAAAGTGAGGAGAAATAACAAATGGATATTTTGATTTTGGCGATTCTGATGGGATTATATTATTGGTTTGCAAGATTAAGATTAGGATATACCTTTTCTAGTATGTTGCTGCAGCCGGTAGTGATTGGAGTGTTTGTAGGCATTATTAGTGGAAATATGATTTTGTCAATGCAGATTGGCGCTGGTTTGCAACTGGTCTATTTGGGCGTAACCTCGACTCCGGGGGGGAATGTGCCAAGTGATCCGGCTTTGGCAGGTTGTATTGCTATTCCTTTGGGGGTATTAGCGAATATGTCACCGGAGGTGGCGATTGCTTTAGCTATTCCTTTTGGTGTTTTGGGAGTGTTTGTTGATCAGCTTAGGCGAACTTTGAATGCAATTTTCGTACATATGGCGGATCGCTATGCGGAGAAAGCAGACACTGGCGGAATTATGCGAGCAGCATTCGTATATCCAGCAATATTGGGTTTTATAATTCGGTTTCCGGTCGTATTTGCAATTAACTATTTGGGTGAGAGCGTTGTCCAACAGTTGTTAGCAACTCTGCCGCAATGGCTGTTACATTCTTTTGAATTGATGGGTGGTATTTTGCCGGCATTAGGATTTGCAATTACGATTAAGGTCATTGGCAAGAATTCGTTAATGCCATTCTTTATCATGGGGTATTTTGCTGTAGTTTATTTGAAATTTGATGTTATGGCTGCTGCAATATTTGGTACTTGTATAGCATTGCTGTTAAAACTCATTATGTTTGGAAAGGAAGCGACTTCAAATGCGAAATGAAGATACTGTAATGGAACGGTCCTCTGCAATTACAAAAAGTGATATCACTAAATCTATGTGGATTTATTGGTTGGGTGCAGAATTGTCAAATTCTTATGAACGGTTACAAAGTTTGATTTTTTGTGCGTCAATGATTCCAATTTTGAAAAAACTTTATAAAGATAAAGAGAAATTGAGTGAGGCCTTGAAACGTCATTTGATTTTCTTTAATACGGAGGGAACTTTAGGGGCCGCCATTCAGGGGATTGCAATTGCAATGGAAGAGGAAAATGCCAGGAAAGATTCTGGCAGTAGTGCAATCACCAGTATTAAGACTGGTTTGATGGGCCCATTGGCTGGAATGGGAGATGCTATTATTTGGGCGGCGTTGATGCCAATTATTATTGCCGTATTTATTCCATTGGCAAAGCAGGGTTCGCCTTTGGGGGGATTACTCCCATTGATTCTCTATCCGGCCATCACTTTAGGGATTAGTTATATGTTAATTCACAATGGCTATCAGTTGGGAAAAATATCGATTTTAAATATGTTGAAGGGAAATCGAATGAAATCGATTATTTTTACCGCAAATGTGATTGGTCTTTTTATGATGGGAGCACTATCGGCAAGCTATGTGAAGCTTACGACGCCAATGGTAGTTGTTATGGCAGAAGGTTCGAAAATTGTTGTTCAAGATATCTTGAATATGATTGTACCTGGATTATTGCCATTGGTAGCTGTATATGGAATATACTGGTATTTAACAAAGCGTGGTCCTTATTATAGCAGAATTTTGGCAGCGGTCGTTGTTTTTTCTTTAGTAGCATCAATCTTAGGAATTTTGTGATATAGGAAGGCGATAAAATGAGTATATTTGAGCAATATGGGCCGCGGCAGGTTATCAATGGATGCGGTAAGATGACAGTTCTGGGAGCGAGTGCAGTCGATAAAGATATTGCAGAGGCTATGGGCAGGGCTGCCATGGACTATGTGGAAATTGCAGAGCTTTTACCCGCTGCCGGACGTGTAATAGCCAAAGCGACAGGTGCTGAAGATGGCTGTCCGACCTGCGGTGCATCTGCAGGGATTGCTATTAGTACGGCAGCGGTTATCAGCGGCACGAATGTAGATATCATTGAAAATCTGCCGCATAGCAGTGGATTGAAAAATGAGATCATCCTGCAAAAGGGACACGCGGTGAATTTTGGTGCGCGTGTCACGCAGATGATGATGCTTGGCGGGGGAAAGCCCGTTGAGGTTGGCTGCGCAAATCTGGTAGCAGCAGACAACATTGAGAATGCAATCAATGAAAAAACGGCAGCGTTATTCTACATCAAATCGCATCATGCTGTACAAAAGGGAATGGTGTCAATTGAGACCATGGTAGAGATCGCGCACAGACACCAGCTCCCGCTGATCATTGATGCAGCGGCAGAAGAGGATCTGCATAAATATATCGCTATGGGTGCAGATTTAGTCATTTATAGCGGCGGCAAAGCATTGGAAGGCCCAACATCTGGATTCATATGTGGTACAAAAGCCTTGTGTGCAGCCTGCAGAATGCAGTATCAGGGAATTGGGCGTCCCATGAAAACTGGCAAGGAGAGCATTGTAGGCCTGCTTACTGCCCTGGGGAAATATGCTTCACGTAAGCCGAATGGAGATTTGCAGAAGCAACGCATGCATGCACTGTTGAAAGATCTGGAAGATATAGAAGGCGTTCATGGCAGCATCGCACAGGATGAAGCTGGCAGGGAAATCTACCGGGCGAAGCTTGTTATTGACGAAGCTGTAACCGGCATTCATGCGGTGGAGATTGCACATAAACTGGAGAGTGGAAATCCATCCATACATACACGGAACTACTATCTCGCACAAGGTGAAATTTTTGTAGATCCGCGTCCTTTGCTGGAGGGACAAGAAAAAATCATTGCTGAAAAAATAAAAGAAATTCTACGTGAAGCAAAGGGGAATCAGTCAAATGGCAGAAATTAAGATGAATGTATTGGCGGCAGATGTTCAGAATGCGAAGGAGATTGTGTCGGCAGCAGAAGGCCGTGTATATATTGGTGTTATGGTCAAAGCCTATCCAAGTGTAGATGCAGCCGCGGCGCAGATACTGGAAATGCAGGAGGCGGGGATTCCGGTTTCTGTTGGTTTGGGCGGAGCAGACCCGGCTATGTGGAAAAAAGTAGCCGATACGGCTGTTCGAACCAAGCCTGTACATGTAAATCAAGTATATCCGGGAGCTGGTTATACTCTGGCAGCCTTAAAAGCAGCAGGAAGTGAGCATACCATGGTCAATGCGTTGCTCAGGCCAAGTGGAACTGCAGGAAAGGTATCGATCCTTACCGGGCCGATTACACAAGGTTTTGATGAATATATCAGCTGTGAAGCTGCTGCTGCTGCCCTGCAGGAGTTGGAGATTCCGTCGGTAAAATTTTATCCCATAGGCGGGGATAAGCATTTGGATGAAGTTGCAGCTATGGTGCGTGCAGCCGTGCATGCGGGAATTCGCGTATTTGAACCAACCGGAGGCATAGGCGCGGACTCTGTTCAGGCGGTTGTGAAAACCTGCTTGGAAAATGGTGCACAGACGGTTATACCGCATATTTATACGGCATTCGTCGATAAAAGCACTGGACGTACAGAACCGGCCAAAGTCAAAGAGGCACTGGATAAACTATATCAATTGCTTTAAAACATTCGTTTACCAAAGAAAAGCCGATGCGCTCACCATGGCATCGGCTTTTCCTTTGGAGGTGAATCCGGATGAGCAGGATTACTAATAAATGTTAATAAAGGTCAGGCGCTGCAGCAGCTTTGCCAATCGGACAACGTTTCCTTGGTATTATAGAAGGTACCGGGTGGTAAAGTGGTTTTCAGGGACGATGACTGTACAAAATATTTTGCGATAAATCGGGAGGACATAATATGTGTGGTATTGTCGGTTATGTAGGAGAAGGGCAGGCGGCTTCTTTTTTGCTGGATGGTTTAACAAGGTTGGAATATCGGGGCTATGATTCAGCAGGTATAGCGATTTATGATGGGCAAAAGATACAGGTGGAAAAAAGTGTAGGGCGTCTTGACTCATTAAAAGAGAAAATAAAGGACGCTGTGCCGCTTGGTGGCTTGGGTATCGGGCATACGCGCTGGGCAACGCATGGACGCCCAGTGGAGATGAATGCACATCCACATACGGACTGCACGGGAGAATTCGTAGTTGTACATAATGGGATTATCGAAAATTATTTAACGCTGAAGGAAGAACTCATACAACAAGGCCATACTTTCAAATCGGATACAGATACGGAAGTGGCAGTGCATCTGCTGGAAGAAGTTTATGATGGTGATTTTGAGAAATCAGTCCGTGAAGTGCTGCATCGTATAGAGGGTTCGTACTCGTTGGTCTTTATGTCGAAAAAACATCCAGATCGTTTGATTTGTACGAAGCAGGATAATCCGCTTATTATTGGCTTAGGAGAATGCGAAAACTTTATTGCCTCGGACATTCCGGCTATTATTGACCGGACGCGCCGAGCTTACATTGTCAAAGATGGTGAGATTGTCGTGGTCAAAAAAGATGCTGTAAAAATCCTGCACCATGATGGAACCTTAGGGAAGCTTGAAGTATTCCATATCACGTGGAACGCAGAAGCCGCTGAAAAGGGTGGCTATGAGCATTTTATGCTAAAGGAAATCCACGAGCAACCGAAAGCGGTGCGGAATACGATTTCACCGCGCATTGCTAAGGATGGCTGTTCCATTGTCATGGATGAACTTCAATGGGATGCAGAATATCTTAGCTCTTTTCACAAGATTTTCATGATTGCCTGTGGTACAGCTTATCATGCTGCTTTGGTCGGAAAATATTATATTGAAAAACTTGTGCGTTTACCCGTTGAGGTTGATATCGCATCAGAATTTCGTTATCGGTCGCCGATTCTTGATGAGCAGACTCTCGCTATTGTTGTAAGTCAGTCTGGTGAAACCAGCGATACGCTTGCTGCGCTGCGAGAGGCCAAAAAACTTGGTGCCAAAACATTGGCCATTACGAATGTAGTTGGCTCGTCTGTGGCACGTGAAGCTGAGCAGGTGCTTTATACGTGGGCAGGGCCGGAAATAGCAGTAGCATCCACCAAAGCATATACAACACAGCTGGCCACGATGTTTATGCTGGCAGTTTATATGGCAGGTATCAAAAAAAACATATCATCGCCAAGAATGCAGGTCCTCATTCAAGCCTTACAACGTTTGCCGGAGCAATTGGGGAAAACCATGGAAGATGTAGAGCAAATCAAGACGTTTGCCAAACAGTATGGTTTTCGTGAAGATGTGTTTTTTATTGGGAGGTCGCTGGATTATAGTGTAGCCCTGGAGGGAGCGCTGAAGCTGAAAGAAATTTCGTATATTCACGCTGAAGCGTATGCTGCAGGCGAACTCAAGCACGGTCCGCTGGCACTCGTAGTAGAGGGGCTTCCGGTGATCGTGCTGGCAACGCAAAAAAAGGTTTATGAAAAAACAATCAGCAATATCAAGGAAATTAAGGCACGCGATGCTGTCGTCATCGGTATTGCAGTGGAAGATGATCATGAACTGGAAAAATATGTAGATCATGTGATTAAAGTACCTGTGACGGAGGAACTGTTGAATCCATTGTTAACGGTCGTACCGCTGCAGCTTCTGGCTTATTATGCCGCGATTGCGCGGGGATGTGATGTTGATAAACCGCGGAATCTTGCTAAATCCGTGACAGTGGAATAAAAGCGTTTGCAAAAAGCATCCCAGGTTCGGGAGGCTTTTTGCTGTTATTAACTGTTCGAAATAAACCACCGGCTTAGCCGGAGGAATCGATGGTTTTGACTTTAGTCAAAAAAAATCCCTGTTACAATAAATGCAGGTCTAG
>DCFU01000019.1 GCA_002319795.1 Megamonas sp. UBA1796
TAATTTCATTGTACTATAAACAATCGTTGACGAAGGCTGAAAAACAGCAAAAAGATCCGGCGGTTAAGGTGGAAGTTCGCTGGATTATGCCTAAACTCAGCTTGACCGTTAATACCGGGAAGGTGACGCCGGGAACGCGTGATACCGTGAATTTTCGCGATACTCTGGGCATAAAAAATTCGGATGTGCCGGAAGTCAAAATTACTTCCGGGAAATTTGAATTCGATTACATTCGCGTGCGCCAGAGCGGACATGTGCATTTGGCAGATTCGTTCACGTATCAGGGAGTAACTTTCACCAATGTCAACGTAAACAGCAATCTTGATCTCGATTATTTTGCCCTGAATTGGAAGCAGAAGCTTTTGGAAAAGGATCGGCTGACTTTATATGGCGGAACAGGGTTACGCATCTATCATATGTACACATCGGTGCAGGGAACTGCTAATCCCGGTGTTGATCGCACCGGTTCTGATGAGCTGTTTCGGGTAGCGCCAACTTTGAATCTTGGGCTGCAAGTCTATCTGGATACGGCTAAAAAGGTTGACTTTTTTAGCGATTTTGCGGGTATGACGATGGGAAAGTATGGGTATCTGTATGATTATGAAGCTGGGGTACGTTATAAACCGCAGGACAATGTCAGCATCTCTGCCGGGTATCGATCCATTGACATGAATGCAGATCTCAGTGTGGACAATGATGATCGTCCGATGTATCGTTTGCGGGGACCCTATTTTAGTTTTGTTTATGAATTTTAGCCGGCGCCGTAAATCGGGCCGGATGCGGAAAAGAAACTTCGAACATAGCAGAGGCGTCGGCAGCGAAAATTTTGTTGCCGACGTTTATTTTTGTTGCTGTATTTCCTGACAAGAGGTACACTATATTCAAACTGTATTGTTCGGATGAAGGAGAATATAGATGGACCCTATTGAGATTGCCATTTGCGATGACGCGGTTGGGGATGGAGATACTGCTGACCGTTATTTGCAGGAATATCTTCGGGAAAAAAGATATTCGCAGGTTCAGGTTCGGCAATATGCTGGTGCGTTTGATCTTTTGGGAGCGTTGGATCAGCACTATATTGACATTGTGCTGCTCGACATATTGCTGCCGGGCATTTCCGGGATTGAAGCAGCCAGAGCCATTCGCAAAATACAGCCGCAGGTAAAAATTGTTTTTCTGACCAGCAGCCCGGATTATGCCGTGGAAGCTTTTTCGGTTCAGGCCTTACATTATGTGATGAAACCGCTGCAAAAAAGTATTTTCTTTGAGGCGATGGATCGGGCTTTTGTGGAATTGAGAAAGGTCGAGAAAAAACAAATCGTAGTCAAGATAGGCGGTGGGGCCGCTGCCAAGCTGGATATTGAAGAAATAGAATATATCAAAAGTTATGAGCATGAACAAACAATTTATCTGCAGCATCAGGAGCCGTTGCTGGCTAAACAATCGCTGGCCTTTTTTGGGGAAATTCTGGACCGTTTGGCGCCGCAGCAATTTGTACAGCCCTATAAGGGATATCTGATCAATTTGAAGGCAGTCCGCATCATACAGCAGGAAGGAATTTTTCTTTTCTCTGGCGAAAAAATTCCTATTGCCAGAAATAATTTCCGGGCCCTGCGGGATGCGTATTTCAATTTCAGTTTTTCTCTCGGCGTAACGGGCGCGGTTTTTAAACCGAAGCGATTCTGATAGAATTGGCAAAGAGCAAGCAGCGGGATTGTTTGACCATTGATAGGATATTATTTAGAATAAATAGGATAGTTATGAAGGGGGGCCAAGCGTGATGGCGGCATTAGATAAGAAGATACTGTGTAGTGTACAATCGCCCGTGTTCGTAGTTCGTTTAGCCTTGCCGGGGATAAGTCTGTCCTTTTTTGGAAAAGCGCATAGTAAAGATGACGTCGGAGTTCTTGGCTATATATAGGTGCGCCCGGCATGGGCGCACTCTAATGGGTGAAAGTCCCTAGACTGCCCTAGTAGTGGGAAAGTCATAGCTGAACACCAAGGGTGTCCATCGTGAGGTGGAATCTGAAGGAAGGTGCAGGCAAATCTCTGGTCTGACGAACAGAAATCACATGAGGCTGGCTGGGATGGATAAGGCTGCCTAACGAGTCGAAGTCCAATAGCTACTCGGAATCGCAGAAAGTAAATGTGGCAGACGAATGGAGAGAAAGAGTGCGTTCTTACCCGAGGAGGTCTCACGGACATGGCCGAAAGCCATAGAATATTGGCGGTCATGGTTGAAATAAGATTTATCGTGAGAAGTCAGCCGAAGCCATAGTACCAGAAGGGCTATAGACCATCTGGGAAGGGCAGAACTTTAGGAGATGTCAGTAAATGAATGTAACCAAACATGGATACAAAGGCAGAAAACTTCATAAAGGAGACTGTCCGCGGATGGTAGTTGTGGAACAACGAGAGTATGTGGAAGTGCCTGCCCATGTGAGGATTGCTGAACACAACGACATCATCACAGACTTGTCAGCGGACAGTCTGCTGCGAAAGATTTTATCGCGCGACAATATGAATGAAGCGTATAGAAAGGTAAAATCGAATCGAGGAACAGGTGGAGTCGATAAGATGAGTGTAGATGAACTTCTACCATATCTCAGAGACCACCGGCTGAAACTCCTTCGGCAGATAAAGGACGGCAAATATAAACCGTCCCCCGTCCGTCGGGTAGAAATACCCAAAGAAGAAAACGGCAAAGTTCGAAAACTGGGAATCCCAACCGTAGTGGATCGGATGATACAACAGGCAATCGCGCAGGGACTCACCCCGATCTACGAGCCGCAATTTTCAGAGTCCAGCTTCGGCTTCCGGCCGAAGCGCGGAGCCCATGATGCCCTGAAACAATGCCAACGCGATGCGAATGAAGGCTATCTTTATGTAGTCGCAATGGACCTTGAAAAGTTCTTCGACACAGTTTGCCAAAGTAAACTGATAGAGGTACTTTCAAGAAGCATAAAAGACGGCAAAGTAATCTCGCTGCTTCATAAGTATCTCAATGCGGGCATAATCCGGCAGGGAGTCTTAGAACGCAGTGAACAGGGTGTGCCGCAAGGCGGGCCACTAAGCCCACTGTTAAGCAACATAATGCTCAATGAGCTGGACAAGGAACTGGAAAAGCGAGGGCACAAATTTGTGCGTTACGCAGATGACTGTATGCTTCTGTGCAAAAGCAGACGAAGTGCAGAACGGACCAAAGCCAGCATAGCCCGGTACATTGAAGAGAAACTGTTTCTCAAGGTGAATCGGGAGAAAACGAGCGTGGCCCATATTAGCCAGGTAAAGTATCTGGGGTACGGTTTCTACCGATACAAAGGGGAATGCCGTCTCAAGGTGCATAGGAAGTCGATTGTGAAGATGAAGGAACGCCTGCGGGCGATAACGAATCGGAATAAGGCGATAAGCAATGAAGAAAGGCCACGTATTCTTGGCAGATACGTCAAAGGATGGGTGAACTACTTCAAATTGGCGGATATGAAGACAATGTTGCAGGAGATAGATGCGTGGCTGCGCAGGAGAATCCGAGCTGTCTACTGGAAACAGTGGAAGAAGGTAAAGACAAGGTACAAGATGATTCGGAGGTATAACCTGCCGGATTGGAAAGTGCATGAACTAGCCAACTGTCGAAAAGGAATATGGAGAGCAGCAGTCATGCTGAACCAAATCCTTGCCAATAAAGAAATAGCCCGCCAAGGTTATACAACCTTAGCGGACTATTACCGACAAGTAAGTGAAAACTAGAGAACCGCCGTGTACCGAACGGTACGCACGGTGGTGTGAGAGGTCGGAATTTCTATTCAGAAATTCCTCCTACTCGATTTATGACCAGATGGTTTTGATAAAACTAAGGACGCCGAGAGGTGTCTTTTTTTATGCTTAATTGATGATTGACATGATTGGGAGGAAAATAACAATGAAAATGGATTTTTGCGCCATGGATATGAAGACCTGGCCGAGAAGCTATACTTACAAATATTTTACCGAAACTGTATCACCTTTGATTTATTCGGTTAACGTGACGCTTGATGTTACCAAACTTAGAGGAATTCTCAAAAAGCAAAGGTTAAAATTTTTTCCAGCCTATCTTTATCTGATTACTAAAGGGATGATAAGCCAAAAAGAATTTCTGATGGCAAGACAAGACGACATATTAGGGTATTGGAATTTTCGTACGCCGTTGTATCCTATATTCCATGAAGATGATCAAACGATAACCTTTCTTTGGACAGAATATGACAATGATTTTAAAACGTTTTATAAAAATTATACTTCAGATATCATAAATCATGGGAAGCAGCATGGCGTTATGATGGCAAAAGGAGAGCCGCCAGCCAACAGTTATATTATAGCGTGCACGCCGTGGTTTTCCTTTAACAGCGTATCTATGCATTTACAAAATGCGAAAAATTATTATGCGCCGATGTTTGAGGCAGGAGGATTTCAGGAAGCACATGGTACTATAAAAATGCCCTTATCTATTACGGTTAACCATGCTGTGATTGATGGCTATCATATAAAAGTATTTTTGGAAAACTTACAGTCGTTGCTGGAGCAGCCAGAAAAATGGATATGATAAAACATCGATATAATAAACATGATGGAAAGGTTGGCCCTTGAGCAGCAACAGATCATGTAAGACATAATCTGTTGTAAGGTGCAGCAACACAAAAAAGGCTTCGCGGCGATTGCCGTGAAGCCTTAAATTTTCTTTGGAGCGGGCAAGGGGAATCGGACCCCCCTCTAAAGCTTGGGAAGCCTGTGCTTAGGAATAATTCTTATAAAATATGACTTGACATAATAGCCATCGCGCCTTTTGATTTCAAGGGTTGAAGGCACCTTTATATTTTGTACCAGATGGAAAAACATGGTTATATTTTGTTTCATTTTCAGTGACTTTTTGTCATTTTGTACGCGATAAGGTGCGGATAGGGTGCAAAATGGCTGTAGATTGAAAGCTTAGTCATAGTTCTGAAAAATCTAGTGTAATGACATGATGAAAAA
>DCFU01000028.1 GCA_002319795.1 Megamonas sp. UBA1796
GTCAAGCAGCAGAGCGTTCCTAATATGGAGGTTTTGCAAAGGTGAGGAAGAAAAATTTTAAAGGTCGTTGTGAGAAACGTGTCATTGGAAAGTGCAAGAAAGTGTGCAGGACATACGATGCGATTCAGTATGCTTATGCGGATATTCTGCAAGCAAATGATGAAGTAAAAGAAATCAGAAGCTAAGCAGGTGACGAGCATAAGCACCCAGTTTCTTGATGTCTGTACTAAATTTAATAAAGGTGAGATCTTGCATGATGAACTAATCAGTGTTACGGTTGAAAAAGGGTTTAATAACGTTATGGATGCATTTCGCGTTGAAGCCGTAGCAATACGCATGCAGCAACAACTGTTAGATGATTGTGCGTTTTTTTATGCAGCACATTTAAAAATGTCTTTTGTCATGAAGAAAAATGTTAAGGGATTTGAAGCGCATCCGTCTGACTATTATGAAATTACGTCTGCGTTAGATATTTAAAGGGGATTGTACTTTTAGGAGAAAAAACTATGCAGGATATTTTGTTGGAAGTTAAAAACCTATCCGTTTTGTATGGAGAAAAAAATATTAAAAGATATAAATTTTATTTTACCTCGTGGTAAGGTTTTAGCAGTAGTTGGTGAGTCAGGCAGTGGAAAAAGTACGTTGCTTAATACAATAACTGGGCTTTTAGGAAAAGTAGGAAAAGCTAGTGTTGGCAGTATACGGTTTAAAAATCGAGATTTACTTACATTACATGCCCGACAATGGCAAAGCATTCGGGGAAAAGAAATAGCTAGGGTTTATCAGGATTCGAGTGCAGCTTTTTGTCCAATTCGAAAAATAGGGGAGCAGCTTTATGAAATGGTTCAAGCGCATGGAAAATGGTCTAGAGTAGAGCTGAAAGAACGGGCGGAGAAAATCATTAAAAAAATGAATTTGCCGGAGGGAATATTAGATGAATATCCTTTTTGCTTATCTGGCGGGATGGCGCAGCGCGTTGGCATTTTAGCAGCACTTTTGCTTAAACCAGATCTTCTTTTGGCCGATGAGCCTACTTCGGCCTTGGATACAGTTACACAGGTACAGGTAGTAGAAGAAATGATGAAACTGCAGGCTGAATATGGTTTATCTATTTTGTTGGTTACGCATCAGTTGTCCATCGCACTTGTGATGGCGGATTATGTTGTTATTATGCAGCGGGGAAGAGTGGTCGAAGCAGGGTCGGTCCGTAGTGTTTTTGAATGTCCGCAGCATGCTTATACGAAAGAGCTTTTAGCAGCTGTGCTAAAGGAGTGAGCGATAGAAATGGAACCGATCGTGGAAGTTCACGAGCTGCAAAAAAATTTAGCAGTAAAAAATCAGGCCTGACGCTATTACATAATATTTCTTTCTCAGTTATGCCAGGTGAATGTGTAGGGCTTATAGGGCAAAGTGGTTCGGGAAAAAGCACACTGGCAAATGTAATTTCAGGATTGCTACCGATAAATGGTGGTAGTGTAAAGCTTTGTGGACAGGAAATTCTGTATGGTAATGCAAAGAGCCTGCAACAAGCATATTCATATATGCAGATGATTTTTCAGCAGTCCTATGAGTCATTTGATCCGAGAAGGACGATTGGCTGGAGTATTGGTGAAGGATTGAAAAATCAAGGTATTGATAAAAATTCATTAAAAGTAGAAATAAAGCGTTTATTGAGTGTAGTTGGTTTGGAAGATTCAATCAAAGAGCGATATCCACATGAAACAAGTGGGGGCGAATGCCAACGCGCAGCGATCGCACGCGCTTTAGCACGGAAGCCGGTATTTTTGATTTGTGATGAAATTACGAGTGCACTGGATGCTTCGACGCAGATGAAAATTGTAGAGTTGATACAGTCTTTGTGTAATCAGTTCAATATCGCTTGTCTGTTTATTTCACATGAGTTATCGTTAATCAGAATCTTAAGTCAAAGAATGTTAGTGCTTCATGAAGGGGTTATCGTAGAAAGTGGATTGACAAAAACGGTTCTACAATCGCCTGTATCGTTATGGACAAAAAACTGCTGCTTGCAGAGGCGTTTTTTAAGGAGGCTATGTTGACATAATGGAGATTTGTCATATTGAAAAATATTGGAGTCAGGATGCAGCAAACTATGGGCGCATCATTGACGATGAATTAAATAGTTTCAGAAAAGAAGCTTGGAAGGTAATTTTTCAGCGGAATTTTCCCGGAAAGACGAAACGGATTTTAGATCTTGGCTGTGGCCCAGGACTTTTTTTCTGTTTTATAAGCCGAAATGGGTTTTCAGGTTGTGGGTATAGATTGTGCAGACGGTATGTTGGAAATAGCAAAGAGGAATGCTGCTGATTGTGAGGCGCAACCGGTTTTTTTGAAAATGGACGGTGAAAAAATGGATTTTCCTAAAAATGAATTTGACGTCATTGTTAGCAGGAATGTGACATGGACATTGCGTGAACCTAAAAAAGTTTATAAAGAATGTCAAAGAATTTTACGCCCCGGCGGGAAATTGCTTATTTTTGATGCCAATTGGTATCATCATTTATATGATGATACGGTAGCAAGTCAAGTGAAAAAACGTTATGAAACATGTCTTTTGCAATACGGAGATGCCTTTGAAAGTGTAGAAGAGCTTCCTCAGGAATTTGATCCAGAAAAACTTCCTTTGAGTTCTGTTTATCATCCAACATGGGATGTTTCTGTTTTGCAAGCATTGGGTTATGTAGATGTTTTTACAAAAGAAAATATCTCTGAAACATTGTGGAATGCAAAAGAAAAACTTCTCTATGGAGAGTCTCCGTTGTTTTTCATTTCTGCAAATAAAAATTGAATTACTAAATTTGTATATATGCCTGGTTTTTGAGGATGGCTATTAAAGATACAACTCATGCTGAAGTATCCATAAACGAAAGTCATGGAACTAGCCTGCTTATTGCTGTTTTGCATTTTATTATGATAAAAAAGTCAGGTGAAGTTCAGGATTCAAGAAGAATTTATTCTTGTTATTTTTGTGCAAAGTGTACACTTCTTGAAGTTTTGCTGGTTTGTTTCTACTAACAAAACAGTAATAAAATCTAAAAGTTAGAAAAAATGTTACGTATATCGTAAAACAATATAGTTTTGGGCTGTTACTGACTTTTTGCAATTTTATTTTGAGCATTCTATATTTAAGAAAGATGCGAAGGCATCTAGTTAAATTTTTTGTTGTCAATGACAACGGAATGGAGAATGTTATGAAGATTAGTGCTAGAAATCAGTTATTGGGCAAAATTGACTCTATTCAAGAAGGGGCTGTAAATGCAATTGTTACCCTGAATTTGGCTTGAGGCAATAAAGTGACTTCAACCATTTCCATGGCAGCAGTAAAAGAGCTTGAACTTGTTCCGGGGAAAGAAGTAACCGCTATAATTAAAGCCACAGAAGTAATGATTGGCATGGGGAAATTGAAACTCAGTGCGAGAAATCAGTTTGCTGGTAAAATTGTAAAAGTTACCGAAGGCGCAGTAAATGCAAGTGTAACTTTGAAGATGAATGGCGGGGATGAACTTACAGCGACTATTTCCATGGCGGCTGTAAAAGAGCTGGAACTTGTACCTGGCGTTGAAGCAAAAGCCGTTATTAAAGCTACATCTGTTATGCTAATGGGATGATTTTTGCTTTGGTAGCTGTTTTATTTACGAGATAACAACAGATGAATGCGTGTGCTTTTGCATAGAAGTGATGTGGAATAGCCGAGGTTTTGATGCTGGTAGGCTGTTTGACGAGAGTCGTGCAACCATTTTTCAAATGGTCGGTTTTTTTGTCATGGTTGTGCGAATGTAGTTATATATTAAAAAAGAAGAAAAGGGCTTTGCTTGCGCATGGATAATAGTATATCAAAAATAGATATGCGAGGACGGGAAAATATTTGTGAAACAGTTGCATATTAAAAGTATAAGTGGTAAGGAACAGGCCGGAATGAGGTGATCGTGCGGAAGTGATTTCATCAGTATGAGCCTATAGTAGAAGCATCTATTACGATGATTTAGCTAAGCATGCGGAGAAAAATTGTGTTAAAATGATTGAAAATATTGATTAAATAGGAAGAGTATGTTATTATTTAAATAGACGAATTTTTCTAAAAAATAAAATAATTTACACGGAGTTATGTTTTGTTAAGGAAATTTAAAATTTAATGTGAGGTGGATTTTATGTCAAAAGAATATTTTGAAAAGGCAAAAGGCGTGGGGGTGTTGGCGACATCATCCGTATCAGGGGAAGTTAACATGGCCGTTTATGCGAAACCGCATTTTATGGAGGATGGCAGCGTAGCTTTTATTATGCGAAATCGCTTGACTTATGCGAATGTTATAGAAAACCCGCATGCATGTTATTTATTTAAAGAAGAAGGTGGTTTTGCCGGCAAACGTTTGTATTTGACAAAAATTGCCGAGGAAAAGAATACAGAGCGGCTTTATGCGTTGCGTCGTCGCCTGTATGATGATGATCAATATGATCAGGAAGATCTGTTTTTGGTGCTTTTTCGCTTGGAACGCGAGCGTCCACTATTGAGTAAATAAATTTTTTGGCAAACAAATTTTACGGCGATGGCTTATTTTTATTCTTGTTTGATAACAGGAATAGAAGTAAGCCATTTTGTTGTATAAAAAAAATCGGATTGCTGAAAAAGATGTAAAATCCTTGTTGTTTCTGTTGGGCTGCGGTATAATTATTAAAATTGGGCTAGGGCTTTCGATAGGAAATGCCCGCTAGGCATTGGGAATGAAATCAGCAGGGAAAAAGATCGGGTTCTATGAAGGCCTTGCTTTGAGGAAGCGGGCTGCTTTTTTTATGTGAGCGATATTGAAAAAAATATAGGGAGCGGTGATAGCTATTAATATGATGCTTATGATTCAGCTCGATGTTTTCATGATATTGTTGCTGGTAAGTATAGCGATACATGCTTGTGGTAAATTGGACAGAAGAGTTTTGGCGAATCGATTGTTTATCGATTTGATCTTGCTGACGATTAGCATTTTAACGCTGGAGATCTTGAGCGTTGTATTAAATTCGCCAGAGTTTATTGTTATGGCGAAGATCGTAAACACAGCAGGTTTTGCGATTGTGCCATTGTTACCGATTCTTGCAATGCTGTATGTACATAGAAAAGCTAATCCAAAACAAAAAATATCTGTAAAAAGGTTTAAATGGGTAATGGTGCCCTTTTTATTAAATGCGATTTTGGCTATAGGAAGTTGTCAGTTTGGCTGGATTTTTAGTGTGACGTATGAAAATTTATATACACGCGGACCGTTTTTTTTTATTTCTCCCTTGACGAGTTATTTTTATTATATGATACATTTTCTGGTTCTTTATAATAATCGGAATAAAATAAATCATGAAGAAATGACGGCGTTGAGTCTTTTTTCTTTTATTCCGGCCGTATTGTCAGTTTTTCAGCTATACTATGTTATTTATTTAACAATTTGGAACAGTGTGGCAATTGCTGTTGCTATTAATTATATCTCTATTTTGCATGGGCTGTCTAAGCGCGATTTGTTGACTGGCTTGGGGAATCGTGTAGCTTATGATGAATATCTTAAAAATTTTAATGGAAAAAAACACATTGTCTTGGGAACCGTGATCATGGATTTGGATAATTTTAAAAGAGTCAATGATGTTTTTGGGCACCAGGCCGGAGATCAGGCATTGAAGACGTTTGCCGGTCAATTAGAGTTGGTATTTAGAGGAAAAGGACTTGCTATCCGCTTAGGCGGGGATGAGTTTATTGTTTTATTGCAAGAAAATCAGCGGGTAGTCGTGGAAAAATACATTCAAAACTTAAAAAAAAGGCTCATGGACTACAATCAAAGTGGTGTGGTGCCGTATGATATTCAATTCAGCTATGGTATAGCAGTCTTCGATGCGTCTTGCCACAGCATCCATGATTTTATTTGGGAAAGTGACAAGCTCATGTATCAGAATAAGCAAAATAAGCGCTGCCAGCGAGAAAGTGTATCGACATGATCTAGCTGTAGTGCGGCAGGCGCTATGAAAACACATTTTAAAATAATAAAATGTGTAAAAAATGATGCAATGCAAGAGGAAGTATAGTAGTGGGGAATAAAGTGATACACGAGCTTGGGGAAGTAATGACGGCATGGGAGCGATCTTCTCAAGGTCAGCGTGGGTTAAAACAGTTAGCAAATTCGTACATATTGAAGAGGCAGTATAAAGAAGTCGTGGCGATAACCGAACGGATGTTGTTGATGGAGCCTCAAAACTATGAGGCTTTGTATTTGGCCGCGGCGGCATATAGTTATTTAAATAATGCGCAGAAGGCATTTGAACTGGCCCAGCAGGTTGTTAAAATCAAGCCAGATTATATTGGGGCCTATATGTTTATGGCTTTTTATTATGGGAAAAAATCAATGCTGCGGGAAAAGATGGGGATGTTAGAAAAAGTCGTCTGCTTTGGTGAAAAACTTTATGGCGGTAGCTTTGAAAACGATTTGGTCAGTGAAGCTTGGCTGCAATTAGCTATTGTGCATCTGGCGTTGGGAAATATCAGCGCTTGTAAAAAAGCTTATTTAAAACGAGGGGTAACGGAAAAACGCCTTGCAAAAAAATGTAAGTCTTACAGTAGTTATTTGATGTGCAGTAATTATGATGTGGCTTTGTCCGACGTAGAAATGTTGGCAGAACATAAAAAATACAATGAATTTTTTGTTGACATAAAGCCGTATCACCAAGTAAAATCGGGTTTTAAGAAAAAACTGCGTATAGGTTATATTTCACCGGATTTTTATGAACATGTGGTGATGTATTTTACCAAGCCGTTGTTATGGGGTTATAATCCAAAAAAATTTGAAGTCTTCTGCTATCGTAAGGGGGAAAGCGATGAAAAAACAGCACAGCTTTGCAAGGCGCCAGAGTGGCGGGCATAACTGGCAAAACCAGAGAGAATAAATAAAAATGTCCTTTACAGAATAAACGGCAGTACCCCGCGACACATAAAATGACTGTAAACTACTTCGGCATATAAGGTTTTTAAAGATCCGTGGCCGCAGTTTGGCCGCAAAATAGGAAAACCACAGGATTTTGTTCCTGTGGTTTTCCTTTGTAAAAAAACCAGGTGATAGTCGCCTGGTTCCAGAAATCTTAAACGGTGCATTCTGATGTGCTAACCTGTAAATAAACCTGCCAGCGTAAAGATAAGGTATAATATTTTCTGCAAAATAAAATATCATACCTTATCATGTGCATTACAACTGACGGGATCCATATTCTAATAACAAGGGATTAGTACCTTGTCCAATTAGTAAGGCTGCCTGAGTTATTATCACTAAGTGTTACAGTTTTTGTTTGACGACTACACTTCAATATATCCATATATCTAAATAGAGCAAAATATAAAGTTGTGAGATTTTATATTTTGTTAAGGTGCATAACCAAGCAGTGTATGAAGATAATAGATTCCTTTAAGGGCATACTCAAACGGTTCTAGGCCTGGGGTTGGCAAATAAGAATCGATAATAATCCATCCTTTATAATCGTTTAAGTTGAGGTTAGAAAAAATTTGATCAAAAGAAAGACAGCCTTCGCCTGGAACCGTGAACAAAATATCTTTTCTTTTTGCAGAATAAGGAATATCTGCTGCAAGGATGGACGGTTTTTCTGAAAAAATATCTGATAAATAAATAGATCCAATGCGAGAAGCAAAATTTTTTGCTGTTAAGTAAACATCTTCATTCGCATGTATGATATGTCGGATATCATAGCAAATTGACAAATTTTGTGTATCGGTATGGAATAATAAATCTTCTAACTGCTCACAGGAGGAAAATGGTGAATCTATTTGTGGTCTAAAACACAAATGAAGTCTTTTTTCGGCGGCAAGGTGTCCTGCCTGATTTAAAAATTGATAAAATTTTATCAGAGAACTTCGCTGAACAGTAGAGATGGCTGAGATTGTCAGATTCAGACAGGAAGCATGCATATGCGATGCTTGTTGTATGGTTTTTGATATTTGATGGTAACTTTCCTGATAAGATTGAGAAAAGATGGGTAAAGAGATATTCCAGCCGGACAATTTCAGCTTTCGTAAAAATAATGCGTGAAGTAACGCTTCATCATTGAGTGGAATGTAATCAACAGGATCTATTCCAGAAAATCCAGCAAGGGAAGTTTCACTCAAAATTTGTTCCGGTGAAATCCACCTTTTTTCAGATGAGAACGAAGGTGCGAAAAACCAATTTTTAGCTGAAATTCCTAAAGGAATC
Organism: Megamonas sp. UBA1796; assembly: GCA_002319795.1. Taxonomy (GTDB): domain Bacteria; phylum Bacillota; class Negativicutes; order Selenomonadales; family Selenomonadaceae; genus UBA1796. The sequence goes on from DCFU01000028.1 coordinate 8,238, forward strand.
GTTTGTTCATGAACCATATCAAAAACCTCTTTAGAGAAAAGTTTTTTAAAATAACAAATTGTATTATACTTTATTATAATGCTTAAATTTAAAAAGTCATTTCCGTGTTTTGCTACAAACTATACATTTTTTGCTAAGGAGAAAATTTATGGAAAAAAAAGAGGCTGGTGTCATACAAAGAGATGGGGTGTATTTCCATTCGGTGACTCCGTATGGGAAAGAGCATCTTTTTTATGTTTTGTGGGGAGCTGTATATGATTTAGATGCTCCTTACCGTGTCGAGAGAAATTATATGGATGCGTATATGGTGCAGTATATTGTGCATGGAGAATTACATTTTACGTTGCGTGGTCAGCATTTTGTCGCGAAAAAAAACGAGCTTGTGGTTCTAAGCTGTCAGGAAAAAAATTTGTATTGGGCAGAAAGCAAAGTCAGGGTCAAATGGTTTCATTTTCATGGTGAAATGGTAAGTCCGTTGTTGGAATATATTTATAAAAAAAATGGCTCAGGCCTTTGTAATGCGTTGCATTCACATAATGCTGAGCCTTATATTGATCAGGTTTTAGAAGGCTTAAAAAATAAGTCTGCGAATGAATTTCAGTTTTCCCATTACATATATAGCATGTTGTGTGAACTGATGGGCTCGCCTGCGTTAAAAACATCCCCATTGGAGGAGCTGATTCAAAAAGCAGTTCGTTATATGAAAAAAAATCTAGCAGAAAATATAACGGTAGAAGATATGGCAAAATTTGTTGGGGTAAGTGTATATCATTTTAGCAGATCTTTTAAAAAATATATGTCAGTTTCACCACATTCCTATTTGTTGGAGTTACGGCTGGATAAGAGTAAAAATTTATTGATTTCTACAACCGATAATTTGGATATTATAGCTGAGAAATCAGGATTTCAGAGCACATCTCATTTTATCCGGGCTTTTAAAAAGGCGATGGATATGACACCAAAGGAGTTTCGCCAATATTTATTGGCACAATAGAATGTGGTAATGAATTATTATAATCTGATTGGCATGAAATTTTGTTGATCAGATTTTTAGCACGAAATGTATATTTTTTAGCACATAAAGAAAATTACAATTCTGAAAATACTTGATATTATAAATTTATAGAAAACCTGCAGGTTATTACTATAAGATCAAAATAATAGGAGGTATTTTTGTGGATACAACGAATCCAAGAAAAAATCTGTCCACTATCATATTGATATCAACTTTTGGAGGACTTCTGTTTGGCTATGATACCGGAGTTGTTAATGGGGCTCTGCCGTTTATGTCAACTCCTGAACAGCTGAATCTGGATGCTTTTCATCAAGGTCTGGTTGTAGCAATTTTGCAATTAGGTGCAGCGATTGGCGCGATTGGAATTGGTAAAGTTACAGACTCTTATGGACGGCGGCAAACGCTGCTGTTATTGTCGGTACTATTTTTTGTGGCAACTATTTGTTGTTCATTATCTCCCAATAGGGATTTTATGGTCGCATCCCGATTTATGCTGGGCATTGCTGTCGGTGGAGCATCTGTGAATGTTCCCACATACCTGGCAGAGATTTCTCCGGTGAATCGCAGAGGTAAAATCGTAACGAGAAATGAATTGATGATTGTAACGGGACAACTGCTGGCGTTTTTTTTCAATGCGATGATTGGTCTTAACTTTAGCTCACATGGTGCAGTTTGGCGCTATATGTTAGTACTGGCAGCAGTTCCTGCAGTCATTTTAGGAGTGGGCATGTTAAAAATGCCGGAAAGTCCGCGCTGGCTTATCAGTAAAAAGAGAATGGATGCGGGCCTGGCTGTATTAAAAATAATTCGAACAGAAAAGGAAGCTGAGACTGAAGTACATGAAATTCAGACATCATTGGCTAAAGCAAAGCTTGTCAAACAAATGACATGGAAGGACTTCAGCCTTCGCTGGGTACAAAGAATTATGATTATTGGCGTTGGCATGGCCTTGGTAAATCAATTTACAGGGATTAACTCCATAATGTATTATGGTACAGAAATTTTGCAAACCTCTGGTTTTAGTGCGGAGGCTGCGCTGGTAGGTAATGTTGCTAATGGGACAATTTCATTGATTGCCATGTGCTGTGGTATTTTTATGATGGACAGATTTGGCCGGAAATCGATGATTTTGTGTGGTTTATCTGGTGTGACGGTTTCTTTGTTGTTGATTGGACTGGCATCAAATGCTTTACAGGGGCAGGATATTCTTCCTTATGTCATTTTAGGTTTGATTATTGTTTATTTGGCGTTTTTCCAAGGATTGATTGGTCCGGTAAATTGGCTGCTTATTGCTGAGATTTTTCCACTTCAATTGCGCGGGTTGGGCATGGGGCTGACGGTTATGGTTCTTTGGGTAGCAAATTTTTGTGTGGGATTGTTGTTTCCAATGATGCTTGCAAATGCCGGGCTGGCAAATACCTTTTATGCATTCGCAGGAATGAGTATCGTATCAATTTTCTTTGTTAAATATTATGTTCCGGAAACAAGAGGCCGTTCCTTAGAAGAATTAGAAGTGTATTTTAAAGAGCACTATAGTAATTCGAAAAAAAAAGAAGTATATGCAGATATACATGGTGCAAATAAATAAATCGTTGGGGAGACTTCAAAATGAAAAATATCAATGTAGGAATTGTTGGCCTGGGAAGATTAGGTAAAGAACATGCGAAAAATCTAGCTTTTCGTATTGCAGGAGTAAAACTGAATGCAGCGTGTTCTATAGTGAAGTCAGAACTTGAATATGCTAAAAAAGAACTGGGCGTACAGGATGTGTATTCTGATTATCGTGAAATGTTAAAACAGGCTGATATAGATGCGGTTGTCATCGTTACCACCAGCAGTGAACATTGCTGGCAGATTGCAGCCGCTTTGGATGCGGGGAAACATGTTTTTTCGGACAAGCCACTAGGGGTTACGATTGAAGAATGCAGGCTGGCAGAAGCGGCTGTGGCAAAACATGCAGATCAAATTTTTTTCCTTGGGTTTATGCGGCGCTTTGACCCATCGTATGCGTATGCAAAAGAGAAAATAAAACAGGGCTTGATTGGCAGACCTTATATGATAAAAGCTACTGGTATCGATCCGGAAGCTTTGGTGGAAGGCGCTATTAAATTTGCGCCAACATCGGGGGGGATTTTCACGGATATGGCAATTCATGATATCGATTTGATGCGTTGGTTTTTGGAGGACAATCCGGTTGAGGTTTATGCAAATGGTGCAACTTTTAAGCACCCGGAATTTAAAGCGGCAAATGACGATGAAACAGGTGTGGCCATGTATAAATGTGCGAAGGGTGGTATAGGTTTTGTTCATGTAGGCAGAACCGCTTCCTATGGATATCATGTAGAAACGGAAATTATAGGCACAGAAGGCACATTGAGAATCAGTCCAGTCCCGGAAAAAAATTTGTGTGCTATATATGACATCCATGGAGTTGTTAAGGAATGTGTGACTGGGTTCCCTGAACGTTTTGCTGAAGCTTATAGATTAGAAATGGAAAATTTTATTGCGTGTATCCGAAGCAATAAGCAACCGGAGGTATCGGTTTTTGATGGGACTAAATCGACGCAGATTGCTTTTGCAACCACGACTTCTTACCGAAATAAAGAAGTCATCAAAATTGGATATTGATGTACACTTTTATTATTTGAGGCTGCTGCACGTAGAAAAAACGTGCGGCAGTTTTTTCTATAAAAAATAGAGAGGGATTTCTATGATGGCCTGTTTTCTGTTGAGCGAGAGAATGATAAGGGAGTGTGCATAATATCATTTGCCATTTCATATTATAGATGAGACAAGCAGTTGTCGGATGCCGACAACTGCTTGTCTCATCACTTAAAGACTTTTTCCGCCGATGAGGAAAGTAAGAAGCCGTAGCGGGTGCAGCAGGAGTTTTTGCCCAAGAATGGTTTTGGCAGCGTCTGAACTATAGCTGCTTCTTTGCGGCAGGCTGATACAACAGATGCCGACAAGGACGAGCAGTCCACCAAAAAGCTGGGAACTTTTGAAGGTTTCGCCGAGCAGAAGGGTTATGGCTACAGTGTAGAGTGGAATGAGGTTCATGGAGATGCTCGCTGTGGTGAGGTTCACGCGTTGCAGGGCAAAATTCCAGAGAATAAAGGCACAGACAGAAGCGCCGAGGCTGATATAAAGAATGCTGGCGACACCAGCACGGCTGATTGCTTCCACCGGCAATGGAATGAACGGGGCGAACGGCAGCAGGAACAGGACGCCAAGCAAGGTTGAGAGAGCGGTCGTCATGATTGGCGGCAGGGTCGTGATATTTTTACCGGCGGCTGTGTAGAGCACCCAGCTCATATCGGCAAACAGCATCAGCAGATCACCACGGTTGAATTCCATGGTCAGAAGTGTGCTGAGATTTCCTGCCGTAATGATAATGAGTACACCGAAGATGGCGAGCAGCAGGCCGAAATATTGGCGTGGGTAGGTACGGACTTTCAACACCAGTGCAGCAAAAAGCATAGCAAAAGCTGGCGTCAGGGTACTGATTAAAGAGACGTTGACCGGGGAGCTGTACTGTAGTGCCGAATAGGTAAAAATCGTGAAAAGGTCGATGCCGCAGAGGCCCATGGCAGCCAGATTGAACCAGGTCTTGCGGTCAATTGATTTAAGATTTATTTTCTGTGCCCAAAATGCCAGCGGCAATAAGATGACAACGGCAATGTTCCAGCGAAGCAGGCTGATCCAGAATGGCGGAAATTCAGCGGTAGCGATTTTGCCAGATATGAAGTTGCCAGCCCAAAGCAGGTTGCAGAGCATGAGAAATATCCAGATTTGCATGATGTTTACACCTCGAAATTCTTTTAGCGTTACTATAACATACAGAAAATGATTGTTCAATCAACATTTTTCGATTATTATAATAGGTATAAACTATAGATGGGGGATAAATTATGGAACTTAGGCATTTGCAGTATTTCATCGCAGTCTGTAAACATCTGCATTTCACCAAAGCCGCCGAAAGCCTGGGAATCGCGCAGCCGACGCTGAGTCAGCAGATACAGGTGCTGGAACAGGAGATCAATACGCCGCTGTTTGAGCGTGTCGGTAAAAAGGTGCTCCTGACCGAGGCCGGGGAAATTCTGCTGAAATACAGCCTGCGCGTCTTTGACACGCTGGAACAGGCGGAGACCGACATCAGCCAGCTCAAAGGGCTTGAGCGAGGCCATGTCAAGATTGCCTACCTCGGCAGTTATTTGGCTATGGAAACTGTGGTGGCCTTTCATCAACGCTTTCCAAACATACAGATATCTGTCGAGCAGCTGTCGACAGATCTGATTCGCCACAAGCTGTTGCAAAACGAGCTTGATTTTGGTGTGGTGTTCTTGCCGCTGGCAGATCGGGAACTTGAAAGTATTCCGCTCTATAATGAGACCTTGGCGGTCATAGCATCTCGGACACATGCCATGGCGCAGCAGCGGGGCATTACCCTCGAACAGCTGCGTGAAGTACCACTGATTCTGATGTCGAAAAAATATATGATCCGGCAGATGTTCGATCAGGCATGTCAGGAAAAAGGCTATGATTTCACGCCGATTATTGAGCTCAATGAAATGGATGATTTGCGCGAGATGGTAGAAAAGAACGTTGGCGTCAGTGTACTGCCGAGCCTGTATGTTCGCAGCGTATCGCGCCGTATCATCAAGGCTATTCCGCTGGCGGATGTACCAATTAAAAGAACCATCGGCATTGTATACCGCAAAGGGCGGTTTATGTCGGTCGCTGCGCTTGCGCTGCGCCAGGAGGTAGAACGGTTTTTTGCCCAGCTGAAATAGCAATCTGGCGCTATGCCAACTGGCTAAAAACGACCGTCTGTTGCAAATAGAACAGCTGCAACAGGCGGTCGTTTTTTGGGGGGCATCTTACAGGAGTTTGCTCCATAGTGCGCAGATTGTGGTTATTTTGTTTCTGTGGGCTGTACTTTGTACCAGGCGGCATACATAACCGGAAGCACCAGCAGTGTGAGTATGGTGGCTCCAAAGAGCCCACTGGCGATGGCGATGGCCATCGGACCCCAGAAAACACTGGGGAACAGCGGCAGCATGCCAAGGATGGCAGCTGTGGCGGTGAGCAGGATTGGCCGCAGTCGGATTACGGTTGCATCGATGATGGCTTCCCACATGGGTACGCCCGTATCCAATTGTTGCTGAATCTGATCCATCAATATGACAGAATTGCGCATGATGATACCGGCTAGCGCCAGTATGCCCAATTGCACCACGAATCCTAACGGACTGTTTGTCAGGAAAAGTCCAACCGATACGCCGATGATGCCTAAAGGGGCTGTCAGCAAGGTCAAGACCATTTTGGCTATGTTCTGCAATTGGACCATGAGCAGGATCATAATGAGTATAATCATAAAGGGGACAGGCTCAGCGAGAAAACTGAGTGCCTTGATGCTGTCTTCCTTGGCACCATCAAATTCAATGCTATAGCCAAAGGGCAGGCTTTTCCTATAGTCTGCCAGCTGATCGTACACTTTCTGTACGACATCATCCCCCGTGAAGCCTTTTTGAGTTTCTGCCTGCACGATGATTGTCGGTTTTAAGTCACGGCGATAAATCAAGCCTTCCTCAGCACCATAGCTGATCTTGGCAATCTGTTCCAGTGGCACAGATTTACCATTTCCTAAATAGACATTCAGATTCTTTAAATAGGCTGGATCGTTGCGTTCCTGCTGGTCGAAACGGACAACCATACCGATGGTTCTGTCATCCTTGCGGAACTCTGCCACCGTAGCACCGGACAGCTGGGTCTGCAGCGAAGCTGCCAATGCCTGGGAGCTGATGCCTAAGGCTCTGGCCTTGTCCTGGTCTATGGTGAGATGGAGTGCCTTGCTTTTTTCATCCCAATTGAGGGAGACATTTTTAGCTCCCGGTGTTGCTGCCATGGTATCTCGAATGTTCTCTGCGATATCACGAACCTTATCATGATCGTAGCCCTTTACCCGCAGCATGATCGGATAATCCGACGGCATGCCAATCTGAACTACTTTCGTATGTTCGGTAACGTTGCTGAATTTTTCATTTAAAACTTGTTCAAGCTGTGTGCGCAGTGCATCACGGGCGTCTGCATCCGGTGCTACGATAACAAATTCAGCAAAGTTTGCTTTCGGAAAGGTCGGATCAAAGCTCAAGACAAAGCGTGGGGCGCCTTCACCGAGATGATAGCTATAATAAGAAATCTTGGGATTTCCATCCAATTCCTTGGCAAAACGGGCGGCTATCTGTCCTGTATCTTTTACGGATGCGCCTTCTTCCAATTTCAATTGGACAACGAGTTCGGGGCGTGTAGATAACGGGAAAAACTCCTGTTTGATACTGCCCAAGAGGCCGATAGACAGGATGAAACAAACGATTGTACCAAGCAGCACAGACTTGCGATGCGTCAGACAAAAAACCAGGATTTTTTTGAATTTGCGATAGAGTGCCGTATCATACATGTTTGCTGCAGGCGGTTTATTCTTGTCAACCTGTTTGACTTTGATAAATAAATATCCCAGCAAAGGTGTGACCGTTCCGGCTACAATCCAGGAAATGAGCAGAGCGAGTGTAACTACGTAGAAAAGTGTTACGCAATATTCGGAGGCTGTTCCCTGAGAAAAAGCGATGGGGATGAATCCGGCACATGTAACCAGTTCTCCTGTCAGACGCGGGTATGCAGTTGAGGTATAAGCAAAACAGGCTGCATTGAAGCGGGTCCATCCATCCTCAAGTTTCACGACCATCGTTTCTATGGTAATAATCGCATCATCGACCAGGAGCCCCAGGGCGATGATGAGGGCACCTAACGAGGTTCGCTGCAAGTCAATCTGCAGGAGACTCATAGCTGTGAAAACAGCGGCAATGACGAGTGGTATGCAGCAGGCTACGATGAGACCGGAGCGCAGGCCCAGACTCAGGAAACTGACGACCAGGACAATCAATACCGCTTCGACCAGAGATTCAATGAATTCATCAATGGAGTCTTTAACGATTTCTGGCTGGTTGACGGTTTGCGTAATCTCAAAACCAGCGGGTAATTCTTTCTGTATTTGTGCGATTGTCTTTTTTAAATTTTCTCCTAAAGTAAGAATGTTTCCTCCAGGTTCCATAGACATTGAAATTCCGATGGCCGGTTGGCCGTTATAAAAAAACTTAGGATCAGACGGTTCGGAATATCCGCGCGTTACCTTAGCTATATCGCCCAGGCGAAAGCTATTCCCATTCGCTTGGATCGGCGTATTGCGGATATCTTCCAGATCATCGAACATTCCGGAGATGCGCAGGTAGATATTATCAGAGGATGTTTCTAGCATTCCCGCTGGCGACATGGCATTTTGTGCCTGCAGGGTCGAAGTAATGAGTGAAGGATTGATACCGAGCTGTGCTAATTTTGCGTTTTCAATTTCAATATATACTTTTTCAGTCTGAACGCCAAGCAGCTGTACCTTGCTGATGTTCGGAATTCCCAGCAGGATACGGCGAATTTTTTCTGCTTTTTGACGCATATCCTCGTAACTATATCCATCACCCGTGAGTGCGTACATAACCCCGTACACGTCATCGAAATGATCGTTGAACAAGGGCTCTGATACGCCCTGCGGCAATGTTCCCTTGATATCATTTACCATATTGCGTGCTTCTACCCATTTAGCACGAACATCCTTCTTAGGAACCTGGTCCTTCAGATTTATATATATTATCGTCTGTCCAGGGGCAGAATAACTTTTGAGATAATCCAGTCCGGGCAGGTCCTGCAATTTTTTTTCGATTTTGTCAGTTACCTGTTCCTCCGTTTGCTGGGCAGTCGCACCTGGCCAGGCTACGCTGACTACCATTTGCTTTATCGTGAAATCCGGATCTTCCATGCGTCCTAAGTGTGCGTAGGAAAATGCACCGGCGGAGAACAGAAGGACGATGAAGAAATAAATGAACTGTTTGTGGTTCAAGGCCCATTCGGTGAGATTGAACTTTTTCATAAGGAGCCGTCACCAACCTTTACGGTCTGCCCTTGCCGGAGTTTATGCACCCCGTTTGTTACGATTTGTTCTCCCTGCTGCAAACCTTCTAATACCTGGATTTGTTTGTCGTTCATCTGTCCCAGCTTGATTGGCTGCAAGGTGACTGTATCGCCATCGAGTATCCAGACACTTGGCGCATCCCCATTTTGGTAGATTGCAGTCAACGGGATTTCCAGTGAATCCGCTGTGCTGCTGCCTGCGAGGGAGACAGTGGCAGTCATCCCTAATTTTATTTCTGCGGGAGGGTTTGGCAGGCTGACCCGCACTTTATAGGTACGGGTTGTCGGATCGGCCATAGGTGCTATCTCACGTACTTTTCCCAGGACGGTCGCATTCGGCAGGGCCCAAAAGGTCACACCAAGTTCCTGCCCCAGCTGTAAGTCCTTGATGCGGTTTTCTGGAACGCTGATTTCTACTTCGCGGTCACCATCCTGTACGATGGTGATTACCGTTTGTCCAGCACTCATGACTTGTCCGATTTCTGCCTTGATTGCGGAGATAACACCTGGTTTATCGGCGTACAAAAGACTGTAGCCCAATTGGTTGCTTCCCTGGGCATATTGTGCCGAAGCCTGCTGCGATGCTGCCAGTGCCACCTCATACGCGTTGCGGTACTGTTCATAGGTCATCTGTGCGACAGCGCCTTCTTCATATAGCTGGCTATACCGTTGCAAATTGCTTTCCGCCAGACGAAGCTGCGATTGGGCAGAGGTTACCTGTGCCGCAGTACTATTGACCGTCTGCTGGACATCCTTGGGATCGATTTCCATTAGCACGTCGCCAGCTTGGACGGTACTTCCTACTTCGACATTCCTGCGAATGATTTTGCCGCCTACTTGAAAAGCAAGCTGGCTTTCGTAACGTCCGCGGACTTCTCCGGAATATGTATATTCCGGGGCGGATGTATCTTTTCCCACCGTCATTGTTTGTACGATGGTGGAATCTTCTACTGCCACCATCATTTTGCGGTGTGCATGCCAAAGCAAGCCTGTGACGATGCATACGGCTAATACAACGCTTAGAAGTCCATAATATAATCGATTCCTTGGTATATCTATCATCCAGTTTCTTATTTTCACGAGTCCACTCCTCTTTTCCATCATTGTAGAAATCCCGCGCGGATTGATAGGTTACTGCGCAGATATTTCCCGGTTTATAAGGACTTGTACCGATATTACGTTTATGGTACAATCGGTATGGAAGGGCAATTTTAAATCGCACTTGCGTGCGATTTAGAGCCAGCTGAATAGGGCACTATTCGTCTTCTGGCTTCAGTCCATATACGATAATATCTGCCATCGCTGCCATGGCATCAGCATTGGTCATGTTGCTTTGTTCCAGGAAGCGCTGGCTGAGCAAATCATCCATCACGCTGGATACCAGTTGTTTGAGTACCGGCACGTTGACCTTGCGGAGTGCATGTGTGTGGATGTTATGGATAACAAACGATGTCAGCCGTTCTGACTGTTCCTCACGGAAGTTCAGCACCATTTCCCATTCAGCCGGATAATAATGGCAAAGGTCATCATATATACTGTAACTGTTGATCGGACCGAAAATCCGAGGTGACATCTTCAATAGGGCTTGGATTTTTTCCAGGACGGATAAATCCTCGTTGTCGTAGATTTCTTTTTCCTGCTTTCGGATATCCTGTGTTGCAGTAAATATAATATCATGCACCAGTTCCCGTTTCGATGAAAAATGTTCGTATAACGAGGTTTTGCTGAGGTTCAGGCGTTTAGCCAAATCACTCATAGTGAATTTCACCCCGCGGCTTTTCATTTCTTCCGCTGCTGCCATAAGAATCTGATTGCGCAAGTAAATTCCTCCTTTTTCACTTCTGTACCCAAAAGACAATTACGGTACATATGTTATAAAATAAAGATACACCTCTTTTTTTGATTTGTCAATCCGCATATGAATCATAAAATTTGACAGCAGAGCTTTTTGATGTATTGAGACCGCTGCCACGAAATAGAAAGGACTCTTCTGGAAATGTAATAGGTGAAACTACGTTCGTATCCCCGCAGATTTATTTTTTGCGTTTGCGCATATTGTGTGCCGCAGACGCTGGCCATGGTTCATGCATTGTGTTTTGCATTTTTGCGTGCTAAGATGAAAATAATGCGGGGAGATAAACAGGAATGGATAACAAAATGTCGATAGCTGATAATTTGTGAGATGAAATACGTATATGGAAGTGGCATTGGCTGTGGAATGTTATTCATGCTAAAATATAGGAGGAATTCTTATGGCAGAGATTTTTATTGATGCGGATGCTTGTCCGGTTGTCCGGCAGACGGAAGCTGTGGCAAAAAAATATAGGATTCCTGTTACGCTGCTTTGTGATACGAACCATGTCCTCTGGTCGGATTACAGTAGAATCAAAGTTATCGGAGCTGGCGCTGATGCGGTGGATTTGGCACTCATTAATCTTTGCCGGGCGGGAGATATCGTGATTACGCAGGACTATGGTGTGGCGGCAATGGCGCTGGGAAAGCACGCAATCGCTTTGCATCAGAGCGGGATGCAGTATACAGATGCAAATATCGATCGGCTTCTACAGGAACGGTATATGGCAAAGAAAGCCCGGCGGGCATCAGGTAAATCGCATCTGCGGGGGCCGAAAAAGCGGACGGAGGAAGATAACCTGAAATTTTTACAGACTTTGGAACAGATTATATTCGAGATGCGTTGCTGTTGAAAAAAAGGCTCCCATGATTCAAATGATGTATTTAGGAATGTTCGCAGGATGAGATATGCTGCCTAAGAGGTATTCGCTTGCATGGATTATATTTATGGCATAAATTGTCAGGAGGATAGTAAAAATGTATTTTTCTAATTCCAAGAAAATAATCTTCATCATAGCTTTATTGCTCGTCAACTGGGGAAACCTGGTGACTGTATATGCCAAAACGCAGTTGTTGGTTCTGCAGGTGTCTACACCGGGTGTGAAACAGAGTATGCCAATGAGCTATGAATGGGATGATGCCTGGTTCGCTGGAGAGAAGGATGCATATACTTATAATCATGGATTAGCCAGGATTTCCGGGGCGCTTATGTCTACGGTTTATCTGCAGCCGAAATACCAGGAGCTTACTACGATGTTCGAGGAACTTGGCTGCTCCATGGATACATTGGAAGATCATCATTATGAGGCAGTAGCACCGGAATTGCCGGATAAGAGTGGTTATTCTTTTTGTACAAAGTACCTTGAAATCGATGGAAGACAGGTACCATTGGTTTTTGTGGTGATTCGTGGTACGAATGGGCGGCAGGAATGGTACAGTAATGCGGATATTGCTGACTCGGCAAAGGAGAAGCAGAAGTATCACGAGGGCTTTGCAAATTCTGCCTGGATGATTGGACAGGACCTGAAAACTTATATGGAAAAGCATGGTTTGCGAGAGCAGGCAACGCGTATAGTGATTACAGGGCACAGCCGGGGCGCAGCGGTCGCTAACCTTTTGGGGGCATTTTTGGACACGGGACATTATGTACGGAATGAGGCTGATCCTGTGCTTATGCCAGGGCATATTTATGTCTATGCTTTCGCGCCCGCGAATAGTTGTTCAGATCTGGCAGAGCGGCGATCGGAACGATATGGGAATATTTTCAATATCGTAAATCCAGAGGATGTAGTACCAGAACTGCCGTTTACGAGAGGTTCCTGGGGATATGGTTCTTATGGTACAATCTTCCGACTGCCGACGGCCAACAATCTGCGCGGTGATATGGTACGTTACCAAAAGCTATTAGAAAAAATGCAGATACCATTTGGAAAACTGACAGGTCGAAAGTATACGCCGGTGCCAGGCAGTGAGTGGCTTGCCCGGGATATCAAGGGAATGCAGTGGAGTGTCGGCTCGGTCAAGGACTTTTATCGCAGCAATCTGGTGCTGAACCACAGCGGCCTTAGGGATGCACTATCGTCTGAACCGGTAGAAGAAGATGAACATGAAGCGTTTCATTATGGAGGAATTTGGGGATTTATGGCAAAATGGTTCCCGAAGGAGAAAGCTGGTTTTGAAGATATGCATGGGCCGGCAACTTATAATGCTTGGATTCTATCGGGAGAGCCATCTGAAATCTATATGCACGGTACACCAAGCATAGTATCTATCCGTCTGGACCCTGGAGAACTTGTGGCTGCCGGTGGCAGCCAATTGAAGCAGATTGTTGAGCACCCGAAAAGCAGTGTTCCTTTTAACCTGAAACTCCAGATTCCCGGGGGAGAAACTTTGCTGCGATTAGCAAATGGCACTATAGATTCTGGATATGCACATAGCGGCTATAAGGCACATGTGGTTGGCAACCAAATGGTCTGGTTCACGGTGCCGGAAGATGAGCGGATACGGATCACGATATCCGCGCCGCAGGCGGTAAAGCTGAAGATTTCCCTGGGGCTTGAAGCCAATAATGAAAACGATGTAGCGAAAGATGCAGTGCCGCTGGTCACCAAGGAACTAGCCCTCTCGGATGGCGGTCAACAGACCATTGAGGTTCATGGCCATAAAATCGTGCCTTGAAATCAAGTGGCTTGTCAAGCATGAATATGCTGGTATATGTCGATACAAAATGATAAAATTATGCTAGTTGATGTGGGCAGTGAGGGTGTTTTGATGGGGTGTAGCGTCGATTTTCGCGATTATGACGCTATTTTGTCTATACACATGGCAATGTTACATTTATAGGAAGAGGGGATTTTTATGGACGGATTACAAAAAATTGCACTTTTAATCGATGCAGACAATACCCAGTTATCAAAAATTGAAGCTGTTATGCGAGAGATTTCTACCCATGGCCGTATTGTTGTGAAAAGGGCATATGGTAATTGGAAAAAAGAAACATTGAAAAATTGGGAGAATGAATTAAAGCGTTTAGCTATTAAGGCTGAACAGCAATTTGATTACGTTTCGGGGAAGAATGCAACCGATATGGCTCTTGTAATCGATACAGTTAATTTACTGCATCGAGGCATTTATGATGCCTTTGTTATTGTGGCGAGTGATAGTGACTATACGCCTCTGGCAATAAACTTACATGAATCCGGCGTTTATGTAATAGGTGTTGGAGAAAAGAAAACACCAGAAGCTTTTCGAAATAGCTGTGATGAATTTATTTTTTTGGAGAATCTTGCTAATGCTAAGGAAGGATCAAGCGCTAAAGATAAAAGTTCACAGGTTGAAAGCCGTGGAGAAAAAGAGCCGGAGCCTAATGAAGTGGAGTCTAATGAAGTCGGTAGCGAAACGGATGACGTAGAGGAGATACATAGTTTATTAAAAATTGCCTCTGATAAATATCAGGATGATGATGGTTATGTGAATGTTAGTTCTGCTGGCCAATTTATCAAAAGAGCCAAACCGGATTTCGATTCCAGAACATTTGGCTTCCTGAAGTTACCGCAGTTAATAGAAGCATTTCCAGAAAAATATGAAATGACACGGTATCCTGGTAAGGGGACGGTTACTATTATTGCATATAAGTGTCTTTGAGCCTGGAGCCTGAGGATATAAGGAGTTATAAAGATCTTAATCGCTGTGTAATAATCAGAGGAAGAGGAAAGGAAGTTATGGAAGCTTTAAAAAAGATTTTAGATGAGGCATTATATAGAGAGGTAAGACGCTTTCTTGAGGATTTGCACCAAGTCTTTGCCGGGCGGATTGCCTTTCTTGGCTTGCAGGGAAGTTATGCGCGGGGTGAGGCTACGGAGCATAGTGATGTCGATTTGGTCGTGATATTGGATGTGTTGCGTTATGAAGATTTGGAAGACTATGATGCGCTTCTGGCAAAAATGATGCACCAAAATAAGATGTGCGGCTTTCTGTCGGGGAAGGCAGAACTTGCTGGCTGGAGCCGGGCAGACTTGTTTCAGTTTTATCATGATACAGTTCCCTTGTTTGGCAGTCTGGATGCTTTGCTGCCAGCAATCTGTCCGAAGGATGTGCAGGAAGCAATCAGGACTGGAGCCTGTAATATTTACCATATGTGTGTGCATAATCGGCTGTATGAAAAGGACGCGACTGTTTTGCAAGCCCTGTATAAGGCGGCCGTATTTGTCTTACAGGCTGTAGTGTATGCGCGTACTGGTATATATCGGTGCGGTATGGCGGAATTGCAGGCAGAAGCGAATGAAGAGGAAAAGAAAATCCTGTGTATTTGTCAGAAGCTGAAAAATGAGGCGGGACCAATTGAGGCAGAGGCACTTAAACTCTATGCGGAAACATTGTTCGAATGGGCAGGGCGATTGGTGCGGGAACACCCGGCGGCAGAAAAATAAAAATCTCTATGCAATTTGCAAAGAGATTTTTAATGGTTTCTTCGAGGTTGTGAAGCCTGGTTCCCTGCGAGGGAGCGAAACTATAACGACATAATATTATGTATAGAATGGGTTTATTGTGTTTCAAATATCTTTGGTTTTAGAAATAAGTATACGAGGAAAGTACTTGCTTTGAAGCATACAGAAGAAGGCTACATTTCTTCATAAAAGGCAGGGTCCTGGTTGGCATTGCGGCCATCGGTCTTTGTGAGGCCGAGCAGGGATTCCATTTCGGACGCTGTCAATTGGAAATTGAAAATGTCGAGATTTTCTTTTTGATGTTCTATACTGAAAGCTTTAGGAATTGGCAGTGCCTTGAGCTGAATATGCCAACGCAGGATGATTTGCGAAATCGTCTTGTTATGATTCCGGGCGATGGCAGCAATTGTATCATTCTTTAGCAGAGAATTTCCCCGTCCCAAAGGGCTCCAGGATTGCGTGAGAATATTGTGCTTTTCGTTCCAGGCACGCTGCGCCTCTTGATTAAAATAAGGATGCAGCTCTATCTGATTGATTGCCGGGCAGATAGAGGTTTCTGCAATTAATTTTTCAATATGTTCTGGCAAAAAGTTACAGACACCAATCGAGCGGACCAAGCCTCTTTTTTTAGCTTCGATCAGAGCCTGCCAGGCTTCAACATATAAATTGATTCGTGGATTTGGCCAATGGATAAAATAGAAATCATAATAATCAAGACTAGCTCGGTAAAGCGACTCCTCAATTGTTTCCAAAGCCTCGGCATAGGCATGGCGACGCCCGGGAAGTTTGGAGGTAATGAAAATTTCCTCTCTTAAAAGAGAGCTTTCTTTTATCGCCTTGCCCAAAGTTCCCTCGTTTTCATAATTGAAGGCTGAATCAAACAATCTGTAACCTGCCTGCATGGCATTTTTAATAGCCTGGATACCGTTTTCTCCTTTTAACTTATAGGTTCCAAAACCTATAGCTGGAATTTTCAAACCATCCTGTAGTACGATTTCAGGAATTTTTTCAGACATAGAAAAACCTCCTTACAGATTTTTGCCTTTTAAGGCTATTCTATCATGATGCGAAATGGTTTTCCACTTTATTTTAGCAAGGGAAGTTATTCATATTAGATATCTATTCGACAATAGAATAATCAAAACGCTTATCGTTCATCACGTATTTCGTGGTTAGCGATATTTTTTTATAATATTTTATGAATAAAATGACAAATGTCATGTAAGAGAAGCAAAAAGAGGTGACAAAAAGCAGATGATTTTTATTGATATTTTGGTAAAATCATAATTGTTGGAAAGTTATAAAATGTTTTAACTGCTACGACTGATTCGAATAGGGAAAATTTAAGGGGGAATCTTGTGTTTTATGTGATTTTAGTAAGTCATGGAGATTTTGCGGTGGGTCTTCATACAGCTTTGAAGATGATTGCCGGAGACCGGGAAACCATCTTGTCGGTTGGATTGCAAGATGGTATGGGAATTGAGGATTTTGCCGCTGCGTTTGCAAAACGGCTCATTCCTATTCAGGCAGGTGATCAGATTTTGCTTTTGGCAGATATTCTCGGAGGATCACCGCTGACTACAGCTATGAATGTACTTGCGTCGAAAAAACTCTTGGAACAAACGCAGGCCTTTGGCGGGGTGAATCTTGCTATGGCTTTGACAGCGGTTTTGCGCGGCGAAAACTGCGATGGAGCAGTATTGAAACAAATGTTGTTGGAAGATTCCAGAAATGCTGTGCAAGAATTTACGATGGAGTTTGCCGAGGATGAGGAAATTTAAGGGGGAGAAAGTATTATGTCGATAACTTTTGTCCGGGTAGATGATCGTATGATTCATGGACAGACTTGCACACGCTGGGCATTGGAATATCCCTGCGACGGATTGGTTGCGGTAAATGATGCCGCAGCGACCAATCCTGTATTGAAGGCCGCATATAAGAATGCAGCGGGAAAGAAAACATTTGTCTGGACATTTGAAGACTGGCGCAAAAAATGCCAAAAAGTCATAGAAAGTGATACACGTTATTTCCTGATTACTAAAAATCCGGTAGACATGAAAAAAATCCTGATTGATCAGGATTTCAATCCAGGGGTTAAAACGGTTGTCATTGGTCCCTGCAATGATCGGCCAGGCGCCATCCAGCTTGGCAACAACCAATCGATTACGCAGGAAGAAGCAGAAGCATTGGAAGCAATGATGCAGGCAGGTTATGAAATTGAATTCGCACTTATTAAAGAAAAAGCCATTGGAAATTGGAAAAAATTCCGCAGTCAGTTTGGTTTCAATTAAAACAGGAAGCGAGTGATTCTTTATGGAAATTAATGCATTACAGGCCACCTTGCTGGGTATTTGTGCTTGTTTATCGAGTATGCCGGGGCTTGGCGGCACTACCTTCGGAAATTATACGTTGGGACGTCCGTTGGTAGCAGGACTGGTCGTTGGTCTTATTTTGGGGGATGTGCAGACCGGTATTATTATCGGCGCGGCTATTCAGGTCATCTATATTGCCTTGGTTACGCCGGGTGGAACTGTTTCGGCTGATGTGCGCGCGGTCAGTTATATTGGGATACCTTTGGCAATTTGTGCAGTCAAGGGCATGGGTCTCGATCCTTCGACAACGCAGGCACAGGCTATGGCAGCAGCGCTAGGGGCAGCAGTCGGTACGCTGGGAACGGTGCTTTTCTATGGCACGGCGACGATGAACCTGATTTGGCAGCATATTGGCTGGAAGGCTGTGGAAAGAGGCGATTTTGGTAAGTTATATCTGGTAGATATGGGGTTGCCCTGGATATCGCATATTCTATTTTCGTTTATGCCCACCTTTATCATCGCTATGGCTGGCGCAGGTATGGTTGATGTAATGAAAGCTTATCTGCCGATGGACGGTATCGCCATGAAAACCTTGTTTACGGTAGGGAGCCTTTTACCAGCTGTCGGGGTTGCGATCCTTTTGAAACAGGTAGTAAAAAAACCACTCGATTTCATTACTTTTTTCTTTGGGTTCACGCTGGCGGCCTGTCTTGGAATGAATCTCATCGCATCGGCTATTATCGGGTCGTTTTTTGCCGTCATTAATTATAAGATCATCATGGTTCAGACCAGGCGTGCGGCAGCATCTGCGCCGACTCCTGATGATGACGATGAGGAGGATATTTAACCATGAAAAAATTATCAAAAAAGACACTGAATAAATCGTTTTTATCCTGGTTTTATGGAAATCTGACTTGTTTTTCGCAGGAACACATGCAGACCTTTGGCTATTTATGTGCGATGCTTCCGGTTGTAGAATCACTTTATGAGACGAAAGAGGAACAAAAGGAAGCTATGGAAACGTATACGGCGTTTTTTAATACGGAGCCGCAAATCGGTGCTTTGGTTGTCGGTATGACTGCCGGACTGGAAGAGGCAAAAGCCAACGGACAGGCAATCGACGGCGAAGCTATTAACGGAATTCGGGCGGGGCTCATGGGACCTTTGGCAGGAATTGGCGATTCGATGATTGTTGGAACGCTCATTCCGATTCTTTTGGGAATCGGCCTGGGACTTTCCAGTGGAGGTAATCCGCTGGGGGCAATTTTCTATATTGTGGTTTGGAATCTTCTGATGTGGTTTGGTATGCGTTTTGTTTATTTTAAAGGATATGATCTTGGCGGCAAAGCGGTTGAGGTGCTGGTTGGCGAACAGGCACAGGCTATCCGGGAATCAATTATCATGATTGGCACGATCGTTATTGGTGCAGTGGCTGCATCCTGGATCAATATAAATACATCACTTGTTTTGCCGGGAGGCGGAGAACTGCAGAAAACCTTGAACGGTATTTATCCGAAAATGCTTTCTGCTTTGGCTGTTGTATTTTGCTGGTGGCTGATGACTAAGAAAAATATTTCGCCGACTATGGTAATGCTGTTACTTGTTTTCGTAGCTTTTGTAGGTGTACTCATTGGATTCTTTGATCCGGGTCTGTCTTATTGAACAAAATTATTGCATGAAGCGAAGAAGGGAGAAGCAAGGTGCTAAGACAAAACAGTCTCTTAATAGAAGCAGCAAGACAAACGCAAATGATACGTAAGCTGCAGCAGTGGTTTTGTATGCTTCTGGCGCTGTCAGGCGTGGGAATTGTATTTGTTTGGTGGGGGTTCTATCAGATACATTTTGGGTATGTGATGCAGGCTGGCGGAGGTATTTTAGCGTTTGGCAGTTTGGTTGCTGCTCTTATCGTGCAAAAAGGTATTGGGAACGGAAGAAAAAATGTAGAAAGAATCTTATCTTTAGCGGAAAATCAGGAATGTTGAAAATAAAGGGGTGATGCTGTGGCGAAAAGCTGGAGCCATCCCTTTGTTTTAGTTTTACAGGGCGCCATTCTTATGGAAAATGTAGTATACTTTTAGTAAAACTTTACTTGTTGATAGGAGAACCGGAGGGAATATGAAAACGAAACATTACCGGCTGCTGACAGGAGCCCTTTTGCTGTTGTGTGGCTTGTTCTTCGCATGGAAGCTTGACCAAGCTGTCCAGACAGATTATTCGATCCGCCAGAATGAACATCGACGTAAGTTTGGTGCGGTTTATATGACATTGAATAATCCGTTCTATGAAGTTGTGGATGAGGAAATCCGTGCTAACGTAGAGAATCATGGAGATATTTTATTATCAAGGGATCCGGCACTCAGCGTAGAGCGGCAGCTGGAAGAAATCAAAGAATTGCTTGATAACGGGGTTGAGATATTATTTTTGAACGCTGTGGACTGGAAGAAAATCGGTCCGGCACTTGCCATGGCAAAGCAGGCGAATGTTCCTGTTATTGTAATTGATACCAATGTAGAGGACGAAGGGCTGGTTGCTTGTACGATTGTTTCGGATAATTATATGGCTGGTGTTGAATGTGCGGAGCATCTGGCAACGCATGCTGTTGGCGGGAATATTGTTCTGCTTAAGCATTCACAGGCAAAGTCTGCAGTTGACCGCATACAGGGATTTCAGGATACGATTGCGCAATATCCAACATTTCATATTTTGGCTTCGGCTGAATGTAAGGGCCAATTGGAGCTTGCCATGCCGGCGATGGAGGAGCTGTTACATCGTTATGCAGATGTCAACATTGTTATGGCACTCAATGATCCTGCAGCTATGGGAGCAATGGCTGCACTTAAAAATGCCGGGAAACTCCAGGATGTTATGGTATACGGTGTAGATGGTGCTCCGGAAACAAAGGATATGATCCTGCAGGGACATATGACTGCTACGGCAGCGCAGTCTCCACGGCTTATCGGCCGGATTGCGGCCGATAAAGCGTACGAGATATTATCTGGCACAAATCAGGAGAGAATGATTAAATTGCCGACGCGTCTGTTGACGCGGGATAATATATCCCGTGAGAACGTGGAGGGATGGGACGGATGAAGGATCTTCATCGCAGGCAGACGGTATCCGGGCTGCATCATTTCCTTTATGGCTTCAATGGTGTAGTCATCTTTCTTATTGCTGGTTTCATGGATATAACGCAGAAAAAAATTGTGCAGTCTATGGCGGCGCGTTCCTTTGTGGAACCGTTGTCTTCCGTTCCATGGCCTTCACAGCAAATACTTTTGGGGGCGGTATGTGCTTTTGGTTGTTTGTTTGGTCTCAGTTATGTGTATCGTGAAGGGAAAATACGGAATTTTACGGTAAAGTATAGCTTGATTGTATTTGAAATTATTTTTTGCGTGCTGGTGATGCGCAGTATCAATATGGCATATGATGGAGTAGTCCTGCTGGTGGTAGCTGACCTCGTACAGGGGTATGAGGGGAAAAACCAAAAAATCCTTCTTGTGATGGCGATGCTGGCACTTTATATCATTGCAAATTACAACTTGGCAGCATTGCAAATGAAGATTGTGCCAATCGAAGCATATTTTTCCTACTATACACCAATGGTGCAGGGTGTTCTGAAGGCTGTCTGTAATATTTTTACCTCGTTAAATCTGGTGATTTTCGTACTATATATGACAATGCTTGTGCAAAGCCAACAACGCGAAAAAGAACGTATAAAATCCCTCAATGCGCAGCTCAATGCGGCAAACGCCCAGTTGCGTACCTATGCTTTTGAGGTGGAGCGTATGGCAGAAACGCGGGAGCGGAACCGCCTGGCCAGAGAAATCCACGATACCTTGGGGCATGCACTCACAGGCATTGCGGCAGGGATTGATGCCTGCATTGCTACGCTGGATGCAGCTCCAGACTTTACCAGGGAACAGTTGAAAAAAATTCGGGAAACCGCCAAAAATGGTATTACAGATGTTCGACGTTCCGTCAAGAAATTGCGGCCGGATGTATTGGAAAAGCTTTCACTGCCAGATGCTTTGCATCAAATGAGTCGTGAATTTGATGCTTCTACGGGTATGCGAATCGTCTGGATAAAAGAAATATGGCCGCCTTCTTTGCGCGAAGACGAGGAGGTGGTGGTGTATCGTATCATACAGGAAGGACTTACCAATGCCAATCGTCATGGGCATGCGGCAAAGGTTGAGATTTCAGTCAGTCTGCAAGATGAAGGCCTGGAGATTATCCTTCAGGATAATGGCATTGGCTGCACAGACATCAGCCCGGGTTTTGGCCTGCGGCATATGCAGGAACGTATTGCATTGCTTAAGGGCCAGCTGTTTTATGCGAATCAGGAGGGTTTTCAGATAAAAGCAGTAATTCCAATAGGGGGACAACATTATGATAAAAGTGGTTATCGCAGATGACCAGGAGCTTATTCGTGAAAGCTTGAAAATAGTTTTGAACATGAATCCGGATATGGAGGTTCTGGGGGTAGCTGAAAATGGAAATGAAGTTCTGCGTCTATTAAAAAAACAGCAGCCGGATGTCATTCTTATGGATGTGCGCATGCCGGAACTTGATGGCGTGCAATGTACGAATTTTATCAAAGAACGGTATCCAGATATAAAGATTATCATTCTGACAACATTTGATGATGATGAATACGTATACAATGCCTTGAAATTTGGGGCTAGTGGTTATTTGCTCAAGGGCGTATCGGTTCCGGAATTGTCGAATGCCATCCGGACCGTTGTCAGCGGCGGGGCCATGATTAATTCCGATATAGTGGCGAAGGTGGTAAAATTATTTTCTAAAATGGCGAAGCATAATTTTGCTGTAAAGGTTGAAGAAAGAGCCGTACAGGAGCTTACGCGGACAGAAAGAAAAGTGGTTATACAGGTTGGCAGGGGGCTTTCCAACAAAGAGATTGCGGAGAGACTCAACCTTTCCGAGGGAACTGTGCGGAATAACCTTAGTGCTGTGCTGAGCAAGTTGGAACTGCGAGATCGTACACAGCTCGCTATTTGGGCCATCCAAACCGGGATGGTAGGGACCTGTGGTGAGGAAACGTAAAGGCGGGAGAATATGCATTGGTTTCAAAAAAGAAAATACCAATTTTGGGTTTGGGGAATAATCGTACTGATTTTTGTGGGGAGCGTTTTATTTTATATGGTACAGCAAAGCCAAAAGCATATCCTGCGGGTAGGCATTTTTGCCGGCAGCAACTGGAATGTACCGGCAGGAGATTCCTATGCGGTTCTGGATGCGGCAATCCAAAGCTTTCAGGAAGAACATCCAGAGATGTCAGTACGCTATGTAAGCGGCATAAAAAAAGAGGATTATGCAGAATGGCTTGCTGAACAGATTTTACAGGGAACTGAACCCGATGTGTTTTTTGTGTTATCGGATGATTTCAACTTATATGCATCGATAGGCGCTTTGGAAGATTTGTCAGTATGGGAGACAGAGGACACTTCTTTTCAGGAGAAGGACTATTATGCACCGGCTATTGCCTATGGCACGTACAATGGAAAACTGTATGCCCTGCCGTTTGAAAGTGTACCTACGCTGATGTTTGTCAATAAGACATTGCTGCACAAGGAAAAAATTCCGGTTCCTGATAATAACTGGACCTGGCAGGATTTTGTAGATATTTGCCGGAAGGTAACAAAGGATACACAGGAAAATGGCATCCTGGATCAGTTTGGCTGTTACGATTATACATGGCAGCAGGCCGCTGTGAGCAATGGAGTTCAGCTTTTTCGCACAGATGGGAATTTTTCCTATTTTGCAGATCCAAAAATGGAGGAAGTTGTTCATTTCATGATGGATTTGCGTGCGATTAATCATGGATATAACGTGACTTCGCGAGATTTTGATATGGGAAAAGTTGCTTTCCGTCCCTTTACATTTGCTGAATATCGTACCTATAATCCGTATCCATGGCGTATAAAGAAATATGCTGCTTTTGAATGGGACTGTATCAAAATGCCGGCCGGCCCTTCAGGAAAAAATTTATCGCAGGCGGATACCTTACTTGTAGGGATGAGCTCCCGGACCAAAAACAAGGCGTTGGCTTGGGCTTTGTTGAAAAAACTTTGCGGAGATCCAGAAATACAAAAGCTCATATTGAGTGAATCTCAGGGACTCCCAGTGCGCAAGGATGTTGTTGAATCGAAAGATACCCGGCAGATTCTGCTAAAGGATGCACCGGGGGATGCCAGGATGGATATTTCTGTTTTGAGTGAAGCCATGGAGGATGCTGTGGTGATGCCAAAGTTCAGAAAGTATACAGCAGCCATGCTTATGGCAGATAACGGACTGCGCAAAATAATAGAAGGTGAGGTTCCATTCAATAACGCTTTAAATAAACTGCAAAAAGAAATTAATGCCTATTTGCAGTATTGATTGTTCGAAAAAACAGGAGCTGCATGGCTATTAGCTGACAGTATGCTCCACGTATTCTGCAATGGTTCCATCGGGATGCCGGAATGTCATGTTTTTTCCGGTTGGGACCGTCGTTATATCACGGATGATTACCGCACCATTTTCCAGGAGAAAGGTTTTGAATTCTTTTAGGGAATCAACTAAAATCGTGAATCTCGTTTCTTTGAAGGGGGCAAGGTCTTTCTTTTTTCCAGCGATAATCAATAGATTGCCAACAGCTGCAAGTTCCAAGTGCTTTTCCGCATAGCTAAAGCGAAGTTCCACCTTCAGATCAAATAATTTTTCATAAAATTTTATGGCGGGGTCTATATCGTGTACGAAAATACGGCTTAAAGTTTTGATCGTTTTCATATGATGTATCATATCCTTTCCAATAGTGATTACTTAAGAACTGTTTTAGGGAAAAAGAGGGTGCCGGGACCATGATTGCAGGCATCCTCTTTAAGTATTATAGCATAAGCACATGCAGGATATGGCCTTTATTTACTACGATATATATACGATTTCAAGGGTGAATTTGTATTTTGTATTTATAAGATTAAAAAATCAGAAAATTTATAAAAGCTATTGACAGCGATATTAAAACGCGCTATCATATGAAATGTAAATGGTACGTACCACTTAGGGGTGTGACAAGGTATATGCAGCAAGTAGATAAGAATAGCAAGCTTCCACTCTATTATCAGCTCATGCAGTTGATTGTAAGCGAAATTGATAATAATATGGAAGTTGATGAGAAGCTGCCTTCTGAAAGGGATTTTTGCAGTAAATATGGCTTGAGCCGGTCCACGGTCAGGCAGGCATTTCTCGAGCTGGAGCAGGAAGGTTATATTTATAAAGCTCATGGAAAGGGTACCTTTGTATCACCTAAAAAGCTGCAGCAGGAGCTATTAAAACTCTATAGTTTTACTACAGAAATGAAAAAAATAGGTAAAAATCCATCTTCAAGAGTTCTAAACTTTACCTGTATAGCTTGTGACAGGAATCTTGCCCGGAAAATGAAAAGGGAGGAGGGAAGCGAGGTTTATTCTTTTCTGCGGCTTCGTTTGGCCGACGATAAGCCGGTCATGGTGGAAACAAGCTATGTACCCAAGGAACGTTTTGCTGGATTATCGCAGGAGAGGTTGGAACAAAATGCAATGTATGATTTGTTTACGCATATTTATGGAGTCAATTTTACTTATGCAGAAGAAAGATTCCAGGCAGTTCCTACAGATGAACTTACTGCGAAATATCTGCGCATTCACAGGTCGTTACCAAGTCTGAAGATAGAAAGATTTACCTATGAAAGGGACCAGATTATTGAATATACTGTAAGCATGGCCCGTGGAGATCAGTTAATATATTCGGTGAAATTGAATAAATAAAGAATAGGAATATTTTTTCTGAACTGGTACGTACATCATTACCAATGGAGGTAAAAGAATGAATTCATGGAATTTATCAAATAAACAATTAAAAGAAAGAGGAGCGGAAAATACAGCAAAAGAAATTTGTCAACAACCGGATGCATGGGAAGAAACTTTAAGGCTTTTGGAAGATGAAAAAGAAGAAATTGATGCTTTCGTGAAACCACTTCTTGCTAAGCGGGAACTACGGATTATTTTTACGGGGGCAGGGACGTCCGCTTATGTGGGTGATATTATTGCACCATATCTTAGAGAGAAAATTGGCAAAGATGCATGGGCAATCGCAACGACAGATATTGTAGCAACACCGAAACAATATTTGCTGGCACACAAACCAACTGTATTGATTTCATTTGCACGGAGCGGCGACAGCCCGGAAAGTATTGGTGCTTTTGATTTAGCAGAA
The DNA here is from genome assembly GCA_002319795.1 of Megamonas sp. UBA1796. GTDB lineage: Bacteria > Bacillota > Negativicutes > Selenomonadales > Selenomonadaceae > UBA1796. The sequence continues at coordinate 34,136 of DCFU01000028.1, forward strand.
CAGCTGATTGATGAAATTTACCATATTGTCATCACCTGTAATCCTAAGGGGGCGCTTGTCGACAGAGCAAAGAAAAAAAGTGGCCATACACTGGTACTCTATATGCCAAAAAATACAAATGACCTTGGCTTTGCGATGACGAGCAGCTTCACCTGTATGCTGCTTAGTGGACTGATGGTTTTTGATATGGATAATTTCTCTAAAAATGCTGCCTTGGTAAGAAAAATTGCTGCTTGTGGCAGGAGAATTTTGCAGGATGGGAATGAGGCTGACAATCTTGGAAAGAGTGGCTTCGAGCGGATTACCTTCCTGGGTTCCGGTGCGCTCTACGGCTTGGCGAGAGAAACATGTCTCAAGGTTCTGGAACTTACGGCAGGAAAGATTGCTGCCGTATCAGAAAGTGTGATGGGCTTTCGTCATGGTCCGAAATCTATTATTAATGATCGGACACTGGTGGTTATGCTTCTTTCATCACAAGCATATACGCATGCGTATGAAATGGATTTTCTTAGAGAACTTTATCATGATGCAGGCGCATTTAAGGTAATGACAATGAGTTCTGCGCCAGATAAAGAAGCTGCTGAACTGGCGGATTATTCTCTTGTGGTGGATAAAGAAGCCGGAGAGCCATGGGGAGAAGATGCATACATGGCTTTGGCGTATGTATTGTTTGACCATATTTTCGCGTTGTCGGCCTCTATCACGGTGGGGATTGCGCCGGATACACCGTGTCCGAGCGGAAATGTAAACCGTGTTGTAAAAGGGGTGACGCTGCATCCCTTTAAGAACTGATACAAGAAATCAATAAGATTTAAGGAGGTCTTTACAATGCCGGATATTTTACTCACTCGTGTAGACAATCGTTTAATTCATGGACAGGTGGGAATGACTTGGGCGAATCATTTGGGAGCTAATCTGATTATTGTAGCCAACGATGAAGTCGCGGAAGATGAGGTACAGCAGGATCTCATGGATATGGCTGTTTCCAGCCTGGCTGAAACAAGATATTTCACTTTGCAAAAGACCATTGATGTTATTAACCTTGCAGGTAACTGGCAGCATATTTTCCTCGTAGTCAAAACACCGCAGGATGCTTTGAAGCTGGTTGAGAACGGTGTACCCATAAAGGTACTGAATATTGGGAATATGCATTTTCAGGAAGGGAAAAAGCAGATAACCAGTACTATTTCGGTAGATGAAAATGATAAGGCCACTTTTCGTCGTTTGCTGGAACTGGGAGTAAAGGTTGAACTTCGCAAAGTACCGGATGATCCGATTCTTCCGGTAGAGAGGATATTTGAATAGTAATTTTAATAAGTGGTACGTTGCTGCAGAATTACAAAATTATAAAAGGGGGATTTGTTCATGGATGTAAGTTTTATGCAAATATTGATGGTAACGTTATGGGCTTTCGTTATAGGTATTGATCAATTCAATGGTTTGTTTCACATTCACCGTCCATTAGTAACCGGCCTTGTGGTTGGTTGCATTTTAGGGGATGTGCAAACTGGGTTGATCACAGGCGCGACCTTAGAGCTGGTTGCCATGGGTATGGTGCCGTTGGCCGGGGCTCAGCCACCGAATATGGTTATTGGTGGTGTGATCGGAGTTTCCTTTGCAATTATATCTAAATTGCAGCCAGAAGCTGCTGTAGCAATTGCGATTCCGTTTGCTATTGCTGCGCAGGGATGCGTGACGTTGATTTTTACTGCTTTTTCACCGCTTATGCATAAAGCGGATCGCTGGGCGGATGAATGCAATACGAATGCAATCTGCTTACTGAATTATGCAGGAATGCTTACACATGGTAGTTTTTTTGCACTTGTTACTTTTTTGCCTATTTATTTTGGAGCCTCCTCTGCCCAAGCAATTGTTGAATCGGTTCCAGCATGGATTCTCGGTGGACTTGGTGTTGCAGGCGGAATGATGCCGGCGATTGGTTTTGCCATGTTGCTTAAAATTATGCTTAAGAAGGAATATGTGGCATTTCTGTTAGCTGGTTTCATTTTGGTTACGTATTTCAAGATTTCTATTTTGGGCTTGGCGGTTCTTGGAGCCTGTATAGCTCTGTATGATTTTTATTCTCATCCTGAAGATCATACTAAGGTAAAAACGGCAAATCAGGGGGTGCGTCAAAATGGCGGAATCTAATGTGGCACGAAAAGAAACTTTAGAATATCAGGATCAGACAGTAAAAAAGGTCGTAACTGCATCCGATCTTGTAAACATGGTCTGGAGATCACTTTTTTTGCAGGCATCCTTCAATTATGAACGCATGCAGGCATGTGGCTGGTTGTATGGTATTTTGCCTGTACTTAAGAAGATACATACGAATAAGGCTGATTTGGCAAAGTCCATGAAGATGCATTTGGAATTTTTTAATACACATCCCTTCCTGGTTAATTTCATCATGGGACTTGTAATTGCCATGGAAGAAAATAAAAAGGATCAGGATACTATCCGGGCAATTAAAGTGGCTACTATGGGGCCTCTGGGTGGTATAGGCGATGCTCTTTGCTGGCTGACACTTTTGCCTATTACAGCGGGATTGGGTGCGTCTATGGCTATGGGTGCAGATCCAAATCCATTGGGTCCAATTATTTTCCTGGTTCTTTTTAATATCGTGCATTTCAGCCTTCGTTTTGGTTTGATGCGGTATGGCTATTATACCGGTGTCAAGGCGATTGCTACCATGAAGGAACAGACAAAGCGGATTTCACATGCGGCATCGATTATCGGTCTTACAGTTGTTGGCGGGCTGATTGCCTCTATGATTAAACTGAAAATCGCCTGGGTCATTGTGGTTGGGCAAGCCAGTATAGCTTTGCAGGATAAGGTTTTTGATGCTATTATGCCGAATATGCTGCCATTTGCCTATACGATTTTAATGTATTATCTTTTGAAAAAAAGTTATTCACCAGTCAAGCTGATTCTTTTTACAATTGTTCTTGGTATTGCCGGGAAAGGTATTGGGATTTTCTAGATATAAGGAGGGGATGCCGACGCTGCGCAGCTTACTTATAGATGCAAATTTTGTGCTTGCGTTGGCACCTTTTGCCTATAACAGAAGGGGATTTTTCAATGGTGGGTGTAATTATAACGGGTCATGGTTGTTTTGCAGAGGGTTTGTTTTCAGCCCTGAAGGTAATAGCGGGAGAACCAAAACAGGTCAGGGCTGTAAATTTCCTGGAAGGAGATACATCTGCGGATTTAGAAAAGCATTTGGAAGAGGCGGCAGAGTCTCTTGCGGGTGAGCAGCTTGTTTTTTTAACAGATATCGCCGGTGGTTCACCGTATAGGCAGGCGGTACTCTTGTCCAGAAGGTTACCGCAGGAATGCAGGGTATTCAGCGGCACAAATATGCCGTTCCTGCTTAAGTTGATTTTTGACAGGGAGCCTGGAATCAAAGAATTAGAAACGCATTGGCTGGGGGAAGATATTCAGGTTCAGGTGTTTCATGAAAAGAAAAAAAGCGTGCGTGTACAGGCAGGTGGGATATAGTGGCAATCAGCGCATTTGAAGCAGATGAAATCTTTGCGGAAAATGGTATTGAACGAAGCAGCCTGCTGCTTGTAAAAGATGGACGATTTGCCGGTTTTATCAGCAGCGAGCAGGCCGCTATAGAAAATATTCCGGTGGAACGTTTTCCGGGTTGTCTGCTGTTGCCTGGCCTTTTTGACAGTCATATCCATGGGGCGCTGGGACGGGACACTATGGACGGCAGCAGGGAGTCTCTGGATATTATAGGGAAGTATTTGCTGTCAGAGGGAACAACGTCATGGATGCCGACAACGGTAACAGCTGACATGGAAAGTATCAGCCGTGCTTTGAAAAATTTGGCGGACTATAAGTCTGTGGCTGAGGATACTGCGAGGACCTATGGCTGCTTTGTGGAGGGGCCATATTTGACAGCTGAGCATCGTGGTGCGCATCCAGCAGAATATTTGCGGGAAGTATCGCTAGATGAATTCGAGCAATTAGCTTCTGCTGGCCCCGTAACAGCATTGGCCGTGGCACCAGAAAAAAAAGGTGCAGATGCTTTTATACAGGAGTTGGCATTGCGGGGGATACATATTTCATTGGCACATACGAGTGCATCCTATGAGGAAAGCATCAAGGCGATTGAAAACGGTGCGGATGGAGTGGTGCATACTTTTTGTGGCATGTCGCCGTTGCATCATCGCAATCCCTCCTTGCTGGGTGCCGCATTGACGCGGGATGATGTTTATACGGAACTTATTGCGGATGGAATCCATGTTAAAAAGCCAGCCATGGATATTCTTCTTCGGTGTAAACCTAAGAACAGGATGATTTTGGTAAGCGATGCGATTTCGGCGACAGGCTTGCCGGATGGCGAATATGTGCTCGGTGTTGAAAAGGTGCAGGTCAAAGGCGGTATATCGCGCACAAGCAGTGGCTCCCTGGCAGGGAGCACTACAGTATTACTGGCTGAGGTGCGACGGCTTATTCTGGAACTGGGCGCAGAGCCGTTGTCTGCGGTTCATATGGCATCGCTTAACCCAAGCCGGCGTTTTGGACTGGAGCATGAAATTGGAAGTATAAAAGCGGGGAAACAGGCTGATTTCCTTGTAGTAAATAAACGCTATGAACTAAGGGAAGTATGGAAAAATGGTAAAAAAGCCGTTGCAAGGAGATAATTGATATGAAATTAACAAATACAAAAAACATGCTGTTGGATGCACAGAAAAGGCACTATGCGGTACCGGCATTTAATATCCATAATTTGGAAACATTTCAGGTAGTCGTAGAGGTTTGTGAGGAAATGCGTTCTCCGGCTATTTTGGCAGCGACCCCGTCAACGGTAAAATATGCAGATAAAGACTATCTTATTGCGCTTACGGGGACAGCGATGGAAAAAATTACAGTACCGATTGCTTTTCATTTAGACCATTATGAGAATGTAAAAGATATTAAGGAAATTATTGCAGCGGGATGCCGTAGTGTCATGATTGATGCATCCAAGTTTCCGTTGGAACAAAATATAGCAACCGTAAAGGATGTTGTAGATTTTGCTCATTTTTGTGGGGCTTCCGTCGAAGCTGAGCTTGGGACACTGGTAGGTATCGAGGATGATTTAATTATAGATGAAAAGGACAGTCTATATACAAATCCGAATGAAGCGGTGAAATTCGCTGAGGCTACAGGTATTGATACTTTAGCGGTTGCCATAGGAACCGCACATGGACTCTATAAGGGAACGCCAAAGCTTGATTTTGACCGGCTTCTAGCAATCCGTCAAGAAGTCAGTATCCCGCTTGTATTGCATGGTGCATCGGATGTACCGGATGCACTCGTCAAAAAAGCAATTTCACTCGGTATTTGTAAGGTCAATGTAGCAACAGACCTGAAAATTCCGTTTTCTAATGCAATAAAGCAATTCTTCAAGGAAAACCCGTTGGCGAATGATCCCAGAAAATATCTCACTCCGGCAAAAGAAGCTATGAAGGTGGTTGTACAACATAAGATTGAGGTTTGCGGCAGTGCTGACCGTTATTGAGGGAGAAAAATACGTATGATACTTATAGTCAATATGAACACTTCCTTAGATAAGCATTATGAAATGAAGCAGTTTGAAATCAATACGGTTATGCGTGCTGACCATGTAGATAATACCCCTGGGGGTAAGGGAATCCATGTGGCAAATGTTTTGCAGGCTTTTGACGAGAAATGTCTGCTTACAGGGATGCTTGGGGGAAAAACAGGTGAATTTATAGAAGAAAAACTGCAGGAGCGAAGATTAGCATACGATTTTCAAAAAATCCAGGGAGAGACCCGTTCCTGTCTGGCTTTTACGACGAGTGATGGAATGCAGACCGAAGTCCTCGAGGCAGGTCCAAGCGTTAGCGCAGAGGAATATGCGGAATTTATCAAGAGATATGCGAAGCTGGTGCGTAATGCATCTTTGCTCGTTTGTTCGGGAAGTGTACCGCAAAATGTTCCGGAAACCGTGTATGCGGATTTGATTCGTATTGCCAAGGATTATGAATGTAAGGTGTTTTTGGACACAAGTGGACGGCTGCTGCAAGCAGGGATTCAGATGAAGCCGTATTTTATTAAGCCCAATCGAACGGAATTGGAAACGCTTTGCAAACGAAAAATGGATTCTGTAGAGGACATTATAGGGGAAATTAAAGCGTTTTTAGCACAAGGCATTCCACTGGTTACGGTGTCATTGGGAGAAGACGGTTCTTTGCTGGGTTATAAAGACAATATTTATCGGGTGCATGTTCCCAAGGTGAAAGTCGAAAATCCAGTTGGGTCAGGGGATGCTTTTGTAGCCGGAATGACCCTTGGTATACAGCGAGGGCTGGAGCCTCAAAAAGCGGTCTGCTTTGCGGCTGCCTGTGGCACCGCGAATGCAATGGAAAAAGAAAGTGGATTTGTTCAACGTGGCACGGTGGAAGAGCTTTTACCACAAATTTGGATAGAAGAATGTTGTTTATCAGGAAAATTTTAAAACACAGGTCAGTATTTCATAGTGTATAGAAAATAAAAATGTGATAGCGTAATTTTAAGATAATAGATGTAAAATTCGCGTATTACTACGTGACCAGATGCCATAAAAACTGAATAATCGGCGTTAAATGATAAGATGAAACGGGAGGATATAATGATGATGAGAAGATTTCTATGTATACTCGGTATTGTCCTGCTGACGATTTCAACTACGGCGCAAGCGGCACAGGTGGATCATTCGGCCAATTTACACAAGAACTATCAGCTGAAAGAAATGGTGGTACTGAGTCGGCACAATATCCGTTCACCGCTGTCAGGCAATGGTTCGGCACTGACAAATATTACACCGCACAAATGGTTTTCATGGACATCAGCACCTGGCGATTTGTCCTTGCGCGGCGGAGAACTTGAGACGTTAATGGGGCAGTATTTCCGTCAAAGGCTCGTGAGCGAAGGTTTAATGACCGAAAACTATCAGCCAAAAGAAGGCGAGATGCGTTTTTATGCCAATTCGATGCAGCGCACGATCGCTACTGCGCAATATTTTTCCAGTGGAATGCTGCCTGTAGCGAATGTGCAGATCGAACACAAATTTGCTCCGAGCAAGATGGATCCGGTATTCAGTCCTATGCTCACTTTCGTAAGTGACGCTTTTCGTGCGGAGGCATTGAAACAAATCAGCACGATGGGCGGCAGCAAGGGACTGCAAGGTATTGGTGGACAACTCGCAGGCGATTATAAACAGCTGGAAGAGGTCCTTGATATTACAAAATCCGATGCTTGCAAAAAGGATGGTATTGATAAATTCCATACGGATGACCTCGAAATTGTACTTGATTTAAATAAGGAACCGGTCATGCGTGGTTCACTGAAGCTGGCTACGCAGGCAAGTGATGCTTTAGTTCTGCAATACTATGAGGAACCAGATCCGGTAAAAGCTGCATTCAATCATAAGCTTACGACAAAAGAGTGGGAACAGATTGGTCATGTGAAGGATGTCTATGGAGATGTGCTTTTTGCAGCCCCAGTGGTAGCGGTCAATGTTGCTCATCCGCTTTTGCAGGTGATGAACGATGAACTGGCAATGGACGGGCGTAAATTCACTTTCCTCTGCGGACATGATGCTAACATCACTAGTGTACTCGCTGCCCTTGATGCTGCTCCTTACTCCTTGCCGCAGAGCATCGAGAAAGAAACGCCGATTGGCTCGAAACTTGTTATAGAGAAATGGGCAGGCAAAGATGGGCAGGAATACGCTTCACTCAGTCTTGTCTATCAGAGTGTAGATCAACTGCGCAATCGTACAATGCTTTCGCTTGATACGCCTCCGATGATTTATTCCTTGACACTTAATGGACTAAAACAAAATGCGGATGGCCTTTATCGGCTCAGCGACGTACAGCAGCGTTTTAAGGATGCGATCGCTGCCTACGATAAATTACCGGCAGACAGCCAGTCGGTAGCGAAGGCTGCTTAAAGGGTACAATAAAAATTCCCTCAATTTGAAGTGATTTCATAAAATTAGATTTAAGCGTAGCAGCATCATCCTGCTGCGCTTTTTCTATGCCGATAAAAATGTGTGAATAGTATAAAATATATTATGAAACAAAGAAGGTCGCGCAGGTGATCTAAGTCCCTGGGGGGAAGTAAGCTCTGTGTTTTTGTAGGAGCGCGTTTAAGAAAATAAGTTGTTGACTTTAGTATCCACAAATAGTAAAGTAACTTTATAAAGTAATTTTATAAAGTAGAGGCATGAATATGGATAAAAAAGATTTGCGGTATCGTAATCTGGAACTTTTGCGTAAAACTCTCAAACAGATGCGCTCTGCCACCAAACCTCAGTTGGCAGATATATCCGGGCTCAGTGTGGTGACCGTTCACACGCTGTTGCAAAAGCTGCTGCAAAGCGGTGAAGCTTTCGCGGATATCGAAAAACCGTCTTCCGGGGGACGCCCGGCACAACAGTATTCCTTTAATGCGGAAAAAAGGCTGGCACTTACAGCTTATATGCATGAAAAAAATGGCCGTGATACGTTGTTCGTTTCCGTGGAAAATTTACTGGGAGAGATTTTGGCTGGTGTAGAGATGCATCCGGAGCAGATTACGCTGGATCTCTTTCGAGAGGTATTATATCCATATATTGCCCATTATCCGCAAATTGTTGTGGTTATCGTTGGCTTGCCGGGCGTTGAAGTAAACGGACGGCTGGCCGCTATTGATTATCCGGCTTTGCAGGATAAAGAATTTTCCAATTGGCTGGCAGAAGCGCTTGGCCGTCCAGTATATTTTGAAAACGATATCAACGCTGCGACTGCTGGCTATGGTTATGCGTTAGGGGAAAAAAATATTATGGAGACAATCGTGGGGATATATTTTCCACAGCATTATCCGCCTGGAGCGGGAATTTTTCAACAGGGACATCTTTATAAAGGCCGTGATGGCATGGCGGGTGAGATTGGCTGGCGTTTTAACCGGAGACTTTATATGGCAAAACCAGAGAATATGCAGGAGATAGCGCGTGCGGTCTTGCTTTTTGTACAGACCTGGAATCCGCATCGAGTGGTTCTATATCATGAGCATTTCTGCCAGGCACAGGCGGAGGAGATTGCGGTGATTTGTCGTGAAGAAGTGCCGCAGGAGTTTTTGCCGGAGATTATAGTAAAGTCCGATATTTATGGGGATTACGCCAACGGCATCCGTTGTCTGGCAGCTGAACATTTGGATGGAGGAAAGTAGCTTAATGGAATCAGGGAACTTAGATTATACGATGAAGGAACGCCCGGGTCTCCGACAGCAGTATGCAACGCGTGCTATCTTTTTTATAGGTGGTTTTGGTGCTGCTTCGTGGGCACCGCTTGTACCATTTTTGAAATTACGTCTGCAGCTTAGTGAAGATATCCTGGGAATGTTATTATTATGTATAGGTGTGGGTTCGCTCTTGACGATGCCGTTCTCAGGACTTGCGGCAGCAAGATTTGGCTGCCGGCGTGTGATTGCCAGCGCAGGTACGGTTTATGCAATGCTCTTGCTTGTGCTTAGCCAGGCATCTTCATTTTGGCTTATAGTTGCAGCATTACTCCTATTTGGAGCAGTTATGGGGACTATCGATGTAGTTGCGAATATACATGCGGTCATTGTTGAGAAAGCTTCAGAACGTCGCTTGATGTCGGGCATGCATGCGCTTTGGAGTGTTGGTGGTTTTACCGGAGCCGGCCTTTTTGGGTTTTGGATGCAGCAGGGATTTTCTCCGTTTGCTGCTACAACTTGTGCCGTTATGATTATGCTTGTGCTGCTGGCAGTCTCGCAACGCGGTTTGCTGCGTTATGGTGGTGGCCGTGAGGGGACTTCACTTTTTGCGGTACCTCGTGGTATTGTGGCGTTTGTAGGTGTGATTTGTTGTAGTGCATTCCTTGTTGAGGGTGCTATTATGGACTGGAGCGGTGTGTTCCTTACGACATTATGCGGCGTCGATATGTCTATGGCAGGGATGGGGTTCGCGGTATTTTCGGCGGCCATGCTTACGATGCGTCTTGCTGGGGACCGAATAGTACAACGACTCGGTGGTAAGGCAGTAGTAATTGTTGGCGGATTATTTGCGGTGAGCGGTTTTTTGCTGGTGATTTTTTCAACGGCTGAACGGCTTATTTACATAGGCTTTTTCAGTATAGGCATTGGCAGCGCAAATATCGTGCCGATATTTTTCTCTCTTCTTGGCCGGCAGCAGGTCATGCCTATTAATATGGCGGTATCGGCCGTAAGTACGCTAGGCTATATGGGTATTCTTATGGGACCAGCGGTCATTGGATTTATTGCACATGCAACGAGCCTGTATGTTTCTTTCGGTATACTTACTGCGCTGCTCGTATTGCAAACCTGTATTGCCAGCTATGTCTACAAAAAAATATTATAGTTTAGTTTTTATTGATACGAGAAAAATCTAAAATATTTTTCGGAAATGACTTTATGAAAAATTTTACGATATGGCTACGGGTAACTGTTTGAGATAAAACCAGTAATGCTTACGGAAACTTCTAATGTCTGCACAAATGTCTGTGCATGACAGTATCGCTGATTTTCATTGACAACCATTAGGGGTTGTGATATGATTTTATGATGTAAACGCATGTTAAATGCGCTTTCCCCAACCGCGCGATGAGGTCAAAACAGTTTCAGCTGTACCGTAGTCGGCGAGTATTTATGATAGGGAGGTGTTCAGATGTACGCAATTATCAAAACAGGCGGTAAGCAGTATCGTGTTGCCGAGGGTGATACGATTATTATTGAGAAGCTTGCAGCTAATGAAGGCGATGTTGTAACGTTCGATGAGGTCCTGACGGTAGTCAAGGACGATGAGGTCGTTATAGGCAAGCCGGTTGTTGAGGGTGCGAAGGTAACGGCAAAGGTTGAAACGCAGGGCAAGGACAGGAAGATTCTTGTATTCAAGTATAAAGCTAAGTCGAATTATCGCCGCCGTCAGGGTCATCGTCAGCCATTCACAAAGGTTGTTATTGAAAAGATTGAGGCTTGATGATTCGCATAAGGATTTTTCGAACAACAGATGGGGAGATATCCGGGATGTCGGTTGCTGGTCACAGTGGTACAGCGGCGCATGGTTCGGATATTGTTTGTGCGGGAATATCATCTCTTGCACAAACCGCTCTTTTGGGTATAGGCAGGCATTTGCATCGCGAGGTTGACTATGAAGTTGCGAGCGGGGACCTGCGGATGAAGCTCAAGGGCGAGCCTGATGATCTCACAGAAGCTATACTGGAAACTATGCTTTTGGGTTTTGCTGAAATCGCAAAAACAAATCCGGAAGCTGTTCGAATTTTAGATTCACAGGAGGTGAAGTAGTATGTTTAATTTTGATTTGCAGCTGTTTGCCCATAAAAAGGGAGTCAGTAGCACGCGTAATGGCCGTGATAGTGCGGCTCAGAGACTTGGTGTGAAAGAACAAGCTGGCACGTTGGTGTCTGCAGGCAGCATTTTGGTTCGCCAGAGGGGCACGCACTTCCATCCGGGACACAATGTAGGAATTGGTAAGGATGACACGTTGTTTGCAAAGGTTACTGGCAAGGTTGCCTTCGAACGTAAAGGACGTTATAACAGACAGATCAGCGTATATAGTGTGGAAGAAGCTATGTAATGAATGAATACCTGCGCCTTTGCTAAGGAGACGCAGGTTTTGTTTTATTTTTGCTGTTTGTGATGTATAAAAAGCTGGCATTGGGATTTCTGCAATACCAGCTTTTTATACATCACGAAGGTAAATGGAGGATGGATATGCAATTTATTGATCGAACAAAAATTATGGTAAAGGCAGGCAATGGCGGTAACGGGAAGTCGGCGTTCCGACGCGAGAAATTTGTACCGAAGGGTGGTCCGGCCGGTGGCGACGGAGGACATGGTGCTGATATTGTCTTTGTTGTAGATAATAATATGAATACATTACTGGATTTTCGTTATCATCGCAAGTTCCAGGGAAAGCATGGTGAAAATGGCGATATTAAGAACCAGTATGGGCATAATGCGCCGTCGTGCTATGTAAAGGTACCGCAGGGTACGCTGGTTAAAGACGAAGAAACCGGCGAGGTACTGGCGGATCTTACGGAGATTGGGCAGCAGGCTGTTATAGCCAAGGGCGGCCGGGGCGGCCGAGGCAATGCGAAATTTGCTACGAGTGCAAATCGAGCCCCAACCTTTGCTGAACTTGGCGAACCGGGAGAAAGCAAAAACCTTGTCCTGGAACTCAAGCTGCTGGCGGATGTCGGGCTTGTCGGTTATCCCAGCGTGGGTAAATCGAGTATGATTGCGAGTGTGTCGGCGGCTAGGCCGGAGATTGCTGAATATCATTTCACCACGCTGACACCAGTACTGGGGGTTGTGCGTGTCGGTTATGAGAAAAACTTTGTTATGGCGGACATACCAGGGCTTATTGACGGAGCAGCTGAAGGAGCCGGATTAGGGCATGATTTTCTGCGCCATGTGGAACGAACGAAGTTCATTGTTCATGTAGTAGATGCTTCGGGGATTGAGGGGCGTGATCCTGTTGAGGATTACCACAAGATTAATGAGGAACTGAAGCGTTACAGTGAAAAGCTTGCCAAGAAAAAGCAGATACTCGCTGCGAATAAAATGGATCTCCCTGGGGCAGAGGAAAATTATAAAAGACTTGAAGTCCTGGCAAAAGAGGAGAACATAGAGATTTTTCCGGTTTCTGCTGCGACAAAGCAGGGGCTGCAGGAACTTGTCGCTCATGTGGCGGCGATGCTTGATGCATATGTCGAGGTACCAGAGTCAGAAGACGATATTAAGGTCTACGATGCCAAGGAAGACAGTGCAGATGATATTCAGATTACGCGCAACGACAGTGGAGATTTTATTGTTTCCGGGAAATCATTGGAAAAGTTGGTAGCCATGACGAATTTCGGCAATGATGAGGCGTTGCGGCGGTTCCAGTATATCTGGCGCGTCAAGGGAATGGATGTCCGTCTCAGGGAGCGTGGGGCGAAAGAAGGAAATACCGTGCATATTGGTGATATGGAATTTGAATACAGAGATTAAAATGGAGGAGGAACGATATTGATTCGCAACACATTATCGAGCAAACAAAAGAAATTTTTGCGGTCTATGGGAATGGGGATAGACCCTGTAGTGAATATTGGGAAAGAAGGGCTTACACCGACCGTTGTGGTATCTGCGCGTGAAGCTATCAAGAAGCGTGAGCTCATAAAGGTACGTGTACTGCAGAATTCCATAGAAACGCCGGAGGCGGTTATTACTATGCTGGCTGAGCGTGCAGATGCAAATCTGGTACAAGTCATTGGCCGTAATGGATTACTGTATAGAAGGAATTTTGAAAAGCCCACAATCGAATTGCCCTAAGGTATAGTCTGGCAGGAGGAATGACATGTGGATGTACGGAAAGATTTGAAAAAAGCGAAGAGGATTGTTGTCAAGGTCGGTACGAGTACGATTACACATGAGACGGGAAAAATGAATCTGTTTCGTATGGAGAAGCTTGTGAGGGAGCTTGCCGGACTTGCAAATGAGGGAAAGGAAATTATCCTGGTGACATCGGGGGCTATTGCGGTAGGACAGGACCGTATGGGACTCAGGGAAAAACCAAAGGAAATTCCTGCAAAGCAGGCGTTAGCGGCTGTCGGGCAGGGGATTCTTATGCATGTTTATGAGAAACTTTTTGCTGAGTATGGACAGATTGCGGCACAGGTATTGCTTACAAAGGAAAATTCCGCACGGCATAACCAGTATATGAATTGTCGGAATGCCCTGCTGGCCCTTTTGAAAATGAAGACTGTGCCGATTATCAATGAAAATGATGCGATTGCTGTTGATGAGATCAAAATCGGTGACAATGATACCCTGTCGGCAACGGTAGCGACTTTGGTCGATGCAGATTTACTTATTATCCTGTCGGATATCAATGGACTTTATACAGCAAATCCACAGCAGGACAAAAACGCTAAGTTTATAGATGAAATCGGCGAAGTTACGCCAGAGGTGGAAAAGATGGCTGGTGGTGTGGGTTCGAAGCGTGGGACCGGTGGAATGTATACCAAACTTCAAGCAGCCAAGATTGCAGTGAATTCCGGGGTCAATATGGTGATTGCTTCCGGTTCGGCGGAGGATGTCCTGCGGGAGATTGTCGGGGGGACATTGGTTGGCACATTGTTTCGGGCTAAGGATTCCCACCTGAAGGTGAGGAAGAGCTGGTTGGCGTTTGGCAAGCGTATACAGGGCGATATTGTTGTGGATCAAGGCTGTGAGAAAGCAATGCTGGAGGATGGTTCCAGTCTCTTGGCAGCAGGTATTGTATCTGTAGATGGTGAGTTCAGGGAAGAAAGTACAGTGCGGGTACTGTCTTTGTCACAGAGAGAGATTGCCCGTGGTATTGTGAATTATGATGCAGAAGCACTTAAAAAGATTATTGGACGACAAACCAATGAATTTTCCGGTATTTTACACGGAAAAATTCATGATGAGGTCATCCATCGTGATAATATGGTACTGATGGTTTGATTTTAAGGGGGAATTGTCATGGACATCAAAGAACTTATGCTGGATAAAGCAAAGAAAGCTCGGAAGGCGGCGCGCGAGCTGGCAGTTATATCTACTGAGATAAAGAACCGTGCTCTGCTGGCTATGGCAGACGCTTTGGAAAAGCGTAGGGAGCTTATTTTGTCGGAAAATGTCAGGGACTTGGAAGAGGGGCGTCAAAAAGGGCTCAAACGTTCCTACCTGGACAGGCTTATGCTGGATGAGAACCGTATTGGTCAGATGGCCGAGGGACTCAGACAGACAGCGGGTCTGCCCGATCCTGTTGGGGAGGGTACATACTCGACAATACGGCCGAATGGGCTGGAAATTCGGCGGGTAAAGGTACCTCTGGGAGTCATTGGCATTATTTATGAGGCTCGTCCCAATGTTACGTCCGATGCTGTAGGACTTTGCTTGAAATCAGGTAATGCGGTTATTCTGCGTGGAGGTTCAGAGGCAATTCATTCCAATCAGGCTATCGTATCGCTGCTCACTAAGGCGGCCTATGATGAGGGTATTCCAGAAGGCGCCCTGCAGTTTGTCGAAGTTACAGAACGTGAGGCTGTGAACGTTATGCTGCGTTTAAATGGCTATTTGGATGTTGTTATACCTCGTGGTGGGCCCGGACTCATCAAAATGGTTGTAGAAAACAGCTCAGTGCCTGTTATAGAAACGGGTACAGGCATTTGTCATACATTTGTTGATGCTTCAGCAGATTTTGACATGGCGCTTCGTATAGCTGTGAATGCGAAAACTTCGCGTCCGGCAGTCTGCAATGCCATGGAGACTCTGCTTGTACATGAAGATATAGCAGGAGCGTTCCTGCCACGGCTGGAAGCTGCTATGAGAGAGAAAAAAGTCGAGTTCCGTGGCTGCGATAAGGCACGCGCGATTTGCCCAGGTATGAATGAGGCTACGGAGGAAGACTGGAGTACGGAGTATGGTGATTTGATACTATCCGTTAAGGTCGTAAAAAACATAGATGAGGCCATTGAACATATAAATCAGTACAATACAGGACACTCCGAGACCATAGTGACGGATTCCTTTCAAAATGCGCATCGTTTCCAGTGGGCGGTCGATGCGGCGGCTGTTTATGTGAATGCTTCAACTCGTTTTACGGATGGTTTTGAATTTGGCTTTGGTGCAGAAATTGGCATCAGTACCCAGAAACTTCATGCGCGTGGCCCCATGGGGCTTGATGCGCTTACCAGCATGAAATATCTTATTTGCGGGAACGGGCAAATAAGATGATAGATAAGCTTTTAGGATATGTCAGGACAATCCAGCAGTATTTTTCTACAGCAAAAGGATATCATGACCTGAAGGATGAATCCTTTGCGATTTTTGTCATATTAGTTACTATGCTGCTTGTTTATTTAGTCGTGAAATATATTTTATGAATATAAGGAGCGGTAAGGATGGCGGGAAGTAAACACCGGATGGGTATTTTTGGCGGAACATTTGATCCAATCCATATTGGGCATCTTGTTACGGCTGAGGCAGTCCGTGATGAATATGGTATGGATGAAGTCCTGTTCATTCCAGCAGCGCATCCGCCACATAAACAAAATCAGCAGGTCACACCCGCAAGTCATCGTTTTAAAATGGCAGTATATGCAACCTCGTCGAATCCGCATTTTCAGGTATTGTCTCTTGAACTCGAAAGGCCAGGGTTGTCTTATACGATTGATACGGTATATGAGCTTTTTCGTCGTTTTGGCGAGGGCACGGAATTCTATTTTATTACAGGGGCGGATACAATTCAGGAAATCCATACATGGCATCGTATAGAAGAGCTTTTAGGCATCTGTCATTTTATAGCGGCAACGCGGCCGGGATGCACGCCGGATATTGATTCCATACGAGAAAGCTTTGGCAGGTTGGGTATGGCGAATATCCACCGCTTGTCTACGCCTGCATTGGAGATTTCTTCGACAGATATTCGGGAACGGGTAAAAAGAGGCTATTCTATAAAATATATTGTGCCTGAGCAGGTGGAGGCGTATATTTATAAGGAAGGTCTTTATAAGTAGAAAAAGAGGTAGGAGAAGATGGAGTTCGATGAAATGAAATCGCTGCTTGCTTCACGGCTGAAAAAAGGACGGTATAAACATTCCCTTGGTGTATCCAATACAGCAGTTTTTCTCGCAGGACGTTTTGGTGCGGATGTACATAAAGCACGTATTGCGGGACTTCTGCATGATTGTGCCAGGGAATTTCCCAATGAAGCTATGCTTGCAGAGGCGCAAAAACGGAGTATAGCATATACCGAGGTGGAAAGCTCCATGCCGCTGCTTTTGCATGCCTATATCGGGGCAAGACGCATTCACGAATGTTATGGTGTGAATGATGGTGAGATTGCACAGGCGATTTATCGCCATACGGTTGGGGGCAGGAATATGACTGTACTGGATAAGATTATTTATTTTTCTGATATGATTGAACCGACACGTGCTTATCCCGGCGTGGAGGAACTGAGGCGGCTTTCTCGCGAGGCTGGACTCGATGAAGCCTTGCTGGCAGGGTTTAATCAGTCAATCACTTTCGTATTGAAGGAAAACCATCTTATTCATCCGGATACAATATTGGCACGCAATGAAATTTTACTCAGGGGATAAATAGTTATGGAAAATCAGACGAGGGACAATATCATACGCAAAAGAAAAATCAAAAAGCGGCGCCGTCGTCTGAAAATTTTTCGGCTTTTGATTTTCCTGTTTATAGTGGGAGGGATACTATGGACAGGGTTTCAAATTTGTCAGATTGGCTTTCGTGTGTTTCATAGCTATTATTCGCTTTATCAGGACTATGCACACCGACAGGATTTGCAGCAAAGTTCGCTTGAGCCGCGTTTTGCCGGTTATACGAATATATTGATCATGGGGCTGGATGAGGGCATGGAGACAGGACAGCAGGCAGATGCTATATTGTTGTTAAGTATTGAGGATGCAACGGGCGCAGTCAGGATCATGTCTATACCGGGCGGGACGTTGGCACCAATCACTGGACATCGGTCATGGGAAAAAGTCAGTGAAACTTATGCCTATGGTGGTGCATTGCTCACGAAACAAACGGTATCAGCGCTGACGGGTATACCGGTTCAGCAGTACATTGCCATAGATACAAAGACCTTGTCGGATATCGTGGATGCATTGGGTGGTATTGATTTTTATGTCGAATGTGATATGGATTATGAAGATCCGGAAGAAGATTTATCCATTCATATAAAAAAAGGTTATCAGCATATGGACGGGAATACAGTACAGCAGTACTTGCGTTATCGTGGTGGAGAACTTGGCAATATTGGCCGTGTGCAGCGGCAGAACCATTTTCTCAAAGTGTTTTATAAACGCTTATTCAGGGTAGGTACGGTAACCCGTCTGCCGTTACTCGCTGATATTTTTCAGAATCATGTTATAACGAATATGGAGCTTCTTGATACGTTGCATTTTACCAAACTGCTTCGTAAGTTCAGCTCGGATGAACCAAGGACAATTATGCTTCCGGGAGGAACTTCAGCAGCGGATGATACGCTTTGGATAGCTTCTCCGGATAGTATGGAACAGGTATTGAGTGAATTGTTTCCGGCAGCAACGGAAAATGGTAATTAAAGTATAGGAGGAATGAAGGTTGATTAATACATCAAGGGAAATGGCAATCGCAATTGCCAAGGCAGCAAGTGATAAAAAGGCACGTGATATAGTTATAATGGGGATGAACGGGCTGACAATCGCTGCGGATTATTTTATTGTGTGTTCGGCAAATACGGCAACACAGGTTCGGGCAATCGCAGATAGCATTGAGGAAGAACTTGATAATGAAAAGATTATGTTTCTGCATAAGGAAGGATACCGTGAGGGAGAGTGGGTGCTTCTGGATTATGGTGATTGCGTAGCGCAGGTATTTATGCAGGAGAGCCGGGAGTTTTATTCATTGGAACGTCTGTGGAGTGATGCTGAATTCACTGCGTATGAGGACTGATTAGATGCTGGAAAAAAAAGAAATGAAGTATGGGCCGAGTACGGTAGCTGTATTGAAAGTAGCCCGTCTTGGCGAAATGGGAGCGTTCCTGGATGCAGAAACGGGAAGTACCTCAGATGATATACTGCTGCATAAAACACAGCAGACAATGCCCGTGGCTGTGGGAGAAGAGGTAAAGGTATTTCTTTATCTGGATCCTAAACGACGCCTGACAGCGAGTATGCGTGTGCCGCAGATGAAGGAAGGGCAGATTGCTCGTTTGAGTGTTATCAATGTAAGCAAGGATGGAGCTTTTTTGGATGTTGGTGCCGAACGGGGAATATTTATGCCTTATGCCGGCATGCGTGGCAGTCTGAAAATAGGTGAGGTCGTTTGGGCGAAGCTTTATACAGATAAATCGGGTCGGCTTGCTGTGACTATGCGGGTAGAAGATGAAATGAGACGTGCTTCCAAGCCTGCATCGGAAGTCCATATTGGTGATTTTATTAAAGGGGCAATTTACAATTATACGGATAGTGGGGCATTTCTCTTCACAGATCAACGTCATATTGCCTTTATCGACAATAAAGAATTACCCATGAAACCGCGTGTGGGAGAGATCGTTGAGGCCCGGGTGACGTATGTACGTGATGACGGGCGATTGAATGCTTCATTGCGGGAGATAAAAGAAAAGGCGCTCATGGACGATGCAGAGAAAATTCTGCTTCTGATGCAGGGAAGGGATGGTAAGATGCCCTATAGTGATGCCAGCTCTCCGGAAGTCATACACGATAAATTCCAGATAAGCAAGGCGGCCTTTAAAAGGGCAATGGGGCATCTTCTCAAACAGGGTATTGTAGAGGAAAAGGATGGCTGGACATATCTGAAATAGAACTTTTTCCATAAGCAAGCAGGACTTTGCCCTTTTATCGCGAATATTCAATTATAATATGGTGAATTGGCATTTTTTAGTGTATATGAGTAGGAAAATTATAATTGGGGGCGGATTGTATGGCAGAAAATAAGGCAGATAAAAAAGGAATCCTTTTGGAGACTGGTACAAACGAATTTGAGATTGTTGAGTTCAGTATTGGATCGGTCAATTATGGTATTAATGTAGCAAAGGTACGTGAGGTTATTACGCGTGCGCCCGTAACCAAAATGCCACAGGCACATCCGTATATCGATGGTTTGTTCACCTTGCGTGGGCGTGCCATACCTCTTGTGAATCTGCCTCGCTGCCTGAATGTGCAGAGCACGGAGGAACCTAAGAACATCATTGTTACAGAGATTAATAACTACAATATAGGATTTCTTGTAGATAATGTGTCTCGTATTCATAGAATTTCTTGGAAGGATATGGAGCCAGCTCCAGAGGTTGGTGATCAGTCCCGTGTAGTCGGTATTATCAAGATGAAGGATAAGATTGTTTTGCTGCTTGACTTTGAGACCATCATCGCGGAGATTAACCCGGAAATTAATGCCAAACTTACCACATTCGAAGAGGCTGAATCGGTTGTCAAGCTGCATCGTGCGAATAAGCATATCGTTGTAGCAGAGGATTCGCCAATGCTGCGCGATTTGCTGGTGACGACGCTTACAGAGTCCGGCTACCATTATATCAAGGACTTTAGCAATGGGCAGAGTGCCTGGGATTACTTAGAAGTGCTTTCTGGCAAGGAAGGCCCTATCGAGAATTACGTGGGAATTGTTGTTACGGATATTGAGATGCCGAAAATGGATGGGCATCGTTTGCTCAAGCTTATCCGCAATGACAGCAAGCTGCAGGATGTTCCGGTAGTGCTGTTTTCTTCACTTATTAGTGACGAGATGCGTATTAAGGGTGATACCTTGGGCGCGAGCGGTCAGATATCCAAGCCGGAAATCAACCAATTGATTGGTATTTTGGATAGTTTGTTGTTGAATGATAAAAAATAATAAAAAAACTGCTATGAGGGGGAACGTATCCCTGTCATAGCAGTTTTTTTTTAATTATTTTTTGTTGGACATTTATTTTTGTGATCGGTATAGATGTCTTCAATTACAATTTTGCATATCGTAACACACGGTACGGCAAGGAACATACCGGCTGTTCCTAGAAGTTCGCCGCCGAGTACTACACTGAGGATGATAGCGACAGGATGCAGATCAAGCGTCTTGCCAATGAGGGTCGGATAAACAATATTGTGATTGATCTGCGTCAGGAGAAGATAAAAGGCCAAAGTCTGCATAGCAATCCATGGATCCTGTGTAGCTGTGAGGATGGTTCCGAAGGCGGAAGCTACGGTTGGGCCTAATACAGGAACAAACTCACTAATGCCGGATACAACAGCAAAAATAGACGCATAGGGAAGATGACGTAATGTGAAATAAAGGAAAACAATGATTCCGGTGATGCAGCATATGACGAGCTGGCTGTATATGTAACCGCGCAGCGTAATCAACAAGCGGTCAAAAAGTTCTGATACACGCCTGTGATCCTGGTTGGGAAAAAGGCTGGCGAGATAGTTTTTTATTTTTTCACCGTCCTTTAAAAGATAAAAGGTAACAAAAATAATGATAATAAGGTCAATGAACTTATTAAAAAGAGAAAGCAACATGCCCAGTGAAGATTTCAGGGTATCGATACTGGCGGATGTAAGTTCCTTTAAGAGATTGTCAATCTCAGAGGAAAGGAAAGCATAGTTTTGCAGGAAGGGTATGTTTTGGAGATTATTGGATAAATCGGGAAGCCTGGTTATGAATTCAGTGAAAGTCGGGATAAAGGAATCCGATATGATTGCCAGCAGGGCAATCATCAAAAGGACAAAGCCCATGACCACAATTCCGGCCGAAACAGCCAGCGGCAATCTTTTTGCCAGGCGCTCGACTGTAGAGCGCAGCAAAAGCTGTAATAAAATCGCGATAAAACTGATGAATGCCAGCGAGGGAAATATCCAAAAGGCTGATAAGAGAAGTATACATGTAACAGCTAGCAGAATAGACGTACGATATTTAGACCACATAAGACCCTCCCAGGTTATTTTATATTATTCAGCAACGTTGCCAGAGTCTCCGCATCAGGATCGCTGCCGTTGGGCGTTAGGATAGGCTGTTCTCCGAGCATGACAGTCCCGTTTTGTGCGTAGGCATCCGGTAACGTAGTGTTGTTATGGTAAACCGCAGCCAAATTTCCTGCCACAAAATAGGAACGTTCCGTGCCGCTCATGCTGTCAGTAGCAGATGGTTTCATGAATTCTCTGCCGTTGATACTAACGCTTCCGTCCTTGACGATAACCTTGTCATGGCTGTATTGGGTGAGCTTTTTGGAATAATTGTCGCGGCGCTGTTCGTTGGTAGGATGATCCGAGGGGGAGAAAATTTCACCAACAAAATTTTCGGAGGATCCGCTGCTTTGTTTTTCGATGACCCGTTGCCAAATTGCTGCGCAGGCTCCGGGATTATAGGGGGAGTGCGTGATATAATCGAAGGAAAGATTATCCGCTTCCCATTCCTGTGGCTTGGTTACCTGTGTGGCAGTAGCGTAATTGGCAAAGACCGAGGCAGCCAGATTACTGCCAAAAGATCCTCCCTGCGAATCTGCATAGATTTGCGCTACCAGATCGAATGGAATGGCCTTCTTGAAGCTCTTGGCAGGGTGATCTTTTTGCCCATGTCCCATTTCATGGCCCAGAACAACGGCAATTTCATCATCGTTGGTGATAAGGCTGAAAAGGCCTGTATTGACACTCATATTATGTCCGAGAGTGCAAAAAGCATTAAAGGATGTGTCGTTATTGATAAAATAATTGTAAGGTTTATCATTTATGCTTGGATCTACGGTAGCAATTGCATTGGAAAGATTCTTCATGATTGAATCGAGCCGGCCGTTGAGCTCTTCATCCGTATTCACGCCGTATTTCTTCTCCATTTCGTCAAAGAATTTATCTCTTCCCTCATTGTTATAGTAGTTGAGTTCCTTGTTGAATTGTATATACTGTATGCCGTTGTTGAGAACAACTCCGAGTATACTGGCATCTGCTACAGGAGAAGGAACAGCTGAGAAAGTTATTGAAAGGCCGCATATAGTGGCTATTGTGGTTGCTAAAGCTTTTCTATGTAGATTTCTATATAGCATGGGAAATCACTCCTTGTAATTGTTTTATTTGTTTGTGTAGAAACGTGGCATAAGTACAGCCAAAGGCCGGTATACCATGCAAAAGAGAAAAGTCTGTACGGGAAGGAATAACGCGCCTTTGATGAAGCGGCTGAGGAAAAATGCTGTTGCTGCCTGGTGATAAAGCATGACCAGCCAGAGCGTGTTAAGGATAAGATCAATAAAGATAAAGATGAGAATAAATGGGATGCAGATTCTGCGTAAATTCAGTTCGTTTGTCTGCAAAAAATATCCGTAAATAATGCCGCTTAAAAAATTGCTGAGTGTAAAGCCAGGAAAAAATGCTCCAGGGAAAAAGAGCATACTTCCCAAAAGGTCAGCGGATGCAGCCATGAGACCGCCGCGTAGGGAACCAAACATCGAAGCATAAATGGCAATCGGCAAAAAGCCGAAGCTGAAGCGGACAAATGGAGTCTGGATGGAAAATACATAGGTGAAGAGAATCGTAAGAGCGATGAATACACCGGCAAAGACAGCCGGTCTTGCGGAAAATTTGCGCAAGAAAAACACCTCCAATATGATAGATAGTCGATGCACGTTGCTACATATCGAGATGCATTTCTCTTCAATGCAGCAGCGGGATGCAGTGGCTGTACCGCAAGTCTGAAAACACTTTTCGTCCAGATGACAACTCCCCGTTCATCTGACACTTAACGCGCAGCCACTTACTCTGCTCTGTTACTCCGTATATGTTGAATTAGCGATAGAAAGAAAAAATCCTGCCAGTTTGTGAAAAATATTTACATGAGCAGGAGATAGAGCAAATAAAATCGAAATAATATCCTATACGGTGAGGCCCGTAGTAGAACAGAAGGGGGATGTCAAGCATGCAGGCAAGAGATATTATGACGCAGGCGCTTATTACGGTCGGGGCAAATACTACAATCAGGGAGATGGCGGAAATCCTGGTGGAACATAAAATATCAGGACTGCCGGTCGTGGATGGGCAGGGCAAAGTAATTGGCATGGTCAGTGAAGGAGATCTTATGCAGACAAAGCTTGCACCGAAAATCCCGGATGCTTTAAGCATTCTTGGGGCGATTATTTATTACAATGGCCTGAAAGAATATAAAGAAGCCTTTCGTAAAATTGCGGCTGCGACAGCAGAGGAAATTATGACAAAAAAAATTATTGCCGTACAGGCAGAGGAGGATATAAGCCGGGTCGGACAGCTTATGCTGGAGCACCATATCAAGCGTGTGCCAGTTCTTGAGGATACGAAACTTGTGGGGATTATAAGCCGTTCGGATATGGTGAAGATGCTTTTATGAGAAATTTGGATGAACTGCTGGATAAATATGTACGGCTTATCGTACGTGTCGGTGTGAATTTGCAGCGGGAGCAACTACTGGTTATTAATGCTCCTATTGAGTGTGCATCTTTTGCACGGAGCATTGCCCGTGAGGCATATGCTGCCGGAGCGCATGACGTGATCATTTGTTGGAAGGATGAACAATTTTCCCTGCTGCGGTATCAAATGGCGAAAAAACCAGTGTTTATGGAATTTCCGGAGTGGCGGAGAATGCTTTATATGGACTATGCCGAACAAGGGGCGGCCTTTATATCTATATTGGCAGAGGATCCGGAAGTTTTTCGTTCGGTTGAACCGGAACGGCTGAAGTTCTCGCAACAGGCGGCGGGGGCCGCACTTTTGGAATATCGTCAGCGCATCATGAAAAATGAAAATTCCTGGTGCGTAGTTTCGATACCTACCGAGGGTTGGGCTAAAGCTGTGTTC
This sequence comes from Megamonas sp. UBA1796, assembly GCA_002319795.1. GTDB lineage: Bacteria > Bacillota > Negativicutes > Selenomonadales > Selenomonadaceae > UBA1796. The sequence goes on from DCFU01000028.1 coordinate 58,528, forward strand.
CCACAGGATACACCAGAGGACGCGGCAGAGAAACTTTGGCAAAAAATCTTTGCAGCAGTGCGTATCAATGAAAAAGAAGACCCATTGGAACTTTGGCGTGAGCATGCCGCATTTCTTCAGCATACAGCGGATTTCATGAACCGCCATGCGTTTGTTTCTTTACATTATAAGAATAAGCTGGGAACCAATTTGATGGTTGAATTGCCGGAAGGGCATATCTGGGCCGGTGGAGCTGAATATACGAAGGGCGGAATACGGTTCATAGCGAATATGCCTACGGAAGAGATTTATACGCTTCCAAAGCGTGATGGAGTGCATGGCACAGTCGTCGCGACGAAGCCACTTAATTATAATGGGAATATTATTGATGATTTTCGACTGACATTTGAGAGGGGCAAGGTAATATCCTATCAGGCGGGAAAGGGAGAAGAACTTCTGCAGGAGCTTCTTTCCATGGATGAAGGAGCCAGTTATTTAGGTGAGGTTGCGCTTGTACCATATGATTCTCCGATATCCAGGAGCGGAGTGCTTTTTTTCAATACGCTTTTTGATGAAAATGCCTCCTGCCATCTGGCATTTGGAAAGGCTTATCCCACTTGCATAAAAGATGGTGATAAGATGCAGGAACTTGAACTGGTGGCAGCAGGTGCCAATGAGTCGCTTATACATGAGGATTTCATGATTGGCTCACGGGATTTACAGATTACCGGGCGCATGCCAGATGGCAATGAGATCGTTATTTTTCGGGATGGTAATTTCGTGATATGAATTATTTTGTGATAGAGGGCTGCTTAGGCAGTCCTTTTTTATAATTTATGGGGATTTTATATATTAGGCTTGAAAAACATTACCTCTCTATGTATAATATAAATTAATTATGGTCTGCCTGCTTCATTTTTAAGGACAAATAAGGAAAAACATTTATATTTTAAGGTGATAAGAAGGCGTTTATTATGTATTGTACTTTGAATCGGGAGGTTGTGCGAGCGGTATGGCCCATATGGCTGGGATATCTGCCGTTGGGCTTTGCAGGCGGGGTGCTTTCGCAGAAGGTGGGGCTTACGCCTTTGGAAATTGGTGTGATGTCCTTGCTTGTGTTTGCGGGCAGCGGCCAGTTTATTGCGTTGGCTATGATGGGCAGCACGGGGAGTTCGATGTCTTCTATTGTCATGACCACTTTTATCGTGAATCTGCGGCATTTGCTCTATAGTTCAACTTTGGCACAGTATCTCATGAGACAATCAGGCAAATATCTTGGTGTTTTTGCACAGGGAATCACGGATGAGACCTTCGCAGTGAATTTCAATAAATTTTCTGAAATTCAATCTTACTGGGACCCATCAAAGGCCTTGGGTGTGAATATCATGGCGCATGGCTGCTGGATTTTCAGCAATGTGCTGGGCAATGTGGTGGGCAATGTCATCGTAGTGGACACCGCCTTAGTAAGCTATACGCTTACGGCGATGTTCATTGGACTGTGGTCCTTTCATTTTCTTAATAAAAAATTGATATGGACAGGCATTCTTGGCGGTGTATTGGCACTTATTCTGTCCAATTATCTGGATCATAAGCTGCATATTGTGGTTGCGACAGTTCTGGCGGCGAGTATTGGTTGTATTGTGGAAAGCTGGGGGAAGAAGTCATGACGAGTGCGGAAATATTTTATTGTACCCTGGGCATGTGTATCGTATCGTATATTCCACGCGTGCTGCCGCCGTTTGTGCTGCTTCGCATGAAACTATCACCAGTGCTTGCCTGCTGGTTGAAATACGTACCAACATCGGTTTTTGGCGCACTTGTCTTTTCGGAAATTTTTATTGGTCCGGATCATACTTTTAATTTTAAGCTGGACAACATCAATTTACTGGCATCTTTGTTTGTTTTGGCTGTGGCGGTGCGTACGCATTCTTTGGCGAAAAGCATTGTGGTAGGTCTTATAGCGTTTTGGATTTTGCAGCGCTTTTTGCCGCATTGAGGTTTTAAATTTTGTCTGGCTGCCTGACCGCTTTCCATCAACCGGGAGGCGGTTTTTTTATGTCTTTTTCAAAAATCTATGATATACTACTTATTATAGTGAGCATTTACATGTTGAGAAGCAGGATTTAAGGAAGGATATGGGAATGAAAAAAATATGTGTTTTGGCAGAAAAACCCTCCGTGGGAAGAGATATCGCGCGCGTGCTTTCCTGTACGAAAAAAGGCAATGGCTTTTTGGAGGGAGAACAATATATTGTAACATGGGCATTGGGACATCTCGTTACGCTGGCCGATCCGGAAAAATACGGAGAAGAGTATAAGGAGTGGCGCATGGATGCGCTGCCTGTTATGCCGGAAAAACTGGAGCTCGTGGTGATTCGCCAGACAATGCGCCAGTACCAGTGCGTCAAGCAGCAGCTGCGTCGTCCGGATGTGTCGGGAATTGTTATTGCTACAGATGCAGGACGTGAGGGTGAGCTTGTGGCACGCTGGATATTGGAGCTTGTGCATCCGGCGAAGCCCTTGAAACGGCTTTGGATTTCTTCTGTTACCGATAAAGCTATCCGTGATGGATTTTGTAAGCTGCGGGAAGGTAAAGAATATGAGAACTTGTACCATTCGGCAGTAGCCCGTGCGGCTTCGGATTGGTATGTGGGAATTAATGCAACGCGTGCACTTACCTGCAAATTTAATGCACAACTTTCCTGTGGCAGAGTACAGACCCCGACGTTGTCTATTATTGCTGGCAGAGAAGAGGAAATTGCTCATTTTCAGCCACGTATGTATTATGGAATCCGTGCACACTGCCGGGGTATTGTTTTTACCTGGCAGGATAGTAAAAATAAAAGCCTGCGCAGCTTTGACCGGCTCAAGATGGAGGAAATCAGTGCAAGGCTCAAGGGGAACAGTCTGGAGATTTATCATGTAGAGCGCAAGCTTAAAAAGATTCCGGCGCCTCAGCTGTATGATCTTACCTCTTTGCAAAGCGAAGCAAATCAGCGTTTCGGTTTTTCGGCGAAGGAGACACTGTCAGCTATGCAGAAACTTTATGAGATGCATAAGCTGCTTACGTATCCACGTACGGATTCGCGTTATATTACAGAAGATATTGTACCGACACTGAAAGAAAGACTGGATGCTTGTGGTGTGGGAGAATATTCCCGCATGGCTTTTGAAGCATCGAAGCATATTCGCGTGGACCGCCATTTCGTGGACGATGCAAAAGTGTCCGACCATCATGCAATTATTCCTACGGAGCAGTTTGTACAGTTATCTGCACTTTCAGAACGTGAGCGCCGTATTTATGATCTGGTGGTACGCCGCTTTATAGCGGTGCTTTATCCGGATGCGGAATATGAGCAGGTGACGATTTGTGGCAGAGCAGCGAAGGAAGAGTTTTTAGCACGGGGCCGCGTCATCAAACAACAGGGCTGGCAAAGTGTCTATCATGAGGAAACGGGAGATGACGAAGGGCTTCAAGAACAGAAACTGCCGGCTGTCTCTGAGCGTGAACGGCTGTCCATCGATCGGGTGGAGATAAGTGAAGGGAAGACCAAGCCACCAGCACGTTTTACCGAAGGGACGCTGTTGGCAGCTATGGCGGATCCTCTTCCATATATGGCAGACGAAAGCAAGGAACTGAAGCAGGCAATGCATGAAACGGGGGGGCTTGGAACAGTCGCGACCAGGGCAGATATCATTGAAAAGCTTTTTTCGTCATTCGCCATTGAGAAAAAGGGCAGGGAACTTTATACGACGGCCAAAGGCCGTCAGCTCTTGCAACTTGTTCCTGCAAGGCTCCGGACGCCGGTGCTGACTGCGGAATGGGAAACGAAGCTTACAGAAATTGCTAAGGGAAGGTTGGCGGAACAGAAATTTTTGCAGGATATTAAGGGATATGCCCGTTCGATTGTACAGGAAATCAAAGATTCGCCAGCGGTGTTTCATCACGATAATGTAACACGCAAGGTTTGCCCGGATTGTGGAAAATTCCTGTTGGAGGTAAATGGCAAGCATGGGAAGATGCTCGTCTGCCAGGATCGTGCCTGTGGTTATCGCAGGACACTGGCAGTGCATACGAATGCACGTTGTCCGGAATGCCATAAGCGTATGGAGCTTGTAGGAGAAGGCGATGGCAAAACTTTCGTTTGTAGTTGCGGGTACCGGGAGCGCTTGTCGGCTTTTCAGAAGAGGCGCGAAAAAAATAATGCTGGTCGTGTTAACAAGGGGGAGGTAGCCCGTTATCTCGGACAGCAAAAGAGCAATTTTACCAATAATGCACTGGCGGAAGCGCTGGCTGGTTTCAAACTGAATAAATGACATAAGGATTTCTCTTATTTTTGAGGAGGCTGTGACATGACCCGGGGAAGGATTCGCAGGTATTCTATCATTCTGTTGGGCTGCATTATATGCAGCGGTTCCATTGATCTTTTTCTGGTACCAAGTCATTTGTTAAGTGGCGGTATCGGTGGTATTGCGATTATATTTTATTATCTGTTTGATCTGCCTATCGGCGTACAGATGCTGATTTATAATCTGCCGTTGTTCTTTGCAGCGCACAAGACTTTGGGACGTATGTATACGATAGATGTTGTTCTCGGCACAGTGTTTTTTTCCTTTTGTGTAGATGCTCTGAGTTTTTTGGCATATTATGCGCCCGTCTCAGATACTATGCTGGCGGCTGTTTATGGCGGTGTGTTTGGCGGCATCGGTGCAGGTATCGTTTTTCGCATGAATGGCAGTACGGGCGGCCTTGATATCGTGGCCGCAATCGTAAAGAAATATTATTCGCTGGATATGGGTACGGTGATTTTTTCTATTAACTGTATTATCATGTGCATAGCGGCACTGTTATTCGGCCTCACGCCAGCTATGTTCACGCTTATTTCGATGTTCGTGAGTGCAACGATTACAGATAAGGTCGTTGCCGGACTAAACCGCCGGAAGGCGATTATCCTTATCTCGGATAAGACTGAGGCCATTGCGGAGGGCATTATTACAGAGGTGGGACGCGGCGCTACGTTTTTGAAGGGTGAGGGTGCATTCACACATAAAGATAAGGAAGTGCTTTTTGTCGTAGTGAACCTCACACAGATTGCAAAAATCAAGCTGATTGTGGATCTCATTGATCCGCAGGCTTTTATGATCGTGCTTTCAGCCAGTGAGGTCATGGGACGCGGTTTTACTTTACCGGGAATAAAGCTGGAGGCTATGATACAGGAACGGACAGCAAATAGACAGAATGAAAAAAAACAGGAAGAAAGGATGGCAGTCGATAAATGAAGGATTTGAAGCGTTTTGTGAGGGTAGCGCAGGGGCTTGAGCCTGCGGAGCTGGTGCTTAAACATGGCAGGGTCTTCCAGACATTCATGGGTCAATTCGTGCATGGAGATATTGCCGTTCAGGATGGATATGTTGCGGGTGTTGGTACATATACAGGAAAAAGTGAAATAGATCTTGCAGGAAGATTTGTCACGCCTGGGTTTATTGATGGGCATGTGCATATTGAGAGTTCTATGCTGAGCCCTCTGGAGTTTGCCCGGGCTGTACTGCCTGCGGGGACGACGACTGTGGTGGCGGACCCGCATGAGATTGCAAATGTCGCTGGCATAAAGGGAATTCAGTATATGATGCAGGCTTCGGAAAATATTCCACTGGATGTTTATTTTATGCTTTCCTCCTGTGTGCCTGCTACATCTTTGGAGGATGCAGGAGCTGTGCTGACTGCGAAAGATCTTGCGCCGCTTATGCCTGACAGACGCGTGCTGGGGTTGGCGGAACTCATGAATGTACCAGGCGTTCTTTGCGGGGATGACGAGGTTTACGCCAAGCTTGCCATAACCGGAGGAAAACGTGTTGACGGGCATGCTCCGGGCCTTTCGGGTCTGGCACTTATGGGATATGCGGCAGCGGGTGTTTCTTCGGATCATGAATGTGTTACCATAGAGGATGCAAGAGAAAGGCTGGGGGCGGGAATGTTCCTCATGCTGCGCGAAGGTTCTGCGGCGCATAATCTTAGTGCTTTGCTTCCTGCGGTTACGGCAGAGAATGCCCAGTTCTGCTGCTTTGTAACGGATGACCGTCATCCGGCTGATTTGCTCAGCGAAGGGCATATCAATCATATGGTGCGTATTGCTGTGGCGGAAGGCGTCCCTGTTGCGAGGGCCTTGCAGATGGCAACAATCAATACAGCCCGGTATTTCGGACTGAAAGAGCTGGGCGTTATAGCACCACATTATAAGGCTGACTTATTGGTATTTGATGACTTGCGCGAATGGAAGCCGTGCAGGGTCTTTAAGGAAGGACGGGCCATAGCGGAAAACGGAAAAGCCTTATTTTCGGGGGAAGGGCTGGCTTCGGAATCCATGGAACATACAGTGCATGTAGCGAATCTGTGCGAGGCGGATTTGCATGTGCCGGTGCCAACAGGGCAGGCGAATGTTATAGGCTTGGTACCTTATCAGATCGTGACGAAGAAACTGCAGCTCAAGGTCAGGACAGAGAACGGCGGAGCAGTCAGCCAGCCGGAGCAGGACATATTGAAAGCGGCTGTGTTTGAACGCCATCATGCTACGGGGCTGGTGGGCACAGGGCTTGTACAGGGATTTGGCCTGCAGAAGGGAGCACTGGCTTCTACAGTTGCACATGATTCCCACAATCTCATTACGATTGGTGTTTCGGATGCCGATATGCTGTGTGCAGCTCAAGAACTGCGACGTATCGGAGGGGGCATTGCTGTTGCTTTAGATGGACGTGTGCTGGGTTCGCTGGCACTGCCTATTGCAGGCCTCATGTCGAAGCTTGGCGCCGCAGAGGTAGCGGCAGAGGTAGCACGGCTGGTGGAGCTTGCGCATGGACTCGGCGTACGTGATTGCTATGACCCTTTCCTCACGCTGGCTTTTTTGAGCCTGCCGGTGATACCTGAGCTTAAACTTACGGACAGGGGGCTTGTGGATGTTGCGGCTTTCAGGTTTATTACGGTATCGGCAGATGACCGTAACGATGCAGAGTAAATGTGAGGAATGGGGGACCTATGTTGGAGATTACTTATTTGTTTAACAGCGGTTTTTTAGTGAAGCTGGGGCGTACGGCGCTTATATTTGACGATTATATGGATACGGCCGGGTCTGTGGAAAAGGCTCTGCAAGGCTGCGATGAGGTATATATTTTTGTTTCACATGCGCACTTCGATCATTTTGATTCACACATTCTCGCTTATGCATCGCAGACGACAAAGTATTTTTTCAGCCAGGATTTGCATCATACGAAACGTGCGAAGTCATTTCCGCAGGAGAAAATTATTTATTTGCAGAAATATGATGCCTGGGAGAATGAAGATATTCAGGTTCAATCGTTTGATTCTACAGATGAAGGCACGTCTTTTCTCGTAAGCAAAAATGGCTGGCGCATTTTTCATGCGGGAGATTTCAATTGGTGGCACTGGAAGGGCGATACAGAAGAAAATATCAAGCTCGCTCGGAATGGTTTTATGAAGCAGATGAAAAAACTTGACGGTCTGGAAGCTGATGTGGCCTTTTTTCCGGTTGATGGGCGGCTGGAGGAATTTGCTGATGCGGGGGCCAGGGAGTTTTGTCGTCGTACGCAGGTGAAATCGTTGGTTACGATGCACAGCACAGGCTTTCCTCAGTGGCAGCCAGGTGAAGATTTCTTTGCAGCTGATAAGAAGATACCGTTTTGGGTACCTTTGACACCAGGAGAAAGCAGGAAAATTGAAAAAGGGGGAGAATTTAAAGAATGAAGAAATCTATTATCTTTACACTGTTGGCGATGGTTGTGCTCGTGACAGGCTGCTTTGCGGCGACAAATACGCATACTGATAAAAAGGGAGAGACGAAAGTGGCAAATCCAATTGCAGTTTTTGAAACATCAAAGGGAAATTTCGAGGTTGAGCTTTATAAGGATAAAGTTCCTAAAACAGCAGAGAACTTTACTTCACTCGTACAAAAAGGGTTTTATGACGGACTCATCTTTCATCGTGTCATTGATGGTTTTATGATACAGGGCGGTGATCCAAATGGTGATGGTACAGGCGGGCCAGGCTATACGATACCGGATGAATTCAGCAAGGATTTAAAGCATGATTCCGAAGGGATCCTTTCTATGGCAAATGCTGGACCGAACACAGGCGGATCACAGTTCTTTATTACGCTGGAAAAGACGCCATGGCTCGATGGGCATCATGCAATATTCGGTAAGGTCATTAAGGGAATGGATATTGTGCGTACCATTGGCAAGGTGGATTGCGATTTTCAGGACAAGCCGCTTGAGGACGTTGTGATTAAGAAAATCACGATCAAAGAAGCCGAGTAGGATGCAGGCGTATACGTACATTCTCGAGTGCGGGGATGGATCACTTTATACGGGCTGGACTATGAGTCTTGAGAAGCGCATGGCTGCGCATAATGCCGGGCGGGGAGCAAAATATACGCGTTCGCGTTTGCCTGTGCGGCTGTGTTACTATGAGTCCTTTACAGATAAAATTGAAGCACAGCGGCGTGAATGGCAGATTAAGCAGCTTACGCGAACGGAAAAGCTGGCGCTCATAGAAAGCAGGATGTGAAGCAAAAAATGACAGCTCCGATATTTCCATTTTGCAATGGAGAATCGGAGCTGCTTGCGCTCTGCAGATCGCTGGCGATATCATAGATTTTGCTTGAGCCCCCATAGGAGATAAAGGAAAAGTTGGTGCGGTTATTTTGTTGACAGCAGATGTATTTGTAAATATACCGATAAAGAGCATATCCAGAGCTTATACGTACCGTGTGCCGGAGGAGCTTGCGCATATGGGAGCTGGGTGGCGTGTATTCGTGCCGTTCGGCGGACGCAAGGTCGAAGGTTTCATTCTCGCGATGAAGGAGAGGCCTGAAGGTGAGATGGAATATAAGGATATTCTGGCGGCTGTTGATGAGGAGGCGTGGTTTTCACCTGAGATGATTGAAGCGGCCCGCTGGATGGCAACGTATTATCTTTGCTCATTGGCGGAGACGATGCGCCTTTTTATGCCGGGGAAAAGCGGCCTTAAAATTGAGGTTCGTTATGCGGCCAGAGAAGACCAGAAGGAGCATCCTCTTTTACAGTTGAAAGGATGCGCGGCGGTTTTTTCGAGGCTCATCACACAGGGTCCTATGGGACAGGCCGCTATTAAAAATGCTTTGCCGGAGTATGCAGATGCGATGGACGGCTTTTTGGAGCAGCTTATGCAGCATCATGTGATTGAAAAAGATTATTGTGCAAAAAAACGCGCTTCAGAGCTTTATGAGAAATATGTCGTACTGCGGCAAGATCTGGATGCATCCCTGCTGAATGGTTTTTCAAGACGTCCGGCACAAAAGAGACTGTTGGAGCTGTTGCAGGACGGTGCGGAGCAGAGTATGGTACAGCTCAAAAAACAGGGCGTATCCCTGGCAACCGTACAAACGGTTGCAGCGCAGAACTTGATTGTCGTGCGGCAGAAACGCATATTGCGTGATAGTTATGAGCAGATGAAGGCAGAGGGGAAACGTCTGCAGCTGACGACGGAACAAATACAGGTCCTGCATGTAATTGGACCCTATATAGGCAGGCGGGAATACCATAGCTTTTTGCTTTATGGTGTGACGGGCAGTGGCAAGACACAGGTTTATATCGAAACAGCGCTGCGCGTGCGGCAGCAGGGACGGCGGGTTATCGTGCTTGTACCCGAGATCGCGCTTACAGGACAGCTGGTGCAATCCTTTAAGACTTCTTTTGCACAGGATATTATCGTCATGCACAGCCGCTTATCTATCCATGAACGCAACGATGCGATTGTACGCATACGTCGTGGAGAGGCCGGGGTTGTCATTGGAGCACGTTCAGCACTTTTTACCCCGCTTGCTGATATTGGCTGTATTATTCTCGATGAAGAGCAGGATATGTCGTATAAGCAGGATGAGGCACCACGCTATCATGCGGGAGTCGTCGCAGAGAAGCTTGCACGTATCCATGGGGCAGTGCTTCTTCTGGGCAGCGCTACGCCTTCAATGGAGAGCTGTTACCGCGCAGCACACAAGGAACATACGTTGCTTAGGATGCCGCAGCGTATTGGCGAAAGACCGCTGCCGGCCGTTGCATGTGTCGATATGCGGCTTGAGCTTCAGCAGGGGAATCGTAAGATTATTTCGCGGGCTTTGCAGACACTTATTGCGGATACGCTGACGAAAAAGGAACAGCTTATCCTCATGCTGAATCGCCGCGGCTATTCTACCTTTGTCATGTGCCGTTCCTGTGGGCATGTCATCAAATGCAATTTTTGTGGATTGCCGCTTGTCTATCATAAAAATGGGCGTTTGAGCTGCCATCATTGTGATGTGACGGAGCCGGTACCTGATGTTTGCCCAAAATGCGGCAGCCGCTATATCAAGTATTTTGGCTCAGGTACAGAAAAGCTGGAGCAGGAGCTGAAAGAGCTTGTGCCCCAGGCGCGTATAGTACGTATGGATCGTGATACGACCACGGGGAAATTCGCCCATTCGCGGATACTCGATGCCTTCAGGAGAGGCGAGTATGATATATTGCTTGGCACACAGATGGTTGCCAAGGGGCATGATATTCCAAATGTAACGGCAGTTGGAATTATCAGCGCGGATTCCAGTCTTAATATGCCGGACTTCCGTGCCGCGGAACGTTGCTTCATGCTCATTACACAGACTGCAGGGCGCGCAGGACGCGGAACAGTGCCGGGCCATGTAGTTGTGCAGAGCTACAATCCAGAGCATTACGCGGTGCAGTGTGGTATACGTCAAGACTATGAGGGCTTTTACCGTGCAGAGCTTGCTATGCGCCGACAGCTTTTTTTCCCGCCTTTCAGCCGGTTGGTGAAGCTCACCTTTCAAAATGAGCAGGAACAAAAGGCACAAGAGGCCGCAATGTGTTTTCGTGACAGCTTTGCGTCTGCATTTGTCGAAGATGATACCCAGCAGATCATTGGCCCTTCACCGGCAATCATTGCGAATTTTCGGGGGATTTATCGCTTCTGCCTGCTTATCAAAACAGGCAGACTTGAGGCTGTACAGGATTTCCTGCGTGCCCGGGAGATGCAGCTGCGAATGGATGTTATCATTGATATAGATCCAATTTCAACGTTGTAGTTTTATTTTAATAAGAAACTGACATAGCAGGATACAAAATTAATTTTTATTTTCTTGTATGTCAATTTATGATAGAATACATAATAGTGCAGTTTTTACAAATTGGGATTGATTTTATGCCGCTTTTTAGCGGCGTCTTATATGTTTGGGGGATTATGATTTTGTCAGTAGAAGAACTTGATCAGGAAATTAAAAAGCGTCGTACCTTTGCTATTATTTCTCATCCGGATGCCGGTAAGACGACGTTGACGGAAAAGTTGCTGCTTTATGGAGGGGCCATTCATCTGGCAGGTTCCATAAAGTCGCGTAAGACGCAGCGCCATGCAGTATCCGACTGGATGGAAATCGAAAAGCAGCGCGGAATTTCCGTTACCTCGAGTGTGCTGCAGTTTGATTATGCAGGCTATCGTATCAACATTTTGGATACGCCGGGGCATCAGGACTTCAGTGAGGATACTTATCGCACGCTCATGGCTGTGGATAGTGCTGTCATGATTATTGATGTTGCCAAGGGCGTTGAAGCGCAGACAAAAAAGTTGTTTAAGGTATGCAAACAGCGGGGCATTCCAATTTTCACTTTTGTGAATAAGCTTGACCGCTATGGCAAGGCACCGCTCGATCTTATGGATGAGCTGGAAAATGTATTAGGTATACGTTCTTATCCGATGAATTGGCCGATTGGCATTGATGGCAAATATAAAGGCGTTTATGACCGTCAGAAGAAAATGATTGAGCTTTTTGATGATGATACTACGCATGGACAGAAAGCGCGTACTTCTGTTACAGGTACACTGGAGGATCCAAAGTTTGCTGCGCTTCTGGGTGAAGACATACATCAATCGCTTGTAGAGGATATTGAGTTGCTGGATACCGCAGGGGAGCCGTTCGACCTTGACAAGGTTGCAGCAGGCGAGCTTACACCAATGTTTTTTGGTTCGGCTATGACAAATTTTGGTGTGCAGAATTTTCTGGAGGAGTATCTGCATCTTGCGCCTCCACCTGCACCGCGAAATTCATCGGATGGAATTATCCAGCCGGATGATGAACATTTTTCGGCGTTCGTTTTCAAAATACAGGCGAATATGAATCCGGCACACAGGGATCGTTTGGCGTTTATCCGCATCTGTTCAGGAAAGTTTGAACGCGGTATGAGCGTCTATCATCATAAAACAGATAAAATGATAAAGTTGTCACAGCCACAGCAATTTTTGGCACAGGACCGGCAGATCATCGACGAAGCCTATCCGGGAGATATCATTGGGCTTTTTGATCCGGGCATATTTGGTATTGGCGATACGTTGTGCGATGCTTCACATAAATTTGATTTTGCAGATTTTCCGGTATTTCCACCAGAGAAATTTGCGCGTGTGCAGGCCAAGGATACCATGAAGCGCAAACAGTTCGTGAAGGGAATCGAACAACTTACGCAGGAAGGTGCTATTCAGCTTTTTCAGCAGCCGGGAGCTGGTATGGAATCTTATATTGTTGGCACGGTCGGCACCTTGCAGTTTGAGGTACTGGAGTACCGTTTGAAGAACGAGTATGGCGTGGATCTTCTTATGCAGCTGCAGCCTTTTGAGGTAGCGCGCTGGCTGGCTTTTGAAGATGGCTCGGAGGTTGTGCCAGCATCCCTGAAAGGAATAGACCGTGGAATGTTCGTTCATGACCGCCATGAAAACCCAGTGCTGTTGGTGAATAATGAATGGGCACTGGGATGGATTGTGGATAATAATCCGGGACTTGAGCTATATCACGTTCCTATGGATAAAAAAGAAGCATGAAAAAAGGCCTTCTCTCACAGAGAAGGCCTATCGGCAAAATAGATTTTTCGGACATCTTTCACGATGGCCTCCAGATTATTGGGGCGAAAGTGTATATTGTAGCCGATGAAGAGCGGTGAGGTTGCGAAGCGCGGCATGATTTTGACGCGCATGAGCCCGTTGTCACAGTAGAAAAATATATTGTAACTTTTGCAACGCCGGTTGAAGTGACGCATGATATAGTCCACGGCAATCCAGATATAATCGGCTGTGATATCAATGCTTTTATTGGAAGCCGGCACCACATTGAATTCACAGAAGCCTACGCGGGGATGCGTGGAAATATTAAATATGACACCGTTGCTTTCTGTAATCGGAATACCAATAAATTCCGATGAATCGCAAAGCAGCTGGTCGTCGAGTTTTGAAAAGCCGATGAGCTGCATATGCGGATGACGCAGTGTACCGCCGGAAAGTGGGCCATAGTTCTTAAAGAAGATAACGGATTTATATTTTCCGGAGGACATCATGGATTGCCAGTGCTTTATGCTGAAACGCATGAGCCGATGCATATATTCCAGGCTATAATCGGGAATATCCATATGACATTCTTTTCCTTCGATGATTACGAACTGATCTGCATCGTCCAATACATTGTACTTATTTTTCAGCAGGATGATGTCACCGTCCGTATCCAATATATCTGTAAGATGTTCACGGTCACAAAAAGGACAGGCATTTTCCTGATGGATAATATTTTCTGGTTTTTTTTTGCCGAGTGTAACGTCGAAGCCTATGAGATTAATTTCCATGGAGCCACTCTCCTGTTAAATTCACTATGGAAGATGCCGTGCATTAATGATATAATTCTTCCATTGCCATAAATAGGTTAAGGTTATTTTCTTTATTATATAAGGAATACGTTTTTTTTGCAAAAAGAAGAGGCAGTTTTCTTTAAGGCGGTGTTTTAGATTAGCAGGCAGGATATTTCAGAACAGAAATCAAGCAAAGGTGAGTCCTTCCTTAAAGGAACGTTCATCCTTACTATCGCAGGGATTGTTGTCAAAGTCATTGGCTCCTTGAACTGGATTTTCGTATCGCGCATACTCGGTGGTGAGGGCATCGGGCTTTATCAGATGGCATTTCCTATATATTTCTTTGCGCTGAGCGTTTCGACTGCCGGTGTACCGGTGGCAATATCCATCATTACTTCAGAACGTGTGGCGCTCAAAGATATTTTTGGCGCAAAGCGTATTTTTAAGATTTCTATGGCGCTTATGTTTATTACAGGATTGTTTTTTAGCCTGTTGACATATTGGGGGGCACAGTGGCTTATAGATTTTCAGTTTATCCGTGATCCGCGTGCATATTATTCTGTGGTAGCCTTGGCTCCGGCTATCTTCTTTGTAACATTACTGGCGAGTTCCCGCGGGTACTTACAGGGATGGCAGCGCATGACGCCAACGGCGGTTTCGCAGATTGTTGAGCAGATTTTTCGCGTCATAACCATGATACTATTTGCGAGCATGTTCCTGCCCTGGGGTTTGGAATATGCAGCCGCAGGCGCGAGCCTGGGGGCATTTGCGGGGGCGGTGACAGGACTTATCGTACTGATATACTTCCATTGGAAGCTGGAACGCGACATCATACGTGATTATGGACATGATTTGCAACCTCTTCCGGGCGAACAGAGAGTATCCTGCTGGAAGATTATCTGCCGTATATTTGCTTTATCGCTGCCGGTATCAGTAGCGAGCATCATGTTACCGGTCGTTTCCAACCTTGATCTGGCGATTGTGCCGCAGCGTCTGGAAGCAGCAGGTTATACAATCAATCAGGCTACGGAACTTTTCGGCTATCTTACGGGGATGGCCGTGCCTTTGGTGAATCTGTCCACCATACTTACGGCATCTCTGGCAATGAGTATAGTGCCAGCTATTTCCAAGGCCAGAGCCTTGAAGAATCAAGCCGCGGTTTTTGATAATACAGCGGCTTGCATACGCATTTCAAATTTTGTGTGCTTCCCGGCGTTTGTAATCGTACTTGTGCTGGCAACTCCTATTTCGTCACTCATTTATAACGCTCCGGGAGCAGGTCCTGCCGTATGGGTATCGTCCTTCAGCATTGTGCTTTTAGGTTTGCATCAGGTTTCCACAGGTGTGCTGCAGGGACTGGGGTATCCATCAATTCCTATGATTAATATGATTATAGCGGCAGTAGCCAAGGTTGCATTGAACTGGACGCTCACGGCTCAGCCCTATTTGGGCATTATGGGAGCTGCCTGGGCAACAGTTGCGGATATTGGTATTGCTGCCGTCGTCAATTTGTATTTCATTCATAAATATATCGGTTATCACATGGAGATTCCACAGGTGCTGAAGACAATCGGCGCTGCTGCTGTTATGGGTATTGCGGTCCGGCTGTTTTATGATATGACGATGGCACAGCTCGGAAGCGGCGTATTTTCGACATTTGGAGCTGTGTTTGCCGGTTGTGTTGTTTATATCGCGGTTCTTCTTCTTGCTGGAGGTATCCTTGAGGAGGATGTGGAGCGAATACCTGTGATAGGGCATATAAGTATCCGGATTTTGCGCAGGGCAGGCATTTTCAAGGTTAAGGAGGACCAGGAAGGACATTGATGAAAAAGTTAGTTCTTGTTTATAATCCTGTATCAGGGCATGCTGATTTTAAGAATAAGCTGGATGAAATTCTGGAAAGGTTCCAGCAGCATGATTGTATGCTTATGGCATATCGAACATGCAGGGACAACAGCGCTCTTCCAGAGTTTATCCGTGAAGCAGGGGCAGAGGGAATTGTCGTAGCCGGCGGCGATGGCACGCTGCATGAGGTGGTGAACATCCTTATGCGTAATGAGATACGGCTTCCGGTGGCTATTATTGGCAGCGGAACATCCAATGATTTTGCGTCTTATCTGGGTGTGACGGAGGATTTGGGAACCTATATTGCGCAAATTGCGGCTGGCCGGACAAGACAGGTCGACCTTGGGCGAAGCGGTGAGGAGTATTTTGTCAATGTAGCCAGCGCAGGCATGCTTACTTCGATTGCGCATGAAGTCGATCCCAGATTGAAGAATTCTTTTGGCAAGATGGCCTACTATCTGCACAGCCTGGGAGAGCTACCGCATTTTCGTTCTGTTCCTCTGCATATAGAGGCAAATGGGCAGAGCTTTGAGGAGCAGGCGTTTTTCTTCCTCATTGCCAACAGTGGAACCGTAGCGGGTTTCAGGAATGCAATCCCTTCTGCGAGTCTGAATGATGGCAGGCTTGATTTACTGCTGGTGCGTCAGTGCAGTATTCCGGAATTCATGACGCTTGCCGCGGAACTTGTTGGAGGCAGATCTATACTGGGGAAAAAGAGTGTGCTGTATTTGCAGGCAGAATCTATCCGGGTCTCATCAGACGAGGGACTTGACAGCGATTTGGATGGAGAGCTGGGTTCGAAGCTGCCACTGGATGTTGTTGCAGTTCCCGGGGCATTGGAGATATACTGCTGATTGTGGATAAGATTAAAACATAAGACAAAAATGGAATGGCGCATCTTTGTGAGATTGCGCCATTCCATTTTTTAAGTTCCTGATGAGAGAAGGGTGCAGCCATCCCTCTGTTTTATGCCTGCTGTCCGAGATAGTATGTTACGAATTGCTGCGCTACACGGCCATTGCGGCCGGAATGTGTAATCTCCCAGCGAAGGCCCTGGATGCGTAGCTCTTCTGCTTCCAGGTTAATGCCATTTTGGCGCAGCAAATGGTCAATGATAGCAAGATATTCCTTTTGGCTTGGCGAAAGGTAATTAATAATAAGACCAAAACGGTCCGAGAGTGAAATGGTTTCATTGACACTGTCATTCCGATACAGTTCCTCCTGTGTGTCTTCACGGTCGTTCCAGGATTCCTTAATAATATGGCGACGGTTCGAGGTAGCGTAGATGAGTACATTTTCGGGGCGTGCTTCTACGCCGCCTTCAATAGCGGATTTGAGATATTTGTATTCTACTTCGAATTCTTCGAAGGAAAGGTCATCGAGGAATATAATGAATTTTTTGCTGGCGAATTTTCGTAAGGATTCCATAATCCTGGGAAGCTCTACGAGTTGTGGCTTTGTAAGCTGCAGTAAACGCAGGCCGAGAGTGTAGTATTCGTTTGCCAGTGCTTTAACGGAAGAGGATTTTCCTGTACCACGTGCACCGATGAGGAGCGTATTGTTTGCTGGTTTGCCGTTTACGAAGGCCAGGGTATTGGCAACAAGCTGCTCCTTTTGTGCTTCGCAGCCAATAAGATTCGCCAGACGTATGTTTTCAAAATGTTGGATACCGACAAGCTGGTTTTTTTTATCCCAGCGAAAGGCACGGTAAGAGGCAATGTCCCCATACCCGTAACGGCGATAATAGCCCAGCAGGGCAGCAGCTGTTGCTGCTGGTGTATGCGCCTTTTCGAGCAAAGTATATAAATTGTCAGAAGCCTCATTGGAAAGCTTTTTCGTTGGGGTGTAGTCATCGAGCAGCTTTATTGGCAACATAGTGCTTGGCGGCGGACTGAATACCGCATGTAAAAGTGCTATATCATGTTCAAATGCCTGGTAAAGACTGGGGCCGATTTTTCCATTTGATAATTCCGTGATTTGTGCAGCAATATTGCTGTCATGAGATAAGACATAGATAACGTAGGAACGCAAAAGGCTGCCAGAGAGGCCAAGCTCCTCTGCACGGGCTATAAGTTTCGCACTGCAGGTGTATTGCAGTGCGGGCTGGTCTGGCTGTTCAATGGCCTGTATGAAGGCCTGTATAGTGTCATCGGCTAAAAGATTGCGGCACACAAGAAGCTCTTGTAAACTTGGTTTCTTCATAAGATAAAAATGTCCTTTCTGAATATATTCATATTATTATATCATAAAGGAATTCCATAAAAATGTAAACAAAAAAGAGCAAGCAATAAGCTTACTCTTCCTTTTCAAAATAATGGTCGGGATGACAGGATTCGAACCTGCGACCTCATCGTCCCGAACGATGCGCGCTACCAAGCTGTGCTACATCCCGACAACATAAAATAGTATACTACGTAATAAAAAAAAATGCAAGCATTTTTTCCACAAATTTCTTAGTAATTCGATTTCCGATTGCGATGTGCGAGTAATCGGATTACTTTGGCGCCTGTATTATGGATGCGCCGCAGTGGTGCAACTCTGGTTTTGATCTTTGGCTTCATATCTTTCACGGTACCGAAGTCACCGCGTTTGAGATAGGTCGTTTTTGTTTTATCCGGCTTGAAAAAGCCACGTAAAGCCTTAAAAAGCTTTTCTGGTTCTGCTTCTTTTTCACATAGAAAAATATCTGCAGCAGCATAGCGAAGCGAAGCGTAGGTATGTATGGTGAGATGACCTTCCTTCAGCAGAAGAAGCATTGCGTAATGGTCGGCATCCATCATTTCGGTGTCTATCTTTAAGACATTGAAATCAGAAGTCTCAAGCATCTCGAGAAGAGTGCTTTTTAAAAGCTCCATATCGGTAAATCGGTTCGTTTTGCAATTATACATATCAACAGTCAACTGACGGGCAATAATTTCCAATGAATCCATCGCTCCTTTCTCTACAAAATAGAAATAATCTAAAGAACAATAGCACATCCCTATTATAAAAGATTTCATTGACAAATGTCAATGTTAGTAATAAAATATAACGCTACGTAAGCGCATAATTATTATTTAGTTATCAGAGGGCTGAGGTTGTTTTTTTATTATGCAGTTTGAGTGAATAACCTTGTGCAGTTATAGAAAAAGTTTCACTATTCACAGTCAGGCTCAATGAGTTGCTTCGTGCACGGTTCAAGTTACTGCCAACATATTATATAATTTTAATAAACGAATGTCTTCTTTGGATATTCGTAGTTTTTTGTTCAAGTCCTCTGTCTCAGACAGAGGACTTTTCGATATCAAATTCTTAGTGGCTATGGGCATAAGGGGTCGGGAAGAAATGCCACAAACAAGCGCCCACTTTGTCGGTGCATCGAGATAAGAAGCCAGAATGTTAATGATATATTGCTCCATTGGTGTGTCAAGATTTTGCATCGTAAGGTTTGTGATAGCGTCAAAATGTTTCATATACCCAGCATAGGTATTTTCACAGTATTGATATTCTTCGTAATTTTTGATATTCATATAAAGCATAGTTTTATATATATTATTCTCAACTTTTTCCAAAATATCAATTACACAGCGAATAAGTGTATTATTGCGGCCATCAAAATAATACATATAGCATTGTGACATTCCTTTAAAAAAAGATGGAACTTTCTCAGAAAGACTTTCCTGAATAACGGTTTGTTCGCTGCATAAAAGCTGACTAACATTTACTTTTAACACCCTGGCAATATCATATAGTGTAATAATATCAATAACAATCTGACCACTTTCATATTTGGAAACGGTTGCTTTGCTTTTGCAAATTGCATCAGCCAGTATCTGCACGGTCATATGTCTTTTTTTACGAAAAGATCTTATTTTCTGACCGATTTTCTGGGTTAACTCTGCCATAGTGCCTCCTGTTTCCTCAAAATATACTTTTAGGCTGAAAAAGAATTAAAAAAATTACCTGTTGTTCAATTATAATCTGCAGAAGCAAAAATGTCTATTTAAACGAAACAAAAAAACTACTATGTTTCATTTCAATAGATATTAATAGATTTGTGATAATTTTTTTTATTTGCTATTATCTGTATATAAAACAGAACCGGAACTGTAAAAGATATGGAGGAATACTTATGAAGTATAATTTTGATGAAATCATTGAGAGAAGAAATACGAATGCCTTGAATACGGATGGCTTCCGTGACTATATTTTCCACGCTGGACCAGATAAAATTTTTCCTTATAAAGATGACGAATTTGTTCGTATGTGGGTAGCCGATATGGAATTTTCCATGCCCCCGGTAATTTGTGAGGCAATCAAGCAACGTGTTGATAAAAAAATTCTTGGTTATAGTGAAGTCTTTAGTTCAAGCTATTATGAAGCCTTTAATGCTTGGTGTAAAAAGCTGTATGATTGTGCATTTCCTCAAAATGAGATTGTATTTTCTACGGGAGTGATTCCAGCTTTATATGAACTGGTTGAAGATCTTGTTACACCTGAGGAAAAGGTCCTTATTATGACACCGTCCTATGGATTTTTTAAGCATGCCGTGGATTACAGGCAACGAAAACTCGTATGTTCTTCTCTGAAAAATAACGATGGGCATTTCAGCATAGATTTCGAAGACTTTGCCCGGAAGGCGGCTGATTCAAAGACCAGCCTCGTTATTTGGTGTAATCCGCATAATCCTTCCGGACGTATCTGGACACAAGAAGAATTAGAAAAGATAGCTGCCATTGTAAAGGAACATAATTTGTGGATTATTAGTGACGAAATTCACTGCGATCTCATCCGGCAGGGGAAAAAACACATACCAATGGCAAAAATCATGCCGGATTATCAGAAACTCATTACCTGTATGTCTGCGAGCAAGAGCTTTAACATGGCAGGACTCATGTTCTCAAATATTATTATTCGTAATGAGGCTGTGCGGAAACAATTCACTGCCCATGATAAAAATGTAGGTTTTGTTAATCCACTCTCTGTCGCAGCCCATCAGGCAGCTTATGAAGCAGGCGGTGAATGGCTTGAACAACTCAAAAGTTATTTAGATGGAAATTTTCAATTTGTGAAAGAATTTTTAGTGCAAAACTTGCCTGAAATATCATTTGAAATTCCTGAAGCAACCTATTTGGCCTGGGTGAATGTGAATCCATATCTTGCAGAT
This sequence comes from Megamonas sp. UBA1796, assembly GCA_002319795.1. Taxonomy (GTDB): domain Bacteria; phylum Bacillota; class Negativicutes; order Selenomonadales; family Selenomonadaceae; genus UBA1796. Next base: position 79,198 of record DCFU01000028.1, read on the forward strand.
GTTGATGATATTCCAATGTTCTTTGCGAACGAAGCCGGTGTATTGCTTGAAGGTGGGGATGCTCTTTTTGTGGGCAATGCCAAAGGATATATCCGGTTGAATCTTGCGATGCCAAGATCCATCATCGCCGAAGGAATGAAACGAATCTGCCGGGCTATAAAAAAACATCATGACAATGCCTGATAGCAGGTTATAGGGCATAAAATAAATTGGAGGGCGAATCTCATGGAAAAATATATGACTCTGACGACCCCTGACATCTCGAAAAAAAAATTGACACGAGCCGAGCGGGCTGGCATGACGCCGGATGAATGGAAGACAGCTGTTAAGTTTGATAGTATGGACTGGGGCTGGATCATCATGAGCATTGGTATGGCGATTGGTGCAGGTATTGTATTTCTGCCGGTGCAAGTAGGCGTAGTTGGCATATGGGTATTTCTCATATCTTCGATAATTGGCTATCCAGTGATGTATGCATTCCAAAGATTATTCATTAACACGTTAGCATCTTCACCAAAATGTGAAGCTTATGCAGATGTAATCTCAGGATATTTGGGAAAAATGTAGGTTTCTTTTTAGGCGTTATGTATTTTCTGATGATCATCCTGTGTGTGTTTATGTATTCGACTGCGATTACAAATGATAGTGCATCTTTTTTGTACACATTTGGCGTAACTGAGACGGTGCTTTCCCAAAATCCGCTCTATGGTTTGGCTGTGATTTGTATTTTGGTAGCCTTGGCATCTCGTGGAGAAAAAATGCTGTTTAAAATTTCAACTGGCATGGTACTTACAAAACTTTTAGTAATCGTTATTCTAGGCAGTGTCATGATTCCACATTGGAACTTAGCGAATATAGGTTCTTTACCAGATTTTAACTATTTACTGAAAGAAACCATTGCTATACTGCCCATAACGCTGACTTCAATTCTATTCATCCAGAGTTTGAGCCCAATGGTTATTTCGTATCGGTCACATAATAAATCTATCGAGGTTGCCTGGTATAAAGCACTTAGAGCTATGAATATCGCATTTGGCGTTCTCTTCGTTGCTGTGTTTTTTTATGCAATTTCTTTTAATTTGGCAATGGGACATGAACAGGCTGTTATGGCTGCAAAACAGAACATTTCTTCCTTAGCGATGGCCGCACAGGGAATGGACGGCAATACACTGAAAATACTCAGCCTTATTTTGAATATTTTTGCTCTCACAACCGCTTTTTTTGGAATTTTTATGGGATTTCAGGAAGCGTGCCAGGGGATTGTTATGAATATTCTTCGTCGTGTTATGACGGAAAATCGCATCAACAAAAAAGCGGTAGCCGGTGGTACAATTATTTTTGCTGTACTGGTTTCCTGGGGAGCGAATGTTTTAAATGCACCAATTTTGAAATTGCTGACTTTTTTGGGACCGATTATTGGCATCATTGGATGTCTTATGCCGGCATATCTTGTTTATCAAGTCCCATTTTTGCATCAGTATAAAGGTTTATGGCTATTTTGTATTATACTTACCGGATTTTTATTGATGATTTCACCATTCCTTTCTATGCTTTGATTATCAAAAAAAGCAAATTTATAGTCTGTCGAAGTGCTGCACTAAAAAACGAGTGCAGCACTTTTTTGTGCAGAAATAATATAAGTGATTCATCACATAGTGGACAGTACATCAAAGGTTTTATTATTTAATGAGTGCATCTGGACTAGTATGCATTCTGTTATCCAGCGCTTACAAAACAATTTGTAAAATTAGGTTAGTTGTAAAATAGTTATCGAGTTAGATAAAGAATGGTTATTTTATTTATAATATATTTTAAAGTATACTGCAGATACAGTTGAATTTAGAGCTTGATTTTGAATATATTCAATTGACCGACTAATGGAATGATTTACAATTATCCTATAGGATTTTTTAAAAAATATTTTTTTGTATATTCGGCAAATGTACGTACTATTGGCAACTCACCATAGATATTGCGATAGACTAACCAAGTACGGCGGATCAGGGGAAGGCCATTGGTCAAATACAAGTTTTGGGTATACAGGTTATGGTCATATTTTTTTAGGCCGATTTTAGGCATAATAGACCAGCCCAACCCGTTCAGTACCATCTGACGGCAGGTGTCAAGACTGTCAACTTCAATTGTTTTTGCGGGTGGAGAAGAAAATGTTTCATGCCACCATTCGTCCACTTGGGCTTGGATGGCTGTATTGGCAACAATTCTTGGACTTTTTGGCAGGTCCTGTAAGTTTATCATGTTACTGGAAACTAAACAAATGGGATCTTCATAGAGTAAGTATTTTTCCTCATCCCAGTGCAAATCGCCACGCAGAATGGCTAGTGAAATTTCGTCTTTTTGGAGCATACGGCTGATTTGCATACTGTGTCCTGTTTTTAAAGATACATCAACTTCTGGATATAGTTTTAGAAAGTGTTTTAGTAACTGGGGCAGCTCATAGTTAGCGAAGATGGAAGAAACGCCGAGAAACAAAGAGCCTTGTATATGTTCCCCCATTCCTTGAATACGTTCCTTAGCCTTTTTTAATTGCAGCAGTGTTTCCTCGGCAAAATGTAGTAGCTCTTCTCCTTGAGGTGTCAATATGATGCCATTGGGTACCCGGAGCATGAGTGTTGTTTTAAAATCTCTTTCCATATTTTTAAAACGACGGGTAAGTGCAGGTTGGGAAATAAACATGCGTTTAGCAGCTTTGGTAATGTTTTTTTCTTCTGACAGCACTTTTAAGATAAGTAAATCGATATGATCCATGTCATGTACCTCACTAAAATATTTGTTTAAATCAAAAGCAAAAAGCATAAAATTGCAGTTTGTTTTATTACCATAAAGGTACTTCGGTATGATATATGGGAAATCCTTGTGGGGCATTTAAACTTAGTATAATTCAATATTTTAAAGGAGGAATAGAAATTATGCCTATAACATAGAAATATATTGATAAATAAAAAAAATTTTATAACGCAGCTCGCCGCTGTGACTTTGCATTGAAATTAAGGGAAAATACTATATTGATTTGCAAAAAAATAGGGGAGGTTAATAAATGATTGGTTTAATTATTTCAGCTGTTGTCATTGCCTGGGTTGTCTATGCAATGATTGTAAAAAAGTATCGACCCCACGCTGTGCTCTTTTTGGCAGGTTTTATGCTGCTTGCAGGTGCTGTGGCCTTGAATTTGGGACCGCTTTTGCCTGCTAAGCAGGCTACGGGCGCAGCTTGGCTGGATATGTTTAAGACGGTTTCTGGTTTGCTGCAGAACCGTACAGGTACAACCGGCATGATTATAATGGCCATTGCCGGATTTAGTGCGTATATGGATTATTTGGGAGCCAGTAAGGCGTTGTTTGCCGTTTTTGGGGCTCCGCTAAAAAAAATACATTCGCCGTATGTATTGCTGGTGGCCGCTTTTTTTGTAACTCAGATATTGGTGCTGTTTATCCCAAGTCATAGTGGTCTTGGACTGCTGTTAATGGCGACGATGTATCCGATACTGGTTCGGCTAGGCGTGAGCAAGATGTCAGCTATTGCGGTCATTGCCTGCTGTCAGTTTGTCGATCATGGGCCTGGCTCCCAGGCTGAAAATTATGCGGCGCAGGTTTGCGGCCTTGACCCGGCGACATACTTTGTCCAATATCAGCTGCCAATTACAATTCCAATTATTATTGCCGTAGCGATAACACATTTTTTTGTACAGCGCTGGTGGGACAGAAAAGAAGGGTTTGTTCCTGGGAAGGCCATAGAACAAGTAGAGGAAGCAGATGCCGGAGATCGGCCTCCATTGGTGTATGCTTTGCTGCCAATTGTTCCATTTGGCTTAATCATGGGTTTCAGCCCGCTGTTCAACTCTCCTTTAAAAATGGATGTAATTTCTGCAATGCTGATCAGTATCTTCGTATCGCTGGTATTTGAGTATATCCGCTTGAAAGATGCTCAAGCTGTTATGGAAAGCCTGATGATTTTCTTTAAGGGCATGGGAAAATCATTTGTTACAGTTATTTCGATGATTGTTGCCGGTGAAACTTTTGCGGCTGGCTTGATAAAAATTGGTGTTGTAGATACGCTGGTTCAAGCTGCGCAGGGGGCAGGACTGGGTGTCCATTTCATGGTTGTAGTAATGAGCTTGCTAATGGCATTGGCTGCTTTCCTTATGGGGTCAGGCAATGCTACATTCTTTTCTTTTGCGCCCATTGCACCCAGAGTAGCGGAGTTCCTTAATATTGATGTTGTTACGTTGATATTGCCAATGCAGATTATGACAAGTTTTGGCCGCGTGGTATGTCCAATAGCCGCACCTATTATAGCTATTGCTGGAATTGCAGGTGTATCTACATTTCAAATCATTAAGAGGACGGCTATTCCTATGTTGGTAGCTGCTATTGTAAATATTGTGGCAAATTTCATTATATTTATAAAATAGATATTCATTTTACAGGTTATTAGGAGGAAATTTAGTGGTCAAAACATCGCTCTCAGAAAAAATTGCAGAATATACATTGTGTTTTTCCTTACAAGATGTTCCGCCGAAAGTGCAACAACATGCTAAGTTAATGATTCTTGATGCTATAGGAGGTGCAATGGCTGCTTACTATTTGAAACACGCTGTAAGTACTAGGAAAGTTGCGATAGGTTTTGGCAGCCGTCCGCAGAGTACTTTATGGGGAACTATGGAAAAAGTAGGAATGGCAGATGCCGTGTTAGCGAATGCAGCGTTGATTCATGGTATGGATTATGATGATACGCATGTTGGCGGAGTTGTGCATCCCAGTGCCAGTGTTGTTAGTACCGCTTTTACAGTAGGTGAAGCGGCAGGATCAAGTGGAGAACAGATTTTAGGAGCAATTATTTGCGGCTATGAAATCATTATTCGTTTGGCCTTGGCTGCGCGTGGAGGTTTTCATGACCGTGGTTTTCATGGCACGGGAATCGTGGCACCATTTGCTTCAGCCTGTGTGGCAGCGAAGCTGCTTGATTTGCCACAGCATGTCCTGGTGAATGCTCTGGGCATCTGCGGCAGTCAGGCAGCTGGACTGCAGGAATTTTTGCATGATGGTTCCTGGGTAAAAAAGATTCATCCTGGCTGGGGAAGCCATGCTGCTATCTATGCGCTGCAGCTGGCTAAAGGCGGGTTGACAGGACCTCGTGAAGTATTTGAAGGCAGCTATGGTTTATATCAAACCCATCTGGGCACAGTGGAGGGCGTAAAAGAGACATTTGCTGATCTGGGGCAAAAATGGCTGACGGCGGAAATTTCCATAAAACGGTATCCCTGCTGTCATATGATACATTCCTTTAGTGATTGTATGTTTGCGTTGCTTAGGCAGTATAAGTTCACTGACAAGGATATTAAAGAAATTGAGTGCCATATTGAAAAACGCTGTTACCATATTGTGTGTTCACCGGAATCGGTTAAAAAACGGCCAACTTCTGATTATGGCATGCGTTTTAGCCTGCCATACATTGTGGCCATGTCGGTACGAAGCGGAAAAATGAGTCCGTTAGAGATTGACAAACAATATATGACAGATCCTGCGGTGCTTGAGATGATTGACAAAGTCCACTGTGTAGAAGATGAAACCGTTAAAAACCCCGGCCATTTTCCAGGGTGGATTAAAGTTACACTTTTGGATGGCACAGTCTATCAAAAATCACAAAAATATGAGCGTGGGGCGGCGGAAAATCCTATCGATACGCAGGATATTATCGCAAAATATAACGAGAATGCTTCAATTAATTTGCCTCAGGAAAATGTGAACAGGATATTAAGCAATATTACTAATTTGGAAAAACTAGAAAAAATGGAAATACTGATCCAGAATTTTGTTATTGCGGCTAGAGATGATAATAAGAAGGGGGAATTATAATGAAATATAATTTTGATGAAGTAATTAACAGGAAAAATACGCAGAGTTCTAAATGGGATAATGTGGGGGCTCGTGTAGGGAATGCCAAAGCATTGCCTATGTGGGTGGCTGATACTGACTTTCGTTGTCCACAACCTGTTATAGATGTTGTAAAGGCTCGGGCTGAGCATATGATTTATGGCTATCCATATACAGTTCCAGAATTCAAAGAAGCTACTATTAACTGGGTACAAAAGCGTCATGGCTGGGAAATTCAGCCCGACTGGATTGTTTTTGCTACAGGGATTGTTCCAGTATTTAATACAATGATCCAGGCATTTACTGAGATAGGCGATGAGGTTATCATTCAAAGACCGGTATATCATCCATTTGGGTTTGCCGTCGTTGATAATGATCGTGTGATAAGCGACAACAGTTTGCTTTATGAACATGGCCAATACCGTATTGACTTTGCAGATTTAGAAAAACGTGCAGCCAGTCCCAAAGCAAAAATAATGATATTATGCAATCCGCATAATCCGGTGGGACGTGTTTGGGAAAAAGCTGATCTGATAGAAATTGCGGAGATTTGCTTGCGCCATAATGTCATTTTGATAAGTGACGAAATTCATTCGGATTTGATTTTTTCCGGACATAAACATGTTCCAGTAGCTTCTTTAGATGAACGATATGCTATGAATACAGTTACCTGTTACGCTCCATCGAAGACATTTAATATAGCTGGTCTGCGTGGGTCGGGTATTGTAGCTCCTAATCCTAAACTGAGAAAAGGTTTGGAACTGCAATTTAAAAAGAACAGAAGCATTCAACAAAATGTCTTTGCCCTGCCTGCGTATATTGCCGCATACAATGAATGTGAAGATTATTTAGAGCAATTGCTGCCTTATTTGGAAGGTAATGTAAAATTTTTAGATGTTTTTCTTAAAGCTCATATGCCAAAAATTAAGTTAGTGAAGCCGGAAGGTACGTATTTAATGTGGTTGGACTGCAGTGAACTGGGTCTTAGCGGAGATACATTGTCTGATTTCTTTATTAATAAATGTTTGGTTGCTGTCAATCGCGGTGACGGTTTTGGACCGGAAGGGGCTGCTTTTGTCAGACTGAATATCGGTTGTCCTAGAGCTACATTAGAGCAGGGACTTAAGCAAATACTAGAGCAATATAAAAAAACAAGATAAATAAGGGGGATAAGAATATGACAATCACTACGCGCTTAGCGGAATTTTTCTGTAATTTGGATTATGAGGCAATACCACAGTCGGTTGTGGAAAAAGCCAAGGAAAATTTAATTGATAATCTGGCAGGTGCTATTCCTGCTGCTGTGCAGGTGGAAGATGTTAAAGGAATAACCGCTGAACTGAAAAAATATGATACACAGGATGATTGTGTTATCTGGGGCACTAGACAGCGTGCCTCGGTACAAAATGCGGCTCTGATTAATGGGATTGCAGCGCATGCTTTGGAAATGGATGATTTCCATCCGCAGGGTAAAATTCATATGGGAACGGTAGTCATACCGGCGGCAGTGGCATTAGGGGAAAGACATAAAATTTCGGGAAAAAAGCTGATTTCAGCTTTAACGGCAGGCTACGAAACGGGTATACGGATTGCTATTGGCGCAGGAACAGCCTCACATCGGTTACATGGATGGCATGCTACTTCTTCATGTGGTATTTTTGGGGCGGCCATTTGTTCTGCTAAAATATTAGATTTGCCTGTCAACCAGACGGTATCGGCGTTGGGGTTGGCAGGTACGCAAGCAAGCGGATTATGGGCTTTTTTGAAGGATGGTGCAAACAATAAGAAACTTCATGGTGGACATCCAGCCAGTGCAGGTATCAATTCAGCTTTGTTGGCCAAAGGGGGAATGACTGGTCCTGGTTATATTTTGGAGGCTGAGGACGGTGGATTTTACCGTGCTACGTCGGATGAATATAATTTTGCTAGTGTTACTGAGGGCCTGGGGGAAACATATAACGTATTGCGTGTAGGCCGCAAACCTTATGCGTGTTGCCGCAGTATGCATCTGTCTATTGAAGGGGCTTTGGAATTAGTGAAAACATATCATATCGCGCCTCAGGATATTGAGAAAATTGATGTGTATACTTATGAAATTGGGGTAAAGCAGTGTGGTATGTACCCGCAGCCTAAGAATGTATTTGAAGCCAAATTTTCTATTCCTTACGGTATTGCGGTAGCTTTTATCGATGGAAATGCAGGCGTGGCGCAATTTACGGAGGAGCGGATACAAGATCCTGCCATTAGGAATTTATGTGATAAAATTGACGTTCATGTATCTGATGAGTATACAAAACAATATCCTGCAAATTGGGGTTGTGAAATGAGGGTTCGCACTAAAGATGGCCGTCAGTTAAATAAAGTCGTGTGGAATGGCAGAGGCGGCCCTGATAATCCGATGACCAAAGAAGAATTGACTGCGAAGTTCAAATGCCTGGCAGGAGAAGTGCTTTCTGCGCAACGCATGGATGAGATTATTAGTACAATATACAATTTAGAACAGGTGCAAGATATTTCGGAATTGACGACTTTACTTGTACCATAAGCAGATGCTTGCTTGTCTGGCAAGTGGCCATAAAATTAGTTGAATCGATAAAAGTACTTATGGGAGCGTGTGACATATGAAAAAAGTAGTATTTAGCAAAAATGCACCTCAAGCAATTGGTCCCTATTCACAGGCTATTAAGGCCAATGATTTTTTGTTTATTTCAGGTCAACTGCCTGTTCTTCCAGCAACTGGTGAATTTGCTGCAGGCGGTATTGAAAGTCAAACTAAGCAATCGCTGGAAAACCTGAAAGCAATATTAGCAGCGGAAAATCTGTCCGTTGATACTGTGGTAAAAACAACCGTATTTCTCAAAGATATGCATGATTTTGAAGCTATGAATACTGTGTATGCAAAATATTTTATGATGGATTGTCCCGCCAGAGTTTGTGTGCAGGTTGCTAAATTACCCAAGGATGCCTTGGTAGAGATTGCACTGGTTGCAGCGTACTGAATATGGATAAAAGCGACCAGAATGGCATGGATTACCGCCAGTCTGGTTGCTTTTCCATCCTGCGTATGAAGTGAATTTCCACTGGTTGCTTATGAGTATAAAAAGTAAAGGAATAGTAAAATATGATACAAAATACATTGAAATTTAGAATCATAGGATTACTGGTCGTGTTTTCTTTTTTGTCAGCAGCAGTAATTGGCGGAGTGAGTTCCTATATGAATGTTCGTCAAACAAAAGAGAATACTTTCAGCAGCAATCAAACCATTGCGCTACAAGTTTCTTATGAAATTGAACGATTCATGTCTGATAATGCCCAGTTAATCAAAACCCTGTCCTTATCACCGACTGCTTATTCGCTGGATGCAGGTAAATTAGGTGAATTCCTCAAGGTGGCACAACAGAATAATCCGGAATTTCAAACGATTTATGCCATGAATACGGCTGGTATGCAAATTGCGAAAACATCTTCAGCAATCATGAATGATAAGGCTAACACCGAATATTTCAAACAGGCGATGATGGATAAACTTTATTTTTCAGATGTGTATATATCGGCAGTATCTAAAACACCGACAATTACAATTTCAACGCCAATTAAAGACCAAAACGGTACCATTGTGGGTGTTTTAGCTGGTGATATAAGTCTGCAAAGCATTTGGGAAATTGCAGAACGGACTAAGATTGGTAAATCAGGTTATATTGATATTGTAGACAGTAAAGGCGGGTTGATTTCCCATCCGGATAAAGAACGAGTACTCAATAATGAAAGCATTAGTCAGGAAAACTATGTACAAAGTGTGATATCGGGAAATAATGGCAATATAGAAGCTATGTCATCCGTCCAAATCGAATCGTTAATTTCTTTTGTTCCCATCAAAACTTACAATTGGGGGGTAATTACTTATTTGCCCACAATTGAATTTACCGGTGATATGAAGCATACTTTACTGATTATGGCAGTGCTGCTTTTGTTTGCTATAATTATAGCCGTTGCTACAGCTATTTATGTAGCCGGAAATATAACCAACCCGCTTAACCGTCTAGTGAATGCTGCTACTGTAATTGCCGGTGGTGATTTGAGCCGAAAAATAGAAGTTTCTGGTATGCTTGAAATTAAGCAATTAGCTGTATCGCTTGAAAAAATGCGTGCAGATTTGAAGAATGTCATTCACGATATTATGACCTCAGCGGGACAAGTTTTATCAGCGGCTGAACAGCTTTCAACGAATACAGAACAATCTGCGCAGGCTACGGGAACAGTGGCTGATGCCATCACTGAGTTGGCCAAAGGCTCGGATAAGCAGGTTTCGGCAATTGCAACTACTTCTTCTGTGGTGGAACAAGTATCTGATGGGGTTCAAAAAGTGTCAGGAAATGCAAATAATATGACGGTTCTGGCTGAACAGGCGTCAGGAGTGGCTCAGGATGGTAGAAAATCAGTTGAGACAGTCATGAGGCAGATGGATGTTATTGAAAAAACGGTAGCGAATTCGGCGGAGTCTGTAACGAGACTGGGTCAGCGTTCTCAGAAAATTGGTCAGATTGTTGAAACTATTTCGGGTATTGCTGCGCAGACTAATTTATTGGCGTTGAATGCTGCTATAGAGGCGGCACGGGCTGGTGAACAGGGCCGAGGATTTGCTGTGGTCGCCGAAGAGGTGCGTAAGTTAGCTGAACAGTCTCAGGAAGCGACTAAGCAAATTGCCGAATTGATTCTTGAAGTTCAGACAGAGACAGAAGCAGCAGTCATTGCTATGAATGAGGGCACGCAGGAAGTTAAGGTGGGCAATGAAGTGGTTGATGCTGCAGGAGAAGCTTTTGGCAAAATTGTTAATCAAGTAGAACAGGTATCAGGGCAAGTCAAAGATATTTCGGCAGCTATGCAGAAAATGGCCTCTGAAAGTTTAATGATTGTTACTTCAGTGCATGACATTGGTCAGATTAGTAAAGAAGCATCGGGGCATACCCAAACTGTGTCGGCTGCTAGTGAGGAACAAGCAGCATCTATGGAGGAAATTTCCAGTGCTAGTCAGGCTTTAGCAAAAATGGCGGGAGAACTACAAGAAGTGGTAAAAAAGTTTAGAGTCTGAATAAAGTCTTTATGATGATATCAACTTTATTGATAGGGGGATTGAAATGGTAAAGTTATCTGTTGGCGATAAAATGCCAAATTTTGTGTTCCATACTGCTTATGAAAACGGTAAAACTGTAGAGAGGGTTCTTCAAGAAAAGAAACGAACAATATTTTGGTTCTTGCGTTATATTGGCTGTCCAACTTGCCGGTATGATGTTCATATGATGGCTGTACGTTATCAGGAATTTCTGGATAATGATACTCAGATTTTTGTGGTGATGCAGAGCCAAATAACTAATGTCCGCGAGGAATTAAAAGATATGAAGCTGCCATTTGATATTATTTGCGATCCAGAAATGAAACTATATGAGAGTCTGGAAATTTCTGCTACTGCTTGTAAAGAGGACCGACTGCCTACAAATGAGGTAGAGATTTCCAAACTGGAGAGGAAAAAGAAAAAGGTTAAAGAATTGGGTTTTGTCCACGGTAAATATGAGGGTAACGAGCAGCAGCTTCCCGCATTATTTGTGGTTGAACAGAATGGCACAGTCAGCTATGTCCATTACGCGCAAAACAGTATTGATATGCCTACCGTAGCTGAAATGCTAAGTTTATTAAAGAAATAAGCACATGATAATGATGCCGCCAAACAGAACGCTCATAGCAGCTTAGGCGATATGAATATTTTGTAACAGCGGTCAGCCAGTTTAGTTTATTACTCAGTGGAGGGAAATGTATGGGAAAGAATCTGGTAGAAAAAATTATTGGCAAGCATTTGCTAGTCGGAGAAATGACTGCCGGTCAAGAGGTTGCAATCCGTATTGATCAGACGCTTACACAGGATGCAACCGGAACTATGGCTTACTTGCAATTTGAGGCTATGGGACTCTCTCGCGTTAAGACCTTGTCGGTTTCTTATGTTGACCATAATACACTACAGGACGGTTTTGAAAATGCCGATGATCATCGTTATTTACAGACAGTTGCCGCTAAACACGGTATTAAATATTCTAAAGCTGGGAATGGTATCTGCCATCAGGTACACTTAGAACGTATCAGCCGTCCTGGAGCGACACTCCTTGGTTCGGATAGCCATACACCGACACTTGGTGCTGTGGGGATGCTGGCTATGGGAGTAGGCGGTCTTGATGTAGCCGTTGCTATGGCGGGCGGGCCATTCTATCTGACATATCCCAGAGTCATCCGAGTAAATTTGGAAGGAAAACTTCGTCCCTGGTGCTCTGCTAAAGATATTGTGCTTGAAATGCTAAAAATTTTTACTACCAAAGGCAACGTAGGTACATTAATTGAATATGGCGGCAGCGGATTAGAAACACTTACGGTACCGGAACGTTCAACGATTACGAATATGGGAGCCGAAATGGGAGTCACGACTTCAATTTTCCCAAGCGATGAAATGACGTTGACATTCTTTAAAGCACAGGCCAGGGAAGATGATTGGCATGAACTGAAGCCGGATGAGGATGCCAGGTATGACAAGACAGTTACAATCGATTTAGGTGCCATTCAACCAAATGTAGCTTGTCCGCATTCTCCAGATAAAGTAAAGAGAATTCGCGAAATTGAGGGACTCGAAGTGAATCAGGTCCTGGTGGGCAGTTGTACCAACTCTTCTTATCGTGATGTTATGCTGGTCGCTGCCATGCTCAAAGGCAGGCATGTTCATCCCAATGTCAGTTTTGGTGTAGCGCCGGGCAGTAGACAAGTTTTGGCGATGATTGCTAAAAATGGGGCACTTAGAGATCTTGTGGCTGCCGGAGCACGTATATTAGAAACTGCCTGTGGTTTTTGCGTAGGCTGTGGACAGGCACCGCAGTCCAAAGCAGTTTCGCTACGAACAAATAATCGGAACTTTGAAGGTCGCAGTGGTACGAAAGATGCAGCGGTATATTTGGTGAGTCCGGAAACGGCTGTAGCTGCAGCCCTTACCGGAAAAGTTACGGATCCGCGTGATTTGGGTTTTGTATATCCGCAAATTGTGTTGCCGGAAGTATACTACATCGATGACAGTATGCTGCTGGAACCTGCTGCTGATACGGCCATTTCAGTGTATCGTGGACCGAATATCGGTGAGCCGCCGCATAATAAGGCTATGCCAAAAACGTTGACAGCAAAAGTGACGATTAAAGTGGGAGATAAAATTACAACGGATCATATTATGCCTGCGGGCCCATTTCTTAAATACCGCTCGAATGTACCAAAGTATTCGAAATATGTGTTTCATCCTGTAGATCCGGGCTTTTCGGAAAAATGTGAGAGAAATAAGCGCGATGGTTTCAATTCTGTTATAGTTGCAGGCCTGAGTTATGGGCAGGGGTCTTCACGTGAACATGCGGCATTATGTCCTATGTATCTGGGTGTAAGGTTGCTTTTGGCTAAAAGTGTTGAACGCATTCATGCTGCTAATTTGGTCAATTTTGGTATTTTGCAGTTGACTTTTATCTCGGATGCAGATTATGACCGCTTGCAGGATGGTGATGAGCTGGAAATCGAAAATGTTTACCAGGCGGTAGAAAATAAGCAGGTTACAGTGAAAAATAAAACACAGGGTTATAGCTTCCACACACAATGTTCACTTACGCAACGGCAAAAGGAAATAATGCTCAGCGGAGGGCTCCTGAATTATGCCGCTAACGGCAAAAGATAAAGCAAAGGATGCGGATTATTATGGAAGAATATGTAAAGATACCTGCAGTATATATGCGTGGCGGTACAAGTAAAGGCATTTATCTCATGGTCAAAGATCTGCCGGAAGATCCTGAACGCAGAGACCAGGTTATTTTAGCTATTTATGGCAGTCCGGATGCTCGGCAGATCAACGGCATGGGAGGCGCTGATCCGTTGACAAGCAAGGTCGCACTGTTGGCTGTTTCCAAGATTGAGGGCATAGACATTGATTATACGTTTGGTTATGTCGGTATTAAGGATGCCATGATAGATTATGCGGGAAATTGTGGCAACATTTCCTCTGGGGTTGGTGTATATGCGATACAGCAGGGGTTGGTTTCGACAGTAGAACCGGTTACAACTGTAAGAATATATAATACCAATACTAAAAAAGTCATCGAGGTATCTGTGCCGGTGAAGGATGGAAAAGTTGTTACGGAAGGTACATATGCAATTGATGGAGTTCCGGGCACAGGCGCTAAAATTGTCCTTAATTTTTTAAATGCCGGTGGTGCAAAAACCGGACACCTGCTGCCAACTGGAAATGTGGTTGATGAGATTCAGCTGGCAAATGGCAAAAAGATAAGAGTGAGCTTAGTAGATGCGGCCAATCCGTCTGTGTTTGTTAAGGCAGAGGATATTGGGCTGACTGGTTTGGAACTGCCGCAGGATACGGAAAATAATCCCGAAATACTTGAAATTATGGAGGATATACGTACTACAGCAGGGGTAATGATGGCTTTGGCAGCAAGCAAGGAGAATGTAGGACCGGCTGTACCGAAAGTGGCTTTTGTAGCTTCTCCCAAAGATTATAAGACCATGACAGGAGCAGAAATCAAAGCAGGTGAGGTAGATTTGATCGCCAGGACCAAAGCTATGGATGTCATGCATAAAGCTTATGCAGTAACTGGCGGTATTTGTGCGGCTACGGCAGCGCTTATTGAAGGTACGGTAGTCAATGAGATTGTAAGTGAATATGCCAAGAATTCAGGAACTGTCAGGCTGGGACATCCTTCAGGTATACTTGATTTTGAGATTGGTTTGGCGAAGAATCCAGCAGGTTGGCATCTTGATAAAGCTGGTGTAAGCCGTACAGCCAAGATCATTATGGATGGGCAGGTCTACGTTTCCCGTAAAGTATTTGATGGTATTAAATAAATTCTATCGATATAGTTGTAGGTGTTTGTATTACGTCTGAAAGCAGCAATACAGGCAATTCAGCTTAGTATGCCCGACAGAAATGACTTTAAGACGCAAAACCCTCAAGCTGATTTTTATACGATCAGCTTGAGGGTTTTCTGTAAATTATGCATTATGTGTCTTTCAGCGATTCTATGAATAAAAAGCTGAATGACATTTATTCCATAACGGCGCGCCTATTGTCTTATATTCTTTCAGATGAGTTGACAAAGTAAAAGCAGAGTACTATAATGACCTAATGTCCTCGGCAGATACGTTTGCGGAGGAAAAATTTTTTTATAGAAAGTGATTGATAAAAAAATGCAGGATAATTCTGGCTGGAAGAAGTCTATTTTTCTTTTGGCTTTTTGTATCGCTGGGACATCAGCAAGTTATACGATGCTGGTGCCCTTTTTGCCGCTCTATCTTTTGGAGCTTGGTGCTCCGCAGGATAATGTCGCACTTTATTCGGGAGCAGTATTTTCAGTGACTTTTCTGGTAGCTGCTATCATGGCTCCTATCTGGGGAAAGATGGCAGATAAGAGTGGAAAGCGTCCTATGGCAATTCGGGCTTGTGTAGGTCTGACGCTGGCTTATTTTTTAGGCGGGATTGTGACATCGCCTTTGCAGCTTTTTGGTATGCGCATCATACAAGGCTTTGCCAATGGATTCTTTCCGGTTGTGCTTGCGATTGCTTCTGTCAGTGCGCCAAGCAATAAGCTGGGCTATGCGCTGGGGATTGTACAGACCGGACAGATTGTCGGAACGGTTCTTGGACCGCTTATCGGAGGTATCATAGCTGAGCTGGTAGGCATGCGCATGTCTTTTTTTGTGGCAAGTGGTTTTTTGCTGCTGGTTACCCTGATGGTGTTTTTTTTAGTCAAGGAGCCAGTAACGGCTGTTCAGACAGCAGACAAAGAAAAGGCGTCTGCTGAAAGCAGTATACTTGATGATTTCCGGTATGCTGCGCATAACCGTCTGCTTGTGGGAATGCTGTTCTTGTCATTTATTATTAGTTTGGCGAATATGGTCTTGCAGCCGGTCATAAGCCTTTATGTTGCGGAGCTGCAGCATAGCATGGATAATGTAGCATTTACGTCAGGACTGGTATTCAGCCTGGGAGGGATTGCCGGTGTTTTGTCCACGACGCTTTGGGGAGCACTGGGGCAGAGAAGAGGATATTTTCTAGTGATGTTCCTGGCATTTTGCGGTGCGGGCATTTTCAACTTTCTGCAATATTTCATGTCCGGGATTCTTGGTTTTGCTGTATGCCAGTTCTTGTTCGGTTTATTTTTTGTAGGGGCCAATCCAGCTGTGAGTGCTACTTTGGTACGTGCTACGGATGCTGGTTTCCGCGGCAGGGCATTTGGGCTGGCGACCACAGCGAACCAGGCTGGTGGTATGACCGGGCCTCTGTTGGGGAGCTTTATTGGCACATTGTTGGGTATAAAATATGTGTTTTTAGTCACAGGTTCTCTTTTGGTTCTGATTGGCGTAGTGCTTTGGTATAGATGCGTACGCAGGAAAACTGTGCAATAAAAAATGGCAGGAGGTATTGTGTGCCTCCTGTCATTTTTTATTTGCGTCTGCGCCGGTTAGTTAATAGCGGTTTTTGTTTTTCAACAGGAGCTGGCGAAGGCTTGCGGATACCGAGCCAGATAAAAGCAGCAAGTGCAAGTGTAAAAGCGCAGATGCTTGTCATTTGTGCGGATTTAAAGATGCCGAGCACCAGATTGGTATAGTCCCCACGCAGATATTCTAAAAAGAAGCGTGCGAGAGAATACAGCATGATATAAAGAGCAAAACATTGTCCTTTGGCATGCTTTTGAGAGCGGAAGATAAGGAGCAGGGCAAAGATGACGATATCAAGCTGGCCCTCCCAGATTTCTGCAGGCCATAAGGGCTGGTCGCCGTAAGTATGATAGGCAAGTGTTGTAGGCGGATAAAGTATTCCAAAGCTGTTTCCGGTTGGCGCGCCAAAGGCGTCGCCATTCAACAGATTTGCGCAGCGGCCCAGGGCTTGTCCGAGGATAATCGCTGGGGCAATAATGTCCGCGAGAGCCCAGGTATCGATGTGGTAGTGTTTCGTATAAATGATGCCGACGATAACGCCAAGGAGAATTCCTCCCTGGATAGCCATACCACCTTGCCAGACGTTGAAGAGTTCTGTGATATGGTCGTGGTAATAACCCCAGTCGAAAAAAAATACATCCCAAAGACGTGCACCGAGGATGCCGCCTACGCCACAGTAGATGCCAATATCGACAATATGGCTGTGCCAGCGGCCGTCCTGTTTGGCCAGGAAATAAGCGACACCGGTCGCAAGGACGATACTGAGGCTGAGCACGAGCCCGTAAGCGCGTATAGGGAAGTCACCGATGAAAAATAAATACTGATGCATAAAAAAACCCCCTTGAACAATCCTTTTTATTATAAAACAGGAATGTGAAAAGGAGAAGAAATTTATTTGAATTTTGTATCTGTGTGTGATAGTATAATAGAGAAATTCAATATGTGTAAAAATGTAATGATGAAGAGAGTAGGCAAGAGGAAAAAGATACAGCGAGTCGGCGGCAGTGCGAGCCCGGCATGAGTAGCCTCCTGTTGAAGATCGCTTTGGAGCAGCAGACTGAAAGCTTGCGAGTAAGTTGTGCCGGTATTCACCGTTAAAGGAATAGCATATGCTGGTATGTGAAATGGGTGGTAAATGATAGTGGAGCTCTCGTCCTGTTTTGGATGGGGGCTTTTTATTTTGTCAGGGACTCTTCTCGTATGTCCGGCTGAGTTTTATATTTAGGAGGGAATTTGTTTGTATAGTAAAGTGAATACGAATCTGGACTTTGTCCAGAGAGAAAGACAAGTTGAGAAATTTTGGAAGGAAAATAATATCGCGCAAAAGACCATTGACCAGCGCGAGGGCTGTGATACCTTTACTTTTTATGACGGACCGCCCACAGCTAATGGCAAGCCGCATATCGGACATGTGCTTACCCGTGTAATCAAGGATCTGCTGCCACGTTATCAGTCCATGAAAGGGAAAAATGTTCTGAGGAAAGCCGGATGGGATACACATGGTTTGCCAGTGGAGCTCGAGGTGGAAAAGCAACTGGGACTTGATGGCAAAGACCAGATTGAAAAATATGGCATAGAACCGTTTATTAAACAATGCCGTGAGTCTGTATGGAAATATAAGGGTATGTGGGAGCAATTCTCAGATGTTGTGGGTTTTTGGGCTGATATGGAGCACCCATATATAACGTATGAGAATTATTTTATTGAATCGGAATGGTGGGCACTTAAGGAAATTTGGGAAAAAGGATTGCTTTATAAGGGCTATAAGGTCGTTCCATATTGCCCGCGTTGCGGTACGCCGCTTTCTTCACATGAGGTGGCGCAGGGCTACAAAGATGTCAAGGAACGTTCTGCTATGGTGAAGTTTAAGGTCAGAGGTGAGGATGCCTATTTCCTTGCATGGACGACGACGCCCTGGACGCTGCCTTCAAATCTTGCACTTTGCGTGAATCCGGAAATTGATTATGTGAAGCTTCGGGCGGAGGATACGGTTTATTATATGGCGGAAGCTTTGGTAGACCGTGTATTTGAAGCAGATACGGAAAGGGAAATTCTGGAGAGATTTAAAGGAAAAGAACTTGAATATCGTGAATATGAGCCGCTTTACCCATATGCTGTCGATAAAATAAATAAAAAGGCTTTTTTTGTAACCTGTGATGCCTATGTAACCACGACGGATGGTACGGGTATCGTTCATATGGCTCCTGCCTTTGGTGAGGAGGACTCGCGTGTCTGCAAAAAATATGATCTGCCGTTTGTGCAGTTCGTTGACGGGCGGGGCTGCATGACGAAGGATACGGATTGGGCGGGTGTTTTTGTAAAGGATGCCGACCCGCTCATACTCAAGGATTTAAAGACCAAAGGGCTTCTGTTCAAGGCACCTGTTTTTGAGCACAGTTATCCACATTGCTGGCGCTGCGATACGCCGCTTATTTATTATGCGCGTGAGTCTTGGTTTATCAAGATGACTGCAGTCCGTGACGAACTGATCCAGAACAATAATACGGTTAACTGGATTCCGGAAAGTATTGGTAAGGGACGTTTCGGCGACTGGATTGAACATGTGCAGGATTGGGGGATCAGCCGCAACCGTTATTGGGGTACACCGCTTAATATCTGGGAATGTACGTGTGGCCACCAGCATGCTGTCGGTTCAATCGAGGAGCTCAGGTCTATGTCCGATAACTGCCCGGAAAACATTGAACTGCATCGTCCGTTCATCGACGAGGTTACAATCAAGTGTCCGGTGTGTGGAAAGGAAATGCATCGTGTTCCAGAGGTGATTGACTGCTGGTTTGATTCAGGTTCGATGCCGTTCGCTCAGTGGCATTACCCGTTTGAGAATAAGGACATTTTTGAGAAACGTTTCCCGGCAGATTTTATCTCTGAAGCTGTGGATCAGACACGCGGCTGGTTTTATTCACTCATTGCGATTTCTACGCTGCTTTTTCATAAGGCTCCCTATAAGAATGTTATTGTGCTTGGGCATGTACAAGATGAGAACGGCCGTAAGATGAGTAAATCCAAAGGAAATGCGGTGGATCCGATGGATGCACTCAATAAGCATGGCGCGGATGCGATTCGCTGGTACTTTTATGAGAACAGTGCTCCGTGGCTGCCAAATCGTTTCCATGATGGTGCAGTACAGGAAGGGCAGCGTAAGTTCATGGGAACACTTTGGAATACCTATGCGTTTTTTGTGCTTTATGCAAATATTGATGATTTCGATGCGACGCAATATACGCTGGCATATGATAAGCTTTCTGTCATGGATAAATGGGTGCTTTCCAGGCTGAATACACTTGTCAGGACTGTGGATGAGGATTTAGCTGGTTATAAGGTAACAGAGGCGGCCAAAGCCTTGCAGAAATTTGTTGATGAGCTCAGCAACTGGTATGTGAGGAGAAGCCGTGAGCGTTTCTGGTCCAAGGAACTCACACAGGATAAAATTAATGCCTATATGACGCTTTATACAGCACTTGTCACGACAGTAAAGACGGCAGCACCGATGATTCCATTTTTAACAGAAAGTATTTACCGTAATCTTGTCTGCAGTATTGATAAGGATGCACCGGAAAGTGTACATCTTTGCGATTTTCCTCTTTGCCATGAGGAATATATCGATACGGAACTTGAGAAAAACATGGAGCTTGTACTGGAAATTGTCGTATTGGGACGTGCAGGGCGTAATGCAGCGAATATCAAGAACCGGCAGCCAATCGCGAATATGTATGTGAAGGCAGAGGGAACACTCAGTGCGTTTTTCCAGGAAATCGTGGAGAATGAGCTCAATGTCAAGAAGGTGACCTTTAAGGAGGATATGGAGGCATATCTTACCTACAGTTTCAAACCGCAGTTCAAGGTGCTTGGACCTAAGGCCGGACGCCGGATCGGCGAGATTAAGGCGGCACTCGGGAAAGTTAACGGACATGCCGCTAAAGAAGAACTTGATAAAACTGGCAGACTAAAGCTTAACCTGCCATCCGGAGAAATTGAACTTTTGCTGGAAGACGTTGAAATTACCATGGCACAGACCGAGGGCTTTATGGCCCAGCGCTACAATGGAGTAACAGTAGCACTTGAAACAACCTTGTCTGAGGAGCTTATTGAAGAAGGATTTGTACGTGAGATCATCAGTAAACTGCAGACGATGCGCAAGGAAAATGGCTTTGAGGTTATGGACCATATCACGGTATATGTGCAGGGAAATGATAAACTTGCTGCACTTATGCAACATAATGAGAGTACAATTTGTGCTGTTGTCCTGGCAGATAAAGTGGAATACAGCAAAACTGCAGGTTTCGTGAAGGAATGGGATATTAACGGTGAGAAGGTTACACTTGCAGTGCAATAAATGCTTTTTGTTTATGAACTACATGTGCTATAATGATAGGAATTCGTAGTTGTTCAGTAATAGGAGTGTGTTTATGGATAAAAAGCATGAACATATTATGCCGGACGGAACCGTTATTTCGCATATGCATGAAGAAAAATCTGCACATGTGCATACACATACGCACACGCAGACAAAAGCTGTACTGAACCGTATGTCCAGACTTATCGGACATTTGGAGTCTATTAGGAAAATGGTAGAGTCCGGCAGGGACTGCAGTGAGGTTCTCATTCAGTTATCAGCAGTAAACTCGGCTCTGCGGGGCGTGGGAAAGATAATACTCAAGGATCATATCGAGCATTGCATTGTCGATGCAATCCGGGAAGATGACAGGGAAGCCATAGAAAAGCTGGATAAAGCAATCGATCAGTTTATGCGTTGAAGAATGTCGGGAGATATTCTTATTGTGGAAAAAACAGCACCTCATATGCGGTGGGGGAACCGCTATATGAGATGCTGCCCAGGATGGAATTACTGTAATAAGAAATGCGGACTGTTCATAGCTTTATGAGCAGTCCGCATTTCTTCGCATTTTTTATGGAAGGATTATAAATGCAGCAAGTCCTGGATGTATATTTCGGATCATATAGGTACGGATGTGATTCAGGACAGACAGCACTGGAACACAGTTCAAACGGAGTTTAAACCGCAGCAATGTATGTGAATTGCCGCCAAAAATAGGTATACGGTCCAAAGCATACATTTGTGCGCCGGGTTTATTGGCACCATATTGTACGGTAAAGGCAGCCCGATATCCGGCGTCCTTTACAAGAGCAATCGTTTCATCATCATAGGAACCGCAAGGATAGGCCAGGAAGTCAACCTTCTTTTTCAGATGCCATTCAATAGCTTTTTTTGAGTCTGTCAGCTGATGCAGAGTTTCTGTGGCTGAGCCTGTTTTGCTAAGTTCGACATGGCTTAAGGTATGGCTTTCGAGATCAATTTGATTCTCTTGCATTTCCAAGGCTTTGTCCCAGGTGAGATAGTTTGGGTATACACTAACATAGTCCGTAATAAGAAAAATGGTTGCTTTCATATTATACCTTTTCAGGATGGGAAAGGCGTTGTTGTAATTATCCAGATAACCATCATCGAAGGTAATCAGTACGGGCTTCTCCGGAAGAGCAGCATTGTTTTCAAGAGCGTCGGCCAGTTCTGATGGGGTGATTGTATGATAGCCATTTTTAGCAAGATATTTCATCTGTGCTTCAAATTGTGTTGTAGTTACGGTTAAAGCGTTATGAGCAGAATCGTTGATTTGATGATAATTAAGTACTGGTATCCCTTGATAATAGGGAATTGCAGCAAGTAATAAGCTGATGCATAATAAGATGGATACTACTATCAGGCCCAAGATGAATTTTTTCATATTAAATCGCAAAAATAAACACGTCCTTTGAATTACAGGCTTTTTCGGAGTTGCTTCAAGACAGGAGCAAAAAGACTACATTCGCTAATATATAGCAAAGACGCTGTGCTGTCAAGCCGTGGAGCAAGTACAGAAAAGGAATTTGCAGTAGACAAAAATTTTTTTCGTCCTATAATGAATATAGATGATTGTGAGGGAGTAATTGAAAATGACAAGAAATGATTTATGTTGGTGTGGAAGCGGCAAAAAATATAAAAAGTGTCATCTCGCTTTTGATGAACGTCTGAATGCTATAAAATTGGATATTTTTAAAGGGCAGGTGCGTCCGTCTAAAAAAATAATCAATAATGAAGAGGAAATTGAGGAAATCCGTCAGAGTGGTACCATCAATGATGGTGCACTGAATACCGTGGCGGATATGATACGTCCGGGAATCGATACACTGACACTTAACGATGCGGCGCATGAATATATTGTGCAGCATGGTGGAATTCCGGCTTGCCTGGACTATGAGGGGTATCCTAAAAGCATTTGTATTTCCATCAATGAAGTGGTTTGCCATGGTATACCATCAAAAAAGACAATACTCAAGGAAGGAGATATTGTTAATGTCGATATCACTACCATCTTTCATGGCTATTATGCGGATGCTTCGCGTATGTTTATGATAGGGGAAGTGTCTCCAGCGGCAGAACACCTTGTACGCATAGCAAAAGAGTGTATGGAACTCGGAATCGAGGCCGTACGTCCCTGGCATTTCCTGGGCGATATTGGTGCGGCGGTGGAAGCACATGCACACAAACATGGATATTCGGTCGTTACACAGCTGGGCGGACACGGTGTGGGGAAGTCTTTCCATGAAGAACCTTTTGTGCCGCATGTGGGTGAAGTTGATACGGGTATGTTGCTTGTGCCGGGTATGGTGCTTACAGTCGAGCCGATGATCAATGCAGGAAAATATAAGGTCGTGACGGATAAAAATGATGGCTGGACGGTTACGACGAAGGATAAATCGTGGTCAGCACAATGGGAAAAAACTATTTTGGTTACAGAAACAGGGACAGAAATCATGTCCAGTTGATGTTTATTTTGAGAGGGGTTTGTAATGAAGAAGTTTGAAGAACTGGGCGTTTCGCAAGTGGTTTGTGAGGCCTTACATCATAGGGGAATAAAAGAAGCAACACTGGTACAGGAACAGTCTATACCAGTAGTGCGCAGCGGACAGGATGTTATTGTACAGGCGCAGACGGGCACGGGGAAGACCCTGGCTTTCCTGCTGCCAATTTGTGAAAAGATAAAAGCAAATGTGCCAGCGATACAGGCACTGGTAATTGCTCCTACGCGTGAGCTTGCCTTGCAGACTGCCAAAGTTGCCGCTTATGTGGGTGAAGCGGCAGGCGTCCAATCGCTGGTTATTTACGGCGGGCAGAATATTGAAAGGCAGAAACAGAAGCTCGGCAGAAATCCGCAGCTTATTATTGGGACACCGGGACGTCTGCTGGACCATTTGCGACGCAAAACCATTGATATCTCACATGTGAATAAGATTGTTATTGATGAAGCGGATGAAATGCTCCATATGGGATTTATTGAGGATGTCAACATACTCCTGGATCAAATTGCCAAAGACCGCCAGATTATGCTTTTTTCTGCAACGATGCCGGAACGTGTCCGTGGATTGGCAAATCGTTATATGCATGTACCGCAGCAGATAACGATCCAAACCGAACATGTTACTTTGGATGAAATCAAGCAGGTCGCTGTGGATACGACGGAAGATACAAAAATTGATAAGCTGTGTGAGCTTATCAACACATATCAGCCGTATCTCGCCATGGTGTTTTGCCATACAAAGCAGCGTGTTTCTATGGTGACGATGGCTTTGGCCCGCCGCGGTTATCTCGTCGATGAGCTGCACGGAGATTTGTCGCAGGCGCAACGGACGATGGTGCTCAGAAGTTTTCGTGAAGCAAAACTGCAGATACTTGTGGCTACGGATATAGCAGCCAGAGGACTGGATATTGAAGGCGTCACCCATGTTGTCAATTATGATATTCCCAGAGATACAGAGGCGTATATCCACCGTATAGGGCGTACTGGACGTGCGGGACAGGAAGGGATGGCAGTTACCTTCGTGAATGCCAGACAGCATGATCAGCTGCATCGTATTGAGAGTGGTATCCGAAGCCATATACAGAAACAAAAATCGGAACGGAGTCTGCAGCGTACCAAGATGCGTACAAAGGCAGAAGAAACCGATCATGCCGATAAAGGAAAAGGCGGAAAAAAACCGGCTCCATTAAACAGATATGCAACAGCTAAAGGAGCGCCGCATAAGGGGCGTAATGTCCAGAAATCAAGGAATAGAACGAACGTAAAAACAAAAACAAATGCAGGACATCGTGCTAAATTGGGGAAAAAAGTTAAATAAATTATTTTTACCCTTTACAAATACAGAATGATATGATAGAATTATTTCTTGTCAGCCGATAACAAATGAAGCTGGCAGATTGGTAACATCGCGGGATGGAGCAGTTGGTAGCTCGTCGGGCTCATAACCCGAAGGTCAGAGGTTCAAGTCCTCTTCCCGCAACCAAGTAAAAAGCAGCAAAGCTGTTTATATAGCATGGGTAGGTGCCCGAGTGGTTAAAGGGAACAGACTGTAAATCTGTCATCTTCGGATTACGATGGTTCGAATCCATCCCTGCCCACCATTTATTTTCATCGCGGGATGGAGCAGTTGGTAGCTCGTCGGGCTCATAACCCGAAGGTCAGAGGTTCAAGTCCTCTTCCCGCAACCAATCGTGATGAGTGCTGATGTAGCTCAGTCGGTAGAGCGTATCCTTGGTAAGGATAAGGTCACCGGTTCAATCCCGGTCATCAGCTCCATATAAAGCGGCGGCGTAGCTCAGTTGGCTAGAGCATGCGGTTCATACCCGCAGTGTCCGGAGTTCAAATCTCTGTGCCGCCACCATTCAATAAAGGGAACCCCTGCATAGGGGTTTTTATTTATGTTTTACTGTTTTGAATGTCACTTATGGTTGTGCAGGACGCAAAATAATTTAATTTGTTTGCGGGCCGTTATTGACACACCCATTCAAGTATGATAGATTATATTAGTGACATTTTGAAGGCAGTTATATTTTCTAGAAGTAAGGAGTGCATAAGATGCGCAATGCAGTTACGTTGGCCTGCACGGAATGTAAGAACCGCAACTATCAGACCAATAAGAACAAGAAGAATGATCCGGATAGAATAGAACTCAATAAATATTGCAAATTCTGCAAAAAGCATACACTACATAAGGAAACAAAGTAAGCAGAGCTTTTGTTTGTGGTGTGCCTGTAGGGGATGTGAGATGCTTTGACGGATGAAAAGATGTCGTCAGCTCAGCCAGAAAACGGCTTCAATATAAAGAGATTTATAGAAGAAGTTATAGCTGAGATGAAAAAAGTTACGTGGTCGAGTAAAAAGGAACTTATTTCCTATACTTGTGTGGTTGCCATTGCAGTAGCCATTGTTTGCTCGCTCATTTGGGTATGTGATACAATCTTTGCAAGATTGTTCCATATCATTTTAAGATAAGACGACTAGGGGGTGGGGGATGCAGTAGCGTCCCTTAGCGATGGAATCAGAGAAGAAATGGTATGTCATACATACGTATTCCGGTTACGAAAATAAAGTGAAAGCCAACCTTGAAAGAAAGGTTCATTCCATGGGAATGGAGGATGAAATCTTCAATGTCGTCGTTCCAATGGAAGATGAAACTGAAATTCAGGATGATGGCAAAAAGAAAGTAACCAAAAAAAAGGTTTTCCCTGGATACGCGTTGGTGGAAATGATAGTCAACGATCGTTCCTGGTATGTAGTTCGTAATACGCCGGGTGTGACAGGGTTTGTTGGTTCCGGAACGAAGCCTATCCCACTTACGGATGCTGAAGTAAAGCGTATCCTGAAATCTATGGGTGTTGAAGCGACAAGACCTGTTTTGGACTTTGGTGTAGGGCAGGCTGTTCGTATCATTACTTCGGGACCTTTTGAGAATTTCCCGGCTACAGTGTCTGAGGTTAATCCTGAGAAAGGCAAGCTTAAGGTGCTTGTTGAAATGTTTGGGAGAGAGACTACAGTTGAGCTGGATTTTGCTCAGGTTGAAAAAATTTAAGGTACATATTTTTATTAAGGAGGTGTAAACAACATGGCTAAGAAAGTTGCTAAACTTGTAAAACTGCAGGTTCTCGCGGGAAAAGCTACACCGGCTCCTCCGGTAGGTCCGGCATTAGGCCAGGCTGGTGTCAATATAATGGCTTTTGTAAAGGAATTCAATGAGAGGACTGCTAAACAAGCAGGTCTTATCATTCCGGTAGAGATTACAGTTTTTGAGGATAGATCCTTCACATTCATTACGAAGACTCCGCCGGCTGCTGTGCTTTTAAAGAAAGCTGCTGGTATTGAGAAAGCTTCTGGAGAACCAAACAAAAAGAAGGTTGCAAAGCTTCCGCGTGCGAAAGCACAGGAAATTGCACAGTCAAAAATGCAGGATTTAAATGCTGCGGATCTCGAGGCTGCAACTCGCATGATCGAAGGTACAGCTCGCAGCATGGGTATTGAAATCGTCGACTGATAGTCGATGCGCATACTCGTGGGAGGCAATACCGTTATTACCACGAAAGGGGAATTTTAAAATGGCTAAATTTGGCAAAAAATATCAGGATGCTGCCAAGCTTCTTGAAAACAAGATGTATGACGCTGGTGAAGCAATAGATCTTGTCAAGAAAACGGCGACGGCGAAGTTTGATGAGACAATTGAGCTGCATGTCCGTTTGGGCGTAGATCCTAAATATGCAGATCAGCAGGTACGTGGGGCAGTAGTGCTTCCACATGGTACAGGCAAATCCAAACGTGTCCTTGTGTTTGCAAAGGGCGATAAAGTAGCAGAGGCAGAAGCTGCTGGGGCGGATTTTGTTGGCTCTGATGAATTCGTTACGAAAATTCAGGGCGGTTGGTGCGATTTTGATGTTGCTGTAGCTACTCCGGATATGATGGGCACAGTGGGCCGTCTCGGTAAAATCCTCGGACCAAGAGGTTTGATGCCGAATCCGAAGCTGGGGACAGTGACGATGGATCTTACGCGTGCGGTTAATGAAATTAAAGCAGGTAAGGTTGAGTATCGTACAGATAAGGCTGGTAATGTTCATGTGCCGATTGGCAAGGCTTCTTTTGAGGCTGAGAAATTGGCTGCGAATTATCAGACTATCATCGATACCTTGAACAAAGCAAAACCAGCTGCTGCCAAGGGCCAATATATGCGTTCTGTAACAGTTAGCGCAACTATGGGACCTGGTATTGCAGTGAATCCGTTAAAAGCTTCCGGCAAAGCAGAATAATATAATATAGATTCTATTGGCTGTAGACAGCAGGCATGAGGGGTACTCATTTAAAAAATAAGCCTACCGAGGTCGGAGTTTTAGCGTGGCATATGCCTTTTGCGGTCTCCGGTGACAGCCGGGGACCGTTTTATTTAGTTTCTTACAGGAGAGGAGGTGTATTTCATGTCAATAACTTCAGAAAAACAAACAATTGTCGCTGAATTAAAGGAAAGACTTACTACGGCAAAAGGTGCAGTACTTACAAGTTATAAAGGACTGACAGTTGCTCAGGATACCCAGCTTCGCTGCACATTGCGTGAGGCAGGTGTATCGTATCACGTAGTGAAAAATACGCTTATGCGTATCGCAGCGCAGGAAGCCGGTTTCGAGGGGCTTATCGGACATCTGGAAGGTACAACAGCTTTGGCTGTGTCTACGGAGGATGCGGTTGCTCCGGCTAAGGTTATCAGTGAGTTCATGAAGAAGAACAAGCTGGAAGATGCAGGAATTTTGACAATCAAGGCCGGTATGGTTGATGGTAAGGTGATTGAGTCTAATGAGGTCAAAGCCTTGGCGTCCCTGCCGTCCCGCGAAGTGCTCATTGCCAAGCTTCTTGGCAGTATGCAGGCGCCTGTTTCAAATACAGTCAATGTTCTTCAGGGCGTTATCCGCAATGCGGTTTATGTGTTTGAGGCTGTTCGCCAGCAAAAGGAATCCGCTTGAGATATCTTTTGTATGAATAAACAAAATGAAAATGAAAAGTAAATTTGGAGGTATTTTAAAATGACTAAAGAAGAAATCATGGAAGCCATTGAGAGCATGACAGTTCTCGAACTTTCCGAGCTTGTTAAGGCTATGGAAGAGAAATTTGGTGTATCTGCAGCAGCTCCAGTAGCTGTAGCTGCTGCTGGTGCCGCTGCTGGTGCTGCTGCAGAAGAGGAACAGACAGAATTCGACGTTATCCTTAAGGAAGTTGGCGCAAGCAAGATTAACGTTATCAAAGTTGTCCGTGAAGCAACGGGCCTTGGACTTAAGGAAGCAAAGGCTGTCGTTGATGGTGCTCCGGCTCCTGTTAAGGAAAAAGTTTCCAAAGCAGATGCGGATGCTCTTAAAGCTAAGCTCGAAGAAGCTGGCGCAACTGTAGAGGTTAAATAATTTAACTGAAACCAAGCAACGCCTGTTGGTGGATTCATTCCAGTAACAGGCGTTATTTTTATCAAAAGCTCTATAAAAAAAGTTGACTTTTCTTATAAAGTATGATATTATTGTTAACTACAGAATCTGCGAATGACTATCGCAGAATGTGTAACTGAATACTGACAGATGACCACGTTTATAGCGGAATAAGATAGGAGAGAAGCAAGGTATCAAAAAATAATAAGGACCTTGCCTTTTTATTGTTTTATGATTCCGTTTTATTTTTGTGTGTGTCTGTTTGTTTGAGTCAAATTGGGCTAAGGGGTGAAGGATTTAATGTTTAATCCTGTGCCGGTAGGCAAAAGAACCAGGTATAGCTATGCAAAGATCAAAGAAGTCATGGATATGCCACATCTCCTGGATATTCAAAGGAATTCTTATGAATGGTTTTTGAAAGAAGGGTTGCAGGAGATTTTCCATGATATATCGCCGATACAAGACTTTACAGGAAATCTTGTATTGTCCTTTGAAAATTTCACATTGGATGATCCAAAGTATGACCTTGATGAGTGCAAGGAGCGTGATGTGACGCTTGCAGCTCCTCTCAGGGTGAATGTTCGTCTGATTAATCGCGAAACAGGTGAAATCAAAGAGCAGGAAGTTTTTATGGGCGATTTTCCGCTTATGACGGATACGGGCACATTCATTATTAATGGTGCTGAACGTGTTATCGTTAGCCAGCTCGTGCGTTCTCCGGGAGCTTATTACGGAGAGGCTATAGATCCAACAGGCAAAAAACTGTACAATGCTACGGTCATTCCAAATCGTGGTGCATGGATTGAGTTGGAAACGGATACGAATGATGTGATTTCTGTGCGTATAGACAGGACACGCAAGCTTCCGGTTACTGTGCTTATCCGTGCCTTGGGTTATGGTTCAAATACAGCAATTTCTGATTTATTCAATGATGATGAACGTATTCGTACGACATTAGAACGTGACAATACAGATTCAAAAGAAGAAGCACTGGTAGAGATTTATAAGCGTCTGCGTCCGGGCGAGCCGCCAACGGTAGATAATGCGCAGCAGCTTTTAGATGCGCTTTTCTTTGATTCGAAACGTTATGATCTGGCAACCGTTGGTCGTTATAAACTCACCAAGAAATTGGGCTGGAAACGCCGATTGCTTGGAAAAATGCTGGCAGAGCCTGTTGTTAATAAGGAAACAGGTGAAGTTGTTTTGCCTGCTGATGTAACGATTGATGAAGCCATGCTGGAGAATATCAGTGAAGAGCAAGAACCTGTACTTTTTGGTGAAGGCAAAATTGTTACTCTTTATATTAAAACGAAATCCGGTAAGAACATGAAGATGCTCTG
Organism: Megamonas sp. UBA1796; assembly: GCA_002319795.1. GTDB lineage: Bacteria > Bacillota > Negativicutes > Selenomonadales > Selenomonadaceae > UBA1796. The sequence goes on from DCFU01000028.1 coordinate 109,242, forward strand.
TTCTCCAACTTTGGAATACCATCATCGTACGATTACCAAAAATGATATCATGGCATCTATCAATTATTTGTTGAACTTAATGGATGGTGTTGGCAATACGGACGATATTGATCATCTGGGAAACCGCCGTGTGCGTTCTGTGGGAGAATTGCTCCAAAATCAGTTCCGCATAGGTCTCTCACGCATGGAACGTGTCGTCAAAGAACGCATGACTATCCAGGATGTTGATGTCATCACGCCGCAGGCGCTCATAAATATTCGTCCGGTTGTAGCTGCTATTAAAGAATTTTTTGGTTCATCGCAGCTTTCACAGTTTATGGATCAGCATAATCCGCTTTCCGAGCTTACGCATAAACGTCGTTTGTCTGCACTGGGACCAGGGGGACTTTCTCGTGAGCGTGCAGGTTTTGAGGTTCGTGATGTTCATAATTCCCATTATGGGCGCATGTGCCCGATTGAGACGCCTGAAGGACCGAACATCGGGTTGATTGGTTCACTATCGAACTATGCCAGAGTCAATCAGTTTGGTTTCATGGAAACGCCATATCGCAGAGTTGATAAGGCAAATCATCGTGTAACGGATACTGTGCGTTACCTTACCGCAGATGAAGAGGATGAGCTTATCATTGCGCAGGCGAATGAGCTGCTTGATGAAAATGACTGGTTTAAGGAAAATCGTGTAACAGCACGTTACAATGAGGAAACTTTGCTTATGCCGCGTGATCGTGTTGATTATATGGATGTGTCGCCAAAACAGGTAGTGTCTATTGCGACAGCAATGATTCCATTCCTTGAGAATGACGATGCGAACCGTGCACTTATGGGGGCGAATATGCAGCGTCAGGCAGTACCACTTCTTAGGACGCAGGCACCGCTGGTAGGTACAGGCATGGAATATAAAGCAGCCTGTGATTCTGGTGTTATGATACTGGCGAAACATGCTGGTACCGTTGAATCAGTGACTGCCGATCAGATACGGGTACGTACCGACAAAGGCGATCTTGATATTTATAAATTGCAGAAATATCTCCGTTCCAATCAGGGGACATGTATTAATCAACTGCCAATCGTTTATAAGGGAGTTCGTGTAGACGAGAAACAGCCGATTGCTGACGGGCCGGCGACTGACCATGGTGAGCTGGCGCTTGGTTATAATATTCTTGTGGCCTATATGCCATGGGAAGGCTATAATTACGAGGATGCTATACTGCTGAGTGAAAAGCTTGTAAAAGAGGATATTTATACATCCATCCATATAGAAGAATATGAATGTGATGCGCGTGATACAAAACTTGGTCCTGAGGAAATTACGCGTGAGATACCAAATGTGGCTGAAGACGCCTTGCGCGATCTCGATGATGGTGGAATTATCCGCATAGGCGCGGAGGTTCGTCCTGGTGATATTTTGGTTGGCAAAGTGACACCAAAGGGCGAAACAGAATTGACGGCAGAAGAGCGGCTGTTAAGGGCTATTTTCGGAGAAAAGGCACGTGAGGTACGTGATACTTCCCTGCGTGTCCCGCATGGTGAGTCTGGTAAGATTGTTGATGTCAAGGTATTCAGCCGGGAGAACAATGATGAACTCCCACCGGGTGTCAATCATCTGGTACGTGTCTATATTGCGCAAAAACGTAAGATTTCTGTTGGCGATAAGATGGCAGGCCGGCATGGCAACAAGGGTGTCGTATCGCGTATTATGCGCGAAGAGGATATGCCTTTCCTGCCGGATGGAACGCCTGTTAATATTGTTTTAAATCCACTTGGGGTGCCATCTCGAATGAATATAGGGCAGGTGCTGGAAACACATCTTGGCATGGCTGTACGTGCTTTAGGCATGCAAATCAAGGCTGGTGATACGACAGTTGAACAAAGGCTGCGCGCCATTGGTTATGATTATGATAAGAATGGTATGCCAAAGCCGGATGTAGCGGGCATTCATATAGCAACTCCTGTATTTGATGGGGCCAAGGAAGATGAGGTTTTCGATACAATTCATGCTGCAGGCCTGGCGGATGATGGTAAGACAATCCTTTATGACGGCCGCACGGGTGATCCATTTGAAAATCGTGTTACCGTTGGCTGTGTTTATATGTTGAAGCTGCATCATCTGGTTGATGATAAAATTCATGCACGGTCTACAGGCCCGTATTCCCTTGTTACACAGCAGCCACTCGGTGGTAAAGCCCAGTTTGGCGGACAGCGTTTTGGTGAAATGGAGGTTTGGGCACTGGAGGCTTATGGCGCCGCCTATACCTTGCAGGAAATCCTTACAGTCAAGTCCGATGATGTTGTTGGCCGTGTGAAGACCTACGAGGCAATTGTGAAGGGCGAAAATATTCCTGAACCGGGAGTGCCGGAATCCTTCAAGGTGCTGATCAAAGAATTGCAAAGTATCGGCTTGGATATTAAGGTGCTTTCCGAGGACGCCAAAGAGATCATGATTCATGATACAGAGGATGATATCAATGCAACAGCCAAGGAATTGGAGATTGATGTCAAGGGTGTGGAGCCTGATAAGACACAGCCGGCAGTTAAGGCTGCTTTACCGGATCCCTACGAGGGCAATAATGATTCTACCGATGAGGACGATAATATTATCGCTGAATTCGGTAACATGGGGAACACAGAAAATAGTCAGGAAGATGTTGCAGGCGAGAACAAGGCAGATATAGGCAGCATCATTGATGACGATAATTCTGATAAATAGAAGGGAGTGACACCCCCTTGTTGGATGTAAATAATTTTGATTCAATGCGTATAGGGCTGGCTTCACCTGAGAAAATTCGCGAATGGTCTCATGGCGAGGTAAAAAAGCCGGAAACAATCAATTATCGTACTTTGAAGCCGGAGCGTGACGGTTTGTTCTGTGAACGTATCTTTGGCCCAACGCGTGACTGGGAATGTCATTGTGGCAAGTATAAGAGGATACGTTACAAGGGCATTATCTGTGATCGTTGCGGCGTAGAGGTTACGCGTGCCAAGGTGCGCCGTGAACGTATGGGACATATCGAGCTTGCTGCGCCAGTGTCACATATCTGGTACTTTAAGGGGATTCCAAGTCGCATGGGGCTTATTCTGGACATCTCTCCCCGTTCATTGGAAAAGGTGCTTTATTTTGCTTCTTATATTGTGCTTGACCCGGCAGATACACCGCTCATGAAGAAGCAGCTGCTGACAGAAAATGAGTACAGGGAATATCGCACGAAATATGGCAGTGCTTTCAAGGTTGGCATGGGCGCCGAAGCTGTTAAAAAGCTGTTGGTAGAGCTCGACCTTGAAAAGATGAATATAGACCTCAGAAAAGAACTTCATGAAGTCAGCGGGCAGCGCAAGATTCGTGCTATACGCCGTCTTGAAGTGGTAGAGGCCTTCCATAAATCAGGGAATATGCCATCCTGGATGATAATGGATGTGATTCCGGTTATACCACCGGAACTTCGTCCTATGGTACAGCTCGATGGCGGGCGATTTGCGACCTCTGATCTTAATGATCTTTATCGTCGTGTAATTAACCGTAATAACCGGCTGAAGCGTCTTTTAGACTTGGGCGCACCGGATATTATCGTGCGTAATGAAAAACGTATGTTGCA
>DCFU01000014.1 GCA_002319795.1 Megamonas sp. UBA1796
GGATGCAAAATTATTGCAGCTCTTTGCTTAACTCGATCCAGCAATTCTGTGTCCCTATCCACGTTGCCTTGTACTTCATCAACTGCTTCAGGCTGGATTCCCAGAGTCTTCAGCTCAGTAACCACCTGTTCTATCGTTTTTTCAGGTTGCCTGAAGTATTCACTGCCCCGGATCCGAATAAAGGTCCATCCGATACGCTCCAGTATAGTTTGCCGCTCCATATCATTGCGTACTTGTGAAGGGGAACTATGATACCGGTCACCATCACATTCTATAGCGATTTTCTTATCACCACAGACAGCAACCATATCGATTCGATATGCGCCAACTTCCCACTGCTGCACGATATGGTAGCCACAAGTTTTAAGTTTCATGGCAACCTGAACTTCAAATTCAGAATCAGCCCGTGCCGTTACCTCAGCCTGCTGAATTGTTATGCTACTAGGATTCAACGCATACTCTATCAAGTCTTTTCGGATATCTCCTGCCTTCAGGTTCACATTATGGTCAAGTGAGTGAATGACCCAGAGCTGGTCCCTGGCACGGCTGGCAGCAACATTATATCGCTTACGGGTTGAGTCCTGAACGCCAAATCCTTGTAAAGAAAGTGGTGTTGCGGGATCCGATGGGCTGTCTACTATACTCAAGAATATAACATCGCGCTCGTCACCCTGGAAATTAGACGAATCACCGCAAAGAATTCGTCTTTCTTCTATCTCTTTGGCATCAATATCCTCATCCTGGCTGATAAGCGTTTCAATGTATCTCGCCTGGTCAGCACCCAACAAAGAAATAACGCCAAAGGTCTTCCCGGCATATTCAGATTGCTCCATACATGCTTTCATCAAGGCAATAATAGCCTCTGCTTCGGCTCATTGATTTTTCGTCTATCGCTTCGCCTACCATCATCTACCCGATAATTTACCACTGCTGGCAACAAATTACTGCTGCTGGCAGATCTTAACGGCAGTATCGTTCCTCCATAGGAAAGCCAATTACTGTACCCAATGATTTCCGGCACGCAACGGAAATGTTCCTTCAACATTAATGGGTGATATGTTGTCATAGCAATATCATAGATGGAAGTCTGCGCATCATAAATTATGCTGTTCGGGATATCTTCTGACAGATATATCTGCCGGAGATTTTCCATCTTTCCAGAATCAATGCCGACAGCCATCGGACTCACCTGCTTGTCATCACCTACGATAATCAGTTTCTTGCCCATATAGAGTATTGCCAAAGAAGAAATATCCGATTGGCTTGCCTCGTCTACAATAACAATATCAAAGATATTCTTGGCTGGATTCAGATTTTCCATTGCCTTATAGATAGGCATAATCCAAGCAGGAACTGCTATCTGACATTTTTCCATCAGATGTCTGGCTTCGGCTTTAAATTTTGGCGCCCGTTTTCCAGTGCCTTTACCAATTTTTTTTACTACAGCTCGCCATCCCTGCAATGCCTGTTGAAGATCCAAATCAGATTCCGTCTTCAAAAGTAACTGATACCATCCAGATTTTTCCGCATACGCAGCTGTAATTTCTCGATAAGCTCTGCTCAACCGTCTGCTTTCCGCCTGATACTTACTAATTGGCGTAGATGTAATCTCTTCAAGCAGCATAGACAGCTGGCGCCACTTCCATGCATCCATGATATCACTGTGAACAACAGCCTCTCCATGTATCCCCTCATGCTTACTGATAGCCTCTACCCAATCCGGTGCATAAGGAGTAAGCCGTTTTAAATATTCATTACGCTTAAACAGTACGTTATATTTCTCATAAACGGTAACCAATTGACCTAATGATCCACCATACAACTCGGAATCACGCGTACATATAGCACGATAAAGCTCCTGCAGTATATCGCTATTCACACGATTATCTTTCATCACAATCTGTGAAAGCTGATTCAGTCTATCTTTATCGTCGGCCAAGCTCAGGATATCCGTGCATATATCACAGCATACAGGAATAACATCATGGATCGCATTCAATCGTTTGGTGAAGGCTGTTTGCTCAGAATCAAGCGTGGAAATACCACACACATCATTTTCCAAGAAGCCAACGCCCAGTAACAATTCACTGAAAGCTTTATGATCTGTACTAGCCCAATTCAAATAGATGTTGATTGAATGTACGTATTTTTTTGCTACGCGTTCCGGTTCTGGCCCCAAAGATTGAAATGATGGCACACCATAAGGCACCAAAAGTTCATTCCAGAAATTGTTACACGTATTTCGAGCATGTTTCAGCTCTATGTGTAAGATAGCCAACGCACACTCTTCACTTGATGATGGAACCTTACCAGACACTCGGACAGACTTTAATGACTTGTCAAGTTTTTTATGGAAAACAGAAAACATAAACGGCAATCCGCCAGCATCGTAAAGTCGCTTAACTTCTTTTAATGAATCTAGCAGGTCATCAGTAAACACACCTTCTGCAAAAGCAACGTCGCTTCCCAAGCCTTTATTTGCAAGATTCGCCCCTATTTCTCCAGTTACTTCAATCTGGTTGATAAGAGTCACCCACCGATCTCTATAGCCTCCACCAGATTTGCCATCGATAACCACTGCCTGCTGCCAAGACTCGATTTTACCATACTGACTGCAATATTCTTTTAACGCCCTGACCGACTCTATCGACGGATAAGCGATAGAAAACGTCCTTCTAAACATCATAAAGCTTATCGTTTTATTCTCTGTAGACACAGAGGCACGAAGCAATCCGCCATCATTGATAGACTGTATATTGCCTTCCACATTTGCTAAGTGCTGGCACAATTCGTCAAATTCAGTTACAGACAACAATTCATCCGGCGCTGGCAAATCATAACTTAACTCAGCAGCATCAGCATAAGTGATAATTTCGTTGCTACGATAAAGTTCAACAAGCTCATCAAAGCTCAAGGGAAGGACAGAGTCAGCCTTAACTGTACCAGGGATATAATCTAACTTTGCCTGATTAAGAGCTACAAATTTAGCTACTTCTGTAGGAGTAAAGCTTTCTCCCTGATAGGTAATGGACTCGCACTCCTTCTGGATGCTCATGAAAATCTTTTTTCTGACCAGAGCTAAGCCGGCAATGATATTCTTGCGCTCTTCACCGATAGCATCCATTTCCTTCTGGATGCTGCTAGAGGAATGCTGGGACATAAAGCTGGTGATTTCCTCGACTGCTTTCTCCATGTCCTTGTTGGAATTATCTAGCAAGGATACGCAAAGGCTCTGCAAACCTGGTGCTATCTTATCCTTTAAGACATCCAGAGCCTTCGTCGTCTGACTGGTAACGAGTACGCTTTTCCCTTGGGCGATAAAATGCCCCAAAAGATTGGCGATAGTATGAGTCTTACCTGTGCCGGGAGGTCCCTGTACCAATACGGCATTATAGTTTTCAATGCGTTGAGCAATCTCCAGCTGTTCACGATTCGCTTCCTTACTGAGCAGAATGTCTACACTCTCACCGCCTACCATAGCCAGCTGCTCTTCAATCGAATATTCCTTATCATCTGGCGGGACATCTACCTTACCACCACTGACCAGATCAATCAGTGTCTTAGGAATATCCATCCCCGATTCAATTGCCTCATTGATTTTCTCGATAGCTCGGACTGTACCATCCTGCCGTTTACGGATAATAAAGCATGGTGCATTGTAGAGAAGGAATCGGTTATTTTGCTCCCATCCCTCCGGAATACCATCATCCGAATAGATACTATTAGATGATAATTGACGGATTAACACCTTCAGAAATCCTGGGGTGTCATTCCGATCCAACGGATGATAGTCATTCTCTACCATCTCATCCTGCAGTGTGTTTATTTCCTGCAAATTCACATCATCCAGAGTCTTCAACACATCGGTATAAAGCTCAGGAACAGCTTCCTTGTCACGGATAAATACAGTATTATTCGCGGCATCAAAATCCAATTTGACTCTGCGTATCAATAGGGGATGGCAAACGGAATCATTCATTGCATCACAGAAAACACCATTGGCAACAATGATTTCCTCAAGTTCCCCATCACGCTTCAGTGCAAAATATTCGCTATAAAGCTTATCAAAGATGACACGATTTCTGGCAATTCGTTTCTGATTTTCCACCCACGTAAACCGTCGTTCATACCATGCCTCGTACTCCTGAACTCTTTCGGGATCTGCATCAAATGAAATAACCTTTTCTACTTCTTCACCAGTATCCGGGACTCTATCCATTATGATTTTTTTATCCTGATACTCCGCGTCTACTCTATAATCTTTCCAGCCATCTCGCAACCACTCATATAAGATATCTGTCGGAGTCGGACAAGGTTCAAAATCCTCCTTATGAACGGAAAGAAGATTATTATCCCGCTCAGTATCTACAACGGTATTATCGTCCTCTATCCGATCCTGATAAATCAACTTGATATTCTTAGGATCATCAGGGAGTTCAGAGCACCATAGTTGCCACCGATACTCTTTGACATTCAGTATCGTTTTCTGCTTAAGTTTATTCAATTCTTGAATATATTTAAACAAAGATGATACACGATTGGAAATTTCTGTCTGAGAAATCACTTTATTTTCTATAGTTTCATCATTCAATTTATCTCACCACCTGCATAGGAATTTGATATTATAATATTAAATTCCTATTGTGTAAATTTAATTCGGATCATTAAACATATTCAGCAAATCGCATGCAACAGCATTGAATCCAAAGTGAACTCAAGCAGCTTGCTTTTGGGTTATAATTACTATAGCTGATATCCATACAGGTTTCCTTTTCACCTATTAAGTCTATCCCAAATTATACTCCAATTACCTTTATTTGGATAGTTTTCTATACAAATAGATATATTTTCTCTCCTAATTATCCTGATATTTGCATTTTTTTTAATTCATGACCTATACTATAAATAATTGGAGGTGACCATATGTGTAGTCGCTATGGCATAAATAAGAAATTAACGAATTGGATGCATCATTATGCTAGTGAAAGACGCTTTTTAGAGACGACTTCTAGAGATATACATCCTACTGATATCGCGCCCGTGCTCGTTGGCCGTCCTCTGCAACCGATCATTATACCAATGATCTGGGGTATGGAACGAAAGTGCAATGGCGGTCTCACCATCAATGCCCGTGTCGAAACGTTATGGGAGCGTCCAATGTTTTCTTACAGCATCCATTCCCAACGATGTATCCTTCCGGCCAGCCATTTCTACGAATGGGATGTAGACAAGCACAAAGCCACCTTCTACAGTGCAGAAGACGATTTCTTGTTCTTGGCAGGCATCTATAGCACGGATAACGACAGCAATCGCTTTGTTATCATCACCCAACCCGCAGATGAAGTGATGCTTCCCGTCCACGAACGGATGCCGGTCTGCATTCCGTTGTCCTTGCTTCAAGACTGGCTCTATGATAATACTGCCACCAAAAAAATTCTTGCGACCGCAACCGTCCCCCTGGTTCGAAAACAAAACATCCAGCAATTGTCCCTATGGCAATAAAGCATAAAGCCCGACGAATTTCTTCGCCGAGCTTTATGCTATCAGGAAACAAGCTCCATTTAGATAGCATCCTAAAATTACCGATTAAGTTTAATAATTTACAAACCTATTATACCCTTGTATCATAGAACATAGGTAAACCATTCTGAAAGAATATGGGGTTTCTTTATTGAGAGGATGGTTACATGTATTTACGAAAAAAAGGTGAAAAATGGTATTATACTCTTGTCACCGAACTAGCAGACGGTAGTAAGAAAAAAATGGAACGTGTCGGAGGTGGTACAAAAAACGAAGCCAGACAAGCCTACCTAGAAGCGATCCGAAAGCAGGATCGTTTTGGACGTATTGCGGAATTAAAAAATATAACGGTAAAAGAATTTATGCAGGATTGGTACACGAATTATGTAATGGTTAACCTTGGAAAAAACACGATTGATACCTATCGGAGTGTATTAAATAACCATATTTATCCTGCCTTCGGCAATAAAAAATTGTATCAAATAACTTCCATTATGCTGCAAAGGTTTCTAAATATAAAAAAAGAAACCTATAGCAGAGGCACTCTGGATGTCTTCGTTGCCGTCTTAAAAAAAAGTTTCCAGGCAGCCGTACATCCCTATGATTATTTGGATAAAAATCCTGCAGAGTATATTCATATTCCACGCTATGGGGACATGGCAGCCGATGCGCATGTTTTTACCCGTCAACAATTAAAAACTATTTTTGAACATTTCGGTCCAGAACATATTTTTTATATTCCTATCCAGCTCTCCTATCATACCGGAATGCGTTTAGGAGAATGTCTGGCACTCAAATGGGCGGATGTACAATTAAAGGAACGCTTACTTACCATAGATGCGAATCTCTATGATAAAGATGGTATCGCACATCGATTTGAAACGACAAAAGGCAAAAAACCAAGAACTTTATCGTTTAGTGAGAAACTTTATACAACTTTAAAATTTCATCACGCAAAACAATCCGAAAATAAGTTAAACTATGGCAAATATTATAAAGAGCAGGAATTTGTATGTACGCATGAAGATGGCTCCCCTATGTGTTCAAGTGATATGCGATATTTCGGTATGTGGTGTAAAAAAAACTTCAATGCTGGGAGTTTCCACTCTTTTCGTCACACACATGCAACAATGCTATTGGAAGCAGGATTGGATATGGATTATGTTTCCAAACGCCTGGGACATGCAAGCATCGCAATTACGTCAAAGACATATTCACATATTACATCGAAACGCAATAAAGACGCCCAAAGAATCATTGAAAAGACTTTATAAATGTATTTTCCGCTTTTTCTTTCGAAAAGCGGAAAATCAAGCGGAAAATTCCCAGAACCCCAATAAAATAGGATATTAATGGATTTTTTATACTTATCGGAAGTAATTGGCGGGGGAGATATTAATGGTTGCTAAAATGCACTCAAGCACCTTGGATGCCTTGATTTATAAGGAATCTTCAACTCTCAGTATTTTTCGTTGTTTCTCATATCTCCCCTGACTTTTTCTCTCTCGTGGGAAAGACGTGGGAAAATCAATCGCCTCTAACACCTGTGAAAACATGGCCTCTGAGGTGGCCTGTAAAATTATCGTGGGAAAATACGTAGCTAAGTTCTTGCTATGATAGTCGACTATTGAAAAGCACATTCTCTCCAATTATTTTTATGATTGCTAAAAAACGGCTCTCTAGAATCGCTTCTGAGCCGTTTTTTTCTTTATACGCTTATGATTAATCGTACGAATGCATAAATTTCGTTATACGCGATTTTGTGGCTATATATCACGATTGGACTATAATTAAAAGGCATTTTAAAATTTATACACAAAATGCACACCCATTCATTAAAAAACTTATCTTGAATGGATGTGCATTTTGTTTAAATTAAATATTCAGTTTACTTTATCTTAAAAACACAACCGCATACGCTCATTTTATTTTCGATAACAGTGGTCCATTGCCCGTTCCATTCGCCTCCGTAAGAGGCACATACAACTGGACATTTTTCTTTCGCATCTTCCTGGTTCCAAATTGGTCCTGCTAAAACATCCATTGTATAGGATTCACTTCCTGTATACGGAAAGTCAAATGTGCAATCACATGTACTCATTTCTCCTTCAATGACAGTACGCCACTGTCCATTCCATTTTCCTAAATGTGCTGCACAAACCATAGGGCACTTTTTTTGCGCATCTTCTTGATTCCAAATAGGTCCAGCAGGAATTGAAACTGTAAATGACGACATAAAATAGCCTCCTATAATTTAATTTTTGAATTTTAGAAAAACGTTTTTCTACTCTCAGTGTACTACTTTAGTCCTTAGATTACAATAGCAATATGTAAAAATAATTATATATTATATATCCGGTGAAGACTTTAATTATATAGTTTACAACCATATAATATTATGAGTTATGCTGAGTTTTGGTCACTATAATAAATCCTAATCTTTCAAAATCAGCGCGGAACTTCTCATCATCAGTAAAGTTCTTACATGGTAATTCTATACCCGTGGCAAGTTCATATGCTTTAGAAATAATATATTTTGGGGGATATTTGTCTTTTCCTATCTCCAGATCATATTTAGTTGATCGATTCTTTTTAGGTATGTCTTCTAATTTTATATTTGTAACAACCTGCAGGATATATTCACGAGTTATTTCTTTGGGTATTCTTGTCATAGCTAGAATTCTCCTATTCACAAACAGTATTTTGTACCTTATATAATTTTAACTTATTTCACACTATCTATAAGCGTATTTAATGTTAAAGGAATATCCTCCCATGTATCGGCAAACCACCATTCTACTCCTATAGAACTAAGCATGACGCGAGCAAGCTGTTCTCTTATCCTGCCTAATGTATCTTCATGTAATTTTAATGGAGACTTTCCGCTTACCATCCATCCATGTCTATCATTTGGAGTAAAACAACTGCTATATTCATTTGATACCTTAATTTCATTATTTTTTATTAAATCTTGCTTGGCAAGAAGTCCTACAGCAACTAATTCATCTCTTTCAATCGAATGCTTATAAAGGATTTGTCGAACAAAAGTATCATTAAATGAAAATCCAACAAATAATGGAATTTGCCCTTCATCTATGGCCCTTGATAATGGGTCCAAATATGTCTTGCATAAATAGGCTTCTCCATAACTATGTTCTGAAAGTACAATACCTTTATTGTCTTTTGACGCTATGCTCCCATGTATATGAATAATATTATGCTGGCATTGAGGCATCGTTTTATTCTCAAAATTTCTACTACAACTTTGCATAATAATATTACGTTTCGCTAGCTCTTTCTCTATAATCATATCGTAATTAAAAGTCAATACAGATGTTGATTTTCCTAATATATCATTGACTTTAATTAAATATTCAATAAAATCGCAAACGGCATTTAGAAGCATTGATTTCTTTATACTTTTTTTTAAGAATACTTTTTTCACAGCTGAAGCAATTTCTTCTTCACTAAAGATTGCGGTCAAAGATTGTGTCAATTGCATAAGATTTTGTTTGAAATTCATTGAATATACCGTATCTAAGATTTCATTTTCATAAAGTCCTTTCGATATTAATAAATCAACAAAAACCTTTTTCACTAATTCATCCCATGCTGGAAGCCCACATGAAATAGAGACACCTGCTCCAATTACAAGTGTAATATTTCCCATATCTAATTGATGTTTAATACGTGGAAATAAAGTTTTTGCTTCTTCTTCTAATGGTAATGATTTAGAGATTAAAACATCCGACAATTCTTTTTCAAAATTGACTTGCATATCAGCATATTCACCTTTATATTTTTTTCCCGCCGCATAGCTACATCCATCTTCTCTAAATACTCCGACCATTATCATCTGCTCCTTATATAAAAATGCATATTTAATGCATTTTTTATGTCAATTATATTAAAATTTGACACAATAGTATTTGGTAATGTCATTGGTAATGTAAAATGATATTTGTAAAAGCATCGTTACTCCAAATAAATAATTTTGGTGAATAAAATGCTCTACTTAACTGATATACGTAATCCGCTAGTATTCCCCGCCCTAAGTCCAAAAATATTTCATTTATATACTTAATCTTTGGTATTCCACAAAATTATAAAATATCCTTTATAAGAGCAAAAATATAAGAGCAAAAAAGCCCCGGCAAGGACAATAAAAGTTCTAACCAGGGCCAAGTACCTGACTGTCTAAACACAAATTTTCTGAGAAACTTTAACATCTTACCACGTATATGATACTGTTACATAGGTTTTATGATTATCAAAATTGTGTTCAGCACCAACACCTAAATATTTTCCATCCTTCGTGATTTTCTTGCTCACAGAATAGCCTATCATACCCGGCGAGTAATCATCAATTGATTTTGGTGCGTATTCAATAGTGTGTAGTGTCGACTTATAGGCCTGTATATTATACTGATTCAACTCCACTGGCGTATTAGCTGGAAGATTGGAGAGATCTGCTGCCTTAGCCGGATCCTTTTTATCTGTGATAATAGCAAAATCAGCTCCTGCTTTTTGCCGTGCAGCCTCTTCTGCTGCTGGTGCCTGCTGTACAGTCGTATATGCTATATACTGCGGTTGCGTCCCATGATCATAAATATATTTGATTTGTTGTGCAGCATCCGCAGCCTGCTCCTGTGATATTGGTACTTGTGCTGCATCGGCTGCTTGCTCCACACCCTTTGGTGTTTGAGCCTGAACCTCAGATTCCTGTGTCACAGGCTGCGGTTCAGGCAAGAAATGTCTATATAATAGGAAGGCCGCACATATAAGTACGGCAATTCCTACTGTATAGGCCATTATTTTTTTATGGCTCTTTATCCAGTCAATCGTTTGCATGTTGTGCCTCCTTATGCGGTAATCCGCACTACAATGTAGACCAATGCTGCAATTTCGATTGCGTTGAAAATATCGGAACGATGCGCAACCCACCAAGAAGAGGCTGCCTGCTCCGTTTGCTGTACTGTATTTTCCGCTGCGGCCGCTGCCTCTTTTTCGGCATTCTCTATTTTTGTCTGCAGATTTTTGATTTCCTCCGCGAAGAGATCTTCTCCGGAGGCCTTGAGCTGCTCGATAGCTGCTTTCATTTTTTCAATGTCCTGCTTGATTTGTTCATTCATGATATATCGCTCCTTAAATTTTATTGTTTGATTTTTTGACTAAAAATATTCCACTTTTTCTGATGAAAATATTCCATGGATATCAGTACAAAATATCCCCATCAAAGGACTTTCCAGCAATATCTAACGAGTCCGTATATTGCCACATCATGCCTTTTATATCATCATCGGCCCCCCACTGCGCATTCCATACAGCACAGCCTATCCCCCGCCAGTCAATAGGGGTCTGTAACCACGATAGGGAAGCATATACCCCACAGTCATAACCAATAGAATCAATGAATGCCTGACAAATTTGTGTTACATTATCCGCAGAAAAGTCAAAGCCGTGCTCTGCTTTCCAATGATCTGCATCTTCCATGTCGAACCATACAGGCAGTTCCAATCCAACACCGGATTCTTCAATGGCTGCATGACAATTCGCAGCTTCAATCGTTGCATCTTCCGGCGTGAGTGCATAGCTGTAATGGTATGCACCGACTTTTAAGCCTGCTGCATGTGCTGCCTCTACATTCTGCTGAAACATTTCATCTCGACCAGACTTTCCGTAGCTGCACCGCACAATTGCAAATTCGATACCTGCATCTGCTACAGCCTGCCAATCAATTGTTCCATTGTTTTCTGATACGTCTATACCGTTCATGTTTATCCATCCCTTCCTGTGCCGGAAATAGTCGGCACTCCTATACAGTTTCAAAGTTTGATATGCTACTTTTCATCCCGGGCAATCCCCTTTAAGCCGGGCATTTCCCCCGGGCCTGTATTAAATTTGCTATCGCATAGCCACTTAAACAGGCCGACAAGGCCTGTGCCTATAGCACTCAACCCTTGCCAGCAGGAGGATGTCTCAAAGTGCATACCAAAAAGGGCATTAGCATAGTAGCCAACACCCCATGAGAACAATACAAACGCCCCGGCGAACAGCCCGAACATCATGCATACGACCGCAATATTATTTTTTAACCACGTCACGATTTCATCTCTCTTTCTAATGGACTACAGCATAAATAGCGATTCCTGTAGTCACGATCCACCCGGCAAGGCCAACGTAGCTGTTTTGGCTTTTTGACCGTTCCTCAAGTATGGTTTCCACCCGCGCCAGTCGATCAGATACATTATCGATCTTGTTCATAAGCCTCTCTATGGTATCTTCACTCATCCCCGTCACTTCCCCTTAAAAATTGGAATATAAAAGCCCGCAGATTTCTCTACGGGCCATGCCTGCACACGAATATCAAGTTGTCTCACTCCTTAGAATGAAAGGAAGTCACTATCTTCTTTTTGCTGTTTTTTCGGCATACTGTCTTTCATTCGGGCACTTTTATCTTCTTGCTTACGTTTGCGCTCGTTCTTAACGGTCTGTGGTTTTACACCAAGTTCTTTAAGCCGCGCTAAGTTCTCCGGCGAAGGATCCCCAATGAAATCATCAACGGCGTTTTGTTTCTCTTTCTGCAGCTGTTTATTGTCATCGTAGATAATGGATTGCTTGTCCGTTGCTATAGATTCATCAACAGACTTGAAACCAAGAACACGTAAAAGCCTGTCATATCCAGAATCGTACACTGCATTTGTACGGCCTCGGCTGCCTTCATTTTTTCCACTCACAGCCATAATGATATTTGCAATTCCCGGGGAAAGCATTTTCAAAGCTTGCATGGTGTCACCATCTTTAGCATACAAAAAAGGCTGAATTATAGAGCTGGCAAGCGGCCCTAAAAGGTTTACAAAGGATCTAAAATCTTTCGGTATGCTTGGAATAGCATCACCAACACCAGCGCGAGAGGAAATATCAACATTTGCTGTAGAGAATATCCCATATACTGCAATCTTCGCGAGTGCTTTCATCATGGGGTTATCACCAGCAGCTCTGTAGATGGCCTGTTTTACTTTATTTTTATAGGATCTTCCGAAGATAGCTTCTCCTAAATCGTCAAACCAGTCAAGCGCCGGAACTTGGAAGAGACCTGCCATGAGGAAATAACTTCCCCAGAAAATGGCTTTCTGCTTGGGTGTCGTATCCTTTGAAACCATTTCTGCCATAAGTTCAAATTCCTTAATAGGATATTTTTTGAACTGCAGCAAAATCTGACTAAACACAGAACCACGGCGGAAGATGTTCGGAGCATCGTTTACACCATAATCAAAGTTTGCCTTACGGTTCACCTGTTGTGCGTATTCAATTGCTTTATCATGGTTCATGCCGTTTTCGATAGCTTTCTCATAAGCAGCAAGAACTGTGCCACGGCGAACAAGGCCCTCCGATTGTTTAAAGAAAAACATAGATTTATTTGCAAGATTTCCAACTGACATTTTGCCATAACCGGCGCCGCTGTCCAAGCCTATATCATTCAAAACACCACTTTCCGTAAGTATTTTCAGATCATGTATACTATATTTCTTATGAGCGCCCCGTGCCAAAGCTTTCCACAATACGTTTACATCACCGATAAGAGCTGCACTGTTTACAAGCTGTGAAAGGTTTATCATAGCCGAAGAGATATTAAAACATCCAAGTTTCATTATAGAAATGGTGTTCGTCAATGGAGTAACCAATTGTAATGCTGCACGATCACCAAAATTTGCAACCACATGGTTTCTCCAGAACTTTGAGTTGTTGAGCAGGTCATTCAGCCACATTTCCACCGCAGTCGGATTACCGTTGATATCGTTAATATAGTCTTTGGTGTAGCGGGCTGTAGGATTGTCGCTGTGTGCATCGTCAAACCGTCCATACAAACGTTCGAAAAGGGATATGGCTTTGGGTTTAAACTCTGTCTCCATCGCGACATAACGAGATGATGTATTAAAGAAATGCCGCATAACCCAGTCAAGATCCTTTTCATAACCGGCTGCACCTTTTCGCTGGATGAAATTCCCGTAGAACCTATGACGATTCTTTAATTTTAGTTTTCCCTGCATCATTTCCTTTGCCTCAGCCAGCGAAATATCGTTTTCTGTGGCCATTCTATACATGACGCGCTTATATTCTTTATCACCAATCGTGGCAGCATAACGCATATCGTCCTTTTGGTTTATGCCAACTTGAGCGAAATCAAACTGCTTGGGACGTACCACAAGTTGTATATTGGGATGCTTCTTGAGATAAATTTCGGCTTTACGAACGGCTTCTTTCATTGTCCGTCCGCTATCCACGATGGCCATATGTCCATCTTTTCCTTTTTGCATAACAAAAAATTCATGGAAAAAATGGGGTACATAACCAGCAATCTTATTCAAGTCGGGGATACCCTCACGGACTTCAATTTCATATGCATTGTTGCCTACGTGCGTTTCTTTCAAAATCTGTATTGCATCATCGGCCTTCATATGTTTAAGCTCATCCGCATTTACCGCATAAGTTTTTTTCCAATTCGCATATTCCTTATATGTTACAAGATAATTTCCAGCATCTTTTTCGGTAGTTTTAAGAACTTCAACAAAATGATTGTTTTTTAAGTTCTCAAGCTGCACTTTATTGAGTGTAGCTGATTTATTCTGTGGTCTGCGCCTTGCATCATTCAGGAGACGATATGCCACATTAATGATACGGCGTACTCGTATATAAGCTTCTGCCACATTTTCTTTTGTTCCTTCATCGAGCAGTTCTTGTTTTGTCCACTCCTTAGCCTCTGTATCGCCCTGCAGCATGATTTCATATAGAGCTGCTCGATCACTTTTGTTTTTAACAAGATCCATTGCAGCGCCATACTTACGGCTAAAATCAGAACGAAGTTTTGTGAGTTTGTTCATGCCGCGTGTAGCATATTCATAAAACATCTTGAAAGACTTCACACGTTGCGCAATATAAGACGGAGACGCCAAAACTTTACCCATGGAACCTATTTGATCCTTGCTTTGTAATGGCGTATCAATCTGTATCTGTGGTGAAGGCGTTGAATGAAATCTTGACAGAAGTTTTTTGAATGGCATATCAATAAACGATTTATCCTGCTTTGCCATTTCCTGCTTTTGCAGGGAATATTTAATAGATTCGTTTCTCGAATAAGCAACGGCATTGCCTTCCTGCGACATAACATGCCCATTGATACTCTGTAATCCATCACGGGAACGGGCGAATATTTTCTTCCCATCTTCATCCACCATACTACAAGCAAGCTTCGCAAATGTCTCACGCATCGACTGTTTCTGCGTATTTGTCAAACCTGCAGCCGGGGTATTCATAAACTCTGTAAACCTGTCCATAAGATCATGCACCCACGCAACAAAACGCTCGGCTAAAGATTTATTTTCCTTGCCAAGATTTTGGAATAGGGATACGCGGCGCCGTACGTCCGGCATGTAGTCTGCCATCATCTCCTCTATGGTTTCAATGTCTGTCATTTCCGGACGGCCTATTTCATCCCGGTACTCATTCAGCTGTACGTCAGAAAAGCCCTCTTTCGAGGCAATATAATCCACCATATCATTAAACAGGGGAACATTATTTTTCTCCATCCAATGAAAAGCTTCATGCCAGAAGATCCAGCTGTTTGGAAGATTAGACTGCATATTAATAAAGCTTACGCCATTATGGTAGAAACCATTGAGCATTTTATGGCCCTTGAAAAATACGGTATCGACGCCAAGAGCTTTGCCGAACGTTTGTAATGCCTGCTCTCTGCCGGGGAGTTCTTTATCCGGGACAAGCTCAATATTTGCCCGCAGACGCTCACCAAGATTCCTCGCTGAAGCTTTGACATTAGAGGCTAAGAGAGCATCGGCTTCTTTTACAAAAGCATCGCGACTTTCCGTATCATCGAAGAGAAACGCTTTGGCAAAACGGGAATAATATCCAGCATGGCGTTTCGCGGCAGAATTAATTGCTCTATACGTATCTTTATTGACACGATCCTTAAAAGCGGCTTTCTCTTGTTCTTCACCTGTTTTTGTGTTCTCATGCGTACCGGTTGTAAAATTACTGCCTTCACCGGTTTGCATAGTTTGCTCTTGTTTGCTGGAAGTCTCATAAGCAGGTGCTGTGATATGCTCAATATTATCGAAGAGCTGGTTAATATTATTGGCCGTTACATCATACTGCCCACTTTGATATTGAGAAGCCGCTTCCTTGCCAGCAGCTGTCTCCTGTTTATCAATAATGATTACTTTGGTCTTCACCTTGGTTCCGGCACGTTCAAAGGTTACATCTGGGAGACTGATTGTTTTAATCAGCATAGCATCCGGTTCACCTGCGCGCTCCTGTTTGTTTTCAGCGGTTTCATTCCCATACAGCCATTTCTCAAGGTGCTTATTTGCACTGGGGCCATCCGGTATGACAGCAACCAACCGGCCGCCATCTTTCAGGTGCCGGAAAGCTTTTGCCACATGATCTATAGCTGTTTTGCCTCCGGAACCAAACGGAGGGTTCATGACCACGGCATTGAACTTATTGCCTACATAGTAATTTTCAAAGCTGTGCGTCAGTACTTCGCCGCCATTCATTGCCATCTTGACGCGTGGGGCTAGTTCAGTACTTGGTTCGATTGCTACATTTTTCGTATCACTGGGGAAAAATCTCGCAATAGCACCATGGCCGGCAGATGGTTCAAGGACGCTGTCTCCCGGTTTTAGATTAGCCCATTCGGTCATTTTATAACCTAACGGCTCTGGAGTAGCGAAATAATCTTTTCCTTCTGCGGCTTTCGTATGAGAATTCTTTTTCTGTTGCGCAAAATAATAGGTCTTTGCCTTATCAAATTCTGTGAGAGCATTCCGCGAGGCTTGGTCTCGCTCCTTGCCTCCGGTACCTTCACCCTTGGTACCCGGAAGATTTTTCTTCCATTCATCACTATCCATTGTTTCCTCAAACGCATCGACAAAGGAATTCTTCAAATCACGGGCCTGCTCACCAAGTGCGAGGTTTTCAGCGGTGCTGGCTCGTTCCGCAATCTTATTTGCGAAAGCGTTTTTTTCCATAAGTGTACCCGTATTCAGGTACCGGAAGATAGCATTCGATTGCTGGCCAACACGATAAATGCGGCCTTCAATCTGAATAGCTGCAACCGGTTTAGTTGGCATACCAAGATTGATTAAGACGCGCTGATGTTTACCTGTGGTATCATGCAAGCTTATTCCTGCCTGTCCTGCGTCCTGCTGAACAAGGATAATATTCTTGTCGCTTCGGTCGTTATTGAAGTCCTTCACAGCCTGCTCACGGTCTTGTTTACTTACATCTCCGTTGAAGAGAGCAAGCTTATTGCCGTATTCCTGTTGTAAAGTAGCAATCGGCGAATGAAGTTCTTTCAAATTAAGTCCAACTAAATCCGGACGCATCTGTGCAAAATTTGCATATTGTTCTTTTAAATCATTCGGGATATTTTCTATACGAAATGGGTGCTTGGCTCCGCCTTTTTTGTAGCCGTGGAACACAACAACTTTCTTGCCGGATTTCAGATATGCATTGATCAGAGGGATTGCTTCTTTTGCTTTGACCGCTTCAAGCAAATAATCCTTTTGATTTCCTTTGTATTGCTGTTGCAGAAATTGGGAAAGATCCGTAAGTCCATGTTCTTTTTTGGAGAGCCATTCAAAGCCTTCATCAATTTTTTTACCTATACCGCCATCTACAAGAATAAAGCCACGATCATAGTCTTTATCGACGGTGAGTGCGCGGCCCGATAAAACGCCTGCGTCCCGTAACTTTTGATGAAACTGGACTTCCATAACAGAACTATCAACCGAAGCTTCCGGTTTGGTGAGCTTATTATAACGCATACGATAGCCAAAATTTGATATGTAGAATTTTGCTTTACCATCTCCAGAGTTATATCTGGATCCGTCAGATTTTGGATATTGAAACAGATAACCTTCGGCGTAATCTATATCCGGAACATATGCCCAAGGCGTCGCAGAAAGAAAGGTAACTTTTGCTTTTTCGTGCTCTGCGGCCTCTGTCCATATAGCAATATCCTTTTGCTGTTGTTCATGCAACTTGTTATAAGCAGCATCTTTTTTCGTGCCGTCTGGCATACTGGCAATTTTTTCGTACTCCTTGGCGTGCAAGCGGTGGAAGCGGTCGATGAAACCACGCGGATTCATCGTGATTGCTCGCAAGTTTTTGAGAGCATCCGTTGGATTTCCATTTTCTCCGGACATTAAACTGTGGGATTCGTCCGGAATAACAAGATCCCATTTACGGTTTACGAGTGCATTGTTTGCGCCCATGTTTGCATAAGTCGTGACAACAGGGCCTCTGCCTGCATCCTTTGTATCATCAAGCGCCGTAAGCTTTAAATGGAAGAACTTTTTCGCAGTATCAATCCAATCGGAGTTTATCTTCGCGCTTGGTGTAACAATCAAGATATTGCTTTTGCCCTTATAAATAAAGCGTTTTACGATACCAAGACCAGTAAAAGTTTTCCCTGTGCCGGTACCGTTCGTAAACAAAACGCCCGGCCCTTCATTTTCAAGAAGCCGCTTTTCAGCAAAACGAACATCACGGATTTGTTCGGGCAATAACATAGGCAGGTCATGCTTGATATTCTCAAGCTCGCCTGCCTCTTTTCTATCGGTATTTTCTTTTACAGCGCTTAGATTGGCTGCATCGTTTCGTCCGTTTTGAGCAGATTTAATATCGTGTCCAGTTCGCCCGTTGTCAAGGAGGGCCTGTCCTTCGTAATTAGTGACAACGCCTCTTGATAATTGTTCAGCTCCGGTGCTATTGTCCGAATCTGAGGATTTTTCTGTGCGTACTGCGCTATCGCCAGTCGCTCTGCCAGTATCGGTGCTATGTCCGTGAACGCTGCCGCTACCTCGTGTGGATGCTTCTGTTTCAGCAGACGGCTGTACACTTCGTCCTCTTTCTCCGCGGGATTCTTGGCTTGCATCATTTTGCCCCACGGTGTTTTTATTGGCCCCTGTGCTATTGCGTTCAGCCACGGGGCTGGTGCTGTCATTAAGCTCATTTGAAAGTTCCTCTCTTGTTGGATATTTTACTACGCCAGCATATGCTGGTTCTATAAGGCCAGCATACTCTTGCCCGACAATCTTTGCAAGTTGGGCTTTGAGAGTGGCCTTATCCGTAATTCCTTTATCGTACTGTGTTCCAATATATTGCAGGACGGCCGACATTTTCTCCTCATCAAATTTGATATTTTTAGGATATGCATTGATGGCATCCCATACACTTGGTAAGAACGGTTTTAACTGAGGAGAAGTCTTAAGCATTGCCTTTGTCCAGTCAGCAAAATTGTTCAGTCCTCGTTGCAAGTGAATCATGCCAACTTGAATAGCGGATTTGAAAAGTTTAGGATTGAAAAATGGATTTGCGGAGATTTTTTTCATTTCCTTATCAAAGTCATGCAATGCAGCCTGTAATGCTTCGTCGCTATCATCAAGGACATGGAATGTCTTTTCCTTTGGCTTTTGGATACCAAAAGCACGCATGAGATTGTCCGTAGCTTCCTGCTCATCGCCAAAGCGGGACGTTTCCTTGGTACTAGGAGAGGTTGCCGTACTTTCTTTTCCACCTAAGAACTTGAAATAATCATATTCCAGTTGAGATAGCGAATAGGTATGCCCGTTCTTATCTGTTAAACGATGAAATGTTTTATTGTTGATATCAAATGTTTCAGCTTTCATTTCATCATGAACGGCTTTATGCATCGCATCATGCGCACTCATAAAATGACCAT
Organism: Megamonas sp. UBA1796; assembly: GCA_002319795.1. Taxonomy (GTDB): domain Bacteria; phylum Bacillota; class Negativicutes; order Selenomonadales; family Selenomonadaceae; genus UBA1796. The sequence continues at coordinate 19,283 of DCFU01000014.1, forward strand.
CATCAAAGAAATTACTGTTCATGCGGAGATTCCCATAGTCTTTGATACGCTCCGTTGGGGCAGCCTCTTTTCTGAAATCTCCCATATATTCCTCGATATTGTCATGTATACCTTTGTGAGATTTCCCCCCCGCTGGTGTTTTCTTTGCCAAGAGTGCATCCAGTTTCTTGCCAGTGGATTTCTCCCACAAAGTTTTGGCTACACGTGCTACAGAATCAACTGCCTGCTTGGTTCCTGCTGAGTCCTTGCCTATGTTAGGATCGTTTTCCCATAGCTGTTGGCGCTTATTTTTAAGTGCTAAGTCCGGAGTGTTGCGAATCCATTTATCGTTTGCCTGAAATAGTTTTTCCTTTGCCAAGGCACGGAGCCCATCTTCCGGCGTATCATGCTTCGATACAGCAGTGCGAATTTCATCCGCTGAAATATTGATAGGCATTTCTGCTTTTGGCATCGATTTTTCCCATATGGTCATGGTGCCATTTTTGATTCCACCGTGTAATGTGCTGCCGTTATCTTCGACATATGCATTTCGAACTGGATTTATTTTACTTTCTTCTGCTGCTGGATTGCTTTGCTCAGAAACGGTGTCTGCATTTTTATCTTCGGCGTTGCTATTTTCCGTGGCTTCGGTACCTGCGCTTTTGATATTTTCATTTATATCTGCTCCTTTTTTCTGCCCCATATTTGGTGTAGGCTGTGACGTTTTTTCTTGTTGGGCCGGTTGGGACTGCATGTTATCTGCCAGTTTGGAAGTGGTGGCAATTGCAGGATTATTGATAGCAGCTTCTGACGGTTGGGGCATGGCAGAAGTCGCTTGCTGCTCTTGTGCTGCTTGCTTTGCCTTGTCGAGATTTGGTGTCTGTATCTCAATTTGTGCCGTCTTCTGTGGAATGGTAACAGGTTTTGGCGCTGTGTTTGGCTGCGCAGGCTGTGGCCTATCTGTGTTAGTTGTAGCATCGACTGCCGACTGGCTTAACGTATTTGTATTATCCGGCTGAGATTGCTGCGGAGCCTGTTGCTTATCGATATAGTTTTTCAATTGATCGCCATATTGATTCTCGATTTCTTGACGATTTTCCGGTGTGTCAATAAATTTATTCCTAGAATTAAATTTGTCTTCGAAGAAATTTATAGTAGAGGGATCTTCACTGGTTGCCCTCATATGATCGGCAAAATCGATGATTTTATCACTGAATACTTTATCGTCTCCAGCTGAGAGATTATTTGTCGATGAACTCCTACTTCTCGTTGATCCCGTACCATTCAAGGCATGCTTCATACCATTTTGATACTCTGCCAAGTTGGCAGAGAAATAACCACCATCTTTTAGTGCTGCAGCAAATTCATCAACATTTTTCGCATCAAACAAACCATCTTCACGATACGCTTCAAGATTACGGGCTTGATAATCTGCAAAATCTTCATCACTATCAAAGTGACGATAACTGCCATCCTCATTCTTGACACCAGCATAGTTATGGTCTTCTTTGGCAAGGTCAGAGCTGAACCCTCCCGTTTCGTGGTACATCTGTGCCCATACCCAATCAGCAGGAAGACCGGTCTTTTGGGAAATCACTTCTGCAATATCACCGCCTTCTTTGTCAGCAATACCACCATTATCTTGACTTTCATCACTACTATCGTGATCTGAGAAATGTATGTGACCGCCTGTCGCATTCGCGGAAGGATTTGCATACTCGTCAAGCGGTGTAAGGCCATAGTCTGTAGCATTATCCATAAGCCATTGTCTGGCATCTGGATTATCTTCCACTAAACCGCCAGCAACATCAAACGCCTGCCCACTATCATGCCAGCTTGAACCATCCCCATGCCGACGCATCGAAGTTACATTGAGAGGTTCGCCAAACTTTTCTTCAAACGCGCTGGATAGATTATTGAGTTTCTTTTCTGTAGACGAAGCAAGCCCTGTATCGCTGACTTCATCCGTAATATTATAGGATTTCTGACCATCCTGCTGTTGTGCGCCCTGTGTCGCTTCATTAGGGTTATTATCCGTGCTTTGGGAATTGTCCATAGACGTTTGCTGCGTCTCGTTGTTTGCATCATCTATTATTTGCTGAATGTCTTCTGGCAAGGCTTTATTACCAAAGCGCCGACTCAATGCTCTGGCACCAGCAAAACCACCAATCATAGGCAGACTAGCTGCTACGCCAAACTTAGCCTGCTCAGTCTGATCTGCTGTCCATTGGGCAGGATTATAACTATAGGCCTTGCCCTCTGCAGAATTTTGAATGCCCTGTTGTTCACCTTCTTCAAATCCCTGTAGAGCAGTTTCGGCAAGTGTAGATGGAATGTATCCTCCTGCCTGTGCTAAGCCATTTAGAATTCCGTTATCACTAACCTTCGGAATCTTTACGTGCAAGCCGCTAAGTAATCCACCTTCAAGAAAATTTGTACCAGCTAATAATTTAGCATTGCCAGCAAACACTTGATTAGCCGCTGCCTGTGCGTTTCCGGATGATGCGCCGTCTTGCAGCATAGTACGTTCTGTATTTCCAGCTTCACTCATAGCCTCAGGTATAGCCGTGGGCGCCCATCGTATACCGCCCTTTGCGAGTCCGCTTAGTAGTCCTCCTGCTTTAGGAGTTTGCGACACCATATCACTAACTTTAGCAGCGAGTCCGGCTGTAGGAAGAACTCCGGCAAATGCAGCACCGGGAAGCATAGACCCCACTCCCTGACCGAATGCAGATGTAAGTCCGTTAGGATCTGTCAGATAAGCAAGTGACATCTCAGGAGTACTCATCGGCGGTAAATAATCTTCGCCCTGCTGAGCAGCCTCATTCAAATAGTTGCCTAGTTTTGGCATATTAAGATATTGGGAGGTATCGGCAACTACTTGCGTAGCTGCATCTGCAATATGTCCCCCAAGCTGACCAAGAAAAGGAATATGTCTGTAATTATATGTTCTATCTGTATAATCATTAAGTCCACGGATATCGCCGGCTGATATATATTTCCATGAATTGTCATCAGAGTTATTGTTTTCTATATATGGCGAGTCGGGAGTTATACCCGCTAAATAATCACTTAATGCTGACATTTCTATTCCCCATTTCCGTAATAAGCAGGCAGCAGTTTATACTTTAAATAATCTGGTATCCCAGACCAGTAAGAAGCCGCCATATCTTCATGACCTGCTGCTTTTTCTCTCAACCCTTCTGCTGCTAAAACCATACTGTTTAAGTAATCTCGTGTATCATCATCATATTTACCAACATTTTTGTTTACAGCGTCTGACAATGCATCTACAGCTTCCCCTGATAATGCTCCGTTACTGTCACGTGTTATTGCTTGCTCATATAAGTACTCAAAATTATTCATGGTTTTTTGGTCACTTTTACTAACTTTTTCTTGAGTTCCTTTTCCCATAAGTCCAAGAGCATATTTTGAAGCATTATCTTCATCTAGACCGAACTTTTTCGCAGCATCGTACATAATTCCATATCTTTGTTGCATAGACATACCCTGCGTTTTAAGTGCAATCTGATCCATAGCTGCTTTTTGTTGAACACTCAACCCAGCTTCAAATTGTTTGAGCCGCATCTGGTTACCAAGGTTATGGTCATTGAGCTTCATCGTATTGCCAAGGTTGTGATCTGATTCATTGATTCTTAAACCGCTATTGTATCCGGAAAGGTCTTTCTGCAATCCTTCATTCGTGATGGCCTGTTTAATCGCATTATTTAATGCGTAATCATCTTTCGGCATAGCGTACATATGCCCCCTTTCTCGATTTGATGG
>DCFU01000041.1 GCA_002319795.1 Megamonas sp. UBA1796
GGGATTGACCAAATATTTTTTTGAGTTTTTCTTCATTTCTTGCCATTGCCAGAATAGTAATATTTAAATTCCAGTCTATATTTGCCTTACTGATTGCTTCCAAGATATACACCCCTACCCTGCCAGTAGCACCAGTAATCAGTACAGTTTTATCACGAAAGGTTTCCCAATCAATTGGATTATTTAATATGATTTGAATATCTCTTTGCTCTACCATCATATTCTCCCTCATAAACCAAAAATATATTTATTTTCTTCTAAGTCTAAAATAGCTTTTAAATAATAGAAATCCTCTGGTGTCGTTATTTTTATATTTGAATTTTGTTCTTTTACCAAATGGACTTCACCGCCATAATTTGCATAAACCATAGCGGCATCAAGTAAAGGCATCCCCTTATATTCCAACTCTCGGTTTCCTTCATAGGCTTTTCTCAGTTCTCTTAAGCGAAAACTTTGCGGTGCCGTTAAGGAATAAGTATTTGTACGGTTCTTAAAATCAGCAATCCCAACCTGATCAGAATCTGTGATGATAACCGATTCCGTCACCGGATGAACCGTCATAGCACAACCATATTGCTTTGCAATTCGAACATTTTCTTTAATCGTCGTTAAAGACAACATTGGCCTTACTCCATCATGAACAACAACAATATCATCTAAATCCGCCCCCAAACTTTCGATAGTCTCCAACCCCTTATGTAAACTACTCTGGCGATCTATTCCACCAATAATAATTTTCCGTACCTTTTTCATTTGATAAAACCTTAATAATCGCTCCATATATTCTATATAACTTCCATGGCATACAATAACAATCTGATCAATATCTGCACTTTCCTCAAATTTTTCTAAAGTATAAATAATAATCGGTTTTCCTAATAATTTAAGAAACTGCTTTGGTAACCCAGCATTTCTCATACGTTGGCCAACTCCAGCAGCTAAAATCAATGCAATGTTCATAACTCTCCATGGTATGATGTCCTAATCAGACACCATATCTCCTTTCTCCTAATTCAAAAATTTTCTCATCATTTCGAATCATCCTATCCACAACTTGCTGCAAAATCATATTATGAATAATTTTCTAAAATTCAAAGTGCATTATCCGCCTTAAAGCTAGAACAGGTAATCATTGTACCATGTCTTGACTTTGCTATCTGTACCGCCTGCAAGATATTTGGCGAATTTCCTGAACTGGATATTGCTACTAAAACATCACCAGCTTCTGCCACACGCTTAAATTGCCTGCTAAAAAGATATTCACAGCTAAAGCATTACCCAGACATGCAATCGTCGCCACATCATCAATACTGTGCGTACACCTGCCACAATTTTTCAAAAAGTCGCCGATCTTATGGATAGCAACCCCCACACTGCCACCGCTGCCAATAAAACAAACCCATATGGTACTCCCTAAAGCCTGCCCAAAGAACGCACCCTATAGTTTATCATATCACCATAGGTCGTAATCCTTCCAATAGCAATACGGATAATTGCACTTATTTTATTCCGAAAATTCCCATGTAAAACATGCGCATACCTTAGCTCAAGTTCTATAAAACCAAGCTAAAAAATACATCTATCATATCGATTTGATACATTTTCACCCCTGCTGCCAGCTCATGTCTCCATCTACCACGCGCCGGCCACTGTCAGGGCAATCCGTAATAAAAGCATCTATACCCCAATCGCTGAGCTGCTTCATAGCAAGTTTTGCATCCACAGTCCACGCATGAACCCGCAGCCCGGACGTATGACATTTCATGATATACGCTTGATCCAAGATATTATAAGGTAAATGAACAGCATCTGCCTGCAAGATTTTTGGATATGCTGGCACGCTGATAAAATTTTCTGCTGCCAGCAAACCAATTTTTGCCTCCGGCACAATGCATTTCAATTTTTGCAGCGAATAATGGTTGAACGAGGAATAAATTACCCGACCTGTTATCCCCATTTTTTCCACCAGAGAAGCAGTTTTTTCCTCCAAGCCATCATAGTAAATCATACCCGTTTTAAGTTCAATATTCATGATCAGTTTATTGTTTTGCATAAACGTAAGCAGTTCAGCCAGCGTAGGAATTTCTACAAAACCGTATTCTGGATGCGTCTTGCTAAAGCTGAACTTTTTAAGCTCCGTCAACGTATAGTCCTTAATCCAGCCACAGCCGTTGCTTACGCGATCAATGCGTTCATCATGTGCAACAACGATTTCTCCATCTCGGGTCAGCTGCACATCGAGTTCAATGCCATCGGCGCCCATTTCAACTGCTTTATTAAACGCCGGCATCGTATTCTCCGGTGCATATTGCTGATCCCAGCCCGATGCGCCGCGATGTGCCCATACTTTCGTTTTCATCATATTTATTTTCCCTTTGCAATTTGATACTTCCTAAAATTCTCCATCAAATCAGCTAATGCAATAGATTCGCGCTGAGTCAATTTAAAATCCCCGTTTTCACGATTATCCAGTTGCGCTAGGAAATCACTGATCTCATAACGCAGTCCATCCCCTAAAAATATCTCGGAATATTTCTCAACTTTTGATGCGTCCTCATAGTGAATTTCAAAATAAGTTGTTTTCCACCAGGGAGCTTCCACAACGATATACCCTTTCGTACCAGCAATCAACAGCCTGCCTTCAGATTTCACCCCAAGGCCACAGGTAACCGTAGCCAAGCCATGTGCATAACGCAACGACGCACGTGTAAAGATGTCAATTCCATTTTCGCTGTCAATAGTATCAAATTGGAGACTTTCATAATCTGTACCAAGCAACTTCAAAACAGGAAGCATAACATAACTGCCAATTTCCAGAAAACTCCCCCCATTCATTGAATCTGTCAGTTCCCGGAATGCAGGATTTTCCAGTTTAGTGAAACACGCCTCCACATTTCTTATATTACCTATTTTTCCGCTACAGGCAATACCAAGCAGTTTGTGGAATCCCGGACAATATGCTGTTTTAATGCCCTCAAAGAGAATCAGCCCATGCTCTTTGGCATAACCAAATACATCCTCCGCCTGCGTCCGTTCCAGTACCATTGGTTTTTCACAAATGACATGTTTGCCATGTTCCAAGGCTGACTTAATGTATGTATAATGCGTCTCATGCGGAGTAGCAATATAAACCACATCAACATCTAAATATAACTCTTCCATATCTAGATATGCATTAATTTCATGCTGTTCGGCAAAATGAACTGCACTCTCCCTATGCGGATTATAGACGCCCTGTACACTAACCCCACTAACCGCTACCGCTTCTGGTAAAAAGCGCGCAGCAATTCTGCCTGTCCCGACAATGCCAATGCGCTGAATATGCCGTTTTTGGGCTCTGAGAATCGTACTGGAAACATTTTTGGTTCGTTCCAGATAAACAACCTGACAATAATCTTTCAGATAGTCAAACTTTCCTGTCCAATCCGACCCAACCGTAAAAATATTAATATGATATTTTTTGATATCACTAAATTTTTGTCCAGCTCCCTCTTCAATGATGATTTCATCTGCGAAACCAGTTTTACGAACATTTTCGATACGGTTCATTAACGAATCGACCACACTAAGCTTCCCACGGGTTTTATCATATGCTTCAGTTGTCACTCCAACAATCAAGTAATCTCCTAGAGCCTTCGCACGCTGCAGTAACCGGTAATGTCCTTCATGAAAAAGATCAAACGTTCCATAGGTGATGACTTTAATCATTTCCGGCTCCCCTTTCGTACCAGTTTCTGTATCACGAATTGATATATTTTTTCGCCGCAGGTCCCATCAAAATTTGCAGCAATCTCACTAAATACTTCCAATTGCTTGTCACGGTTAAAGGGCTTTCCCTTCAATGTCCCATCCAATAAATCCTGTAGGGAATTAATGGCCGTCTCTTCACAACCATACCGGCACCATTCCGATAATTCGCTAAACCCAGCCTCGTGCTGAGCCAGCTCCGTCCTGTCCAATGTAATATCTACTTCCCGACATTCTTTACTGCATAAGCTGATATCATATAATCGACGCCGAAATGCATCGAAAAACCGGTAAACATTTTCATGCATAGGACGAACAAAGATTCCACTTGCTACTGTAAAGAAATAGTCTTTTGGCATCTCAGTTGACGGTGGTACCGGGCTACTCCATTCCTGCATCTGTCCAGTTTTTTTATCCAAGCAAACAAACATATTCCCCCAATAAGGGGACAGAATTACCTGATTAGCATTAAATGCGGCCATGCTGAATGGCCGTTCTTCGCACACATAGCCAAACGGCATCTGACGGCATTGAAACCCGTCTGGAAAACCATCATAAATTCGACTTTGTCCTATAGATGGATTCCAACAAAGAATTTCACTACCAATATATGGCAACAGCCAAATCTCATCTCCATCAGCAACCATCACCATACAACCACCAGGATTCACAACCATTAAGTCAATTTTCTTCACCTGCAACGAGCGACTATCAATTGCTAAAATCGTTTCACCTTGCGGTGAAGCCAATAAAAGTTTATCGCCCCAAACAGCATTTCCTCCCATACGCCATTCACCTTGAACGTTCTGCACAAACACTTCATTACAGCCTGTAATATAATCCACACAGTCATTAACAAGATCATATCGAACAATAGCCGGATAACGAAACGGCAACAAGAAGATGTAATCCCCAATACGATAAGCTCCAGCAAAAGCCCCTGGTTGCTCGATCTGATACTGCAACGCAATTCTTTTAACAACCCGATGATTCTCTATGACCAGTATATCTCTTGCCTGTAGCGGACATACGTACAATTTCCCTTCAAATGGAATAACGGTTTGATAATAAAAGGCAGAAGTATATCGTGATAAATCGCAATAGTGCACGTAATGATGGCCATCCGCCGCATGATACAAGTGATTATGTCCCGTAACCAGCCATTCGTCCTGACCAGACGGCAGAAACCCCTGGATGAACTCTCCACGCCAGTCATACTCATCCGGCAATGCATGTATACGGTTATTCAAAACGAAAAGTGGCTTGCCCGCGATACCAAACAAAGAGGTAACGCTGGTCCCCGTATCACCAATATATACATCAGACAGAGCAATCGTTTGATCGATATCCGGCGTATCATCATAAATGCCGATTGAATACTCACGAAACCATGTTCGCAGGCGCTCATACTCTGGCAAAAATTCTGGACGCATGGATTTAAATGTCGCCATCATCAAGGGATGCGGTCTCCAAATCAGGCAAACATCCTCCCGATCCAAAAAACAACGAAAAACATATTCCATCTTTTGCAGAAAGTTTTTCGTATCTTCCAACATTCCCGTCAGACTCGTATTATAAAAATACACCTTTTTCCCTTGTATTTGATTTCTCCATGACTTTGGTGGTTCAGGTGGATGGGCACAAATTTGAACCACCCGATCGAATTTTGGAGAGCCCAACGGAAGCAATTTCTCTGCTGGTATAGAAGGATCAAAGCATTTACAAATCTTCTCAGCCTGAACTACAATGTAATCAACATTTTCATAAGCTTTGCACATAACCTGCCCCTCGCCCATTCCGCCCGAAGTTGCATAGTAAGGAACATACATTAACAAATTAGTATATTTTTTTAGTTTCACTGAATGATAATCCGAATCAATCGAGGTAACAATATTCGTACCATCATATGGATAATGAATAAAAATAACATCTGGATGCATTTTCTCAAGATCAACAACCCGATAATCAAGCACGGGAACCTGTTTAGGAAACAGATTCGCCTCACAGTGCCATTCCCTTGCGGTCTGATCTGGATTACGATCACAATAGGGAATTGGCACGACATAAGTATTACAATGAGCCTTATCCTCAATTGCCGCTTTCCAAATACTTTCCAAGCTATCCCACATAGAAGCCTTATACGGCAAGAAAACAATCTCTTTTTTTATCTCTTTTTCATTTTTGAGCGCATTTGTAGTAAATTCCAACAATGCAGTACATAACTCACAAACTTCTTCCAGCTCCTGTATCGTAAACTGTTCCTGATCACTGCGTACGATAGCAGAAATCATACCATCGAATATTTCACTATAAACCGCATAGCGTTCATTTGACAGATGTTCTTTGCAAACCATAGCAATAGGCTGCAAAGCCGCAATGCACTCTTGTAGCATTGCGGCCTGCGACGATGCTTTTATGTATTCGATTCCTTTCTTTACATCCAATAACATCTCTACAACTTTATTTCTGACCTGCCTATCCATCATTCAGCAACCCGCTCCATTCATTTCCTGCCGACTCATTAAGAAACTACTGACTGCACAATACATTCTGTAACACCGATCAACAACTACCTGTTATATACATCGGAAAACAGGCAGAAAAACTTAAATTCTCATTGAATCTCATTATTGCTATTTTTTTACAGCAACAACTTCCCACTGATAGGCATCAAATGATACCTTGTCTACTTTTATACTGGTAAGCAGCGATAACTCTTTCTTCAGTGCAGCTTCTTCGACCGACTGGGGTTCCTCACTATAAGTCATAGCGGCAATCCGCAATCCTGTTCCTTCCATCATAGCAATGATTTCCGATTTTGTAAAAAATCGCAAATGTGTACGATCCAAGATTCCCGCGTCCGTATACCGCCACTGTCCCTGCAAGAGATGCTGCAGCACAGAAATATGCATGACATTTGGTATACTGGCAACAACAGCCCCATCTGGTTTTAAAAAACCATACAGTTTCCGCAAAACCTGCCATGGATTGTAAAGGTGCTCCAGGATGTCTCCCAAAATAATGTAGTCAAATGTATCCTTCCATTCCAGGTGCTCTGTATTTTCTATATCCATGTTCTCTATTTGTCCGAAACATTTCGCTATAGAAGCTGCACCTTCACAAATTTCGATGCCAAAAAGCTGTGCAGATGGATTCAATTCCCGGATACGCATAAGATTGCCGCCACAAGCACAACCGACATCCAGCACATGAAGATCTGGTTTTTGTAAGTCGAGATAACGCAGCAGCATGTCCTTGGTACAGGTAGAATATCCGACACGGATTCCTTGCCATTTTTCTGCAAAAATCTCTTTATTGCGCTCTTGCAGCTCTGCCGGTTCAAAACCATTGTTCAACAGACTTCCCTGTTCATGATGTACATATGCATTTTTCACGACCATGAGATTGTATCCCGCCTGATTCAGGCGTAGGGAGTAATCTATATCCTCACAATATCTCGGGAAAAATTTCTCATCAAAATGACCAACCTGTTCCACAGTTTCACGTTTTACCAATAAACAAAAACTTTCCAAGAACAAGCTCTGCCGCTGTTTTTCATTGCTTTTGCCAACTTGATCGGCAAAACTCTGCATACCGGTAAAATCTGAATAATTATCCGCTTCAATATATTGATATACATAATATGTACGGTTCGTCACCGGCCCTACCGCTCCAATATCCGAACTGCTATACAAAACCTGCCTCATCTTTTCCAAAGCGCCCCGCGTCAATACCACATCATTGTGCAGAAAGAGGATTTCTTCTCCCAGCGCTGCCTCTATGCCATTATTGAAGGCCGCCGCGATTCCACGGTTCTTATCGTTATGAATCAATCGTATAGCAGGCTGCGCTTTAAGCCATGTTCCCGAAGCATCCGTCGACGCATTATCCACCACAATGATTTCGTATGCTTGTCCCTTTAAACAATTTTCGACAGACATGATACACTGCTGTGTATAGGATAAATGATTACACACTGCAATGACAATACTGGTTTTCGGACGCGCAGCATTTTTCTTCGTATAAATTTCATCTTCCATATAAATTTTTCCATTGTCATTCACATAGTGGTACATTTGTGATAAAAACCCGGCAAAATTTTTAAATTGCTGTAGACTGCCTGTCAAAATAACAATATCATACCTGCCATCTAAGCAACTAAATACGTCCCGTTCAATATTGGCGCAGTACTGAACAGAAAAAACCGCATTGGCAATCTTTGCTTCGCTTGCATCAGCTGTTATGCCATAAATTTTTATGCCCGGACAACGCCCCGACAGAATCGCCAAATCAAAACCACAGCCACAGTCAATTTCCAATACACGTGCACCCGCAGGAATTTCAGGCTCTACTTTGAACAACACTGGATTTAATTCCTTATAATGAGCGGAAACACCCCATTTTTTCTGAAAAAGGACAAAATTCTTTGCAGCTAACCGCAGACATGCCTCGTGTTTTTGCTGCTGCTTTGCCGGGTGCTCATCCTGCACAAAGGATGCTCCGCCGAAATGATGAATAAACGTATCCTTGCACAAAAGCAAGCGATAGCCTGCCTGCCAAATACGCAAAGAATAGTCATCATCCTCATAATTTCCCGGAGTGAATGCCTCATCCATTTCCCCGACCTTTTCGTAGACCTCACGCTTGAACATATAGCAAAAGCCCACGAGCACTAAACGCTGTTCCCATTTTGATGTATCTGTGTGGTTATATTGCTCCGCAAAAGCCATCATATCATCCAAAGAACTATATTGCGCCTCTACCCGCTGCCAATTCGAGCAGTTATTAGTCACACAGCTTACCGCCCCTACACGGTCATCACTATATAGTGCCGCCAACAATTGCTCCAGCCAATGCGGTGTAACGATAGTATCACTGTTCAGGAGCAGGATTTCTGTACCACTCGCCCGCTCCATTCCTTGATTGCAGCCTTTTGGGAAGCCTTCATTTTTTTTATTAAAGACACTCATTATATCAGACTGTTCCCTGAGCCATTCTACCGTACCATCCCTGGAGGCATTATCCACGACAATCAGCTCATAACTGCCAGAGGTAGTATATTGCCGAATACTCTCAATACAGAGTCTCGTATAATCCAACGTATTATAGCTCACAATAACAATACTCGTTTTTTTCATTTACAGAGCTCCTTTTCCTAATCAACCCCGAATTATTCATAAACCTTTTGAGAGATAACCTTTCGCAGGTGCACACATATTGTACGATTTTACTATAACCATGGCTGCATGTAAAATCTCATCAAAAAATAAGTATCGCCATGAATCCTTCGGGAATCATTGATTCATGGCCGCGAAAAGTATTTTTTCCCTGGGAAATTATTCAGCAAACCTGCCAAAGCGCTAAAAGAGCTGCTATTTGCAATCAAATATTTACAAAGCGACATCAATTGCAAATCCACATAAGCATTTGCTCCACTATTGCCATGAATCCAGACTAAACGATCTGCAACCCCATTCAACCCAAGTTCTGCACTATGGTCTTGACACCAAGCAAGGTCATCCGAAAAAACAAAGTACCGGACAAAGGACACACTCTCTTCGACTGCCTGTATCTGGTTAGCAAAATAGTCCGGTGATGCCGTCCATCCTAATGATACCATATCCCCTCGTCGTATATGAACAGCCACCGAATTACTGGCTTTTATCATCGCCTGATAATCACGGTTCTTGGTACTGACGATTGCAGGGAATTGCAACTCTTTTCGAATGATCGACTCAATTAAAGAAAAATATCGGCTGCCCAGATAATAGCCATGATAATAAACATTTCCATCAAGTTTTGGAGGAAATGCATCTTTCCCAAATTGTATAACTTCCCCTGAAAAAGTAAGTGTTCCTGATTCAAAAAGTACTTTGAATTCTAATCCCCCATCCAATAATTGCTGAGCAATTCCCATGGGGCCTTTTCTCTGCTTTACCATATAATTCCATATGTCCCGATCAAAAAAACCACTAAGGAGCTTAGTTTTAATTCCAAAAAGTCGTTCGAGCTCATAGCCATTATGCGGCACATTCTCTCCATAAAATGCACTGTCATCAATTATACAAGAATCTGTTGTCGTTATTTCCAGCCAACGAAAAAATATGTACTGGAATACCTGGTTGCCCAGTCCGCCATTCATAAAAGCAATACGCATATAACATCTCCCTCTGCAAGATAGCTTTTATATTTCCGGATTCAGCTCTTCACCATACTCCTTCAAAAAAATTTTCTGATATTTCTTATAAGAAGGTGCCAATGCTTTTTCTTTAGGCAGATGAATACACCAAAAGTTTGGTTGCTGCGGAATAACCGTCTTGTATCCTTTTCTTTCCAACTCTTTGCATTGGGAAATCTCATAAAAATGCCAACCAGTAAAAAGGTCTTCCCTCCATGGCAAATCATATTGTGTAGCCATCAGCAAACCATCAATAGCCTCTACCTCCGCATACGTTTCCGTTGGTTCCATACACTTTGTATCTGCAATGCTCTCTGCCTCACAGGCATGCAATACACGCCCATAAATCCGCATTCCGTCCCACCATACGCCGCTTTTAGGCAGCTTGCGACAACCAATAACGCCAAAGGCACCGATGTTTTTTTCGGAAAACAAGACCAGCATATCTGTTATAAAATTTTTATTCACCAACAAGGTATCCTGATGCAGATAGACCTTATATCTCGCATCCGTTTGGTGCATGCCTTCATTATACCCTGCCGCCATCGACACTGCATTACGAATCCCGATATATTCTGCCTGCATACCAGGCGGCAGCACCAAATGCCGCAGATATAGCAACGCTTCTTCATAAAGCGTTTCATTATTAACGCAGGTAATAAAAGCCACTTTGCCATTAGAAGAGGTCTTATCCACACATGGCACATACGTATGCACGTTGCTTTGAGAAACAAGTTTCACCGAAGCAGCTGCCGACAAGGATAAAAGTTCTTTCCGTATTATCTCAACTGTTTCAATCTTCTCAGCCTCCTGCAGTAGTTCTTCCATCATTATTTGGCGTTCTGTTTCGGCAGTTGCTTGCCACAGCAAGCGATAAAGAGTCCCTCTATACGTAACTGTCTCCTGAATAAAAGATGCCAGATATGCGGGAAATATCTGCTGTTCATCACAATGTTCCCACAGAGCTGCAATATTTTGCGGACAATCAATAGTAAATTCAATTCTCCGCAGCAAGGTCACAAGCTTTCGGCGCACCAACGGCGTATAAAAGCTTTTTAGTACAGCTATCTCCGGCATGGAACGTGCCGCCTTGACCATCCATACTTCTGTTTCCAAATCGTCCTGATAATTTTCAAAACCACAGGTTTCCAATTTTGCAATCAAGCCGTCTGGCGCATAACGTCTTTCTGGCGCAAAAACAGCGTCCTTGTAGAAGGACGCAAATAAAAGCCGCATCATTTCAGACTTACTGAAAATATGCGTACAAATATGATAAAAATGCCCTTCCATCAATTCCTGAATAATTTCCCAATGCCGTACATTCAGAAATGTCGTAAGCAGCGAACCAGTCTGCTTGATATAATTGCCAAATCCCGAGGCAATATCCTGTGGATTTACAGCATTTTCCAGGCAACGCTCCGCCAATATATAGTCAAAAAACTCTTTTTCATAAGGCAGCGGAACTTCCCTGAAGTCCAAAACCGACCAATGAATATTCAGGCCCTTATACTCCGGGAGTTCCGGAATGTCTGCATCAGCAGTGACAGCATATAAGTCACCATAGGGTATAAGCTCCCGCAAATCCGGCAGATAGATACAACTTTCTACTACTAACACCCTCAGCTTTTCCTGACTTGAAGTTATAAACTGCAGCAGCCCCCTGTTTCCCTTCTCCAACAATTCTATCAACCATCCTCACAAAAAGGCCTTCTGCTAAAACATGATACAAATCAAGCAGAAGGCCTGCAATTTATCCCTCAATCTTCGCGTAAACGATTTAAAAGCGCAAAATCCATTACAGGCATTTTTGATGCATATTGCAATGCTTCTTCAACTTCTCCCTGCTCTGCAGCCAAATACGCCTGATTCCTTAAGGTAGCAGCATCAAAAGCATCGAGTTCCAATGCCGTATCCAAAAATATTTTTGCTTCAAAAAACTGATTTTTAAAATAGTATGCTCCGGCAAAAGAATTCAGCAGCTTTATTTTCTCTGCCAACGAAACCTTCTTTTCCAGTATATCCTGTCTTGCGGTCTGCACTGCATCTGATGTATATATATCCTCCGCCTCATTTTGAGTTTTGGCTTCTGCAGCTTCTATACCATCATATACTGCCTGCATCTTCGGTACAGCTGTTTCTACAGATGCCGTCTGCTCCTCCGGTATTTTATGATTCTCCATGAGCTGCTGCATTCGCAAAATAGCAGATTGCGCTCTGGCCAACGGATCATCCTCCGTCTCTACAGCTCCATTCTCCTCCACTTCCACAGAGTTTCTCGGCTGCTCCTGCTGTACGGACTGTATCTCCGACGAATCCAAATGCAGAAAAGCCGCAATATGCGGATAATGTTGCCGCAATTTATCAGCTTCATTACGTCCATAATATTCCAGAATTTCTGCTATATCACCCTGCATAGCATCACTGAGCAACATATGCCAGCGATCAAGAACAAAATCAAAAATTGCCAGACCATCCTCCGTACGGTCCTCCAATATACAGAGACGTGCCAACAAGACGCGCGCTTCCAGATGATCTGGTGCATAGGTCAGCGTATTATTAATCCAGTCTGCTGCACGCTTATAATCACCTGTCATAAAATAGCATAATGCAGCTTTGTACATTATTTCCGGCTCCGTACAGCTATGCTGGACCAGTTCCGCCACAGTTCCCAAGGCCTCATCATATGCTTCGTCTGTCATTTGCCGGTCCAGCTTTTGCTTAGCATCCTCGTTATTTCTTTTTATTTCATCTGTTTTATGCTTTAATTGCTGCTTGGCAAATTTTTTGCTTGTTTTCCCCATAATATTTCCTCCCATTCGCATTTACTCCTTATATAATAATACCGCAAAAACTTCAGGAATCCTGCTAGGCTTTCACCCAATTCTGCCAAATTTCCTCATAAACCTTTTCCACAGCTGCCGTATAAGCAGCACCATTCATAACCGAAGACCGCTCCAGCATAGAACGCAAATTCTCATGCAGCGTCAGCAGCAGAGTTCTGTCCGATGCCAAAGCGACGGCTTTTTCTATATAATCTGAGATATTATCAGAAGCCAGTTCTCCAATGCCCACATTTGAAAGCAAGCTGTAGCCAAATCTGGAACCATGGCGTCTGCTATAAAGCGTAATAACAGGGACACTCATATAAAGAGCATCACAGGTGGTCCCCCCCCCCGGATAGGGATAGGTATCAAGTGCAATATCAATATCCAGATACTCTGGCATATAATTGCGCGAACCCGAACGAATTTCCAGTTCCCTGTCTGTAAAGCCAACTTTCTTTGCCCGCTCTGCCAAAAGTCGTTCCTGTTGATGGAAGTTTGGTGTATTTTTTAACACAAGATGGCTGCCTTTAACCCGACGTACAATTTGGAGCCAAGCCGCCAGGATATCATCGGTGATTTTTGAAAAACAGTTGAAACTACCAAAGACAACATGCTCATGAGGTTTATAAACAAGCTTGCATTGTATACCCATTTGAGACGGTGTATAGCAAAGATGCGACGCCGGCAAACGGCAAAGCTTCTCCCTGAACATCTCATCATTTTGACCTGGCGGATCACAATAAACATCCGTCAAAAAATAGTCCATCGCCGCCAATCCGGTCGTATTGAAATATCCTATACCGGATATCTGCACCGGAGCCGGTTTATAAGCAGCAATGGATAATGTACGACCCGTGCCGGAATGGCCCGCCAAGTCAAATAATATATCAATTCCATCTTCATAAATCACCTGCGCTGCTGCCTGCGGTGTCAGACGCGCTAAATTCTTCCACCCATCAACCAGAGACTTCAACTGTTGTGTCGTCTCATCTTCCTTATTTTTCGTCATATAGCAAAACACCTCATAGCGTTTGCGTGTATAACAGGCCAATAACTGAATAGAAAAATAAGTAACCACGTGCTCACGGAAATCTGGGGATATATAACCTATACGCAGTTTTTTCTTATCCTTTTTTACATGCTGAAATTGCCTGACCGCAGCATAGAAATCATTGTACTGCCAATGCTTCTGCTTCATCTCTGCCTCACTGACATCCGGTAAATGATGTAACAGCAAAAGATATTCGCTGAAGAGCCGCTGCTGTTCTCCTAACATTTGTCCGCGACAGCTGCGTACCGCCTGCCAAAGGCATTGTACAGCTCTGCGTATGTCCCCCATATTATCATAGCATAAAGCATAGGCTTCATACACGCACGCCACTTCCTCCGGCTGAAGCGTGATGCTATGTGTTAAAGCAGCTAATTTATCCAAAGCCAGACGGGTCTGTCCATTTTCCTGAAATTGCCGGATTTGACTTATTGCCTTCCCAAATTCCACCGCTGTATCACCGTTCCTCTGCTTCATTTTGCCAAATAGCCAGATATTTTTCTTCTAATCCCCTCACATAGGCTGTACTATCCATCAGCCTTGACTTCACCATCATACTCCGCAGATTCTTATGCAGCATATTTAAAAGTTCTCTATCCTGTGTCAACGCAACAGTCCGTTCTATATATGCCTGATCCGTATCCACAGCCAGCTCGCCCAGACCAATACTTTGTAAAATACTCAGTCCGAACCGCGAGCCACGGCGGCTTCCGTAAAGCGATACTACCGGTACTCCCATATAAAGAGCATCACAAGTTGTCCCGCCCCCGGGATAAGGATAGGTATCCAGCGCAATATCAACATCCAGATAGCGCTCCATATAATCAACAGAGGATGGTTCAAAAATGATTCTGTCCATATCAAATTCTAAAGCACACATCCGCTCATATACTTGGTCCACCGCTGAATCGCTTCCCATCATATGGCACTTAAATAGGATTTTCGCCGCAGGAAGCCGAAGCATGATTTTCTGCCAAATCCGCAGCATATCATCCGTAATTTTATAATAATGATTGAAAACGCCAAAGAGAATATATCCCCTCTGGCAGCATGGTGCTCCTTCCGAAACCCCAACATCACTGCGTCCCGTATAGCAGAACTGGCTTGGCAGCCGTAAAAGCTTTTCAGAAAAATATTTCTCATGCAATCCCGGCGGATCGACCCAGCCATCCGTAATAAAATAATCCACGGCCGGTAACCCGGTTGTAGACATGTACCCCAATCCCGAAAGCTGTACCGCTGCCGGTTTCCATGCCAAAATTGGCAGCCCGCTGTGAGCAGAATGCCCGGCCAAATCAATCAATAAATCAATCTCATCCTCATAAATCACCGCAGCGGCTTTTTCATAAGAAAGCTTCGCTATATTCTTCCAGACATCCACCAGCACAACAAGGGCCTTGGTATATCCATCACTTGTTTTATTCATCTGATAGCAGTAAACTTCAAAGTTCTGATGATCATAGCACGCCAGCAAGGCATAATAGAAGGAAAACATTACATGCTTCCGGAAATCAGGAGATATATACCCAATGCGTAATTTTTTATGTGTTCGTCTCCTGCCGCCATGCGTGTAGGGTTGGATACCCTGAAAAAGCATATGATATTTTTCCTGTGCCTTAAATAACGCATCCTCACATACGGGTGCATAATGAAGTGTGAGTAAATATGAACTATAAAGATTGCATTGATCCTGAAAATCATCTGCATGCTCCCCTGCAGCCAGATACTTGGCTGCAGCTTCGATTGGCTTGACACGCAAAAGAGCCGCCTGCCTTACCAAAGCCTGTGCCTGGAATTCCTCCCGTCGGCCCTCATCCGCCTTTTCCGCAGCTTCAAAGGCAGCTGCCGCTCCAACAGGATCCATTTGTTCCTGTAATGCTTCTCCCAAAAGCATATACAAATTCGCCCGGTTTTCTACATCACATGCCACAGCCCGGCACAGCCAGTAAGCTGCACGTCCAAAGTTCCGGCGTTCCCCATAAGCGAACCCCATGGCTGACAATACCTGCACTGGACAGTTCTCCCGACAGACGAGCCTGCCTGCTGCAAGCACTACGCTTTCCCAGTTCTTCTCCGGCAAAGCTGCCAACATGACTTGAAAGTCCTTTTTTACCCTCGCATCCTGTTCTTCAGCCGGAGCATGCCCCAGTATCCAGGACTGCCATACAGTACTATACAGATTTTCAATCTCTGCCATATATGCATCCGCCTGCATAACGGGGGACTGCCGCATACGACGCCGTAAAATCTGATGCAAATATCTTAATTGTTTCTGATCTTCAGCCAAGCGGACTGTCAACTCCACATATTCTTCCAGAGAAAAGGCACAGCACTCTTCCAAACCAATATTTTTCAGCAGACTATATCCAAAACGCGCATTATGACTTGTGCCGACCAGCGTAATCACGGGAACTCCCATATAAAGAGCATCGCAGGTTGTTCCCCCTCCCGGGTAAGGGAAGGTATCCAAAGCAATATCCACCTGTGCATATTCCTGAAGATACGGAACGCTGTATCCATCCAGACGGACCCGGTCCATAGGAATACCCTGCTTCTGTATGCGTGCAATAGCTGCTTTTCTGCTGTATTCGTGGTCAAATACACTGCTTTTCAAAAACAGCCATGCGTCCGGCAACCGAAATAAAATCTGGCTCCATAAGTTCAGCATGTCATCTGTCACCTTGGTAAAATTATTGAAGCAGCCAAAAGTAATATGTCCCGCCATTCGATAAGGCGCAGGCGAACTTGCACCGGGTGCATCATGCCACATATAGCAAAAGTGACTCTGTGGCAGCCGCAGCAGTTTTTCCGTAAAAAAACGATCATTCTGTCCCTGCGGATCAAGATAATTATCTGTGAGGAAATAATCTACCGTATCCAAGCCCGTAGTATTGAAGTAACCTACGCCGCATATCTGTACAGGTGCCGGCTTATAAGCTAGTACCGGCAGGCAGTTATCCTTGGTATGCCCAGCTAAATCTACCAGTATATCAATTTCATCTTTATAAATCCGCTCTGCTACCTCTGCGGCTTTCACGCCCCGAATATTATACCAATGATCTACCGCAGCAGCAAATTCAAGGCTGGCAGCGTCCTCCTCACAATTGGCATAACAGCTTACCTCGAATCTCTCATGATCATAATTTTTAAAAAACGCATAGCTGAAAAATGCCACCACATGGAAACGGATATCTGGTGAAATATATCCGATGCGAAGCTTTGTATGGCGTTCCTCCCGTTTATGTACATACTGCTGTATATCACAGAACAATGCATTATATTTTTTGGCAGCTTCATACATAAATGCACGATCATATGATAAATAATGCAATGTAAAAAGATAATTACTATAGTCTGCAGCCTTTTCCGCCAACTCTTCTCCGCATTGACATGCCTCCAGATAATGCCTGGCAGCCTCTGCCGGATTGCCCATATCCTTATAAATGCCTCCCAACAGATTGTGTACTACGCTGTGCTGCCAAGACGCCAAATCCGGCATCTGCAAGGCCGATAAGCAAAAGTTCTCCGCCTTATCCAGAACATGGCCCAGATATGCCACCCGCCCGAACAGGAACCAATCATAGCCGGACATTTCAGAGCCCTTTTGCAATAAATCTGCCGTTTTCTGTGCCCGCTCCAGATCCTGAGCATCAATATAAATTTCCAATAAAGTTTCCAGCACATAACGCTCGTCTGGTTTTGCTGCCAATATTGCATCTGCTGCTGCTAATGCCTGACGCAAATCATTTTGCGCAGCAAATTTCTTCATGATAGGCAAAAGTCGTGAAATATCCCGATATGCCGGAATCGGCTGTGATATACAAAATTTCTGCCAGATATCCGTATACAACTTTTCCACCTCACGCATATAGCCAGCACCATCCATCAACGGCGACGCTTGCAGAATTTGACGGATACTCCGGTGGAGAGCGTCCAACAGCTCCCAGTCCCCAGCCAGCACAACGGCCTTCTCTACATATGCTTCCACCGTATCCGCGCAGAATTCTTCCAATCCCGCATTTTTCATAATGCTATAGCCAAATCTGGCTCCATGGTTTTCTCCCTGCAGAGTAACTACCGGCACTCCCATAAAAAGTGCATCACAGGTGGTGCCGCCACCTGGATAAGGATAAGTGTCCAAGGCTATATCAACCGCATAATATTCGGCTAAATAATCACGACTAAAACCACGCATAATTACGCGGGCCCGATCAATTCCCTGTTTCTGCAATCGTTGTAATACGTATTCCCTGCCTTCATCCGAATCAAAAATAGCAGCTTTCAAAAATAATTTTGCCTGTGGAACCCGTTGTAAAATTTTTGCCCACGCAGACAGTACCCTATCGGTAACCTTGGTAAAATTATTGAAGCTTGCAAAAGTAATATAGCCCGTTCTTTTACAGGGAGCACCCTGTACCGGCAGTGTGTTCGACAGAGGCGTATAACAAAAATGACTGTGTGGCAGCCGCACCAGGTGCTCGGTAAAAAACACCTTATCTCTCTCAGTATCAATATAAGAATCACCCAAAAAATAATCTATGGCCTTAAGGCCGGTTGTCGCAAAATATCCGATCCCTGATATTTGCACGGGTGCCGGCTTATAAGCCATTATTGGAAGACAATTATGGTTCGTATGACCGGAAAGGTCTACTAAAACATCTATTTCATCCTCATAAATCAGCTGTGCAGCCTCCGCCGATGACAGTGACGCAATATTCCGCCAGCCATCAACTAAAGCTGCCGCCTGACGGCTATATTCATCCTCACTCCCCTTAGCATAACAATAAACGTCAAACATCTCCCGCGTATAGTATTGAAGCAACGCATAGCTGAACCGCAATACGACATGATCGCGAAAATCCGGGGAAATATATCCTATACGCAATTTTTTGCCAACACAACGGCGTCGATGCATGAATTGCTTATATGTATCGAAAAACTGATTATACCTCATATGTTTCTTATAAATTTCCATAGGAGAAATCGCTGGCAGATAGTGTAGATTAAACAGATAGTTACTGTATTCTACCGCTTTAAGCTCCGGTGTACCGGCATACGCAGACGCCTTAAGATAAGCCGCTGTGCTTTGCAGGCTATCTCCCATATAGCGATAGCATTGTCCAAGCAAATTATATATTTTTTCCTGATAGGCCGGCTGCATGTGCCTGCCCTTCTGCAATGCATATTTCAATGCAGGAATGAGTTGGATCCGTTCACCCGCCATGAAATGAATACGCGCCTGCAGAAAAAGAGCATACGCCTCCTGCGGGGCAAGCAGCAGCAGCTCATTACTCGCTTGCCGTGCTTCTGCCTGCATGCCTGCTTCAATATAGCTGCTCGTCAAAAGACTTAATGCTTCACAACGATATACAGGCAGATCAGCAAAAGAACGCGCCGCCTCTATGGCCGAACCATACTCCTGTTTTTCTAAATACTGATATATTATTTTACGCCAATAAGCAGCCTTTGGCTGTAAGCCTATTTCATCATTTCGTTGTTTCATCTGCAGATGCTCCCATTTTCAATATACTGCTATGCCACCTTGCCAAAGAGGTTTTCATATTATACAAAGTCCTTGCCAGCGGCGTTGCATCTTCTGTTTCATTCTTCCTGAATGACTGCCAGGCTTTTTTATAAGTATCTGGCAATATAAGTGTCAATACAGCCTGCTCCGGCTCCATATCCTGCTTTTGTGCGCTCCAGATCCCCAGCCGGTAAAGGCTGTCCAGCTCATCGGCGGCCTTTACTGCTGCTGCATCATAACGCCCTGCCTCCACGTAATCGGGCAAAGAATCACCCTGATAGCCTGCAGTCCGCCTGACATAATAAAGATACACCTGCCCGCTATGATTCTTTCGCAGCACTTCCGCTAAAAAAGCTGCATCTTCATTCTTATCATACATATTATTTAATACTTCAATAATATCTGCTGGTGGCTCTTGGGCAATGCATTGATAAAAGCAGGAAAAAAGCGTTGGTTCATAAGGATAAACCTCCAGACCCTGCAAAAAATAATTTACAGCCTGCTGCATGTTCAGCTTCATTTTCTCAAGCTTGCCTAAATACATAT
This sequence comes from Megamonas sp. UBA1796, assembly GCA_002319795.1. Taxonomy (GTDB): domain Bacteria; phylum Bacillota; class Negativicutes; order Selenomonadales; family Selenomonadaceae; genus UBA1796. Next base: position 19,869 of record DCFU01000041.1, read on the forward strand.
ATACATGCGGCAGCAACTGGCGCCCATTATTCTCCAGGCAGGCAGATGGCGCTTCTTTAGCTTGTCCACTCAAGGCAATTCCCTGCTTAAAAAAAGGCTCCGCCTTGAGATAATCCTGCATATCCCAATATAACAGCCCTTTTCTCATAGGGTACTCCGGCGCTGTCGGGTTGGCTGCAGCCGCCGTATCAATCGCCTGCAGGATTTCTTCCGACGGATATTTAAGCTGTATCATAGAAACAATCAACGTATTTTCAGCCTGCCCCCGCATCCCAACAAAATCCACTCCGGAATCAATAGCTTTCTTTGCATGCTGAATGGCTCTCGCATAATCGCCCAATCCGAAATAACAATCCGCTAAATAAAGAAAATCCTCCGGCTGCTCCCCCTGTGACGCTATTTTATCCTGGAGCAGCGCTAAATTCCTTTGGAGTTTCGCCCGTATAATCTTCTGTGAATACCCGGTATGATAAATCTCCAAATCCTCTGCAACCTTTAAGCAGCGGCCATTCCTCGATGTATTCATGAGATGTTCATGCACCACGCCCGTATACCGCAGGGCTTTCATATTGCGAAAAACCCTTATTTGTCCGATAGACCCAATAAAACGATCTTTATCATCCTTGTCGATATTCAGCAAACGGCAAATAATCCCCACAATTCTGCGATTTGGATGATACATTTTTATATGTTCCCTGAGCCTGGGGATTACCCTGCCAGGAAAGTATTCATCGGCATCCAGAAAAATGATCCATTCGCCCCTGGCATGCTCCAGGGCAAAATTCTTCGCAGCTGCAAAATCATTGCACCAGGCAAAATGATATACCCGGGCCCCACCCTGTTCGGCTATAAAAACGGTCCTATCCGTTGACCCCGTATCAACAACAACCAATTCATCCGCAATCTGTTGTACACATTGAAGCCATTGGCCAATATTCTTTTCTTCATCCCGGACAATTACACAGGCCGATATACTAATCATTCTATCCTGTTCCTTTCCCTGTTCCACTGCTGGTATGCTTCAATATCGGAGCTTGTACAGCCCTCTGCTCTTGCCCTAAGAAAGGCCCCTGCGGCTGCCTCTGCTTGCCCCGTATAGTAAAAACAAATCCCTGCCGACCGCCAAAAATCTGCTGTAATGGCATCGTCTCCTGCAGGAATTTGCTGATAAAGCCTTAAGGCCTCTGCCCATCGTTCAGCCTTGAACAAAACCTGCGCCGCTTCGTATACCTGCCCCCAGGAAAAGTCCAAAACCATATCGAGATACCTCTCCAATTGATTCACAGGACTATCTTCAATAACCATAGGCAAAAGTGCTATATATCCTTCCCAATCTCCCGGGCTTAAGGAAGGAATGGATTTTTGATATCTTTTCAGTAAATGCTGCATATAATCAGGCAGAATATGTTCATACCTTGCAAGCAGATCCGAATGTGCTGTGTTTGCCGCCGATATAAGCTGTAATAACGCACCAAATAAAATCTGAAGCCGCTGCGCACCCTCGGTTAGCACAGCCGTATACAGAACTTTTGTCTCCATATGACCTGCCAAAGCATAAAACCGCTGTATATTGTCTGCCAGACCAAATTCTGCCTTCAGACGCTCCGCATAATATTCATATATGTCCACTGCACCATCTTTTTCCGCCCAACGCGCTAAATATTCCAATTCACTGCTGCTTACATAATAAGAAGCAATCCCTTCATGAAAGGCCGCAGCATTTTCCCAGGGCTTTAAGGCATAATAGGCATCCAGTGCCTCTATACAATACTTATTATAGTCAAGTGCCTGGTAAATTGCTGCAGCCGCTTTTTCAGAACTTCCAACCTGCAAATATGCTTTTCCTAACCGGCTGTAAACAATATCGAGTTCTCCATAGAAGCTTGACCCCTCCATAGAGTTCCCATGCGCCTCAAAAACAGAAATCGCCTTTTCAAAGCTTTCTATCGCAGAAGAAACCTTTCCTATTTCATAATAAATTTTCCCTTTTTCTGCATAAAAATCCGGCAGCAACGGAAATTTCCGAATTGCCGCATCTACAAACGACAGCGCATCCGCTGCAGCAAGTCCCAAATTACGTATAGAATCAATAATCCGATGGTACATATCACTGCTGTTACCGACAAACTGCATTTCATCCTCATGTTCAATGGCCAGACTCGCATAGTGAAAAGTCTGTTGATAATCCTTCAAAGCAAAATAACAGTCTGCCAAATAACGATAATGCTGCGGTCCTTCTCCATTCCGCGCTGCATCAGCCTCCAACAAAGCCAGATTACGATTTATCTTGCCAAGAACTCTTTTTGACGAATAGCCTGTATGAAAAACCATCACTCTGCCTTCATCTATAAAAACATCCAATTTACCATTCTGGCGCTGCAGTGTCTCATGCACGTTCCCCTTGTAACGCAGCTCCGGTAAATTACGAAAAGCACGTAAGTTTGAACAACGCTGAATTTCTAAATTATTGGCATCTGCATCGATATTTGCCGTCACAAAAAGGAGCGCATCTGTTTTTGGATGGCATATATCGATTTCCGCGAGCAGTCCTCTCACTTTTTCAGGACTGTCAACAGAGTCATCAGCATCAAAAAAAACGATCCAATCTCCATGTGCCTGTTCTATGGCATAATTACGCGCTGCAGAAAAATCATCCGACCATGGATAATGCTGTATGCGAATACCTGCCTGCTCCGCTATAGCAAGCGTCGCGTCCGTAGAACCCGTATCTATGAAAATAATTTCATCACTATATATTCCAGCATCCGAAAGCCAGTGTGCTATATCTTTTTCTTCGTTTTTGGCAATAACGCAGGCTGAGATCTTTATTTTTTTCATCTGTGTGCATATGCGTTCCCAAAGTTTTATACGTTCCCTGGCAAAGTGACAGTTCTCTTCGCTAAATGTCATCGGCTCCATTCCTTTGTAATGTGCAAAAGAACTTACTGCCAAACGCATTTCCTGTATCGCTTCTGTATATGCTAAATCATACGCCAGGCATTCGGCATGTTCCGCATGAAATTCTGGCAGCTCTGGAAAAGCTTCTACCGCTTTCGCCACAATTTCCCGTCGTTCCGCAAAATTTTTCTTGTTTTCTGACAGATACGCCATCAGTATACGATAAGAACGGCTTGCATACGTAACCGGACGACGGCGGCATGCTGCAATATCCATACGCGCATATTGCACAGCCTTAGCCATGTTACCAAGCGCATCATAGGCTTCAGCTACACTCATATAGAATTTTTCCGGTTCCTTTTCCTGTTGCAATGCAGTCTGCATAAGTGCTAAGTTACGCGCTGCCTTAGCCTGAATCTGGTCAGAGGAATAGCCTGTATGGTAAATACATAGGTCCAATGGAGAAATAGTTTGCACAACCTCTATGATTTTCCCTTGCTGTCGCAGTTCTTCATGTATTTTTCCTTCATAACGCAATCCGAAAATTTTTCTAAAAATTCGTATAGTAAAAAAGCTCACTAAATTCTTTTGTGTTTTCTGATCGAGATTAATCATCTGCGTCAAAAGTGCTACAGCATCCGGGCAGGCTTCAATTACCTTCCGCAGCTTTGGTACTGCTTCCCGGCCAAAATATTCATCGGCGTCAAGAAATATGATCCAGTCGCCAGTTGCCTTTTCCAGTGCAAAGTTGCGCGGTACAGAAAAGTCCCCCTGCCATGGTTGAAAGAAGATCTTGGCTCCATATAAACGAGCAATCTCCACCGTATCATCTAGAGATCCTGTATCAACAACGATTATCTCATCCACGCTATCCTTCAGACTATCCAGAGAACGCGCTAAAACCGCCGCTTCATCTTTTACAATATAACAAGCCGATATTCTCATGCCAATACCCCTTATAATATAGTTCTCCCCTTGAAGAACAACATACTCTCTATAAGCCTAATGTGATGTTACGCCAAACTACTTAACATAATTGTATCGTTATTTCGTTATAACTTCTTAAACAAAACAGCAGGGGAAGCATTTGCAAAAGGCTGTTTCTCCTGCTGTTTTTATCCCTGCCAACCATTTATTTAAGAAGAGTCAGAAACCATCCTGCATTTTGATTGGATTGTGCCAGCATCGCCTGTGCTGCCTGCAGCAAGATATTATTCTTGGCATATTCCGTAATCTCTTTGGCCATATCTGCATCCATAATCGTAGACATGGCTGCAGTAAGATTTTCACTCTGCGATGTAAGATTCTGTATAGTATATCCGAGACGGCTTTCCTCTGCACCAATCGTAGTCGACTGATCCAGCGCTCGTGTCAGCGCATTATGCAGCACATTAATCGCTGCATTCGCACCTTTTTGTGTGCTGACATCGATTACATTGCCATCGCGCCCTTTAAGCCCCAGCACGGCAGCACTCATATTGCTGAACTGCATCCGCATATTCTGATTTGCATGCGTACCCGTCTGCGCTATCAATGAATGATCCTCAGATGCATTTCTCGCCTGAATAGATTCACTGAACCCATCCAAAACAGCATTTACAGACTTCTTGACCTTTCCCATAGAATCCGAAATGCTTATCGTAAATCCCGAAACGGCATTTTCCGTACCACTCGCATTCGCACGAACCGTAACAGCGTTCTCACCATTCAGCGTATAAATTGTGTTGCCAACGATGTCTCTGCCTATAGCAGTATCTGTGCTGATTGCTGCTACATCAAATACACTGCCGCTTCCGGCTGCATTCGCCCTGGCAAAGATATCCGACAGCGTGCTGGACCCAACTGTAAAACTCGTCGTACAGGTTTTGCCTTGTTTTACATAAGACACACTCACACTATCACTCGAAAGGATATCCAGGCTGTCTCCATTCCGTCGTTCCAAAGCTGTCAAAGGCGTATCAGCAAAAGTAGTCTGGCTCAGGCTATAATTTGTATAGCTCTCCGCCGTCGCAATAGCTCTGCCATTTTTTGAGCCATCAAGCAAATATTGCCCATTAAAGGCCACCAGAGAATTATCATCGATTTGATCGATATATTCGTTAAATTCCTTTTGCAGCATACGCCGGTCTTCATCAGTAGCTGTTCCATTCGCAGCCGCTACAGCTTTTTCCTGCAGTGTGGTCAAAATATTCACTGTAGAGCTTATCGCTCCCTCAGCGACCTTCATCATACTCAGACTGCTTTGCGCATTACGTGCATCCTGATCCAAGCCACGAATTTCCATCTCCATACGTTGCGAGATCGCGTAGCCGGACGGATCATCTGCAACGTTTACAATGCGCTTACCTGTTGCAATATGCATCATATTCTTCATACGCGCATTGCTCAACCGATTCATGATATTCAATATACGTAGGGATTGTACATAATTATTTACTGTCATTGCCATAAAATCGCCTCCCTGCGATATTTCCCCGGCAATATCTTCGAAAAAAAGCCCCCCAATTGGGAGGCTTTTTTAGTGTAAAATCGTCTATGCTTATTTCAAGAGACTCAGAACGCTGGAACTACTCTGGTTCGCCTGTGCAAGCATGGACTGAGCAGCCTGCAGAAGAACATTGTTCTTCGTATACTCCGTCATTTCCTTTGCCATATCGGCATCGGTGATGGTGGACTCAGAAGCCTGTACATTCTGGCTTGCCGTCGTCAAGTTGCTGGATGTGTACTCCAAGCGGCTTTCAACCGAACCGATGGTTGTCTGCTGGTCCAGTGCCTTTTGTACAGCATTATCAAGTACATTAATAGCCACATTAGCTTTTGCCTGTGTTGAAACATTCAATGTACTGCCGCTCGTGCCCTGAAGGCCCAAAGCCACTGCCCGCATATCCGTCAAACCGACTTTAATCGACTGGCTGGCTTTCGTACCTACCTGCAGTACAATTGCGTTATCAGACGACTTGTTCTGTGCGCGTACACTTTCACTGAAGGAATCCAGTACAGCATTTGCTGACTTATTTACCTTGCCTGTGTTGTCCGTAATACTGATAGTAAGACCCGCAATCTGATTGGTGACACCTGATCCCTTGGCACTCACTGTAATCGCAGCGGAGCCACTGGCCGTGTAAACCGAGTTGCCGGAAGCATCCAATCCAATCCAGGAACCTGTCTGCATTGTCGTTGCAATATCCTTGCTTGCCAAAGCAAAAATATCCTTCAATTCCTTTGTCCCAACCGTCGTGGATATAGTTGTTGTCTTGCCTTGCTTTACATACGAAATCGTAACCGTATCACTTGAATGAATATTAAGATTCTCACCATTACGATTAGCCAGTGCTGTAATAGCCGTTGTGCTCACAGTTGACGAAGCTAAAGCCTGGTTCGTCATTGCCGTCGTAGTAGCCGTAACCTTGGAATTATGCGAACCATCCACTAGATACTGTCCATTGAACGTAACATTCGCATTATCATTGATCTGGTCAATCGACTGATCGAGTTCCTTCTGAATCGTTGCACGGTCAGCATCGGTATTCGTATCATTCGCTGCATTAACAACTTTTTCTTTCAGTGTCTTAAGAATATCGACTGTCGAGCTTACAGCACCTTCAGCAACCTTCATCATGCTGCTGCCATTTTGTGTATTCTGATTGTCCTGATCGAGTGAACGGATCTGAACCTGCATTCTTTGAGAAATTGCATACCCAGAAGCGTCATCGGCAGCACTGTTGATCTTCAAACCACTAGATACCTTCTGAAGACTCTTGGAAAGTGCACTCGAATTTTTGTTCAGGATGTTCAGCGTATCAATTGCTGACATGTTGTTCTTAACTACCATTGCCATAATAAAATTCCTCCTTGGTAAACTTAAATTATATTTTTGCGGGCATCCCTGCACGCAGACTTTATAGTCATTGGCAACTGTTGGATAGTTGCTAGCCACTCCCGGCAGCTGCCAAATACTAACTATTGGATTGCTTCACTTATAGTATCGAAACTCACTGCTATTTCCTTAAGTTCTTTTCTAAATTTCTTTTACTTTTCCAGTTCTCTCATACTCCAAGATACATATCTTATGATATATCTATTTAGACATCAAAATCAGTTCTCCTGCTACATAAGGAACTTCTAATCTAAATTTAATCTTAATCTAATATTTCCGATTAAATACATTGCCCACCGGCAGGAACCCTGTAACATCATACGAACGAACCGCCATATTCTGACGTTTGGCTTTATTAAGCCAGCTCTTTGCCTTATAGATGGTCTGCATATCCAAGGGTTTGATCTTCTCAAAAAGCTGCTGGCATTCCTCTGTACTGCGGTATTCTGTGTCTGGTAAAGCATCAAGCATGTCCATAAGCCTGATCCTCTGTTCCACAAGCTCTAAAAACTCATCAATATTTCCCTCATTGATAAATTTAAGCAGTTCAAGGGTAACCATATAGTACTTATCCCAAAGGCTCCTAGCTTGGCTGTTGATATCCGGCATCAGGATGCCCCCTTCTCTTTGCGGGCTTTCTTCATTGCCTCTGCCCATGCATCCCGCAATTCAGTAAGAATACCCTTAGCCTCCTCAATCTTGTCTGCGTTGCTTTTCATATTGCCTTCCATCAAGCAATCATAAACATAATTATATAGCGGCAACAGCTGATGAGATATTTCGTACTCCATTTTCAAAGTAATGCGGAACTCAGAAACAATGTTCTCGGCCTTTTGCAAAGAAATATTTGCCTGCTCAAAATCATTTTTCTGAATAGCTTCCGCACCCTCTGTCATAAAACGCAGTGCTCCGTTATAAAGCATAAGCGTTAATGCTTCCGGGGTAGCTGTTAAAATCTGCTGTCTCTTATAAGCTTCTGCAGCCGCATTTATCATTGTACTTCCTCCTGCTCCATATAGTCACCCCTTATGCCTATTTCGCCCCTGTAACTGTTCCAAGCTGCGCATTCAAGCGCGAAATAGCCACTTCCATTGCATCATATTTATTATACAACGTATTCTCATACGCATTCATCTGTGTCTTGAAGGTACTCATTTTCGTCTGGAGATTCGTAATCATCTTACCCAGCGAACTTTGATCATCCGTATCAGCTGAAGTACCCGCATAATCTGAAATGTCTTTCATGCTGTCCGTAATCGCATTGAAATATAACCGATTAGCTATTCCACGATTGTTGTAATCATCCTGCTGGATTGTACTGCTCTGCTTATTAGCAGACGTATAATAATAATTATCCTGATCCGAAGCAAAAATTTGATAAACACAATCCGGATCGGCCGCTAAAGCCGTTGAAAGTTTATCCGTATCCAACGTGAGATGCCCTTGATCCGTGGACGAAGAAATTCCTATAGCCGATGCCGAATTATATTGACTGTTGACACTATTCACCGGTGTGTAAATAGCCTGCCGCATTTCCTGAACAGCATTGCGAAGTATCGTGCTGTTCTTCAGCAGGCCGGATTTTGCCTTTGTATTCCACTGATCAATCTGTGTCTGTGTCATAGATGACTGCTGATCTTTCGTTAATGGCTGATAATCTGAATATGATGTTTCATTAAGTTTATCATTCAGAGAATCCAACATCTTATTGTAATCATCAACAAACTGCTTAACAGAAGCAACAATAGCCGATGTATTCTGCGAAACAGAAACTGTCGCCGTCGTTCCCGTTGCTGTCGGACTTAAAAGGTTGTAAGTAACTCCTGAAACCGTAATCTTATTATTGGTGATGCCGGTATATTCACGGCCATCAATTTTTACCGTACCGTTAACGCCTGCCACACTATTAGTACTTCCCGCTGCAAACGAAGTGATTGCCGTCAGGGCACCATTCGATGACTGCTGCAAATTCAAATTATTGAAAAGCTTCGCTGCTGCTGTCCCACCATCGGTAGCAGCGGCCATCGTAAGTGTAACCGTATTGGCACTGCCGCCATTATTATTATAAATTGAAAAAGAATCATTTGCCGCATCATAGGTGGCCTGCACATTGGTCCCTGTAGACTTGATGTCAGATGCCAGGTCATTGTAAGTCTTACCATTTGCCAGATCCGCATAGGTATAACTCACGGTCCGCTTGCTAAGCTCTGTGGAAGTATAAGTTCCACCCGTCTGATCGAAGACCTGGAAACTAATAGCTTTCGCATCTGCCTGAACCGTAGTGGCATTCGTCAGCGTAGTAAAGGTGAAGTTACCGCTGCTGTCCTTGCCAATCGCCATATTGGAAAGTCCAGAATACGTATTGCCATCACCAACATTAAAGGACATATTATCATTGTTAGTTACTTCAGTACCATTCAGGGAATAATTACCGTCGCTCGCTACGCTGATCTGCGAACCTGTATACGTATGCCCTCCATAGGTAATACTAACGCCTGAAGCTGCATAGGTTGCTATATCCTGTTGAATTTTGTACTGCGTTGTCTGTATATTTACATTATTAGCAGCAAAAACTGAACCAATATTGGAATCACTCGGATTTGAAGAATTCGACAAAACTTTATAGCCAGTTACATTTCCATTTGTATCCTTTTGAGCCTGCACTTGGTCCGACGTATACGTAGTATTCCCAATCGTATATGTACTAACCCCGCTAATACTGGCAAATACATTGTCCTTCAAATATATGCTGCTGGAAGCCACCTTGTTTTCCCTGGAAATAGCACTGGCAGAAAGCAGGTACGCATTCGATGACATAGTTTCCACTTGTACCTGATGGGACATCGGCGCCGCGGCGCCATTCGCAGTAGCCGTAACCGCTGCTGTATTGCTGCTGGCAGCCTGCATCGCATTCATCGTAGATGACATCTTATAATTCGAAAGCGTTGTGTATTTAAATGTAGTCATACTCGAATAAATATCCGTATATGCCGACTTTATCCACGAATCCTTCGTGCTGTTCTGATCCATCTTATTATACTCATTTTGTTTTGTGAGCATACCCGCCTTGACCAAGGACTCGACATCTATGCCTGAGCCACTCAGCCCATATATACCATTTACCCCCATAACGAATTTCCTCCTTAAACATTCTTATCCAAAAAAGCACCTATCCATTCCTTTGCCCTTATCATACCCTTGATCATTTCCTCCGGCGGATATTCTCGCAAAACTTCTTTCGTGCTTTTGTCAATCATCCTGACTGACATTATGTTTACTTCTTTATGATACTGGAACTCCAGATTACAGTTAATCCGATCCATAAGTTTATTCAGTTCTTTCGTCATCTCACTGACAGCCGTTGCATCCAATTTATCTTTTTTGTGCTCTTTATCATTATCTTTTTGTTCATCCTGTACATTGGTCTCTTGTGTATCCTGCATCTGTACATTCTGATCTGACAAATTATGAATGCCCCCTGCAGCCTGTGAATCAGTCGAATCACCTGAATCCGTCACGATTGCCTTAGCCGTATCTGCTGTCGGCACAATGGCCTGTGCTGATACCACATTCTGAAGTTTCCCTATCATATCTATCCCTCCATAGAAAAATTAATATATATATATATCATTCCCTTGAACAGAAAACGCCTCGATTCCAATTTCCAATGTTTGTACTTAATTACCGTTTGTTTGGCAGTGCTCCTGTCAGGTCAATATTAGCAGGCTGTACTGCTGCTTTGCTGTTTTCCTCCTGAATTGCCCGGTAAATTTCCCCACGATAAATCTTTACCTCACGCGGGGCTTCAATAGCAATACGGACATTATCGCCCTGTACTTCCACCACATTGACAATAATATCGTCACCTATCATAATCTGCTGTTTTGGCTTACGAGTAAGTACAAGCATTATTGGTTGTCCCCCTTTGCCAAGTCTGCTGTTTCAGGAAACAACCGATGTTTTGTTTGATAATGGCTTTTTTCCAAGACAACCTGCCAAGCCTTCATCGTTGTTGTATTAACAACAACCGGAGCCAGCAAATTAGCTGTTATCTCCTTAATATCCTCGTTTGGAATGGTAAGAATCGAATATACCAGCAAATCCTCCTGTGTTCTAATCCCCAATTCATTAATTACCACATCGTCCAACTTGAATTCATAGTCCGGGAAAAAAACAAACGGCATCGTCATTAAGAACGCAAGTTCCGGTGTTTTCACAGACTGTAAAAATACGTATGGACTCTCTGCATCATACGGAATAATTACAAATTCACGTTCCTCCTCAAAAGCTGGTAACCCGTGTTCAAAACAAACGATCTTACTGTCCTCTTCCTGGATTTCCCCAAACCTCATGGTATTGATTTTTCTCATTTTCTGCCTCCACTATGCGTAAATATCATACTGACCTTCGGTTGTCCACATACGTATAGAGCCTTGTTGTGCAAGATATGTTTGCACTGTACCTGGGTGTGCAACTATGTTGGCCTCTGCATACGTCTGTATCGAAACTTCATCCTTACCTGTATCAATATTTCCCTGCATGGTCGAAGGGGTAACTGTAATCACCGGAGCTGGTATAGACTCAGCAACCAACATGCGCTGCTGTGATATCTGCTCTGCCAGCTTGCTCTTTGCCTGTGCGGCAATGCGATTGCCGCCATGCTTTGTTGCCGCATTTTCAATCATATCCCAGGCATTTTGTGTATGCCCGGAAGTACCCTCCTGAACATCCGAAATTCCTTGCTGCCCATGGTCTCTGGTGAAATCTGTCATTGTCTCCGCTCCATAAGAATGTCTGCTAGGATATGAATCTATATCGACGACAACACCAGCTGGCCAAATGTCAGCACGGGGCGCTTCATAATTGGTTGAAAGTTCCGCAGGCTTTACACTTGCCTCTTCTACCCAAGCTTGCTGTGTGTGCAGGCCTATCCTTGGATACGTTGAACGTATGTTTAAACACAGCATAGTATAATTCACCCTTCCCCGAGAAAAACCCTGCTAATTCAATCCTGTTAGCAAAATTTAATACAATTTTAATCTTTCCTTGATAGACATGCACTTCCCTTTTACCTAAGAGATTCTCGTATTATGACAAGTAATCTGACAGAGACGGCGGCAAAATCTTGCTCCCCACGGACAACGACATATTGTAAATCGTTTGTGCCGTCATCATCTTCACAGCTAATGCCGCAACATCTGTACCACTAACATCAGTAACGTCACCGGTAATCGTCTGATTTTGCGTAGTAAGCATGGTCTGTGTATCCGTATATGCCTGCTGGCGGGCTGCCAATTTTGTCTGTGCACTATTCACCACATTATACGAATTATTTGCCAGAGTTACCCCATCCGTTGACAACCAGTTGTACTTGCTTGCTTGTGTTTGCGCCTGAACTGTAAGCATATTGTTAATAGCTGCCGAACCCGACGTAGTATTATTTGAAGCTGCATCGTCAAAAATATCCGAGCCAAAAACATCCTTACCCGTTACATTAACGGTATCGGATGTCGGCTGTGTCGGGCCATTTTGTGTAACCATGGAAATATAATTGGCATCCCCATTATAAGTAGCAATCTGCTGCTTAACGGTCGCATAGCTTAAAGAAACTGGGCTGCCATTTACCGTAATACTATAGCTGCTATTGCTGCTCAGTTCTCCTGTATTTTTAAAATGTGTACTTATATTTATGCCGGTTCCTCCCGCGTCAGAAATCGTACCGACACTATCTGCTGCGCTAACCGTTGTCTGTCCGGCTGCAATTTTATCCTTATAGCCGCTCTCAACAAACTGTTGCGTATAAACCGCCCCGGTTTTGGTATTGGCATAATATGTATTCCCATCATTGCCCGTCATGGTAATCATCTGGGAAAGGTCCCCCGCATTATCCGTATCGGAAAAGAAAGATTTCTGTGTATCATTCAAAGTTTTAGCCAAGCCGCGATCAACCTGCGATGTTGACAAGGTAAACGGCTGCACCAAATCTTTCTGCCCGGAAAAAAGATATCGTCCACCTACCTGCGCATTGGCATCAGATACAACCTCCTGCACCTGCGACATCATTTCTTGTGCAATTGCTGCCATATCCGAAGAGCTATTTGTCGAAGTAGCCGCCTCATTTGTTTTTTGCACAATTGTAGAAAAATTCCCAGTTATACTTACTAAAGCCGCATCGGAATTTTTCATCCATGAGAGTGCCGTACTTACATTATCTTTATATTGGTTGTTCTCTGTTAAGTTGTTTTCATAACGAAGATATTTTGAATAATTCACCGCATTGTCTGACGGACGATGCAATGAATTCCCATCGCTTTGTTCCATAAGCTTTGTCTGGCTCTCATACGATCGATTCAGCTGGCTGAGATAGTTTCCGGTCATCATTGTACTGCTAATTCTCATAAATTTCCACCTTACCTTCCTACTGTACCTGTACTATTGATAAGTTTATCAAGCATCTCATCCATTGTCGTCAGGCAACGCGAACATGCACTATACCCCTGCTGGAATTTGATCATATTCGTAAGCTCCTCATTCCAGTTGACTCCTGATGTAGAAGAACGCCAGTTTTCTACCTGTTCAACCAAGTTTTCCTGTGCCGTCACCTGATCATTCATTGATTCTGCATTAATGCCAAGTGCCGTCATCGAAGTATTATAATAATCATTTAAAGAGTCCTGACCAATAGACCTTGCAGTAGAAGTATCCGTAGTGTTTCCCTGTTTGGAATTAAACAGCGCACCGACCAGCACCGCATTGCTGCCATCACCGGTATCATTTGGTTTGCTTACCGTAGTCGTTTTTGTACCGGAAAGTACTGTAACCGTTGTTCTGGTGCCATCCGCTGCAACCGTAGTTGTCGGTCCACTATCCGGGTCAGCAGTACTTGCTGTAGTTGTTGTCGTTGTTGAACCAATAGTAGCCAGATTATTTACACCATCCGTACCAGTTAATTTACTGTTTACCGTAAGTGCATCAATGACCTGTATCCCCTTTAAATCTGTTGCAGCTCCTGCCGACGGCGTTGCCGTAACCTGTTTGTTTGTATCATCCCAGGCATATACCGTACTATTGTCGCCGTAAAAATTAATCCCAGTCTTCGACACATCAACCGATGTCCCCGTCATACCGTAACCGGCTTTATGCTGTGTATTAAACGTAGTCATCATGAATGCAGACATATTGGAAAGCTTATCTATATAGGACTTATCTTCAGTGATAGCACCTTGTTCAGCCGTCAACGTACCATTACCGGCATTAAATGAAGTCCCCGTCTCCTTGATCTGTATATCGTAATCCGTGATTCCGTATTGTGCATTGGATGTTCCCGCCGAGAGCTGCAAATTCAGCTTATTGATACCACCCACCATAGTCGTTCCATTGCTTACAATCGTATACATGCCATTACTGGGATTCTCCGTAACATTCACATTCATATATTTCGAGAGCTCATCCACCAAATTGTCCCGCTGGTCACGCAAATCATTGGCACTGCTGCCGGAAGCCTCTACTGTAGCGATATTTTTATTCAATGTAACAATTTTATCCGTAGTATCATTGACTTTTTGTACATTTAGCCTTATATCGTCATACTCTGAGTTTATTTGCTGCTGCATCTGAGAGGCAGCCGTTTTTATTTTGCTTGCAAATGCAGTTCCGCTGTCAATGACCGTCTGGCGTTTTGTTGATGTACTGGATCCACTTGACACATCGGACCATGCCGAATAAAAAGACTCCAATGCATTCTGTATACCGGTATTGCTGGAATCATTGAAAATCGTCTCTACCTTGCTGTAATTCGTCTGCATGGCAGTATAGTAACTTTGGTCCGAATTTTCCTTCCAATATTGCTTATCAGCATAAATATTACGTGCCCTGGTAATCGATGTAGAATCAACGCCTGAGCCTACAATCTGCGCACCATAAGTAGTATATATTTCCTGTCCCTGTGTAGCTGCCAGATTCACGCTCTGGCGTGAATATCCCGTTGTATTCGCGTTGGTGATATTATGCCCTACGGTATTTAATGAAAGCTGATTCGAACTGATTCCCCTGACCATCGTGTTGAGACCGGCAAAGGTCGATAACATATAATTTCACCCTTTTCTACATTCTATATTTATACACTTTTATCAAACATTTTCGTACCTCTCATAAGCTGGGGCTCTGCATCCTTTGGTGAAGTATATGTAGTCCCCGCAGAAACCTGCGTCATCACATTGACACTGTAATTGATATACTGCATATTCCTTTGTAAAAGCAGCTGGCTTTGTCCATTCACTTGTTGCAAGCGTCTAAGCTGCTGCTGCAATTTTCCTAGTAGCTGCTCTGCCACTCTTTTCTCAGCAGAATCCGGCTGCTTAAGCAGCCAAGCTCCCAAGGTTTCCTCACCCATAGATACTAACAGCTTCTGCTTCCGTTTCTCCATTTTACCAAGGCCTGCCAGCAACGGTTCCAATTGCCTTACCAGTTCTTCAAGTGAACTCTGTCCCATCTTCCCTTTAAGAGCAGCACTTTCCTTCTGGCTGACTTCCATGGCCCGCTTACAAATAATCAGCTGCTGGCGCAAAATATCAATAACTTCTTTCATTGATGCCGCTCCTCATGCATGAAAATCGAATTTTTTCTGATGCGATATAACTTCCTGTCCATTGCCGCCATAAGCCGGTTCAACCGCAGACTGGCCCAACTGATTCAAATGGTAATTAACCGCGGAAAGAGCCCCGGAAACGAGTACATTGTTATTGTTATCAGCCTCATTGACCCTGCTGATAACTGTATTAAGTTCCGCATGGAGTTTCTTCAAAGAAACCCGATGTTCTGCCGGAATATAGGCATAAATTTCTGTCATCTTCGTGTCAAAACGAACTCCTGGCACTTCCTTTGCAAGCGCTATGAATACTTGCTTGCGTTTGTCCTCCATCTCATGTATCCTGGCAATCAGTTCTTCTTCCTGTTTCAGCAGTGCCTCAAGCATTTTCAAATCCACCATGACTAACGCCGTGCGCTTTTGCTGGCTGAGTCCTAAAAGTTTTTTATAATAGCCGCTGATTGTACCAAGTATATCTATTAACTCCTGCCACATAAAGCTCTATTCCCCCAATCAATAACGCATCTGAAGCATCTTGCCCGCAACCGCATTGGCATCTACTATATAGGTGCCTGCTGCCATTTGAGAAGCATACAGGGAGACCTTGTCTGTACGTACCATATCTGACTGTCCTTGTACCTGCTGCAATGCAGCACTAAAACTTTTGGCTTCGTCCGACAGTACAATTTCATCCCTGTTGCCGCCAGTTCTGCCAATATCCGCCCGCGCCCCCGGTTTCACCTGCCCAGTACTATTTTTGGTATAGGCACCAGTAACCGATTGAATTGAATTATTGATAATCATATATATCACCGTCCCTCTGCTATGGTGTTCTCTACGAAGAGCAACGCTTTTCTTACACCTTTATGCACATATATCGACAAAAAAAGCGGAATCCTTAACTCCCGCTTTTTCGCAAAAAAATCATTTTAATGTGTTTTCCTCAATATATCTTTAAATATCTCTCATTTTCCCCTTAACGCTGATGCCCATCAATTCCCATATTCTTCGAATACATTCCCTTGCCTGATGGACCTTGCTTTCGATCTCTTAATGCGGCATTTTTTGCCTCCTGCTCCTGCAGCTGCTTGACCACATTATCCTTGCATTTATTGCATAAACGGCCACGAACAATGGACGTACCACACAATTCACAAGGATAGGAAACCTCTACACCTGACTCGATAAAACGTCCTTCCCGGATCATACGGTATACAATCTTTTCCTTAACGCTCGTCGCTTCACAAATCTCAAAAACCGTCGATTTCGGATTGTCCCGTACATATCTGGCTACCACAGCTTCCTGTTCCTTTTCCTTTTCATAACAATCCCGGCACATTTTAAGACCCATATCCACATATAATCTGCCACAAACCGGGCAGTTACTAATTTTATTCATTATAGCCCACCTCCCCGAACATGAATTCACTTGTATATTTATTATAAATGATTTAAGGTTTTTATACAATAGCCTGTCATCTCTAAAACCTATCTTCCCATACGGCTTGACAGGCTTTCATCTGTCACTCGCCAGCACAAGGCCGCGGACAGATTTTGCCCCGGCCTTCCGAAGAACCAAAGCACAAGCACCGAGCGTCGAGCCTGTCGTGAATATATCATCGACAAGCAGGATGCGTTTTCCACGCACATCGGCATCAGCAGCCAGTGCAAAAGCACCACGCATATTCTCTTCTCTATGGCGCGCATCCAGGCCATACTGCGGTGCAGTCTGGCGAACACGCGACAGACAGTGCCAAAACAAAATATCCTTATCAATCAGCCAGTCTGAAAAAATAAGCTCTGCCTGGTTAAAGCCGCGCTGCTTTTCTTTCCGCACATGCAGTGGCACAGGCACAGCAATATCTACGGGACCGAAGACTTCCGGCAGCATCTTGGCCGAGGTATCCAAAAAAGAGAGTATATAGGGCAGGGTGCTCTTCCTGCGCTGGTATTTTAGGCCCCGTATAAGGTTACGCAGCCCTCCATGATAAGCGCCGAATGCCCATACCCCGTCGAGCACACGCAGCATATCCTGAGAAAGCGGCAAACGGTGTGGTCTGCATGTTGCAGCCATACATTCCTCGCACCAGTCTCCACGAGCTTTGGTATAAGCTCCGCAAGCGGGACAATGTGCAGGAAAGATGAATTCACAAATAGCTTCCATGAATCGTTCCATTTATATCTCCTTGTACAATGATATCAATCGAGAGTATGGGACAATCTTTCAGCCAACAGAGTATAACGCTTTTTCGTACGGTCGTTGGAAACTGCCGTATTGAGTGCGGCACGGGTGCCCAGCAATATAACGCGCTGTCTGGCACGCGTGACTGCCGTATAGAGCAGATTGCGCTGCAGCATGATATAATGGCCCGGCACCAGTGGCAGGATGACGATGGGATATTCGCTTCCCTGGCTTTTATGCACGCTCATGGCATAAGCCAGCTGAAGCTCGCCAAGCTCATTTCTTTCGTAATCTACCACAAGCTCATCACTGTAACGCACGGTCACAAGCGATTCCTCCAGCCGTTCAATGAAGCCGATATCTCCATTAAAAACGTTTTTCGTATAATTGTTGCGCGTCTGCATAACCTTATCACCCAGGCGAAAAATCTGCGTACTATTGGCAAACTCGGCTTTTGCCGGCGAAGGTGGATTTAACGCTGCCTGCAGCAGCCGATTGAGGTTTTCCACACCACATACCTGGCGATGCATAGGGGAAAGCACCTGTATATCCAACAGAGGAGAAAATCCCTGCTCTGGCAATACACGTTCACAAAGTTCAACTATGCTTTGTGCGGTAGCAGCGGCATCATCGATTTCCATGAATTGAAAATCACTCCCAGGCGAACAAACCGGTATATGTCCGGCATTGATAGCATGTGCATTGCGTACGATCGCGCTCTCTTCGCTTTGACGAAATACCTCCGTAAGCCGCACACTGGGGATGACCTCAGAACGCAGTATATCCTTGAGCACTGCGCCCGGGCCTACAGCGGGCAGCTGATCCACATCCCCCACGAGTATCACATGGCAGCCAGCCGGCACAGCTGCCAGAAAATGCTGCATAAGCACAATATCCATCATAGATACCTCATCGAGGATGATAACATCTGCCTCAAGTTGCTCATCCTCGTCCCTGGCAAACATCGATCTGGTATCATTATCACGTACTCCCTGGGCCTCCAACAGCCGATGTACCGTTACAGCCTTCTGCCCTGTGGTCTCGGCCAACCGTTTCGCGGCACGGCCAGTCGGTGCTCCCAACAAAATTTCCAATCCCTGCATATGCAAAAGGTCCAGCATGGCACGCACAACCGTTGTCTTGCCTGTGCCCGGCCCCCCCGTAAGCACGAAAATCCCGCAAGTCAGCGCTGCTTCTACAGCCTCACGCTGCTTTGCCGCCAATACGAGTTTGGTACTGCTTTCCCATTCGCTCACCAGCTCCGCCGGTGTATCTACCAGCAATGGTTCAGCCTGTTCCTTCAAGTAAAGCAGACTTTCCGCTGTTTTGGTCTCAGCTATATAGAGATACTGTGGATAAATCAGGTTTAGCCCGCCTATGGCATCCTGCGCAAGCCTCTCCATACGCAATTGTTCACGGAGTACTTCCCATACGAACTCACTGTCTACATGCAACAGCTTTGCCGTACGTTCCACCAATGGCTGTTCCGGGATGCAGCAATGCCCGGAAAGCGATATCTGTAAAAGAGCATAGTCCAGCCCGGCCGCAATACGTGAAGTATCGTCCCCAGCCATACCAACGCCTCTGGCGATAGCATCTGCGGTAGTAAAGCCAATGCCATCCACCTCACGTGTAAGCCGATACGGATTATGCTCCAGTACATCCACTGCAAACGAGCCATATTGCTTGAATATTCTGGCCCCATAAGCTCCAGATACACCATGTGTTTCAAGCCAGAGCATGACTTCACGCAGTTCCGACTGCGCCGTATACGATTTATAAATCTTTTCGGCCGTTTTTTTACCGATACCATCGATTTCCTGCAGTCGTCCCGGTTGCTTCTCTATAATATCGAGCGCATCCTGCCCGAACTTCGCAACAATACGACGGGCTACAGCCTGTCCGATACCCTCAATGGCACCAGAGGCCAGGAAACGTTCGATCCCGGCTGCACTGGTAGGCGCTGCTGTAACCATGTATTCAGCCCGGAACTGTTCCCCAAAACGTGGATGAACAATCCATTCGCCGCTGAGATGCAACTGTTGCCCGACAAGCGGAACCGGCGCATTCACTGTGACATTCACGACGCCATGTTGTCGTTCCGGATGCAGCCGAAAAACCGAAAACCTTCCATCTGCACTCGCGAATATTATGCTGTCAACCGTACCTTCTATCTCTTCCATAGAGGTATTTCCTCCCGCCCATTCTATGCTGGCAGCGACACTGTATATACTTATGCCTCTGTCAACTGGCCCCATTTATCATATTTTTCTTCGATTTCCTTTTCCTTAGCGGCATATGCTTCGGCAATCGCGGCGCTCTTTAACGGATCTCCCTGCACCTCCGGCAGGTTCATCTCATACTCAAGCCCTTTAAGCTCTGCCTCGGCCATAGCAATCTCAGCCTCTGTTCGCTGTATAAGCTCCGCCCGTTTACCGTCACTCATGCTCCGGGCCGCACCTCGTTCAGCATCTCTTTTGGCTTCTACACGCTGTTTTTCCTGCATAACAGCGTCCGTTTCCTCTTGTGCAGCCACCTCCGGAGTTTTCCTCACCGACGGTCTGCTCTTGAACCCGCTATCCTCAGCAGCCGCCTGCTCAGCCAGGTCTTGCTTCATACGGTAATACGTATAGTTGCCATTGTATTCCGTCAGATGCCCCTGTGCCATCTCCAAAGTGCAATTTGACACCTTATCCAAAAAATAACGATCATGTGAAACAGCCAGAAAGGTACCGGGAAAAGCCATAAGAGCCTCCTCAACAGCTTCCTTGGCGGGAATATCAAGATGGTTGGTTGGTTCATCGAGCACGAGAAAATTCGCACCTGTAAGCATAAGCTTCAAAAAAGCCAGTCGTGACTGTTCTCCGCCCGAAAGCGCACCAATCCGCCGGTAAACCTCATCCCCATGAAAAAGGAATGCTCCCAGATAACTGCGCGCCTGTTCTTCATCAACACCATATTCCCATAAGATCTCCTCCAGCAGAGTACGTTCCATATGAAGCCCCTCATGTTGCTGCGAAAAATATCCTATTTTCACCCGGCTGCCAATTTTCATGCGTCCTGTCGGAGATTCAAGCTCTCCAACAATCAGCCGCAGCAAGGTTGTCTTGCCCACACCATTTGGGCCTACAACCGCTACTCCGTCACCTTTGCGGATAAGCAGGGAAATATTGGAAAAAATTTTTTGCTCGCCAAAGGATACAGATACGTCCTCCAACTCCAGCACACGTTCCGCAGATTCCGGCGGCGCATTGAACGTAAAATAATTGAACGCCGCCGATTCTGGCGGCAGCAAGATACGTTCAAGACGATTCAGTTGTTTTTCCCTGCCGCGTGCCTGCTTTGACTTTATGCCAGCTTTGTATTTTCGGATATACTCTTCCGTCTGCCTTATATGTTCCTGTTGTTTCTCCCAGGCAGATTTGAGTGCTGTACGTCGGTCTGCCTTTACGCGCATGAAATAAGTATAGTTTCCCTCATAACTTGTCACAGTCTGATTCTCTATTTCCAGAATACGGGTAGTCACACGATTGAGAAAGAAACGATCATGTGAAATAAGAAGCACGCCACCCGTGTAGCTTTGCAGAAAACCCTCCAGCCATTCAATCATCCCGATATCGAGATGATTCGTAGGCTCATCGAGAAAAAGGAAATCCGGCTCACGCATCAGAGCCTTCGCCAAACTGATACGCGTACGCTGTCCACCGGAAAAATGCGCCATCTTCTTCGGGAAATCCTCATCAGTGAAACCGAGTCCAAATGCAATACGGCGGATACGGCTTTCATAATCATAGCCTTCGAGACGTTCAAAACGTTCCACGATTTTTCCATACGCAGCAAGCCTCTCCTCATTTGGCGTCTGCCCTATTTCCTTCTCCATAGCTTTTTTTTGTTCTGCCAAGGAAATAATATCAGAAAAAGCGCTTTTGAACTCCTCATAAAGCGTTTCGCCAGTCATTTGTGCCTGCTGTTCAACATAGCCAATGGTGTCTGCAGCATCGAAGTCGATGTTTCCTGCATCGTATTCTTCCTGTCCAAGAAGTGCGCGCATAAGAGTCGTTTTTCCCGCACCATTCGCGCCTACAAATCCTGCCTTATCGCCACGCGCTACCTCAAACTGCACATCATGGAACAATACCTCTATACCAAAGGACTTTGACAATCCTTTTACCTTCAAGCTTCCCAAAAACTTCACCTCAAAATTCTGCATCCTCGATATTTTATCATAAAGAACGCCTGTTTGTCCATAAAAGAAAGGCTCCCGCAGGAGCCCTCGTTTACTTTTTCCTATAATCCCTGCCTATATTCACTACGGCCTGACCGCTTTCACCACCACTCATGATCACGCATTTAAATGGCATACCATAGAAAAGATCTGTATCCTTGCCTGACGTCATGATTGTCGTCTGCTCGCGCGATGAAGTCCGCCCCGTTTCGACACTGGAAATGCGGAATCCCTTTCGCCGCAGAATATCTGCCGTCTCTGCACCTGCACCATTGATTCCGCTTGAATTAATAATCATCACAGAAATTTCCGCTGGCTTGGCTGCCTGCTGTTCCGTCTTGTCCTTTTTATTTTTCTGTCCGGAATCAGCCATACTTTTGCCAGATTCCGCAGCTATTTGCAAGTCCCGCGGTAAATCTGCATAATATTCCTTCTCATCCTTATCAGCAGTCGCCTGGATATCTCCGCTCATATCCAGGCCCATCTCTTCGGCCAGCCATGTTCGCAGCGCCCTGATATCTGGCAGCCAATAACTGATATCCTCAAAATACGCAGGCTTGCCCGGCACCATTTCGACCTGCATGCCATGATCGCGAACTTGTCTGAAAAGCTTTGTAAAGCCAACCATATCCCCTACGGACATATTTGTTTTGACTGCCGCACTTACTTCCTCAATAATTTTCGGCAACTTTGGCAGTATTTGTGGCGAGACCACTTGTTCTAATACAGCTTTCATAAATTTCTGCTGCCGTCCGATACGCCCGATATCACCTTCACCATCGCGATATCGCACATATTCGATAGCCTTTTTGCCATCCATATGCTGTTCTCCCGGATATAAGTCAATGATCAGTCCGCCATCATCGTCCCAGGGATCTTCATAATGCATGCGCTTTTCGACATCGATATCCACCCCGCCAATCGCATCGACAATGCGCTCAAAAGCATGTACATTGAGCACGATATAGTAATCAATCGGCACGCCTAATAAATTTTCTACTGTCTTCTGCGTAAGTTCATGACCACCAAAAGCATACGCATGATTTATTTTATCGTAGCCATTTCCTTCTATTTTTACACGTGTATCCCGTGGAATCGACAGCAAGGATACCTTGCCTTGTGATGGATCCACGGTAGCCACCATAAGTGTATCGCTGCGCCCAACATCATCTTCACGCGAGTCCACCCCCATAATCATTACCTGAACTTCAGACTTCCCGGCAATCATTCCCTCGCCTACGTTCCTGGTACGATGAATACCGGCTCCCATATAAGCAGCTCCGACAGCGATAAATAAAAACACTGCCACAGTCAAAATAACAACTCTTTTATAGCTGCGCCTAGTTTTGCGCATAGTCTGCATCCCAACTTCCCATTTCATTAAATTCCAACTCTATCAGTATAGCAAAAAAACCCGCCGTTATCAATAAATCCCATGTCTGAGAATACTGCCACATTATCACTTGGCATATCCACTTATTTATAGATAAATTATAGACAAGTTATTTATAAACGTAGTAAAATGAATGGCGAACCTATTGTTGATAAAAAATAGTCGTTAGAGAACGGACATAAACGGCAGAAAGTTAGTAGCAGGTTTTTATATGATTGATTTACCTATAAAAAAATTACGTGAGGGCATGATTACGGCGCAGGGAATCTATAATTCCCAAGGAGCAAGTTATCTTACTAAGGGTACCTCTCTGAACAAACATTATATTGCCCGTCTGGGGAAAATCGGCATTCCAAATGTCAACGTGACTTCTATAGATCCAACCCTTACACTGCCGCCGCCTGATGACATCGTGCAGGAAAAAACGCGCATTACCGCTATACACAGGGTTTTTGGTACTTTTCAATCCTTGGAAAAATCTGGCTTATGCAGTGTAGGAGGCTTGCACGATATTTCAGAATCTATTCTGATGGATCTCATCACACAGCGCAAAAACCTGGTACAGCTTACAGATTTAAGATTGCATGATGATTATACATTCTCTCATTCTGTCAATGTGGCTATCCTGTCTACCATGCTTGGGCTCCTGTGCCATTACTCCAAAGGTACCCTGCTGACTCTGATGCTTAGTGGTTTCTTGCATGATATAGGCAAAACAACTATTTCTGCAAAAATCTTGAACAAACCCTATGGCCTCACCAGCAAGGAACTAGAGCTTATACACACACATCCTGCAGCAGGCGGACAAAAACTGCGTACACAGACAAACTTACCTTCCTTAATAGAAAAAATTGCTTTACAGCATCATGAGCGTCTTGATGGAAGCGGCTATCCCAGCGCACTCACCGGTAATAATATACACCGTTTTTCACGGATTGTAGCAATTGCAGACGTATACGACGCACTCACCAGCAATCGTCCATACAAGAAAGCCTATTCGCCCTCCGTTGCCTACCAAATCATGACAAAATGCTCAAAAGGACAATTTGACGAAGAACTCCTGCAGCTTTTTTTTGATAATGTAGCGGTATATCCTGTTGGCACAATTATACGTACTTTATTTGGCTATGGTATCGTAAAGAAAATAAAATCCGGTCAGACAAAAACACCTGTTATCTGCCTTTTCGCCAATAAAAATGGATGCATGCTCCATCGCCCGATGCATATTGATTTATGCCAGTGTCCGCCTGATATGATTCAACAGGTCCTGGAAGGCAGCGAGCTCTATCACTTCGTTCATCAAATCCAGACAGATCCGGCAAAATATCTAAAAGAAGAATAAGCAGCTCCATTGTCATCTGGTCTGCATGGAGCTGGTTGTTTATTTGCCTTTGTATACACAAAAAGCACCTGCTGTAACAGCAAGTGCTTTTTCTTAAACCGGCAACTACCTAATCTCC
>DCFU01000016.1 GCA_002319795.1 Megamonas sp. UBA1796
ATGTAACTGGTATAGAAGTAAGTTGATAAGCTGGCATATCCATTTCATATAAATCATTTTTCTTTTGAACTTTTAGAATGCCACTTTTCGTTTGAAAAGATACCGATTCCCAATCAGGTACTATAAAACGCATTAAAATATAAGCGGTAGCAAGTGTTGCATGCCCACATAGATCAATTTCTCCGCCTGGCGTAAACCAACGCAAATCATATATATCACTATTGCGCACAGTAAAAGCAGTTTCTGAAAGATTATTTTCCTTTGCAATCTCCTGCATCAGTTCATCTGAAAGCCAACTTTCCAAAACACAAACAGCCGCTGGATTCCCTTTAAAAACGGTATCTGTAAATGCGTCAACAACATAACATTTCATATCATTTTTCCTTTGCGTGTATAATTTAAATAAATAAAAAACAAAATGATCAACATTCATGTGAGTACTTCTTTACTGTTTTTTATGTCTTTAGTATATGTTCAATCTAATAATAAGTAAAACAAATACTTACAATACAGACATTATAAAAATTAATATGTTACACAATTTGATAGATCTGACTTAAAAATCAACACCTCATAAAATGATATAACTCCTAACGCATACAGCGATTATTTACTATATAACCTAAGATTCAACTTTCAGCCTACTTCAATTCCTGTTTTGGGTATCTTTTTTATCACAATTTCGACCTTTTCCTCTTCAAATTTCAAACTCAAAACATAGGCATTATCATACCAAATGAGCTCATTATCCTTGAATACACCGCGATTGGTCGATATAATTCTTCTCCCATTTTCAATAAACTCCACCCTCATTCAATCCACATCCTTGACCAGCACATTGATTTTCCCCATAAAAAATTATTACAAGCCGAATCGGGTGTCCATTATGGACCCCCAAACGAATCGACGTATACTAAGAAGCAGGGGCAAAGTCGGTCGTTTTTATACGACAATGCTTGGCCCCACCTACCCCAAGCTTAAATTCGCCTACAGTCAGTCAAGGTGTCCATAATGGACACCTTAAATTCCAGACATTCACACCGGACTCTTTTCATCCTGCTCTTTTTTATATTTTGCAAGAAAAGCGTGAAATGGACTATTTTCAGGAATTTCAAATTGATTGGCTTCCTCTTCTGCTTCTCGTTCCAGAGCAGCTATTTGTTGCCGTTCTATCTCCGCCATTTTTTCTCGCATAGCAGCTTTCTTTTCCTCCTGAAGCTGTTTAAACGCAGCTGGAGCATCAATATATCCTTCCCGCAACGCCATATGCAGCCAACCTGCAGGATTATTTATCTTCCCTTTTTGCAATGCCTTTTTCAAAAGTTCCCATTGCTGTTCAACTGCCTCAAGACCGTATTCAGCAATAAATTTCTTGGCAGTAGCAAGCGTAATACCATAGCTTGGCATTACAAAAAGTAAGCGATCCAGTGAATCTTTTATGTTAACCATATCTCCAACAACAGTTTCCTCATTCCTGTTTGTTGTTGTTGTTTCTGAGAATTCTCTGTTGTTATTCTCTGGTATTGGTGAGGACAGATTGTCCGATTCCATAGGGACAAAATGACCGGATGGATTTGGACAACTTGTCCCTATGAAACGGTCATTTTGGGCATTCTCCGCCAAAGGACCCGGCAAGCCTTGAATTTCCTCATAAGGACAATTTGTCCCTATGGATTGGTCACCAACGGAAGCATCTCCCACAGTATCCGTGAGCCCTTGAATTTCCTCATGTGGACATTTTGTCCCTATGGACTGGTCACTAACGGCAGCATCATTTTCTCCTGATACATCTGGCTCTGATTCTTCATGATTTTCCGTTTCCGGCTCCTCCTTTTCTAGCCGTTCCAACGCAAGATAATCAATCGTGTACCACTTTGTGCGATCATAGCCTTTTTGATTGTAGTTGCCGGAAATAACCAGTTTTTGCTTTTCTAAGTTGGAAATCGTCCGTGATAAGGTCTTCTGCGACCAAAACGGAAATTGCTTTGACCAGTCCGCCATGGTGTTATACACCCATTGCCGACCATCGATAATATTTTTACTGTGGTCCACCCAATAATGCAGTTGCTGTATAAAAAGCGCTTCATTCAAGCCGATTTTTACTGCAAGGCTGGGCAGGCACATCAAAGGAACCTCATTGATCAATAATTTACTCATTTTCTTCTCTCTCCCAACTGCAGATCATTAATTATTCATGGTATTTGCGACTTGAAAGTTTTTCGAATACTCACAGGGCCGATCACAATCATCACAACATTCTTTGCATCGTTCCGGGCAATGAGATTCATCTAAATAAGCCAAGACATCTTTTATAACCTTGACACGTGCCTGCCACTCCTGACACTCTTCTTCTGTTTTATCAGCAGTTTCTACGGAAAGCCGTTGCTCAGCGTCTTTTAATTTTTCAACGATTTCTTTCTGAAACCACATTCTCGCAGCAGTATCTTTATCTGTCGCTTCTTGCTTTTGCACAGGTGGTACAACCTCATCAGTAGAATTAACACCGTCATTGCTTATACTTTTATCTGTATTATTTTTTCGCGTTTGGTCGAACAGTTTTGTCTGTCCTTCATCCTCTAATTCACATTCTGTCGGGCTCTTTTTTACAACAGAAATAGGCGCATTTTTAGGCCCAAAGACTTTTTTCTTTTCCTCTTTTACAGCCTGAACGGTAATTTCTTCACCTCTGTCCTTAATTGCTTCAACTACCGAATTTTGCTTTTCTGTATCCATACTTGCCAATTCTGCTGCAGCAGTGGCTGTAATATTTCCGGCATCAACTTCAACCTTAACTTCATCCGATACCTTTCGGATGGCCTCTTTACGCTGTAGAGACGTTTCCGAAATGCCAAGGATATTGGCAAAATAAGGCCGAAACTTGCCATCAATATTTCCTGCTGCCTTTTGGTAATCATAAAGTTTCTTGATAATTGGCTTAATCAGTGCAATTTCATCCGCTTCCTGCGAAGGAGTCAGATTCCTGCGCTGCCCTTTATTCGGAAACACGATATTCAGCGTTTCCATCTCATCGTCCGTTATGGCATCCTCAAAATCATTGATAATTTCCCGTGTAATGGTCGGAACCATTGGATTATCTGTCATTTCATTTTCTAAACGATATAGCTGCGCCAAGCGGCGGCGATGGCCGCTGGTAATCATAAATCTGCCATTCTCCATAGGCTTTAAAATAATTGGCTCTATATTATGGGTAAGCTGAATCATCATAGCCAGCTCTTCAATATTATCCAGACTATACTTTTCATTTTTAGGATTCGGCACCAGTTTATGAACGTCTCGCATGATAATTTCTTCCGTAGTTTTAAGTTCGTTATTGCTTCCCTGTCCCGGCTGAGAATTTTTATTTAAAAGCTTTGCAATTAAGCTTGCTGACTGTTTTTTCATGTTCTTATTCCCCCGCTAAAAGTTCTTTGAAAAACTGCACAAGATCCCGTGCAAAACCACAATTTGGCGAATACTCAAAAATAGATTTTCTTTCTTCTGCCGATGCTTCCAGCTTATCTTTTGTATACCGAATTCTAGTTCGAAATAAGGGGAACTGACTTCTTAATAGATCAATGCAACGGAACCCATGTGGGGTAGAAGAAAATTTATTAAGAAGGCAGCCACGAAACCGCAGTGCAGGATTATATTCCTTAATTGCTTCTATATAGTCAGCCATCTGCGAAACACCGCGAATACCATAAATATCCGGTGTCGTCACAATAATGACTTCATCACTTGCGACTAGTGCATTGATAACAGAGGCATTAATTGTCGGAGGATTATCAATAAGACATACATCGTAATTTTCAGCAACCTTTGCCAAAGATTCTTTTAGAATAGTCTGCTGCACAATCTCTTCATCTTTTATGACGGCTACATTGGCATCTAGTAAAGCGGCACCACTAGCAACAATGTCAATGTTTGGATAGCGCGTATGCTGGATAACCTCCCGAATATATGATTTACGCAACAGAATGTCTGCCAATGATTTTTCCGGATCTGCCTCAAAGAACTGCGAATCATTGCCCTGATCGTCATTATCTATAACCAGCACTCTTAGATCGCAGCTTTCTGCTATGGCATACGCCATATTAACGGTAATCGTTGTTTTGCCAACGCCGCCTTTTTTGTTGATGAACGAAAATGTTTTCATAAATTTTCAAGTCCTTTCGCTTAACTTTTCTATACAAATCAAGCGAAAATCTGCTATAATAAATCTTAAGAAACGAAATTTGTTTATAGCAAATTTTCACAAGAGCACTATCAGCGGCTAACTGATAGTGCTTTTTTCATACCTAATTTTTCATCTGCCCTTGATCCTTACTAAAGCACCTTCCAGTTTCATATCTGGCCGTGCCGTAAAATAGTAATCGCCACTATATTCAATAGACGTTGGAAGCCAAGTCATCCATTCTTCATCTGAAAAATATGGTACATAAACTTCACAACTACTACCACAGGTAAATTCAATATCTGTTCCTTCCATTTCAAACCTACCGGCTTTATTCCGTATTAAGCGCCCTTTCTTGCCTACGGCTGCAAACATCCGCTTTAAACGCCAGTCACTTTCATCGAAGCAATTGCTGCCCAAGCTCAGTAAATGCTTCACATAAGTCCTCTCTTCTTCTGTTGCCTTCTCCGGATTGAATTCGTTCTGAATCCATGCTAAATCATCAACAAGCTCTCGGATGATTGGTGAAGCCTTTCTAAATCGTTCAATCATACCCTGTCTTAACATTTCTTTTTCCTCCTTTGGCAAATAAAAAAGACGCCCAATACGAATATTGAACGTCTAATAATAAACTCATTATTTTATTGTAGACTCAAATTTTCTTGACTGACGAAATAAGCAATTTCTTGTGTCTACTCATACTAGGTTGATAACTACCGAGACATTGATATAGTCCTTAACTACCTTTTTGCGCTCAAAACCATCCTTTTTTACAAAGATGCAATGGCGGTAGAAGTACCGGAAATTAAGGATTTCTACATAGTACGGCGTTGTATCAACGCTATAGCCTCGACGTGGCTCGTTTGACTAAACATGTCTACTGGCTGCACCTCTGCAGCCTTATAACCCAGCTCACCAAGAATCGCGATATCACGGGCGAGCGAAGCCGGATTGCAGGATACATAGACGATACGCTTTGGCTGCATATCGGCACAAGCTTCGAGAACCGTTGGCGTGCAGCCGGCACGCGGCGGGTCTACAACGACTACATCCGGGTGTACCCCCTGCTTATAGAGACGCGGCATAACAACAGTGGCGTCGCCTACAAGGAATTCCGCATTCTTGATATGGTTATCACGCGCATTTTTTTGCGCGTCGAATATGGCAGGCTTGACGATTTCTATCCCATATACTTTGCGTGCTTTCTGTGCGAGGAACAGCGTTATCGTTCCCGTACCGCAATAAGCATCAATAACAGTTTCCCGACCCGTAAGTCCTGCATATTCGAGGGCCTTTCCATAGAGCACCTCTGCCTGTTCTGTATGCACCTGGAAAAAAGAACGCGGTGAAATATGAAAGCTGAACTGTCCAATGGAATCGAGAATTGCAGACTTACCCCAAAGCAGCTTAGTATCCCGCCCCATGATAACATTATTTCGATAAGTTTGGACATTCTGCTGGACGCTCACAAGCTTTGGCAACCGCTGGCGCAGCATCTGTACGATTTCTCTGCTCTTGCGAAGCTCCTGTGTAGCAGTCACGAGTACGACCATCGTGTCACCGTTCCTGCCAACTCTCCCGACCACATGGCGCAATATACCAATATGACGATCTTCGTCGTAGACACTGATACCGAGTTTTGTGATGGCCTCTCGCACCGCATTGACAACATCATTATTATATTCTTTTTGTATATAGCAGTTTTCCGTATCAATGATTTCATGTGACCCCTGTGCAAAACAGCCGATAGCAATCTTCCCTTTGGCCTTTCCAATCGGGAACTGCATCTTATTGCGATAATTCCATGGTTTTTCTGCACCAAGCGTCGGACGTACGACAATATCTTTCTGCCCGCCAATACGCGTCACTGCGTCAACTACCTGCTGATGCTTGACTTTTAGCTGTCCTTCATAAGAAAGGTGCTGCAGCTGGCAGCCACCGCAAGTGTAGTAGATGGGACATACGGGCTCAACACGGTCAGCACTGGACCGCAAAATACGTACAATTTTTCCCCTTGCATAGCTTTTCTTTACTTCTTCTGCCATAACTTCAACTTTTTCACCCGGCAGAGCATAGGGAATAAAAATTGTGAAGTCCTGAAACCTGCCAACCCCTTCCGCACTGCTACCAAGGCTGGTGATTTCGACCTCATATTTTTTCCCTTTTTCTACTGGTATTTCTCTTTTCAAGCTTGTATCCTCCATTTCAATTGTACAGCGACATTTCAGGTCATCATGCTCTTTTCAATAATTCCGCCAGCCACAACACAGTCTCCCTGATAAAACACCACAGACTGCCCCGGCGTCACAGCTCTCTGTGGTTCAGCAAAGCTCACGCGTACACGCCCTTCCGGTAACGGCGATACCATAGCTTTGCCTTCGTGGTTTCCATAACGTATCTTGGCAGCAACCTGCATAGGCTGACGCAGTTCATCAATCGCAATCCAGTTCATATCCCCTGCGATAAGTTCCTGTGAAAATACATCCGCATTTTCACCTACAATAACACGGTTATGCTCCATATCAAGCCGTATGACATACAGCGGTGATGCAGCAGCAATGCCCAAACCTTTACGCTGCCCAATCGTATAGAGCGGCACTCCTGCATGGTGGCCGAGAACCCGGCCCTGGGTATCAACAATTTCTCCGGGATGCAGACAGTTTGGAGCCTTTTCCCGGAGATATGCTTTATAATCATCATCTGGCACGAAGCAAATCTCCTGACTGTCCGGCTTATGTGCCACCGGTAAATTGAGCTGCTCTGCCAGCCGTCGCGTTTCTGTTTTCCGATAAGCGCCCAGCGGCATTAAGAAATGCTCCAGTGATTGCTGATTCAGATGATACAGCGCATAGGACTGGTCCTTATGTTCATCCAGGCCTTTATAGAGCCCATAACGTCCACCTGCTTCATTATATTCTATGCGTGCATAATGCCCGGTAGCAACATAATACGCGCCCAACTCCATAGCCTTTTGCAACAGTCCCTCGAATTTCACATAACGGTTACAGGCAATACATGGGTTAGGCGTACGTCCCTGGGCATAATCACGCAGGAAATAGTCAATCACTGTTTCCTGGAACATATCCTTGAAATTCATTACATAATGCGGAATGCCGACGACCTCGGCCACACGGCGCGCGTCCTCTACCGAGCTAAGCGTGCAACAGCCACGGTCCGAAGCTGCGTCAAAATCGCGGCTGTCCTCACTCAACCGCATCGTCACGCCCACGGCCTCATAGCCCTGCTGCACCAGAAGAGCGGCGGTGAGCGAGCTGTCAACGCCTCCGCTCATAGCTACGACCACTTTTTTCTTGTTTATCATAAAACCCATCCTTATATTTTTAATCAGCAAAGACAAAATTCTTCAGTGTAACTATTGTACGCTATATAGAAATATTTTTCAAACCTATCTATCCGCTTTCCCTTCTCTTCCCTGCTTTTTTTTGTTACACTAGAATACAAAGTGATAAAACAAAGCGAGGCTGAAGGTATGGCGATTACCGGCATCATTACAGAATACAATCCTTTTCATAACGGACATTTATATCAATTGCAAAAAATACGCGAACACAACGGGCAAGCCGGCATCATCTGTGTAATGAGCGGCAGTTTCACCCAACGCGGCGAAGCCGCCATTGCCGACAAATGGACACGCGCGCGTCTGGCTGTGCTGGGCGGTGCCGATCTCGTACTAGAACTGCCTTTTGTCTTTGCCGTACGCAGTGCCCAGGACTTCGCAGGCGGCGGAGTGCGCCTGCTGGAGCGCCTGGGCATTGCAGACACACTCGCGTTTGGCACAGAATACGATGATATCGCCATGTTGCAAAAGCTTTCTGACTGCCTGCGTGATGAAGCAACGCAGGCAAAGCTCCATGAGCGTCTGCAAGCCGGTCTCTCCTACGCTGCCGCTCTAAGCACAGCGGCAGCCTCGCAGAGCGGCTTGCCGGAGGAACTTCTCCGCGAGCCTAATACCATTCTTGCACTTGAGTATTTACAGGCTTTACAGCGCTTCTCGTGCCAGTTACAGCCGCTTATTGTAAAACGAAGAACCTCGCATTACCACGATACAGAAATACATGCCTGCCTCGCAAGCGCCACAGCGATCCGTACAGAGCTCTCACATACGGTTGCCAACTGGCAGCTTTTACGGCAAGCAATGCCGCCCGCATCCCTGGAGCTTTTAAAACAAAAAAAAGAGCAGGATTCCCTGCCCTCCATGGAGTATCTGTTCCGCCCCCTGATCACCAGAATCCGCTGCATGAGTTATGCGGATCTTCGTAATATTTATAGCGTCAATGAGGGCCTTGAATACAAAATATCCGAGGCTGCACAACAAAGCAGTTCCCTACGGGAACTGCTAAAAAACATCAAAAGCAAGCGCTATCCACAAAGCCGCCTGCAACGAATGCTGCTGTATATTCTATTAGCTTTTTCCCCTGCCTCTGCCAAAAGCTTCGATGCCGCCGGTCCTCTCTATGCACGCGTACTAGCCTTCAACGGCACAGGCCGCGAACTGCTTCGGGGAATCAAAGAGCACGCAACGATCCCGCTTATTACCA
This sequence comes from Megamonas sp. UBA1796, assembly GCA_002319795.1. Classification (GTDB taxonomy): domain Bacteria; phylum Bacillota; class Negativicutes; order Selenomonadales; family Selenomonadaceae; genus UBA1796. The sequence goes on from DCFU01000016.1 coordinate 8,734, forward strand.
AGACAGGTCATTATCTGCATACACAGCAGCGAGCTCAGGGCTTTGACTCTCTCTCTCTGCTGCAGCAAATGCTGGCCTATGACACCTGGTCCTCTGAATTATATGCCTTATGCTTCAAAAACGTACTGCCGGGAACCCCGGATTTCACGACCTCACCGCTATACATAAAAACTCCCTAAGCCAGATTAATTTACAAATTCCACCTTTTCCAATAACTCTAAAGGCTCTTCCAGTAATACCTCAGCACCGTTCTCTACAAGCTCCTCCTTGCCACGAAAACCCCAAAGTACACCAACGGATAAGAAGCCTGCATTTGCGGCAGTCTGCATATCAACCATACTATCGCCAAGATAAGCGATTTCCTCTGGCTTCGCCCCCAAATTCTCAGCAATCTGCAGCACATTTGCCGGATCCGGCTTACGTGGAAAGCCGGGACGGTCTCCTATGACCTCCGCAAAGGTATCTGGTTCAAAAAGCACCTTAACAATGGTCGCAGCTGCCTCCATATGCTTGTTTGTACAAACAGCCAAGGGAATTCCACGTTCCCTGAGCTTCTTTAAAAGATCGATAATACCCTTGTAGGAACGTGTCTTCTCTAAAAAACGTCCCTCGTAAATTTTCTTGTACTTTGCCAGTGCTTCATCAACAAATTCCTTGGAGGATGCTTTTCCCGCTGGCAATATCCTTTCAATAAGTTTGCGTGAGCCATTGCCCACAAAGTAACGATACTTCTCGGTTTCGTGTGTTTCATAGCCGTAGGATGCCAGCATGGCGTTGGCACTGTCTGCCAAGTCCGCGAGCGAATCAATCAACGTCCCATCCAAATCAAAAATAACTGCCTTATATTGCATACCATATTTCAACCTTTCTCTTTTATATGGTTCAGGGAATCCCCATGAATCTTTACTGAGTATTTATTCGCCATCTATTTCCATTTTCCTGCCTGGGTATTACCGCTCATAAAAACCTTTTATACAGCTATAAGAAAGGATGCTGCATCTTCAACAGACACAGCATCCTTTCTTATAGGTAAAATTTATTTTATCAGGTATCCAGCTTGGCTTTAAGCAGCTGATTGACAACACCAGGATTTGCTTTTCCCTTGCTTTGTTTCATGACCTGGCCGACGAGCGCTCCTATCGCCTTCGTATTGCCACCCTTATAATCGGCAACCGGCTTCGGATTCGCTGCAATAACCGCATCAACAATACCTTCAATCGCCTTCGTATCCGTAATTTGGACAAGGCCCTTGTCCTTAACAATTTTTTCCGGTGCATCTGGAGAAGTCCACATTTCCACGAAAACCTTCTTGGCAATCTTCGAAGAAATCGTTCCCTTGCTGATGAGCATAATCATCTGTCCCAGACGTTTGGCATCAACCGGCGAGTCCTGAATTGTTTTCCCCTCAGCATTCAGATTTTTCGCTAAATCTCCCATCATCCAGTTAGCGGTAAGCTTCGCATCCGCACCATCCACAATGGCTGCATCGAAGTACTCTGCCAGTTCACGCGACCCGGTAATAATACCCGCATCATATGAAGACAGCCCATCTTCCGTTTCCAGACGCTGCCTTCGCGCATCAGGAAGCTCAGGCAGGGCCTTCCTATATGCCGCGATCTCTTCATCCGTCGTGACAATTGGTACGAGATCAGGTTCCGGCATATAGCGATAATCATGTGCCGCTTCTTTTGTACGCATCGAAAGCGTGATGCCCTTATCCGGATCCCAGGTACGCGTTTCCTGTACGAGATGCCCTCCATCCTCCAACACTTCTTGCTGGCGCTGGATTTCATACGCAAGAGCATCCTCCACAGCTTTAAAGGAATTGATATTCTTCATTTCTGCTTTTGTCCCAAGTGCCGTAGTTCCGACTGGGCGAAGCGATACGTTGAGATCCGCACGCAGATTCCCCTCCTCCATACGGCAATTAGAAACATCAATATATTCCAGAATAGATTTTACTTTTTCCATATATACACGCGCTTCCTGCGGTGTAGCCATATCCGGCTCCGAAACGATTTCAATGAGTGGTACGCCTGTGCGGTTGTAATCAACATTTGAGGTTGCCGAATCCTTGATCGTATTGCCTGAGTGGACGAGCTTGCCTGCATCCTCTTCCATATGGATACGCGTGATGCGAATACGCTTCTTTTGTCCATCAACATCTATATCGACATAGCCCTTCTCCGCAATTGGCAAATCATATTGTGAAGTCTGGAAATTCTTAGGCAAATCCGGGTAATAATAGTTCTTTCGATCAAATTTACTAAATTTATTTATCGTACAATTAAGCGCGAGACCTGCCCTTATAGCAAATTCCACGACACGTTTATTAATAACCGGCAATACGCCAGGAAGACCCAGGCAAACCGGACAAACATGTGTGTTCTGCTCTGCTCCGAAGGTGGTAGCGCAGCCGCAAAAAATCTTGGTCTTCGTCTTTAATTCACTATGGATTTCCAATCCGATAACGGCTTCATACTTCATGCTTTTTTACCTCCCAGCTCCGCCATTTCCTTATAAAATCCCTGACTCTGCTCATAGGTGTAAGCAGCACGCAGGATGGTCTCCTCGCCAAGGGGTTTGCCGATGATCTGCAGTCCAATTGGCATATGCTTGTTGCTGAAACCACAGGGCAGCGAAATACCTGGCAGGCCGGCAAGGTTCAACGGCACAGTACAGACATCCTGCAAGTACATCTTTAGAGGATCGCTGACCATTTCACCGATTTTGAAGGCAGGTGTCGGCGCTGTAGGCGCGACAATGGCATCCACTTTTTCAAAAGCCTTATCAAAGTCCTGCTTAATAAGCGTACGAACTCTGAGAGATTTAAGATAATACGCATCATAATACCCAGCGCTCAAGGCATAATTGCCGATCATAATCCGGCGCTTGACTTCCTTGCCGAACTTTCTGCTGCGCGTATTCGTCATCATCTCGACAATATCCGCACCGTCGACACGCTCACCATAGCTTACACCATCATAGCGCTCAAGGTTCGTAGCAGCTTCTGCCGGCGCGATAAGGTAATAGGTGGAGATTGCATATTCGGTATGCGGTAAAGAAATCTCTACAATCTCCGCCCCCAGGCTTTCCATCTGCTTCACAGCAGTGCGCACAGCCTTTTCAACATCTGCATCCATTCCCTTGACAAAGTATTCCCTGGGAAGGCCAATCTTAAGGCCCTTGATATCCGCAACCAAAGCTTTGGTATAGTCCGGCACAGACGCATCAATAGAGGTTGAATCCTGGGCATCATGCCCTGCGATGATGTTCAGTATATTAGCACAATCCGTAACATCGCGGGCAAGCGGCCCTATCTGATCAAGCGAAGAAGCAAATGCCACCAATCCATAGCGTGAAACACGTCCATAGGTTGGTTTCATACCCACTACACCGCAAAAAGAAGCCGGCTGGCGAATGGATCCCCCCGTATCCGAGCCTATAGCCCAGATGGCAGTCCCTGCAGCTACAGCCGCCGCGCTGCCGCCCGAGCTGCCGCCCGGCACACAATCTGTATTCCATGGATTATGCGTCAGATGGTAAGCTGAGTTCTCTGTCGAACCTCCCATGGCAAATTCATCCATATTGGTTTTTCCTAATATCACAGGTTTTGCTGCATTTATTTTTTCTATAACCGTCGCATCATAAGGCGGTACGAAATTTTCCAGTATTTTTGAAGCACAAGTTGTCTTAATACCCTTCGTGCAGATATTATCCTTGACAGCGCCTGGGATTCCCTCAAGAAAGGAAATAACCTTACCCCCGGCGATTTTTTCATCCACTGCCGCAGCCTGTGCCAAAGCAGCTTCCCTTGTCTGTGTCAGATAAGCCATGACATCGCCTTCCACTTCATCAATGCGGGCGATAACATCCTTTGTGAGCTCTGTGGCGGTAATCTCTTTATTCACTAGCATGTCATGAAGGACATGCGCCGGTTTATCAAATAATCTCACAATCCTGCCTCCCTATCAATCTTCAAGAATCTTCGGCACTTTGAAATAGCCGTCTTCCTTTAACGGCGCATTGGAAAGCGCCAACTCACGTCCCAGCGATGGCTTTACTACATCTTCGCGAAAAACATTGCTGAGTTGGAGCACATGCGCCGTCGGCTTGATATCATCGGTAGGAACTGCACTAAGATTATCCACATATTCCAAAAATGCGTTAAGCTGCTCTGTGTACTGTTCCTTCTCTTCTTCCGGAATCGCCAGACGTGACAAGACTGCTACATCCTCGACATCCTTCTTCGTAACCTTCATACTCTCACCATCCATTACCATATTGAAAGGCCCTGCCTTTTATTTACAACATACAAAGTTTATTGTACCATACTTTCGCTGACTTGTAATATACTATTTTGTCTGTATTGCGCATGGCATTTTCCATATATTGATGTATAATAAAATTGGATAGATAAAAAAAGACCTGTTATAATATATACAAATCAATACACCGCCCTACAAATGCGGGAAAAACGAAAGAGGTATAAAACTATGAGAAAACTACTTGTTTTGATTATGACAATGATGTTCCTTTTGCCAACGCAGTGCTATGCCCTGCAGCAAAGCGATTGGCAATTAGTGAAATCATCGAACTCCGTTGATGTTTTTTTTGACCAGAATAATTCTTATGAAAAGAGTGACATTGTTTATGTATGGTCAAAAACATATTATAAAAATAGTTATGAAAGTCAAAAAAACATACAGTTGTTAAAAAAAGCCGGAATAGATCCATCAAAAATAAATCTTTCTTATTCCGTTGAATTAGGAAAATTCTTTACGGAAAATACGATTGAATACTACTACCCCATGCATATAGAATATTATGATGTAGACGGGAATTCTGTATATTCTATAGATGCCAGCAACACCAGCACTACCAGTACCGCCAGTACCAGTACGAGCAGCAGCACTGCTGTTACAGATACGCAGATTGTTGTCCCGGATTCAATAGTTGGCCAGGAACTGCAGCTTGTTAAAAATGCCATAAGTCTTAAGAATCCGGTTAACGTCCAGACCACGCAAACTTCAACCTGAGGTAAATAAAAAAACATCCCCACGGGATGCATGAATTATAGAGCCTGTGGATATATAATTTTAGATTTCCACCCCAAATGGGTCATACAAAATTTTATATGCCGCCTCTTTATGAGGCGGCATATAAAATAGCAATGAATAGAACATGTGATCTTTATTATGCATATATAGCGGATGAAACACAATAAAAAAAGGATAGACGCACTTGTTATTTTTCTTCACTTCTCTTAAGAAGATCTAGAAGCTCTGCCTCCGTAAGCACGGCAATGCCAAACTCCCGAGCCTTGACAAGCTTGCTGCCTGCAGCTTCGCCGGCTACAAGATAGTCGGTTTTTTTTGATACGCTGCCTGACACGCGCCCGCCATGCGCTTCAATAAGCTCGGCAGCTTCCTTGCGCCCGAGTGCCGGCAAGGTTCCAGTGATAACAAAACTCCGACCCTGCAGGCTCCTATCGATAATTCCTGTATCCTGCAGAACCGTATTGACTCCCGCGTCCTTAAAACTCTGTAAAAGCCTCCGATTCGCTGCATCAGCAAAAAACACAGCAATCGCTTCTGCGCTTATAATTCCCATATCGCGTACCGTAAGGATTTCCTCCTGCGTGGCTGTCGCCAGCTTGTCGAGCGAACCAAAATGCAGTATGAGCTCGCGAGCCGCTGCCTTCCCTATGCCGGGAATTCCGAAGCCTGTAAGAAGCCTTTGGGGTTCATTATGCTTTGATTTCTCAATGGCCTCAAGCAGCTTATCGGTATTTTTCTGCTTGCCAATAAGTCCCTGCTTTATGAGCTCTTCGCGATGTGACGCCAAATGATAGATATCTGCAATATTGCCGATATAACCCGCCTGAATGAGCGTTTTAATATAGGCTTCGCCAAAACCTTTGATATCCATAGCACCGCGACCTGCAAAATTCACGATATGGCTTTCCAGCTGTGCCGGACAATTGGGATTCGTACACCGGATATCTGCCGTATTCTCCTCGCGCAGGGCCTTGGCACCACAGACCGGGCAAATATCTCCAATGATGAACGGTGTTGTATCTGCCGGTCGCTTTTCCAGCAAAACCGTACGGATCTTAGGAATAATTTCTCCTGATTTATAAACCAGCACTGTATCACCGATACGGACATCGAGATGATCAATAAAATCCTGATTATGCAGCGTCGCACGTTCTACACTTGTACCGCATAACCGTACCGGGTCAAATACTGCAGTTGGTGTGATACGTCCCGTACGCCCAACAGAAAGCTCTATCCTGCGGATGCGCGTTTCCTTTTCCTCCGGCGGATATTTATAGGCTATAGCCCAGCGGGGTACCTTGGAAGTTGCTCCGAGCTGCTCACGGTCGGCAAAACGATTCAGCTTTACTACAGCACCATCTATATCATAGGCGAGCTCGCCGCGCGAATTCCCTATATCTTGTATAGCCTGCCATACCTCCTCTGCCGTATGACAGACCCGATAGCTGTGGATGACTTTGATTCCCTGCCGCCGCATAAATTCATAAGCTTCAATATGTGTAGCAAAATCCCGGCCCCGCACCGCCTGCAGATTAAACACGAACAAAGACAGCTTCCTTTCCCTGGTAACGCGGCTGTCAAGCTGGCGCAGAGTACCCGCCGCACAGTTCCGAGGATTAGCAAAAGGCTTAAGCCCCAGCAAATCCTGCCGCTCGTTGACAGCAGCAAAGGCTTCCCGACCCATATATACCTCACCACGTATCTCAAAATACGGCAGCTTATCCTTTAAATGCTGCTGCACATCCGAAATAACACGTGCATTCTCCGTAACATCCTCGCCCTGTACGATACCATCACCGCGTGTGATGGCACGCACCAGTTCACCATCCTCATAGCGAAGCGACAGCGACAATCCATCGATTTTTTCTTCCACCACAAATGCAGGCTCATCGAGTGCTTCCCTCATTGACGCAACAAAATCTATGACCTCTGCCTGTGAGAACACATCCTGTAAGGAGAGCATCGGCACATCATGCTTTACAAGTACACCGGCCGTACGTTTTGCCGCACCACCGACCATCTGCGTTGGTGAATTTTTCGTAATGAGCTCAGGATACTCCTTCTCGATAGCTTTGAGCTGCAGCATAAGCTGGTCATATTCATAATCAGCGATTTCCGGATTATCTTCATTATAGTAACGGTTATTATGATAACGTATTTGCTTGCGCAAGACCGCCAATTCTTTTTTTATTTCCCTGCTATCCATGTGAATTCCTCCGGCTCCATATTCTGTCCTTTTAAACCTTGGCAATCGGCGCATATTTTTGCATGAGTCCCTTGACTCCCTGTCCTGGAAAAGCGATTTTCAGCTCAACCTCTTCACCACTGCCTTTCACAGATACGACTGTGCCTATTCCCCATTTACCATGCTTTGCCTTATCGCCCACAGACCATTTAACATCCATATCGGGACGAATCGGACCTCCTGCCATATTGACAGCTGCAGCTGGCTGCTGCGGTACCGTTCTGTGCATAGCCCCTAAAACCTCTGCCGCAGATTTTGGTGGTGTGTTGGTCTGTGATACATCGCCGCCCATTTGCCGCTTTGACGGGCGGAAGTTTGTATACTCCTGCCTGCCAAAATTAGTCCTGCTTCCAAAGCCCTCGTTGGAATCTGCACTAATTCTCTCTATACAGGCATCTGGTATTTCCTTCAGAAAACGTGAAGGCAAATAACTGGTTGTATGTCCGAAAATCATGCGCATACGCGCATGTGTCATATAGAGTTTGCGCTGCGCACGCGTAATGCCGACATAACAGGTACGGCGTTCTTCCTCAAGCTGGTCCGGCTCCATGAGCGTCCTGACGTGTGGAAAAAGCCCTTCCTCCATACCCGCCATAAACACAACAGGAAACTCCAGCCCCTTTGCTGAATGCAGCGTCATGAGCGTTACCCGTTCTTCCTCCATATCCGCACTGTCGATGTCCGATATAAGGGCAACCTGGCTCAGAAAATTCTCCAGATTTGGCTCATCTTCCGTCGTTTTCTCAAAGTCCTTGGCCACGCCGACGAATTCTTTCAGGTTCTCGATTCGTGATATATTTTCCGGTTTCTCTTCACTTTCCAGCTCAGCCATATAACCAGAGCTTTGAAGCACATGCTCAATAAACGCATGTACCGTCATCGTTTCCTGCGCAGTAATAAGTTCAAAAATGAATACAGAGAATTTTTCCAGGGCATTGCGGGCGCGCGCAGAAAGACCCGGCACCGCCTCAATCAAGTCAGGACTCGAAATAACATCGAAAAGCGAAAGCTCATTTTGCGCCGCATAGGCATTCAAACGGCCCAAACTTGTATCACCCAGCCCACGCTTAGGAACATTAATGATGCGCATGAGGCTCACCGTATCCACCGGGTTGAAAACGACCCGCAAGTAAGCAATCATATCCCTGATTTCCTTACGATCATAGAATTTCAGTCCGCCCACCATCGTATACGGCACACCCTCACGCATGAAGCTTTCCTCAAGTACACGCGACTGCGCATTTGTGCGGTAAAGAATAGCCATATCGCCATAAAGCACATTATAGATAGTATTCTGCCGCGTGATTTCACCTAAGATATATCTTGCTTCATCGCGCTCATCTGTCGCAAAATATGAGATTATCTGCTCACCAGTAGCATTCTCTGTCCAAAGTTTTTTGGGCTTTCGATTTTCGTTGTTCTCAATGACTGCATTAGCGGCCGCCAATATAGTCTTCGTCGAACGGTAATTCTGCTCAAGCTTTATCGTATGGCTCTCAGGATAATCCTTTTCAAAATCCATGATATTACGGATATCCGCACCGCGCCAGCCGTAAATTGACTGATCTGCATCCCCGACAACACAAAGGTTGTGGTGTTTTGCTGCCAGCAGCTTTGTAAGCTGATACTGTGCACCATTCGTATCCTGATATTCATCAACCAACACATAACGAAAACGCTGCTGATACCTCTCACGCACCTCTTCATTTTCCTCAAGCAGTGCCACAGCTACCAAAAGCAGATCATCAAAGTCCAGTGCGTTGTTTGCACGCAGTTTCTGCGCATAAAGGCTATAAACCTCCGCCACTTTTTTCTCAAAAAAAGTTGAAGCACTGCGTTCAAAGGCCCGTGGCCCCATGAGCATATTTTTGGCATTTGATATCGCCGACTGGACACTATTCGGCGTGAATTGCTTCTCATCAAGATTCATTTCCTTTAAGCAAATCTTGACAACTGTCTGGGAATCCCCCGAGTCGTAAATAACAAAATTTTTCTTATAGATTCCCGTATGCTCGATTTCATAGCGCAAAAAACGCGCGCAAAACGAATGGAACGTACTGAGCCATACGGACTGCGCCGGTGCACCGATCATGCGCACAGCGCGCTCCCGCATCTCCGTAGCAGCTTTATTTGTAAAGGTGATTGCCAATATATTATACGGTGCCACACCATGCGCGAGAAGGTTCGCTATTTTACAAGTCAGTACCTTCGTCTTGCCAGAACCGGCACCCGCCATGATGAGCAACGGCCCGTCGATATGCTCGACCGCAGTCTTTTGCGCTGTATTCAATCCATTAAAAATATCCACTTTATCCTCCATCAACCTGTATTTATCAAGCTCTGCAAGAAAAGGCTGCTGCAAAACCTCTGCAACAGCCTCGTGCAAAACCTATTATTCAAAAGTCAATTCCTGATTTTTTGCACGGCCTCAGAAAGCGGCGGAATAATCTGCTTCTTGCGTGACATAACACCCGGCAGATAGATATAATTGCCACTGGCATCCTTTTGGAAAGCCTCCCCAATCAAGGTTCTTGGCGAACCTGCAAAGAGAAGGTACGTTCCCTCTTCGATAATGTCCGTTACCATGACAAGGCTCATATTATAGCCCTCACGTTCACATACAGCATGCATGCTTTCAATAAGCTTTGGTTCCAATTTCATTACTTCCTTGGTATCCATAACGGAAATCTGACTCACAATGATACGGTAATCACCAATCCTGAATTCCTTAAGATCATTCTTCACAATCTCTGTCGGCGTCATATCACCGATACCTGACCCGGCCTTAAGCATGGCCATACCATATTCGTGCAAATCCACCCCAGCAATTTTCGCCAGTCTTTCTGCTGTCTTTTTATCGTAGTCCGTGCAGGTCGGAGACTTGAAAAGCACTGTATCCGACAAAATTGCCGAAAGCAGCAGGCCAGCGAGCTGCTGCGGAATCTCAATCTCTCTGTGCCAATGCATATTCGCCACAATCGTCGCCGTACAGCCTACAGGTTCTTGGCGCGTAAAAATTGGCTCACTTGTCTGTATGCCGCCGAGACGATGGTGATCGATAATCTCCAATATTTTTGCCTCTTCAATGCCTTCGACAGCCTGCACCTTCTCATTATGGTCCACCATAATGACCTGCTCACGCTCCGGCTTCATGGCCTGATCCCGACTCAAAACGCCGACAAGTTTCCCATTCTCCAACACAGGATAACAAGCAAACTTCTTTTCTTCCATTTGTCCCTTAATATCACTGAGTAAATCAAGCGCATGAAAAGAAACCAGCTTTGTTTTCATGATCCGGCTCACCGGTACACACTGGTTGATAAGGCGGGCACAAGTATATGTATCATAAGGCGAATTCACAATAAAAACATGCTTCTTTTCCGCTTCTTCCACGACATTCGGCGAAACATATCCATTGCCAGTTACGACAAAACACGAGATCTCCTGATGCAGACAATTAATAAAAGTCTCATCCTGGCGATCACCAATGAGTACGACATCACCCGGTTTGATGATGTCTTTTATCATACGGTTGCTGCCAGCAGCAATACGTACGCTTCCCTCAACCTGCGCACCCTCATCACCACTTACGATGACCTCACCGTCGACCACACGGATGATATCGCGATAAGAAACACCCGCCTCAACAAAGGACTGCATATTCAGTTCTTTAAAATAACGCTGTGCGAGATCACTCACCGTCACGATACCCACAAGCTTTTCATCCGGTCCTATAACAGGAACGGATCGCAGCTGGTTTTCGCGCATAACCTCACCCAGGCGGCGCAGGCTGTCCGTTGTTTTGACAACAGCCCTGCATTTCAGCATAACATCCTTGACGCGCGGATACAAATCAACAATCAGCATTGGCTGCTCTGCCTTAAAATATTCCAATGCGTATTTTGTCTCCGCATTTACTTTTCCGGCTCTGGCCGGAACTGCATTGACCCCCATAGCTTGCTTCAAATGCGCATAGCCGATTGCTGAACAAATCGAATCCGTATCCGGATTACGATGACCAATCGTGTAAATTGCTTTTGTAGTATTCATTAAAAGAAATCCTCCCAGCTGATCTATTGAATGGTATTCCCAAATTTACAGTTCTAATCCTTATTATACGACAAAGCAAGGTATTTAGAAAAGGGAAAACTATATTTTTTTCAAATCTTGCTGTATAATAAAAATCTGTAAGAAACATAAAACATAATCCGGAGGTATCACCAAGCCATGAAAATCCATATGCCGCAGGCTTACTTCAGTAAAATCATGCGCGCCATTGTCGAATTTGAGCTCATTGACCGTGGAGACCATATACTCATTGGGCTGTCTGGCGGCAAGGACAGCATCTTTCTGACTTATGCGCTGGCTGTCATGCGGCAGCGTCTGAAAAAAAACTTTTCACTTTCCGCTTTTACCGTAAACCCCATGTTTACAGAGGATTTCAACACCGAACGCATTCGCAGCTTCTGCACCTCGCTGGATATCCCCTACGAAGTCCGCAATGTTGACATCCGCGGCATCATCCATGAGCAAAAAGGAAAGGATCCCTGCTTCACCTGTGCCTTTTTCCGCCGGGGCGCGGTAAACCGCTATGCTCTGGAAAAGGGCTGCAATAAAATTGCTTATGCACATCATAACGACGATGCGGTAGAAACCTTACTCATGAGCCTTTTCTACTCTGGCCAAATCAAAACCTTTACACCCAAAACCTATCTGGACCGCACAGGACTAACGGTCATTCGCCCACTTGTTTATTTCCGCGAACAGGAAACAAGGGATGCCGTCACATTCCACGGTTTCGAACCTGTAGCCTCTCCCTGCCCGTTTGATGGACACACTGTACGCCAGACAGTCAAGGAGCTCATTGCCAAGTTATCCATAGGCAATCCCCTTCTTTACGAACATCTTGCCGCTGCCATGCGCCAAAATACACTTGGTGAGCTTTGGCCGCCTGCCAAAACACGTGAAGAAATGAAAGCGACCTATATGAATTACATGTAAGGAAGAAAACTCTAAACAAATGCCGGGCCTCGCGGAACATCTTCCGCCAAGCCCGGCATTTAATTTCCTCAGTTCTATTCTTCTACTGCCTCAGGAATCTTTCCTGGCAGTATCTGCGTATCGTAGTTCAAATCGTTGAATATCCGCGGCCGGCTGGCATCAAATGCCTTATTCACAATGCTCTTCGCCGGATCATATTCCGGTGTATGGATATCTGCCAAATCAAGCACCGTATGTATCATATCATCGGTCATATACGGACGATCTACCGCCGCTTGTATCTCAGCCCATTTCTCCGGATATTTCTCTCTAAAACTCGGAGACGCCCACATAATGACGGGTATCTCGATCATGTGGCGGTTGGGATTTTCCTCGATATGGCCCGCAAAGCCACCTTCATCATAAACAGCCTCTCCATGGTCAGGCACATAGATGACCAGGGCCTCTTTATCACGGAACTTCTCGATTATATTGCTAACGATATAATCGTTATAATACAATGCATTATCATACTGCGCTACAATTTCCCTATAACGCGGTGAGATATCCAGACTAATATCATTTGCTGTAAATTTATTAAAACTGTATGGATAACGATTATAGTACAGGCCGTGTCCCCCCATAAGATGCGTAACATAAAAGTTCCGGTCCGGCGAACGATTCACAATCGCATCGTCAATAAGCGGGAAAAGCTCTTCATCCAGAATACCGTAATCATCATGCGAATCACGAATGCGCGTAAATTTATGCATGGTACTATGCTCTGCATAGATTTGAGCTATATTACCCCATATGCCGGAGCTTTCCTGATTGGAAAGCCAATGCGTCTTATAGCCGGCTGTATTCATTACATCAATGAGATTATTGTACTCATACCAGTCCTTATCCGATTCGTGGTCACAAAAGGTAAAGAGCTTGCTGAGCACGGCAATCGTCGTGGAATGCGGACTTACAACATTGCGGAAGACGCCGAGTTCACCCTTTTCGTTGAGCGCGTCAAGGTTTGGCGTATTAGGCAAATCATATCCATACAAATGCATATGGTTACGATTTGTCGACTCGCCTAATATAAACACAATGTTTTGTATTGTGCTTTGATTCTCTGTAATTTGGATATTGGTGCTAAGCTGCGAGGACAGTTTATGATATGCCTGCATATTTTTTACCGCAACAGACGTCGAGGCATAAACCCTCTGAATGGGTAAGATATTATCAAAGAAAAACGTCGTATATACGAGGGTCATACGGACGGCATAGCCAAAACTCACCAGCAGTACTAACGCCAGTATGCGGCTTTGTACCCTGCGGCTCATGTGGATACGGGACAATACACGAAAACGCCTGCAATAAAAAAGCACCGCCAACGCAACGGCCATAGCCACACACTCTTTTATACCTATATACATGTGCAGGAATTCAACAGCTTCCTGTGAATTCGTTTCCAGTATGGAATTGACAATTCCGGCGCCAATAAGCGCCTGATAATTGTACATAACAAAGCTCTCGATAAAAAATGGCACAAAACATATTACAATAAGCAACGCTTTGACTAAGCGAATGAGCAACGGACGCCGCAGCTGCTGCAACAAAGCCGTAACCATAAACGATGCCAGAAAAAGTGTAAAGCCATAGCCAACCATGACCTCTATACGATCCAGCTTGGCCAAGGACCACGCCATCGTAAAATAGTTCACCAAAAAAAACAAAAGAATAAACCCAGCATTTTTACTAAAAAATCTTTGCGCCCTGCCAACCAATTTCATGATTTTCATTTTTGCATTACTCGTCACCAAAATTCTCCCCCGCCTTAAAACAGCCAATATAAAGTACAAAAATTTCTGTGTGCTTAACATCTTATTTTATCCTGATCACGCATTTTTTTCAATAAAAATTTACACTATCCTAAAAAATTTTATATCAGAATTGACCTATGATCTCATGTGTCTGCGGTATCACTCTTACATCCTCTAAATGCCTTAATGCGGCTTCCTGGCACCACAGAATCTTTTCCGGTGACGCCTTCCTGCATCCCCCGGCAGGCGTTACCGGCTGCAGAATAAGCGGCAGGGCTGCATCCACCGATGCAATCGTCGAAACCGCCTTTAAGAATTCCTCTTCCGTGGTTTCCTGCGAGATAACCAACTTAATATAAAGTTCTTTTTGTTTCGCCAATTCCATAAACCTGCGATGCTCCGGCCAAAGTTCCCGCCCCGTAACGCTTGGCAGCTTGATATCCATACTGATGATATCGATAGCATCCATGACCTCTCGCAGTTGTTCCACCAGCGTGCCATTTGTCTCAAGAAAAAACCTGCTATTTACCTGAGACGCAAGCTCTGCAATAAAATCTGCATGCAGAAGTGGTTCCCCACCCGTGAAGCTTATGGCCTGATGTGGAAGTTCCGCCAGCATATGATTAAGTGTTTCTGCCACAAACACGGCCTGCAAAGGATTGGCCACATGCAAAAACGAACGGGATCCCGCAGCTGTCTCTATGAGACATTCCTTATGATTACCCGGCGTATTCTCCGTATCGCAATAACGGCAATCCAAATTGCAGCCTTCAAAACGCACGAATATCTGCCGATATCCTACATATTTTCCCTCTCCCTGGATAGAGGAAAATATTTCTATAATATTTCTGTTCATTCAAAACGCATCCTTACTATATGTAACTGACGACCTTGGGGACTCCCATACCTGAATACTGCGCAGTTTCGCCCTTCCAGTGAATATCGCATGCCCTTCAAGCCTGTCGTAAAGGTATTTTGCAATATTTTCCGCTGTAGGATTGCAATCTGCCTGAAATGCCGGAAGTTCATTGAGATATTGGTGATCCATGGTATCGAGAATCTCATTGACAGTCTTTTTTATTTCCTTGAAGTCCACCAGCATACCAATCCCATCCAGCTCATTTCCTGCAGCACAGACTTCCACCGTCCAGCTGTGTCCATGCAGACGACTGCATTTTCCTATATATCCCTCAATGCGATGCGCCGCTTCAAATTCAGTTTTTACTTTTATTTCAAACATATTTTATTCCCCCAGCCTGATAATTTTCTTGATATAAAAGGCTCCCTCATAAAGGGAGCCATCATCGTTCAGCTATACTTTTTCCTTACCCATAAGTTCATCATAGCTTAAAGCACGTGTATGCTTTGTATGACTCCATTCATGCTCATTCCTATGGATAAAGCCCAAAAATATAATTGGAATCCACGAATAAATAAAAACCGGATACAAGAGAAGATAGAACCATGCCTTCCTTTTAGCATGAATCTTTATCAAAATAATCATCGGCAATATATACTGCCCGAGCATAATCGCTGTCATAAGCTCTGACGGCATAAAATTATAGATATTCGTATAGAACGGCGGAAACATCAACTGTATATAGCTGATAATAATGAATAAAGTGGAAATCATTAAAAAATGTGGCTGCAAAAGATACAGGCATCCATCCCATATCCGAATATCACGCTGCTTGAAGCCTTCCTTCAGCATTTTCGGAATAAACCGATGTGCCACATCGAACTGTCCCTGTGCCCATCTTTTGCGCTGGTTCCACGACTGCCTGAAGGTAAGCGGCTTCTCATCATACACGATGGCATCATGCGCCCATGTTGTTTTGATACCCTCCGCCAGAGATTTCATAGTAAACTCCATATCCTCCGTCAGGCAGGTAGCCCTCCAACCATAATGTTTCAAAACATCGGTTGTGATGCACATCCCCGTGCCACCCAGGACTGCCGAAAGTCCAATATTCGTTTTGGCCAGATGTGAGATATGGTCAATGACCCAGAAAGCAATCGCAAAGGTTCCTGACACCCATGTATCATAAGGGTTTTTCGCATCAAGATAGCCCTGTACGATTTTATCGCCCTTACAAAGTCGATTGTTCATTTCCATCAGAAAACGCGGATGTACCAGATTATCCGCATCAAAGATAACCACTCCATCATACTGCCGCTCCATTTTGAACAGCCGTTCAAACATCCATTCCAAGGCAAATCCCTTGCTCCGCTTCGTAGGATGTGTACGCTCATGCACAATAGCTCCGGCAGCGGCAGCAATACGGGCTGTATTGTCACTGCAGTTATCCGCGATGACAAAAATATCATAAAGTTTCTTAGGATACTCCAAAGCCTCCAGGTTCTTTATGAGCTGCCCGATAACGGCTTCCTCATTATGCGCCGCCACGATAACAGCAAAGTTTTTTTCTGGTATAAGAATTTTCTTTTCCCTGCGACGCCACATGCCGCAAAAACCGATGCAGAAATAATACAATGTAAACAAAAATATAATGACTTGCAATGGAACCATTATAATATCAAAACCATAGTTCATGAAAATATTTCTCCTCCAAAGCGAACGCCTAAAATGCGAATCTACGCAGCATTACCCATTCTTACCCGTCATAATAGAAATCAACGTATTCAAAATGCCAAAAACGGCGTATGTTCCAAAAACCGCAAATAGAAGCGCATATAAAATTGCCTCTCTGCCGATAAAAAGAATGCTGATGAAAACAATCGCAGCAAAAAGTTTGGATACGAGATATATTTTTTCTCCCTTGCCCTTAAAATCAGGATAGTGTACCTGACTGACCATCAGATAACCCACCAACAGCATTACAACCGGATATACCCAGCCAAGCGAATGAGGTTCCAAACCTGCCTGCATAAAGAGCAAGGTAGATGTAGCTACAAAGCAGCCACCTGAAGGAATAGCCAGTCCCATAAAATAGCCATGCACGACACTGGTATTTACATTAAACCGTGCCAGGCGCCAAGCGCCGCAAAGTGCAAAAAAGATAGCTACGAACCAGCCAAAATAAGAAAACTCACGCAGGCAAAAAATATATGCCAGCATTCCCGGTGCTACACCAAAAGAAACAAGATCGCACAAGGAATCCATCTCCTTGCCCATCTCGCTGCTCACACAAAAAAACCGGGCAGCACGCCCATCCAAACCGTCTGCCACTAAAGCGGCCAAAATAAATACTGAACCCATAAAAAGATCTCCGCTAAACGTAGAAATAATCGAACACATGCCAAAAACAAGATTCGATGATGTCAACATATTAGGGATTATAGATTTATACATTAGTCTTTTATCCTCCCTATAATGGTTTCTCCACCAACAACTTTATCGCCTTTATTCACAGCTATCTCAACATTTCCTGGCACTACAATCTCCGTACAAGAGCCAAAACGTATGAGTCCATAGCATTCACCCTTCTTGAGCACATCGTCCAATGTCACCCATGACACGATTCTTCTCGCAAGGATACCTGCAATCTGCGTTACCGTAACACGTAAATGTTCATTCTCTATGCCTATCATATGACGCTCATTCTCAAACCCCACAGAATCTTTATATGCCGGTTTGAATCGACCGCAGACATACTGCTGGCACTTGATTTCTCCTTCAATCGGACTGCGATTCACATGCACATTGAACACAGACAAAAAAATAACCACCTTATTGCATGGCTCTTTGACGAAATCATCACCTTCAAGCGGTGTAATTTCCATAACTGTACCATCTGCAGGAGAGACGACTAAAGACTTGTCTGTCGGTACGCACCTCTGCGGATTGCGGAAGAAATACGCAAAATAACACCCTAAAACCCCCGGAACGATGGCCCAATACGGATTGACTGCTACACCGAGCAGTACGGCTAAAAAGGCTGCGGCAAAGATGAAAATATAGCCTTCCTTCACAATAGGAATCCTGACCATCCATTTCACCCCCCTAACAACGTGCTTTATGTCAGCTATTGCTTACATTTATTCATACTTCCCATTACTTCTCCAATAATTATAGTCCAGCAAAAATGCTTTGTCTACTATTTTTTATAGGCACGGACCTTAAACACAAAATGAGGCAACACCAGCAAACGCCCGGCCCGCTTCGGCTGCAGCAGCCCTCTGAAGAGCCATTCCAGCCTGGCTTTCTGCATCCAGAGCGGTGCACGCTTCATGATTCCCGCCATGACGTCAAAAGTACCACCTACACCGATGGAGACCGGGACTCCAAGCTCTGCCATATGCGCATGCAGCCACTTTTCCTGTTTTGGCACACCAAGTGCCGCCAACAGCAAGTCTGGTCTGGCGTCTTTAATCTGCCCCACGATATCCGCCTCATCTGCTGATGAAAAAAAGCCATTGCGCGTACCAACAATCTGAATTCCCGGATACATCTGCTCTGCTTTGCGTTTAGCTTGATCTGCCACCCCCGGAGCCGAACCGAAGAAAAAAATCCGACGATTTTTTTTGGGTGCCTGGCACATAAGCCTTTGTGCCAAATCATATCCTGCGACACGTTCCGGCATTGGATGTCCCAGATGACGCGCTGCCCATACAGTTCCCGCCCCATCCGGCACCACCAAAGCCGATGTATTCAATATTTTCCGCAAAACACCATCCTGCGTTGCACGCATAATCATTTCAGCATTTGCCGTAGCAATCAATACGCCAGCCTTATCATCCATATAGGTCTCAACCTGACGCACTGCCTCATCCATCGTCAGAGAAGCCACCTTGACCCCCAAGATATCCACTTTTTGAAACGACACGCCATTTTCCTCCATACAAATTTTTTTTCGTATATTCATACATTGGTATATCCATACATTGTATCATGCCTTATCTATTCAGGCAAACAAAAGGAAGCCGCCAATATCATTTTTATATTCGACGGCTTCTCTTCATAGCATAGACGTATATACAATATTATTTTTTCTTTGCCGTAACCGCTGTACGGATGGATAATTCCCTGAGCTGCTTGTCATCCACCTCGGCTGGAGCCTGCGCCATAGCATCCGAAGCACTCTGCGTCTTTGGAAAGGCAATAACATCACGGATGGATTTACGCTTCGCCATAAGCATCACCAGACGATCAAGGCCGAAAGCAAGGCCGCCATGCGGTGGTGTGCCATATTTAAAAGCATCCATCATAAAACCGAATTTCTCATGTGCAACTTCCGGCGTGAGCCCGACGGCTTCAAACACTTTCTCCTGAAGATCACTATTATAGATACGCAGACTGCCACCGCCGATTTCAACACCATTGAGCACCATATCGTACGCATTTGCCTTCACACGGCCCGGGTCCGTCATAAGATACTCTACGTCTTCATCACGCGGTGCCGTGAACGGATGATGCATCGCCTTCCAGCGCTTATCCTCTTCACTGTACTCAAACATTGGGAAGTCAACCACCCAGAGGAAATTGAGCTTATCCGGATCGATCAGATTGCGGCGCCGTCCCATCTCAAGCCGCAGTGCGCCGAGCGCCTGAGCTACTACCAGCGGTTTATCTGCAATGACCAAAAGCAGATCGCCCGTCTTGGCATGGCAGGCCTCCTTGATTTTCTCAAAGGTCGTGTCATCATAGAACTTCTTAAATGGTGACTTGACGCCTTCCTCGGTATACTGGATCCAGGCAAGCCCCTTAGCACCGTAAGTTTTTACATATTCCACCAGTCCATCAAGCTCGCGCCGTGGGATATTTGCATAGCCCTCAACATTAATGACTTTGACCTGTCCGCCATTCTGCAACACAGAAGAGAACACTTTAAAGTCCGAACCCCTGACATATTCAGAAATATCCATCAGTTCCATACCAAAGCGCAAATCCGGCTTATCCGAGCCAAAACGCTCCATAGCATCATCCCAGGTCATGCGCAGGAACGGGGCCTTTAACTTAGCACCAATCGCCTTGTCAAACAGTTCTGTGACCATGCCCTCCATCATCGTAAGGATGGTCTCCTGATCGATAAAGGACATCTCAATATCCAGCTGCGTAAATTCCGGCTGACGGTCTGCACGCAAATCCTCATCGCGGAAGCAACGAACAATCTGGAAATATTTTTCAAAACCGGACAGCATGAGAATCTGCTTATATATCTGGGGTGACTGCGGCAATGCATAAAAGGTCCCCGGGTTCAAACGGCTCGGCACAAGAAAATCACGCGCGCCTTCCGGCGTACTCTTGCAAAGCATTGGTGTCTCAATCTCCAGAAAATCATTACGGTCAAAATAATCACGCATAATTTTCGTCACACGATGACGCAGCATGATATTCTTTTGCATCTCCGGACGACGCAGATCCAGATAACGATATTTCAGACGCAGCATTTCATCTACATCAATATTATCCTGGATATAAAACGGCGGTGTCTTCGCGCTGTTCAGTACACGCAGCTCCTCACATACAATTTCAACCTCACCGGTTTCCATATGCGGATTCACCGTTTCTGCAGCCCGTGCACGAATCTTGCCGCGTACACCGATAACAAATTCCGAACGCAGCGTCTCGGCCTTGTGAAAGGCCTCCTCGCCCATGGCTGCTTCATCGTAAACAACCTGTACGAATCCAGAACGATCTCGCAAATCAACAAAAATAAGTCCACCGTGATCTCTTCTTCTGGATACCCAGCCACATACAACAACTTCCTGTCCTACTTCCGGCTTTCTGAGAGCTCCACAATGATGTGTTCTCTTCATTCCTTCTAATGTTTCCATTAATCCTTCACCTCAGCGCATAGCGTATTTATTATTTCTTCTATAGCAACCTTCTGCTGTTCACTCGTCTGCATATTTTTAAGCGTTACAACAGATTCCTTTACCTCATCTTCACCTAGTATCAGCACAAACCGCGCATTTGCCTTATTCGCCTGCTTCATCTGTGCCTTCATACTGCGTCCTGTAAAATCCATGCCTGCGGAAATTCCTGCTGTACGAAGTTTCGCAAGCAGACTGAAGGCTACTGCCTGCGCTTCATCACCCAGTGCCACTACGAACGCGTCTACTGAGTCGTCCTGCGCTGGCAGCAGCCCCTGCTTATCAAGCGCTAACAAAACCCGTTCCAAGCCGGCAGCAAAGCCAACAGCCGGCGTAGAATTGCCGCCGATTTCCTCAACAAGTCCGTCATAACGTCCGCCACCGGCGATAGCACTCTGCGCCCCTAACGGCGCATACTGAATCTCAAAGGCAGTCTTCGTGTAATAATCAAGGCCACGCACCAAACGTGCATCCAGCTCAAAACGGATGCCGGCATGCAACAGGTACTTCTGTACCTTCGCAAAATGTTCCTGGCATTCATCACACAAACAATCCG
Organism: Megamonas sp. UBA1796; assembly: GCA_002319795.1. GTDB lineage: Bacteria > Bacillota > Negativicutes > Selenomonadales > Selenomonadaceae > UBA1796. The sequence goes on from DCFU01000016.1 coordinate 30,166, forward strand.
TGATTTCCGGCGCACCGACTGACAGTTTCCTGCAGCTTTCCTCCTTGCAGTCAAGTATACGCATAGGATTCCGCTCGTACCTCGATTGACAGTCACTGCAAAGTCCGTCAAGCTTATCGGCAAAAAATTCCTGTAGCTTCTTGCGATAGACCGGACGGCACTTCGGACAACCGACAGAATTCAAGCTGAGCTGCAATTCCTTCAGTCCAAGGGATTGCAGGAACTGCACTGCCAGCATGATAACCTCCGCATCAACTGCAGGATTATCTCCGCCAAGCGCCTCCACCCCGAACTGGTGGAACTCACGCTGCCGTCCGGCCTGTGGCCTGTCATAACGGAACATGGAGCCGATATAGAAAAGCTTGGCAATCGCCACATCCGCATAAAGCTTATTCTGCAAATAAGAACGCACTGCGGCTGCCGTATTCTCCGGACGCAACGTAATACTCCTGCCGCCGCGGTCAAGAAAAGAATACATCTCCTTCTCCACAACATCCGTAGTCTCACCTATACCACGCTGGAAAAGCTCGGTATGCTCGAACATTGGCGTACGGATTTCCTTATATCCATAAAGCCGGCACAACCCACGGATCTTATTTTCCACATAATTCCATTGGCTGACTGTATCCGGCAAAATGTCCTTTGTCCCACGAGGACCATTCGTCAACATCAAAAAATTCCTCCTATACACCGTACACTTCACGAAGCAAAGACGCACGCCGTTCTATATATTTATCTACACTTGAAAGATATGTAAGCAGATCCTTGGCATTAAAGGATGTCTTCAACCGATGTTCATTAAAATCCACGATCTTGCTGGCCGCGGCCCCCCCGATTCCCAGGATAGTCTGATGTTCCTCCATAATCTGGATATTATACATCCCCTCTGCTCCCGGCCGACAACAACCGACATTCTCCAGCTGGCCACTCATATATCCCTGCCGATATAAATAGTAAGGACGCATACCAAGTTTCCCGATATAACACATAGCCATCGAGAACATGCGCTGCGTCACCTCATCACCCGGCAGCTCAATTTCATCCAGATGCAGTTTTAGACGTGAACCCCGCTTGAGTGCCAACGCATGCAGTGTGATATCATCCGGCTGCAATGCCGAAACCTTCTGCATGCTATCCTCTACATCCTCAACCGTTTCACCCGGCAATCCCAGGATAAGATCCATATTAATCTGCGGAATTCCAGCTTCACGCAAATCATAGAACATCTGGACAATATCCTCTGGCGTATGGCTGCGCCCAATGCGTTCCAAAGTCCTTTGCTGCATAGTCTGTGGATTTACACTCACACGGTTTACACCGAGCTCAACCATGCAGGCAATCTTCGCAGGCGACATACTGTCCGGACGTCCTGCTTCCACTGTAAACTCCACAGTAGAGGCTCCATAAAACGCCTCATGCACCCTATGCAGCATATCTGAAAAATATGCATCCGGCAGACTTGTCGGTGTTCCGCCGCCAACATAGATATTCTGCACCTTTAAACCATAAGTCTCTATTGCCTGGCACACCGAAGTCAGATCCTTTTGCCAGGCAGACATAAATTCATCCAGTTTTTCCCTGCCTGGTAATACATATGCAGGAAAAGAACAATACAGGCACCGTGACAAACAAAACGGAATCCCTACATAGATACTGATTGTCTTTTCATCCGAAGATGCTAAGAACGGACGCTGCCGAAAGGCCATCTGCGTTATACATGCAGCTTTTCCCTGGCTTACAGCGTAATCACGCATCAATCGTAAACGGATTTCCTCTTCCCCCATACCCTGGCGTATATAACGGTGTACGATCTTTGTAGGCCTGACACCGTTAAAAATCCCCCATGGAACCGGTTCCATAGAAAAATGCTCACAAAAAAGACGATAGAGATTGAGCTTTATGAGCCGATGTATGGCCGCTCCCTCTCTCTCATCTGCTCCTGCTTCATCCGAGCAGCTGAAAGACAGCTCTTCCCCATCCGCCTTCATAACCGAGAGCTTCGTCAAAACAAATGGCCGCCCATCGGTCCGCAAAGTATTTTCCACCATTAGAAGATCATAGTCCGTTTCATTACTGTCCACGACCTCAATCCTGAACAGCATCAGGATTTCCCGGACGATTTTTACGATAATTTCCTCTTCACTATTTAAATAAAATTCCTTTACCCTCAATATTTATTGGCACTCCTTGCAATAACCGAAAAACTTTACCTGATGATCTACGATCTTGAAACTGCATTTCTCGGAAATATCCTGTTCCAAATCTTCAAGTAGATCATCAGAAAACTCAATAACCTTGCCACATTTCAGACATATCAAATGATGATGCTGATGTGTTTCCGGATCCATTTGCTTAACCTCGTAACGGCTGCAGCCATCACCAAATTCCATCTTCTGCAAAATACCAAGCTCATTCAACAGCTCCAAACTGCGATACACCGTAGCCAAGCCAATTTCCGAATGGCTGTTGCGCAAAATAGCATGGACATCCTCCGCGCTTAAATGCTCCCCGGAACGATCAAGGAAAATCTGCAATATATGCTGGCGCTGCGGCGTCAGCTTATGCTGGCGTTCTTGCAAACGCTGTTTTAAGTCTCCCAATGTAAAATTAGCCGACATACCCACATACCCTTTCCTAAAGACTATTCAAATATCTTTATTGTACCCTAATTGATATTTAATTGCAACATAAAAGCATACCGCCACGTGATTCTGCGTGCCTCTATAACCATAATGCTGCAATTACCACATATACCAACTAAGCCAATCGCCAAAGTCCCGCCAGTATAAAAGAACTTAATGCACGCTGCTTCTGCGTCATTTGTACAGCTCAACCGGACACTCATACATAACAAAAAACCTGCAACCATTATGATTACAGGCCTGCTATATTGCAAGAATCACTTACCCACAAAGATACAGCAAAAAATTCATCTTCACATACTCAAATATGGATTATGTCTACGTTCCTGGCCTATACTTGTCGAGGGCCCATGCCCTGGATACACCATCGTCTCATCCGGTAAAGGAAGCACTTTTTCCTTCAAAGCGCTGATGAGCTGCTCTGCGGATGCCCCTGGAAAATCACAACGCCCTATAGAGCCTGAAAACAACGAATCTCCACTAAATAGCATACCTCCGCCCAAAAGGCAGATTCCGCCGGGCGAATGTCCTGGCGTATGCATTACTGAAAAACGGCTGTCTCCAAAAGCAACTATGTCCCCATCCGCCAAAAACCCATCCGCTGGTTTTGAGATAGCAGGAACTCCCATATAAGCTGAAAAATTTTCCTTTAGATCTGCGAGCATGTACGCATCCGCCTGATGTATAAACAATTTTGCGCCTGTTGCTTCGCGCAAAGAATCATTGGCACCGATATGGTCTCCGTGTCCATGGGTATTCACGATTGCCACGACATGGATATCTTTCGCAGTTATATACTGCAGAATATCCGCTACATCCCCGCCCGGATCTATCACCAGACCTTCCTTGGTATTTTTTTCCCAGAGTACATAGCAATTGACCCCCAGCGGGCCAACCTCAAAGCTCTGCATTTCTATCATCATAATCAATCCTCTTTCATACTTGCTGCAAGCGAGCGTGATACACTATAAACATCCTTGATTCTCCGCATCTTTGTCATAAGCTGAGAAACCTGCTGGGAATTCCGCACTGCCAGCCCCATAATGACAACAGAAGTTTTATTGTGCATGTTTGCCTTGGCATTAATCGAGCTTATATTAATCTTCATCTCGGAAGGCACCGCCAACAGATTCGTGAGTACACCGCTTTTATCATTACAAACGATTTCAATTTGCACAGTATATACCTTATCAAGCCCAATATCCCAATTTACCTCAATGACACGCGCCAGATCATTCTCATTATTGAGCACATTGGGACAGTCTGCACGGTGCACGGATACACCGCGTCCACGCGTAATATAGCCAACAATCGGATCTCCCGGAATCGCATTGCAGCAACGTGCCAGACGTACAAGCAATCCACCCTCACCCTCTACGAGAATTCCGTGGCTGGTTTTTTTCGTCTCGCCCTGATGCGGCTTTAATTCCTCCAGCATTTTTGAAACATCCGGTGGTGTCGTACGCTGCAATTCCTTCTTATGCATCTCAATGAGCTTTGACAAAATACCGCTGAAGGTAATACCACCATACCCAAGAGATGCGAGCAAGTCTTCCTCATTCTGGATATTGAGTTTCTGCGCTATGGTCTTCAGCCGTTCCTCCTTGAGCAGCTCTTTAGGTTCATAGCCTAAACGTTTTGCTTCTTTTTCTATAAGCTCCGTACCACGCTGGACATTTTCCTCCCGCTTCGCTTTCTTGAACCAGGAACGTATTTTGTTTCTCGTTTCCGAGGAAGCAACTATGTTCAGCCAGTCGGGACTCGGCCCGTTATTCGCCTTATTCGTAACGACAGAGACGATATCGCCGTTCTTCAGTTTATATTCGAGTGGTACCAGCTTTCCATTCACCTTTGCACCTACACAATGATGCCCCACCTCTGTATGAATGCGATAAGCAAAATCGATTGGTATGGAACCCTTCGGCAGATCAATGACATCTCCCTTCGGCGTAAACACAAAAACTTCATCAGAAAACACATCTACCTTGAGTGCCTCAAAATACTCCCGCGGATCCGTCAGCTCCTGCTGCAGGTTCACAACCTGACGCAGCCATGAAAGTTTCTGGTCATAGGCATCACCCGCGCCGACGCTCTTACCGGCTTCCTTGTATTTCCAATGTGCAGCTACACCATATTCCGATACCTGATGCATGGTAAAGGTACGTATCTGTATCTCCAGTGGATATCCTTTGGTCATAACCGTCGTGTGCAGAGATTGATAACCATTTGATTTTGGCATAGCAATATAATCCTTAAAACGTCCCGGTATTGGTTTCCACATCGCATGAATGATTCCCAGCACACCGTAACAGTCCTTTACCGAGTCCACGAGCACACGCACTGCTGATAAATCATATATCTCACTGATATCCTTATTATCGCGCTTCATTTTGCGATAAATACTGTAAAAGTGCTTAGCCCGACCCTTGATTTCCGCCCGCATATTGGATTTTTCCAACTGCCTGCTTATTTGTTCGATAGAATCGTCAATAAAGACCTGACGTTCCTTGCGCTTTTGTTTTACGCTTTCAACCAGTTCGTAATAGGTTTCCGGCTCAAGATATCGCAGGCACAAATCTTCCAGTTCCCATTTGATATTCGATATGCCAAGCCGATTGGCCAGCGGTGCATAGATTTCAATGGTTTCCTTGGCAATGCGTTTCTGCTTATCTTCACGCATAAATTTCAAAGTCCGCATATTGTGCAGCCGATCTGCCAGCTTAATAAGAATTACGCGAATATCCTTAGCCATGGCCAGGAAGAGCTTGCGATAATTTTCCAGTTGCTGCTCTTCCTTTGATTTATATTCGATGCGGCCAAGCTTGGTAACACCATCAATGAGCATTGCCACCTCTTCACCAAAAAGGTCCTTCATCTGTTCCTGTGTATAAGTCGTATCCTCCACCACATCATGCAAAAGGGCAGCTGCAATCGTCGCATCATCAAGCTGCAATTCCGTCAGAATCTTGGCAACACTAAGTGGATGAATGATATATTCCTCTCCGGACACACGTTTCTGCCCTGCATGTGCCGCATGCGCCACATCATAAGCCTTGCGGATAAGCTCCGCATCTGCATCCGGCTGGTATCTCCTGAATGCTGCGATAATATCTCCAATTGTCACAGTCGTATAATCTTTATCATTCATCTCGTTCAACCCCACTGCACTAAGATAAGCTATTGCATAGATATTCTTATTATAACATCTATTTAAATATTATCTATTTTTCTTTTTATAAATTCAACATTTTTCCTGTGTCCCCTGCCGATACACAGCAGATGCCATCAAATTGAGCTTTTCCTTGGGTGGTGGACTCATAATATAGTCGCCGTCCTTCATCTGCTGTAAGAGTCCCAATTCCTGGAAAACCTCCAAGCCTATGTTCATCGTATAAAATGAAATATCCGGCTGCTGCCGTCGACATTCCGCTACCAGAGCATCCGTATTGCCTGTTATTTTTCTCTTTGTATCCTGCACGTGACGTAAAAACAAATAAATTCCCCCAAGCTCTTTACGCGTTGGAAACTGCGTTCGCTGCGATGAAGGCAGAATATCCTGCAGCTTGCATTGCAAATACTGCCGGCCATTCCATTCGTTTATTTCCGGAGAATATGCAATATCTACAGGCTTCTGATTCACAAGTGCAGCCTGTTCACTCATATTCCAGCCGATTGCCGTGAGACGTGATGCCGGCACCTCTATCTGAAAACGCAGATGCTGTCCCTGCGCTCCCATTCCTTTTGCATAACTGCCACGTACATCCCGACAGCAAAATAAGGGGCGCGGATTCCCCGCACCAAAAGGCTCCAACAGCTCAATCTCATGGATAAACGCAAAATCCACTGAATGCACGGGCAGCTCCGCCTCAATAATCACCGAAGGGATATAATCCTCCGGGCTTAAATGGTTTACAGCATAAGCATCCATGGCCTCGCGCAGAGCATCTATATTCTCTGCCGTTACGCTCAGCCCCGCTGCCTGCGCGTGGCCACCAAAACCAAGCAGCAAATCTCCGCAGGCTGCCAGAGCATCATACATATGAAAGCCCTCTATACTGCGGCAGGATCCCTTGCCTATACCATCCTGCACTCCAATGACTACAGTCGGACGATAATATTTTTCTACAATACGTGAAGCAACAATGCCTATAACACCGGGATGCCAGCCTGCACCTGAAAGCACCAGTACGTGTACCTTCGACATATCAACATCCTGGAGCTGTTTTTCTGCCAGCTCCAATATAGCATGCTCCAACAACTGTCGCTGCGAATTTTCCTCATTCAGTTCCAACGCCAGCGCATCCGCCTTGCCGCGTTCTGCGGCAAGCAACAGTTCAGCTCCCTTGGCCGCCGTTCCTATACGTCCCGCTGCGTTTAGCCGGGGAGCAAGCGCAAAACCTATATGCTCTGTACTAATCTTTTTCCCCTCAAGCCCCGCTGCCGAAATAAGCGCCAGCAAACCGATGAGCTCCGTTTGCTGTATCTGGGCCAGGCCCAATTTCACAATGTGACGATTTTCTCCCAAAAGCGGTACAACATCAGCAATGGTACCCAAAGCAACAATCTCTAAATCTTCCGTAAAATCAACATCCTGCATTTTTTTCCACAACGCCTGACATAACTTAAAAGCTACACCAACCCCGGCGAGATTCTTATCCGGATAATTGCAGTCCTCCCGATGTGGATCCACCACTGCCAGAGCCTGCGGCAAATCTTTTTGCGGCAAATGGTGATCGGTAATCACAATATCAAGTTTGCCGATCATAGCAGCTGTTTCCTGAATTGCAGAAATACCACAATCCACAGAAATCAATAATACAGCTCCCGCATCACTTAAATGTTGGAGAGCCTTCGTATTAAAACCATAGCCCTCCGTCTGACGATTTGGAATATAATATTCTACATCCGCCCCCAAAGAAGAAAGGTTTCTCATAAGTAACGCTGTAGCGGTAATGCCATCTACGTCATAATCACCATATACCACAATTTTTTCCCGTTGTGCAATCGCCTGACAAATACGTTCTACAGCCTTATCCATATCCCTTAGCAAAAAGGGGTCATGAAAGGCCTGCTTCTCAGGATTCAGAAACTCCTTTGCTGTATCCGCGTTTTTTATGCCCCGGTGCAGCAACAGCCCGGCTACTATATGGGAAATCCCAACTTCTGCAGCCATCCTGTCGGCTGCCTTCTCATCCGTTTCCATCACTTTCCATTTTTTCTGCATATTTATCTCCCAATTCTATATATCAGCCGAAAAGCAAACAGCACAGACAAATAAACCCGTCTGTGCTGTTCACACTTAAGATTCCAGGCAATCCGCCCGATAATTATTTAGCTGCAACGGCTCTTCTCTTGTTTTCACGCCTTTGTTCAGCCCAATTGCGGAAAACAATCCAAAGCGGGCTGGCAATAAAAATAGAAGAGTAGCACCCACAAGCAAAGCCTACCAGCAGCGCAAAGGAAAAATCCTTTGTCGTGTCGCCGCCGAAAAAATAAAGTGCAAAAGTCGTAAAGAGTACCGTTGAAACCGTATAGATGGAACGCGTAAGCGTCTGGTAAATACTGCGGTCCACCAATTCTACAATGTCACCGTTACGCCTGAAATGCAGTTTCAGGTTTTCCCGGATACGGTCAAAGATAACGACCGTATCCGTCATGGAATAACCGACAATCGTAAGTATTGCGGCTACAAAAGACACATCGATCTGGCGTTGCGTAAGCGAAAACACACTCAGCACAACCAGCACATCATGAATAAGCGCACAAATAGCAGCAATGGCAAATCGGAATTCAAAACGATAGGAAACATACAGTACGATCAGCAGCCATGACAACACCGTGGCCCATACACCCTGCATCAGCAACTCCGACCCCATAGTCGCGCCGACCTTTTCCTCCCGCAAAACCGTATAATTACCCAGCTGCTCCTTGAGAGAAGACATAACCTGCTTTCTCTCGTTCTCCTGCAAATCCACCGTACGGATCATGATCTGCTGCGCAGCCACATCATCGCTGTTGTCTCCGGAAAGCTGTATGGTAGAGTTATCAAGCTGATACTCTTTCATAACATCACGAACCTGCGTAATCCCTACCGGCTGCTCAAATTTCATCTCTATAATCGTCCCGCCGGTAAAATCTATACCAAAATTAAAGCCTTGGACAAACATTGAAATAATGCCTGGTATGATAATAAGCAAGGAAAGTGTATACCATATCTTGCTGTTGCCAACAATATCGAACTTACGCATTCTGAGTCACTTCCTTTGCTTTTGAAGCTCCGTAAATATGCGGGTTTTTGAACAAATTTGCAGCAAACAACAAGCGCAGCATATACTGCGTAAAGGTTGTTGCTGTAAACAAGCTAAAAAATGTACCTATGCCAAGAGTAATGGCAAAACCCTTAATCGAGCCTGTCCCGCTGAAGAAAAGAACCATGGCCGCTATAATCGTTGTCATATGCGAATCGAGGATTGTCATAAATGCTCTCTTATATCCTGCCTCCATGGAAAGCCGCAGGGATTTTCCATTGCGATATTCCTCCTTGAAATGCTCGAATATAAGTACATTTGCATCGACTGCCATGCCTATAGACAAAATAATACCCGCCACACCCGGCAGAGTCATCGTTGCCTCGATGAATTTAAGCATCGCCAACAACATAAGTACATAAGCCATGAGCGTTACATCCGCTATAAAACCCGGCAGACGATAAAACAGCAACATGAACAAAATAACCGCACCAATTCCAATGGCAAAAGCAAATTCACTCTTGTCCTTGGAATCTTGTCCAAGTGTCGGTCCTACCGTACGCGTCTCAATGATATTCACTTTGACCGGCAAAGAACCGCTGCGAAGGAGTACTGCCAATTGCTGCGCTTCCTCCAAAGTTTTTTGTCCGGTAATCTCCGCCTTGCCGCCGGTTATAGGCTCCTTGACATTTGGCGCCGTAAGAACCTCCCCATCCAGCAGGATTGAAATTCTTTTACCAACATTTTTTGTTGTAAGCGCGGCAAATTTCTTCCCGCCTTCCTCGCTGAACTCGAGATTGACGACATTTTGCTGATTTTGCTGATTGGTAGATGCCTGTGCATCCTTTAAGTCCGTACCGGTAAGCACCGTATTGCCAGCCTCATCCTGAAATTCAAGCATAGCCGTTTTGCCAATGACCTGAATCGCCTTGTCCGGATCCTTTACACCCGGCAGTTCAATAATAACACGCCGTTCTCCCTGACGCTGTACAACTGGCTCGGTAAGCCCCAGTTCGTTTACACGTTTCTCCATGATTTTCACTACCCGGTTCATTGCATCATCATTTACTGTAGCTTCCGAAGTATCCTCGGCTTCCAGTACAACATGCGTACCACCCTGAAGATCAAGTCCCTGCTTTATCGAATACGCCAGCGGCGACACAAAATAAAGGAACAAGCCGACAATCGCCGCAACAAGTACCAGAAGTTTTAAAAAACTGTCTTTTCTCAACTACTTCAATCCTTTCTAAAATATTTCTTTTATGACCTTAGCAGCTTACAGAAAATCATTTTTCTTTCTGTAATCACAGCATCCATATAGCAATCATGCTCCTCCACAGGAATTTTCTCGGATATTTGGCAACTGAAAGCCACAGCTGCACGATAAGCATTGTCTGCCTGCGCGAGAAAGCGATCATAATATCCCCCGCCCATACCAAGCCGCCCTCCTTTGCTGCTGAAAGCCAGTCCAGGAATAATGGCGCAATCAATATGCTTCGGCGATACAAACTCACGCCAGGCAGCATCTACCGTCAAAATTCCAAAACGATCCGGAACCAATGCCTCCATAGACGGCAGTCGAACTGCCTCCATAACGCCCGCCTCGACAATAAAAGGCAGGCAAACCTCTCTGCCTGCCGCCAGGGATTGCTCGAAGATATCCCTTGTCTGTACTTCATCCTCCAACGCAGCATAACAAAAAACGCAGCCGGCTTTTATATAAAAAGGCGCAGAACAAAGCTGACGCACAATACAATCACTATAGGATAATCTCTCCTGTACAGAAAGACTCCGTCGAATGGCAAGCATCCGACGGCGCATTTCCCTTTTGGCTGTCAAAGCAGCCATGTCAGGCATTTTTCTCTTCTGTAGCATTCGCATTAATAGAGGAACGAGCTACCTCGATTTCAACACGCTCAGCAATCTTAAGCTTGACTATCGTTTCCTTAATATCGATAATCTCTCCGTAAATACCGCCAACCGTCATGACGCGGTTTCCTTTTTTCAGGCTGTCCAACATAGCCTTACGACGCTTCTGTTCTTTTTTCTGCGGCCGATAAAGCAAAAAATAAAAAATCGCGATCATAAGCACTATAGGCCCATACGTACTCAACATTGCTATACCCTCTGACTCCATACTACACATTCCTCTTTTCTTACTACTATACTTAATCAATTTATCTAAATTCGACGCAGTACATAAATATCCTCTTATTTTTTAGCATTCATCTGATAATTTGCCAAAAAGTCAATCCGGAATTTCGTAAAACGTCCTTCCATTATGGACTGCCGCAAACACCGCATAAAATCTTGCAAAAAATAGAGGTTATGCAGCGATAACAACCGCAAACCAAAAATCTCTCCAGCCCGCACAAGATGACGAATATACGCTCTCGTATAATGATTGCGGCAAGCATAACAGCCGCACCCATCTTCAAGCGTATGAAAATCCCTCGTATATTCCGCATTCTTCATAATCAATCTGCCGTTCCAGGTCATTGCCATACCATTTCTCGCCACACGCGTCGGAAAAACACAATCAAACATGTCAATGCCGTGTAATACGCCTTCTACCAGACAATCCGGCGTACCCACTCCCATAAGGTAACGCGGTTTATTCTGTGGAAGTAAAGCTACGGTGTGTTCCAATAACTCATACATAAGCTCCTTCGGCTCCCCCACACTAAGCCCGCCAACAGCATACCCCGGAAAATCCATTTCTATAAGAGCCTTCGCACTCTGCGTACGTAAATCCTTATACATTCCACCCTGTACAATCCCAAAGAGCCCCTGGTCCTCACGCGTAAGCGTATCCTTACAACGCTGAGCCCAGCGCGTAGTACGCTCCATAGATTTCTGCACATACTCATAATCCGCCGGATAAGGCGCACATTCGTCAAAAGCCATCAGAATATCCGAACCAAGATCCATCTGTACCTTAGTTGCAACCTCAGGAGAAAGAAATTTCTTCGAACCGTCAATATGCGAACGAAAAGTTACTCCCTCCTCGGTAATCTTTCTGAGATCACCGAGGCTGAACACTTGAAATCCTCCACTGTCCGTTAATATAGCACGGTCCCAGTTCATGAACTTATGCAGACCTCCGGCTTCCCGAATAAGCTCCGGGCCCGGCCGCAAAAAAAGATGATACGTATTGCTCAGGATAATTCCCGCACCCAAATCTCTCAACTCATCCGGGGACACCGCCTTTACTGAAGCCTGTGTTCCCACCGGCATAAAAATTGGTGTAGGAAAGCTCCCATGCGGTGTATGTATAATACCTGCACGAGCTCCTGTCACGGGATCCTGCTTAACTAATTCGTAGGTTATTGCTGGCAAAATAAAATCCTCCTGTGAAATTTTTTACGATATCGTCGCATAGGCAGCATAAAGAGTACCATAGCACTCTTTTGCCTGCCCGCATTACATTCTATCATTATATTTATACGTATTACAAACTTTTTCTGCATTGAGAATATAAAGCAGGCCAGGTTACTGCCATACATACGACACTTTGATGTAGGCATTATAGCTATGGGATCATATGCATCAACTGCACCTGAGCACTTGCCATCCTTAGAAATGTATTTATCCAAACAATAGCCTACCATACCTGATGAATACGCGTCAATGCAATCTGCATTTTTACAAATTGTCTTTTAACAATATAAAACCCTGTTCTTATATTGTTTTTATACTTAACGGTTGTGGATGCGAAATGCAGCTTCTCTGCTATCCTCACTTTATTTTCTTTATTTCTTATCAACCGTTTTGGGAGGATCTAGCTGCACCAGATATTCCGCCGGGATATCTGGTGCCTTTGGGAAAAGCTTTTTATACAAACGATAATTTTCCAGCGCATGCGCTTTCTCTCCCATCTCATCGTAAAGATCAGCCATCAACTTATAGGCATCTGGCAGCTTATCCCTGAGCTGAATTGCCTGCTGACAATCCTGGAGTGCCGCCTGACGATCTCCTTTTGCCCGGTACGCATCCGCGCGATTCAAATAATTATATGGATTCTTTGCATCCATTTCCAATGCCTTATTGCAATCCGCTATAGCCTCTGTATATTTTCCCAGCATAGCCTTGCCACGGCCACGAATGGAATAATTCTCCGCCATATTATCCTGATGCTCACAAGCAAAAGCCCGATTGACTTCAAAAATCCCCAACTCCGGCAGTCCCAAGTCAATATAAGCATCGCCATTCATCCGCATCATTTTGACGTTTGCCCGGCTTGTCTGCTTATTTTTTTCCTGGAGCTTATCCAGTTCATCCCGCCGCCCCTTTTCAGCCTTCTGCTGCACGATGCGCGCCCCGGTTGCGGATTCTGCAGTATAAGCCTCTGTCACCAGCTGCTGCAGCAAATCCTCAGCATGATTTGCTGCGACAAAATCCTTCAGCATATTGTACACCCTGCTGTCCGTCAAATAAGTAATATGTCCGGTTGCGCCTGTCTGGAAACACCAATCGGCAAGCTGTGTATAATCATGAAAGGCCTTTGCCAGACCTCCGGCAATAAAATAGGCATTTTCAGCAGTATTATCATACTCCTCCGTTGTCCAATGCGCCGTGAGCAAAGGCTTTCCATCAATATCAATCTCCCGCCGGTTTTTGACTGTCACATGCCCGCAGCTATAGTCTGTCAAAAGCTGCATTAAGCGGATTTCACGATTATTTGTATCCGGATGATCATATGGATCATAGACCTCAAAATAACTTGATAAATTTGTTTCGTAATACTGCATATGTGCCATTGCTGCCGCACTACCACCCGGGTTGAACCCTGCACTCGCAAGCAGATAAAAACCCCCTTCATCTGCTTCATACTCCGTCGGTAACGTGACATTTTTGGCAATCGAATAATCCGCAAGTGCTGCCATTACATTTCCATCCATGGCATTTGTCGTCATATTCAAAAATCCCATGCCATAATACGTAGCAACGGCCTTCGCGTAGTTATGCGCACTATGCTGTCTGAGTCCATGCGTCATTTCATGGCCAAGCACCGCCGCCAGCTCATCCGGATTACACCCGAGGCCTCGAACCAACCCACGGTTTACACTGATATAATTTGTTGGATAACAGCATGCATTAAAATCATCCTTATTATTTACCGCCCAGCGAAACGGCAGCGAACGTGCATCCAATACATAAGCACCATGCTCTGCCAGCTGCCGCATGACCTGATCCGTAAGCTGCTTATCCAGCGTATTTTCATCTACGCCATGCGTCTTCATATCTTCCTGCAGCGTTTGTATCTGACAATAAGCATCATTACCCAGACTTAAAATCTCATGCAGGCAAGCGGAATAGGTCCCCGCTACTCCCAGAAGCTCTGCCGAAGCCAGCCAGGCATCCCCCGCAGCAAAAGCCCGCGGCCCACCAAAAGGCAATATTGCCAGCAATGCAGCCAATACAAAAATCATACTGCCTTGCCACAGTAAATACCCTTTGCGCTTCTTGCTCTCAACCATACTGCTTCGTCTTCTTTCCGCTAAAATCAAATTTTATTATATCACAAATACCGCTCAATATATGAAGCGCTCGCACCTGTATGTAGCAGGACACTCCCAATAGAAAAGTCTGCCTTTATCCAGTCGGTTCTCACTGGAAATGAGCTAAATTGAACTTTCTAAAAGAAAAAATAACAGCAATCCATTTTACAAGCTCAATAACCATGGCACAGTATTTCAGCTATAGCGTCTCTATCCTGGCCTCATGCTCCTCATTGAGCAATATCCGGTAGTCAGCGAAATCTCGTGCAAATGTCTTGTCATGCGTTGATATAATAAGCGTTTTTCCTGATTTTTTCAACGCCTTTAAAAAATCAACAAGCCAAAGCTGTGTCTTCTCATCGAGCGCGCTTAGCGGCTCATCCATCGTCCAAATCTCAGGATTCATAGTAAGAATTGCGGCAATCGCCGTCTTTTTCTTCTCACCGCCACTCAAATAATATGGAGCCCGCATACGCAGGTTTTCAAGGTGCAACAAAGCAATAGCATCTTCAACGCGTCGCAGGACTTCCTCCTCCGGCAATCCCATCTGCTGCGGACCAAAAGCCAGCTCTTCCTCAACGCTGCCGCAAAAAAGCTGTACATCGGGATTCTGCCATACAAAACCGACCTTTTGATGATACCATTTCGAATATTTGTGTTCGCGCATCAGTTTCTCCGTAATCTCGCGGCCATAGAACAGGTACTTTCCCTGACCCGGATAAATAAGTCCATTGAGTATTTTTAAAATTGTCGACTTACCTGTACCATTCGGCCCCGCCAGTAATACCGCGTCACCGGGTTGAATGGTAAAATTCACATGCTGCAGTACAGGTATGCGCTCATAAGCGTAGCATACATCCTGAAATTCAATCATAAAAAAGCCCCTTCTATATAGGAATAAACCAGAACAAGCACGCTTGCCGAAACAAGAAGAAGTGCATCCTGCACCTGCCAGCGTTTCCCGGAAAATACGGGATAGTCGCCCGTAAAGCAACGACAGATCATCGCCCTGTACATCTCCTCCGACATTTCACGTGATTTAAGGAAGGTCACGCCCAGCACACCTGAAAAGGCCTGCTTCTTCATAGGATTTCGCCCTACGGAACGCAGCTTCAGTGCATAGAGCATCTCCAAAGAAATCTCCCCCAAGAGCACAATGTATTTGAGCGTAATATCGAGGATTTGAATAAAAATCTGCGGCACATGAAAAACACGCAGACTCGCCGTAAGTACATGCCAAGGCAAAGATTCATTCAAAATACTCAGACACATTACAGTCAAAAACGTCTTTAACGGAATGAGCACGATTGCTGGCGCACTGCCAAGAAAAAGTGCCGGCAAAAGTACCAGCGCTGAAAACAGCATAGCCAAAAGGGCATTGCGTAATATTCGCAGGATCGTGCTGCCAGGCATAAAACATAGCAAAACAAGTTCTCCTGTCAGCACCAGCAGCAGAAATGCTCCCATACGCGTTCCCACCGTGAGGAGCACCACGATAAATACAAACAACAAACGTCCAGCAGCCAGCCCCTTGTAATTCATTACATTTTTTGCTTGTCGGCGAATATGGAGCAGCACCCCCATAAGTCGCAAAAGCGACCGGGAAATGAAAAAATCCCGATCGCCTGAAGGTTTATAATTTTCTTCCCGCATCGCCCATTCAGGAAGTTTCAGTTCGGCCATAGCTCACACTCCATGCACTGATTTCTCATAATCTATTTTATCAGAAAAGAAGGAAGATACAACCTTAAAAATTAAAATCAAAAGCGCCGTACCGATGACCGCCGACAGGATATAGCCAAATGCATCCGGTAACCCTGCCACGGAATAGTCGGGGAAAAGTGCCCCGAACGAAAAACCATTTTCCATACCAGACGGCGTATAGCCAAGTGCATGACCAACAAAATTCTGCTCCGCCAGTTCCTCCGGTTCCCATTCGCCCCAGGCTGTACCCGCAGCTAAAAGCCCTGCTGGTGTACAGACAATAAGCGCAGCCAAAAGCCCATAAAGCGAAATGGATTCCTTCGCCCGCTGCGTCTGTAAAAGTTCCGGCGAAGTTTTTTTGAGATACGCGAGCACAGCTGTCGTAAACACGACTTCCGCAAGGCCAAACAGCGTAATATGTCCAACCATCATGGCCGGAATTGAAATTACCAGCGGATACGGACAATAAAGTGCCTGTCCCACACCATCTGTAAACAGCAATGGCTGTATGCCAAACTCTACCGCCGCGCAAAACGCTGCCGCGTTGATGCCCACATACGATCCAAACGCCGCTGCAATATATTCGCCTTTAACTGAAGACAAATATTTTTTAAGCAGGCTATAAACTAACCAGCCGGTAAATGGCAGTACAAACGCCATATTAAAGCAGTTCGCACCAAATGCGAGGATACCGCCATCACCAAAAAAGAGTGCCTGAATAAAGAGTGCAACCGTTACCGCAAGACACGCTGCATAGGGGCCAAAAAGAATTGCGAGCAGTGTGCCGCCCACCGCATGCCCCGTCGTCCCTCCTGGCAAAGGAACATTGAACATCATACTCAAAAAAGAAAATGCCGCACCAATACCCAAAAGCGACAGCTTATCCTTTGGTACTTCCTCCTTGACTTTTTTCACCGCAATGTACCATACGGGTAACATTACAGCCCCCATGACTGCACAGGTAGATGGACTTAGGTAATTATCCGGAATATGCATCTGTCACATCCTCCTCCAAAATTTTACAATAAACACAACTCTATTTTACCCGCAACTTCTAAAAATCAGAAGCCCCCCTGGGGGTTATTTTTATAAAAAATCAGGAATATATCACAAACGCAAATCTTGACTTCGTAAAATAAACTTTTGTACAATAGCCATTTTCACCAGTTTTTCGTGTACGAGTACTCCCAACGACAGAAACTTTCCCAGACAGCGCCAACAGATTTTGCCATTTTTCTAAAAACACGGTCAGGCAGATCTTTCATCAAAAGACACCGCAAAGTCTCATTATTTTAGGTCTATACCACCTTAACTGCAACTCTATGCCAAGTACCTTGGAAAAAAACATAAAATGGCAGACAAAGAATTGACCTGGCTATTTTGTAAGCGCTATACTGGTAGAGTGATCTCTTTTCACTTTACGACATGAATACCTGCGAGGAAGTGATTTTTTTGAATTGGAAAGCTACATTAGCAATTCTGGCTTGCAATATCATCTTTATGTCAGCCAGCTATACCATGCTGATTCCGTTTCTGCCTATGTATCTGACACAAGAATTGGGTGTAGATGCCGCATCTGTCAACCTATGGTCTGGTATCGTCTTTTCGTCAACCTTTTTGGTCAGCGCTATTATGGCTCCTATCTGGGGACGTATGGCGGATACTAGGGGAAAGCGTTTAATGGCAATCCGTGCCAGCATTCTTTTATCCATCAGTTATTTTTTAGGTGGTATCGTTACCACGCCTGAACAACTCACCCTCATGCGCATGTTTCAAGGCTTTGCTGCTGGTCTTTGGCCAATGGATCTTGCTATTATGGCACTTTATGCTCCACCGGAAAAACTTGGCCTGTGTTTAGGCATTATGCAGGGGGTCCTTACCGCTGGCGGTGTGATTGGTCCGTTGTTAGGCGGCGTACTCGCAGAGTTTTTTGGTATGCGCCTATCTTTTTTTCTCGCTGCCGCCGGACTTTTTTTAAACAGCCTCATATTTATCTTTTTCATCAAAGAGCCGCCGGATCCAGCACATGAGAACATTCCATCCCAGGAAGAAAATACTCCGACTAAAGAACACCCATCACTGTTGCATATTCCCTTGATCCGCAACATGCTGATTTGTGGCACTTTGGTGCAGATGGTCATCCTCATCCTGCAGCCTATCCTGACTACCTATATCACAGAACTTGCCGGAAACCTGCCAAATATAATCTTCGTTTCCGGACTCATCTTTTCTTTAGGAGGCATCGCCGGGGCTATCGCAGCCCCCCTCTGGGGGCAATTTGGCCAGCACCACGGCTTTTTCAAGTCCATGAGCCTCGCATTAGTTTTTGCCGGTGCCGCAATCATTATACAAGGCATCCCAAATGACTTGTATGCATTCGCTGCGATGCAGTTCATCGGCGGCCTGTTTTTCGCTGGTATCCACCCGTCCATCAATGCAGTCCTCGCTGAAAACACCCCGGCTAAAGTCAAAGGCAGTATTTTTGGTCTATTATTTTCCGCTCAACAAGTTGGTTCCATGGCTGGACCTCTTCTCGGTGGAGTCATCGCTACATTTCTGGGAATGAAATATGTTTTCTTCACAGCCGGAATGATTCTCATCTGCTTAAGCCTTGCCGTCTATCACCATTTCATCGCAAAACCGTCAGCAGGAACGCCAAAATCCATAATCTAGAACTGAATTGCTTGGTCAATTTCAGCATGGAATCTGCACACAGTTACGTGTACCCAAATTTTGCAATACGTGTAACTCTACTGTAAGCGATTTTTGTGGACTCAAAATTTAGAGCTCCTCAAAAACCGCTTTTGTGCAGTAAACTTTACTCACATTGATATTTTTAAAAAATAACTAAAAATTTATAAATATTAGACAATTGTGCCCGATCATGTTATAATATATTAGTAAATAAATCGAATAAAATCTTCGTAACCCTTTATCACTATGGTCGTAGTTCTGTTACAGACACGCTTCCTATGGGTAGGGGTTTTTTCTTATGTTTAAAACAGTCTCTCCCCTACTTTTACCCTATACAATATGTGCTTTGCATGCCTGTGAAAAATACGCCCATATAGATATGATTTTATTTTACAAAATATTCAGTAATCAACTGCTCTGCAAGCTTTTAATACTGCAGACTATGTTAACCAGAAGGAGGAAAATACCGAATGATAGTATTTAAAAATGTAAACAAACTGTATAACAAGGAATTTCACGCGGTCGAAAATATGAATCTTCATATTGAAAAGGGGGAATTATTTGCTCTGATTGGTCCAAGCGGGTCTGGAAAATCAACCACTATGAAAATGATCAACCGTTTAATCGAACCAACCTCTGGCACAGTTCTGATCAACCATAAAAATATTGCTGAAGAGAACCCGGTAACACTGCGCCGTAATATCGGGTACGTAATCCAGCATATCGGTCTTTTGCCGCATATGACGATTGGTGAAAATATCGCCCTTGTCCCACGCTTAAAAAAATGGGATAAAGAAAAATCCAGCAAGCGCGTTGACGAACTATTAGAAATGGTTGGCCTGCCTACTAAAACGTATCGGAATCGCTACCCGGCAGAACTCAGCGGCGGTCAGCAGCAACGAATTGGGGTAATTCGTGCCTTAGCCGGAGATCCGCCGATTATTCTTATGGATGAACCCTTCAGTGCCCTCGACCCCATCAGCCGTGAACAGCTGCAAGATGATCTTTTGGATCTGCAGACAAAATTTCATAAAACAATTGTTTTTGTAACACATGATATTGATGAAGCAATCAAGCTTGGCGATCGGATTGGTATTATGCAAGCTGGAAAACTTATTCAAGTGGATACTCCCGAACGAATCTTACGTCACCCGATCAACGATTTTGTAAGAACTTTCATCGGTGCTGACCGCATCAATCAAATTGAAAAATATCCGGCTATTGAAGAAGTGATGATACATGCTATTACAATATTCCCAACCTTCGGTCTAGCCGAAGGCCTGACCAAAATGAGGAAATACAAAGTAGATTCTTTACTTATTATTGATAAAGATAAAACATTTTTAGGTGTTGCCAACGCACGGGAGATTCAGAAGCATTTTTCCAATGAAAAAATAGTATTGTCCGATATCATGAAACGTGATGTCCAGACGGTCAAACTATCGCAAGAATTAGGCGATGCAATCAACTTAATTAGTGAGCATAATGTAGAATTTCTACCGGTACTCGATGAAAGCAACCATCTAAAAGGGCTCATAACACGTGCCTCTTTAGTGGATGTAATGGCCGAGCAAATGCGAACCAATAATAATGATGCGGACGTGGAGGAGGATAAATAATATGTTAGCAAATTTTTTAATAATGTTACAAAATCGCTGGCCTGAAATAATGATTGGCACCTGGCAGCATATCCAGCTTACACTCGTTGCTTTACTGATTGCAAATCTGATTGCACTTCCGCTCGGCATACTGCTTACCAGAAAGCGCAAAGTTGCCGAAACCATCATAGGAATCACGTCTGTATTTCAAACAATTCCTAGTTTAGCTTTGCTGGGATTTATGGTACCGATATTTGGGATTGGTTTTATGCCAGCAATCATTGCTCTAACCGTCTATGGCCTTTTACCGATTTTGCGTAATACTTATACAGGCATTGTAGGTGTGAATCAAGCGGTTATTGATGCTGGTACTGGCATGGGAATGACTTCCCGCCAAGTATTGTTTATGATTGAACTTCCTTTAGCGCTTCCTATCATTATGGCGGGGATTCGCACTGCAACGGTTATGGTCATTGGCGTGGCTACCTTAGCAGCTTTAGTTGGTGCCGGCGGTTTAGGAGATTTGATTTTTCGAGGAATTGCTATGGCAAGACAGGATCTTATTTTAGCTGGTGCAATCCCAGTAGCCTTATTATCAATCTTATTTGATTATGGCTTAAAGAAAATTGAACTTTTCGTACAGCCCAAAAATCAATAAGGCCAGACGAAAGGACGATTTTATGAGGAAGTTTATCTTATTGCTGATTAGCATATTGATGGCTCTGAGTATTTTAGGCTGTTCTTCACCCTTTGGTAAAGATACAAATACGGTTATTATTGGTGGTAAAAACTTTACTGAACAAGATATTTTGGTTTACTTAATGAAAGGTGTAATCGAAAAAAATACCAATCTAAAGGTAGAAACCAAAGCTTACTTAGGTGGAACAAATGTTGTCGCTCAAGCAATTGAAAGGGGTGATTTAGATATCTACGCTGAATACACCGGGACAGCTCTTGTAAATATCTTAGGTGAAGAATATACTCCCCCCAGCAGCCCGGAAATTGTCTATGAAAAAGTAAAAGACATCTATGCCGACAAAAAACAGATTATCTGGCTGAAACCGTTTGGTTTTAACAATACATATACATTAGCAATGCGAACAAGTCAGGCCGACGAACTTTCGATTCAATCTATGAGTGATTTAGCGAAACAGTCCAGTAACTTAAAATTAGGTGCAACACACGAATTTCTAGAACGAGTTGACGGCTATAGCAATGTCAAAGCAGTATATGACATGAAATTTGATTTGCCCGCCGGCATGGATCCCGGTTTAACCTATGCCGCTTGTCGTGACGGCAATGTAGACGTGATTGATGCATTCTCCACGGATGGGCGAATCATTGCCTTTAATTTAAAAGTATTAGAAGATGATAAACAGGTATTTCCACCATTTTACGCAGCGCCTCTGATACGGGCCGATACATTGAAACTTCATCCTGAAATTGCTGATGCCCTCAACTTATTAGCGGGAAAAATAAATAGTGAAGAAATGTCAAAGCTCAATGCGAAAGTTGACTTAGACGGTAAAAGTCCGAATGTAGTTGCTAATGAATGGTTAGCAGATAACGGTTTTCTTTAATACACTGTATGGGTGCGTTGAAAATCATGAAACTTGGCAAAATATCAAAAGCTCCAAAGGTACGACTGCTTCTAATCTCTGAGGTGCCGAATAATGCTTTATAAAAATATAAAGCCATTATTCGGCATTTACTCTTTCTTGTTCTGTAGCCTCCAAACAAAATATAACCCTGCTGCTAAAATCATTACCCCTGCGGAAAAAACACCATACATAACCGAATAACCAAATTTCCCGATCACTATACCCAGCAATACCGCCGCGAGTCCTACACTGATATCCAAAGACCAAAAATACGTTGCCGTGGCCACACCAGCCCGTTCCAGGGGAGCACTTTGGATTGCAAGCGTCTGAAAAGCAGGACTCAGTGCACCAAAACCAATACCCAGTATAGCCGCTGAGATTAAAAGACCCGTCATCGTCTGAACTTTACTGAATATAATCAAACCTGTAATAAAAGACAAAAAGCCCGGATACACAATAAAATCTGCTCCCTTTCTGTCAAAGATACGACCCACAAACGGACGTGTCAAAACAATGACAATCGCAAACAGCATAAAAAATAAACTTGTTGCCGTACTCATACCAAGGGAACTCGCATAAAGCGGAATAAATGTTAAAATACCACCATAAGCAAAATATACCAAACCACCGAAAAAAGCCATTGGTACCGAATGCTTCTCAATAAAATCTTGTAAATGCCAGCCACTTTGTTTTTTTAGGGAAGGCATCGTGATTTCGTCCGGCAATTTCTTATAATTACTAATCCCTATGGTCAGCACTGCCAGTACAGCTAAAAACCCGAAAAGCGCCTTTGCGCCCCATTGCTGGACAAGAAGAAGACCAATAATCGGTCCTACCACCATCGCCAGATTCGTTGATACAGCAAAATATCCAATACCTTCTCCTTTGCGGCTTGCTGGCAAAATCAAGGCTGCCATCGCA
This sequence comes from Megamonas sp. UBA1796, assembly GCA_002319795.1. Lineage (GTDB taxonomy): Bacteria > Bacillota > Negativicutes > Selenomonadales > Selenomonadaceae > UBA1796. The sequence goes on from DCFU01000016.1 coordinate 53,075, forward strand.
GATGCCACGGTTGTGCCAAGTGCGAACAATATACCATGCAATAACCGCAAAACAAGTATGGACGCAAGCGAAGAAGCAAAGCTGAATGCTGTCATAACAAGAAAAAATCCAATTGTCGTACCAAGCATCAACTTTCGTTTATTAATACTATCGATCCAATGTCCTGCCAAGGGACGACAGCAAACCGTGCCAATTTGAAAAAAAGTCATAGCAAGGCCTGCTTCTACCTCGCCTCCACCCAGTGTTCCCATAATAAAAACAGGCAAGGCAGCAACCATAATATATTGTGACATAAACTGAAAAAAATTGCTGCCTCCCATGGAAATAAATTCTGTTGTCCATAATTTTTCCTGTATCATAAAAATGAGTTTCTTCCTCTCTGTATAATGATCCATATAATTTTTAAACTGTAGTTCTACAATAAATATATTGTGCTTTACAGGAAAAATAAGAGTGCAGATTTTCTCCACACTCTCATTTCATTATTTATTGATGAAACTGGCTTTATATATTCTCCAATCTCTACACCGTCAGTACGAAATATTACACATGCCAAAACCTGCAGGTAAATGCAGATCAGGCTGCCTGCAAACTCAACACTTTGCCGACTGCCTTAAGATCAGCATGGCATCCCCAAATGAAAAAAAGCGATATTTTTCATCTACCGCAGTTTTGTAAGCATGGAGTACAAACTCACGTCCCGCAAAAGCACTGATAAGCATAATCAACGTCGATTTTGGCAAATGGAAATTCGTGATGATAGCATCGACAATCTTAAATTCATATCCAGGATAAATAAAAATATCAGTCCAGCCGCTTTTCCCGGAAATCTCGTTTTTAGCCGACGCTGCAGCTTCAAGTGTACGGATAGACGTAGTCCCTACAGCAACAACACGGTGTCCGGCAGCTTTCGTATCACGGATAAGCTTGGCTGTCTCATCGGAGATGCAGTAATATTCCTTATGCATCACATGCTCCTCGATATTATCAACATTGACCGGGCGGAAAGTGCCCAGCCCTACATGCAAGGTTACAAAACCGAGATTCACGCCCATACTTTCAAGCTCCTGCATCTGTTCCTTAGTGAAATGAAGTCCGGCTGTCGGTGCGGCAGCGGAACCTTCCTCCTTGGAATATACCGTTTGATAACGCTCCTTATCCGCCAGCTTTTCATGGATATACGGCGGCAACGGCGTTTCTCCCAACCGATCGAGAATCTCTTCAAAGATTCCCTCATAGTGAAATTTGACCACGCGTCCGCCAAAATCAGTATGTCCTATAATCTCACATGCCAATTCCTCGCTGAAACGAATAATCTGTCCTTCCTGCGCCTTACGGCCAGGCTTCACAAGGGTTTCCCAGGTGTCACCATCCATACGGCGCAATAAAAAAACCTCTACCCTGCCGCCGGTTTTATCGCGATACCCGATAAGCCGTGCAGGCATGACACGTGTATCGTTGAAAATAAGCGTATCACCCGGCGCAAGAAAATTTTTCAAATCATAAAAATGATGGTGCTCTATAGTCTCCGCTGGCGGGTCCAGCACCATCAAGCGTGAGGCATTTCTCGGTTCTATCGGAGTCTGGGCAATAAGTTCCTCCGGTAAATTATAATCAAATTCTGACAAAAGCATACCATATCTCTCCTCAATAAAGCTTCCTCAATTCAACATTCGTATAATAATGCGTAAGAATATCCTTATAGCCGGATTTTGCCGCCATAGCCCTGGCGCCCCACTGTGAAAGGCCCAGCCCATGACCCCAGCCATAGCCGTCAATAAGTATATACTCACCGATTTTTCCACTCAAAATGTGTATTTTCCGCGTCAAATAATGGTTTTCCCTGACATCCGGCAGATTCGCAGCAATGTCTTTCTTATCGAACCCCATGTCTACATCTACTTTTTTGATATCCGGATATTCACAATCCATATCGAACAAGGTGCTCTTTAAACCAAAAATATTGCGCATCTCGTTTCCCGTAACAGAGATGACACCTTTCGTACCGGAAAATGTAACGACACGTACGCGTCCGGACATAGAACGGTCCTCTGTCCTGGCAGCGCTTTGTGTTAACGGTGTAAGCGTAAACCTCTGCAGCATGCCAATATCATGGCCTGCTACCGCCAGCTTCTGACCGGCCTGTAAAGCCGTAAGCCTTATCTGCCAATGATGTGAAGGTGCTGCTGTATCATCATCTTTTACCGAACGGAGATAGGGAAGGGCGTTCCCCCAGACATCCTCGCTGTTTGCCGTCATGCCGCCAGAGCTTGTATGAAATGCGGCATAAATCGGCTTCCCATCGTAGAACAGCACCTGTCCTCTCGTCGCATCAACCGCAGCCGTAGAAAGAGCTGATTCAGCCGCCACACCGCCATAATTCTGGCAATGCGATGAATCACATACATCAAAACCATCCGCTGCATGTTTGTTACGGCTGTAAAGCGCAAAAGTGCGTGCCGCAACTGCCTGCGCTTTAAGAGCCTCAGCCGGCCATGACGCAGACATCTCTGTCGGCAACACACCATAGAGATATTCTTCCAGCGGTACTTCATTTATCACCGTAATGCCGGAAGCAGCCATCTTTAAAAGGACCGTGCCGCGATATTCTTTTCCATTGACCTTTAGAAAGTCCGCCTTATCCCCCTTTGGCAAAATAACACGCAGTGACATAGCCGAAATAGCTTTCGAATTTATCCGAAAACCATTCTGACTTCTGCTAACGGTCATTGTCTCCCCGGGCTTAAATTTTACAAGACCCCGCCCTGTAGCCGCATCACGCAAAACATATTCCGCAGCCGCAGACAAATTGACTGTGGTCTGCCCTTTCAGCAAGCCCACATGGATGCTATCTTCGCTATTTACTGTCGGCACTGATTTTGCAGGTGCAGCTGCCTGCCCCGCAACAGCCATGGCAGTGCCCTGCGGCAGTAAAACCAATACACCTATCAGAATTGCCACAATACGTATCCGCATAGCCAACTCCTTATCTTCCGCCAAGATCATTTACTGTCTGCTGTACTGCCAGCCGCTTTTCTTTGGCCGCGACTTTTCTTTGTTTACGCAATGTCTTACTATAGCGTTCTTCCTCACTGAAAATACATCCGCAATACGGCTGGCGATAAAGCCCCAGTTCATGGCTGATATCAATACCCTCCTGCCAGCCCGGACGAAAATCCTCATAGAAGAAATCCACCTTATATTTATCAGCAAATATTTCTGCGGTTTCCCTCATTAACGTATGCTGCTGGTAAATACTATAAAATAATGTTGTCGTAAAGGCATCAAAACCATTTTCCGCAGCAAATCTCGCTGTTTGCTCCAGTCGCCAGGTGTAACACATGCGGCAGCGCCCATTATCCTGAGCCTCTGCCGGCAAAGCTTTGCTTAGAAAATCGCGCAGCATATAGTTCTCATCTGTCAAAAGTTCCAACCCTGTCGCCGAGGCAAATTCTTTGGCTGTTTCCAGTCTTTGCTGCCATTCCTTATAGGGATGAATATTAGGATTAAAAAAATAACCGACAGGCTCGATTCCTTCTTCACGCAATTTTTTCACTGGATAACAGGCACAAGGCCCACAACACATATGCAATAGCAGTTTCATTTTCATTCCTCCGTTAAAACATCCGGCCTTCATTCTCAGGATATGGCACCTTCATATGTTCATAACCGGCCCGTGTAACAATACGGCCTCTGGGTGTACGGTTAATAAAGCCAAGCTGGAGCAAATAAGGTTCATAAATATCCTCTATTGTATCCGTTTCTTCACTGATTGAAGCCGCCAGCGTATCCAGTCCCACGGGGCCGCCTGCAAATTTTTGTATCATCGTATCTAACATGCGCCTGTCCGTGTGATCAAGCCCGGCCTTGTCAACTTCTAATAATGCAAGTGCCTTGTCGGCAATCTCCTCTGTGATGATACCACTGCCCCCTACCTGGGCAAAGTCGCGCACGCGCTTTAATAGGCGGTTTGCCACACGCGGCGTCCCTCTGGAACGCCGGGCGATTTCTTCGGCACCACGCTCTTCAATGGAAATCTTCAGTATTTCTGCTGCGCGCTTGATAATATAAACAAGAGCCTGCGGTTCATAGTATTCAAGACGTGATATAACCCCGAAACGGTCGCGAAGCGGCGCAGCGAGCGCACCAGCGCGCGTGGTGGCCCCAATAAGTGTAAATGGCGCAATATCAAGCCGTATGGAACGTGCACTCGGTCCCTTGCCAATAATAATATCCAAGGCAAAATCTTCCATAGCAGAATAAAGCACTTCTTCAACACTATGTGAAAGACGATGTATCTCATCAATAAAGAGCACATCACGCTCACCGAGATTTGTCAGTAAAGCCGCCAAATCGCCCGAACGTTCGATTGCGGGGCCTGAGGTAACACGAAAATTTACGCCAAGCTCATTGGCGATGATTCCCGCAAGCGTTGTCTTGCCGAGTCCTGGAGGACCATAGAGCAGTACATGATCCAGTGCCTCGCCGCGGGAAATAGCCGCTTTGACAAATACCGCGAGGTTTTCCTTCACTTTATCCTGACCAATATATTCGCTGAGCTTTCGTGGACGCAAACTGTACTGCCATTCATCCGCCTGCTGCTCATTCATTGCTATTATGCGTCCTTCCTTGTCATCCACAGCTTATTTCCTCCCCGCAAATTCCTTCAGAGCAAATTTGATAATTTCTTCCACGGATTCGCATGGAGCCGCTTTCCTTAAAACCGGACTGACTTCGGCCTGTGTGTAACCTAACGAAAACAGCGCTGCCGAAGCCTCTGAAAGCATATCACTCCCAGCCTCATCCTCTGCTGCAAAGTCAATCTCATCCGCCTCTGACGCAAAATTCACCTTATCCTTCAACTCCAATATCATACGTTCTGCCGATTTCTTCCCTATACCGGGCAGCTTCGTAAGCACGGCAGTCTGTTTCTGCTGAATTGCCTGGCACAACCTGTCAATAGTAATCGCAGAAAGAATTCCCAATGCGCCTTTCGGGCCGATTCCAGCTACAGAAATCAGAAGTTGGAATAAATTATATTCTTCCTGGCTGTAAAACCCATAAAGAAGCAACGCATCTTCACGCACATTCAAATGCGTAAATAAGGTTACCTCTTCACCAATATGCAAACGACTGCGGGTGGACGCAGCAACAAATACCCGATAGCCAACACCCTGTACATCCAGAAGACAATAATCCACCAGAAGATGGGTAACCCTGCCATGCAAATAGCCAATCATACCAAACGCCCCCTTACAGTCTGTTACGCCAGACATAGCTGCTTAAACAATGTGTCGTACAAATCGCAATGGCCAGTGCATCTGCCACATCATCCGGATGTGGTGCTTTGGAAAGGTTCAACAGCTTCGTAACCATATAAATCACCTGTTCTTTCGTAGCCTTCCCATAACCTGTAACTGCCTGCTTGACCTGCAGTGGTGTCTGCTCAACAAGCTCCAATTGATTCTTTGCCGCTGTAAGCAATACAATACCACGTGCCTGTCCAACCGGTATAGCCGTTGTTACATTGCGATTGAAAAAAAGTTGCTCAACCCCCATAACGTCCGGATGGTATTGTTTAATTAATGCATCAAGCTCGTCATAGAGCTTCATAAGACGATCCTGCATCTTTGCTTTTGAACTCGTTATGATGGCCCCATATTCCCGCGGTATCAGACGGCTGCCCTGCAGCTCAACAAAGCCATAGCCACAGATAGCCGTTCCTGGATCTATTCCCAATGCTAACATTTCATTCTCCAAACAAAAGGCGACCACAAAGGCCGCCTTTTAAATTTTACTTCATCTTTTATTATTCTGCGTCATCAATCTCGTAATTCGCGTACACATTCTGCACATCATCATGCTCTTCAAGTGCATCGATGAGGTTCATCATCTTATTCGCGTCTTTGCCTTCAAGCTGCACCGTAGTATCCGGTACCATCGTAACTTCAGCAGAAACAGCCTCTATACCCTTTTCCTCTAACGCCGCAACAATATCATCGTACGCTGACGGCTCTGCCGTAATTTCAAAGGAATCATCCGCTGCCTGAAAATCATCCGCACCGGCATTGAGCGCAATTTCCATAAGGCCATCTTCATCATCATAAGCCTCTTTATCTACAATGAATACTGCCTTCTGCTTGAACATCCAGCCTACACAGCCTGTCTCACCCAAATTGCCGCCATGTTTTGCAAAAAGGTGACGTACATCCGCAGCCGTACGGTTACGATTGTCCGTCAAAATATCAAGCATAACAGCCGAACCGCCAGGTCCGTAACCTTCATAAACAAGTTCCTCATAACTGCTGCCATCGGCAGCTCCCAAGCCCTTTTGAATTGCACGCTGGATATTATCCTTTGGTATATTGTTGGCCTTAGCCTTGGATAGTGCGAGCTTTAAGCGCATATTCCCCGTAGGGTCACCGCCGCCCATACGCACTGCTATGGTAATCTCACGACCAATTTTTGTCGTGACTTTGCCGCGAATCGCATCATTCGCGCCTTTTTTCCTCTTGATATTTGCCCATTTAGAATGTCCTGACATGAATGAACCGCCCTTCATTAAAAACTAACTTAGAAAGTATATCATATTTCTCACAGTTTAGCAAAATTAAACCAGCAGGATCCGATAGTATTTTTTCTTGCCTTTCTTTACCAAAGCAGCCCCATCCTTGAAATCCATCGCTTGCAGGACACGCTCCGCATCGACAACACGCGCATCGTTTACACTCACGCCATTCTGCTGAACAAGCCGTCTTCCCTCACTCTTCGATGCAAACACACCCTCACGTGCAAGCAAATCAATAAGCTTCATTCCAATATCCGACTGCGCAGCATGTATGGTAGGCACATGTTCGGAATCAGCTCCGCCGCCAAAAAGTGCCTCTGCAGCAGACTTCGCCTCCTGCGCCTCTGCCTCACCATGAACAAGCTTTGTCACCTCATAAGCCAGCACGGTTTTAGCCTCATTGATTTTTGCATCCTTATAGGCAGACAGCCTCCTGACTTCATCCATCGGCAGGAATGTCAGAAGCGCGAGACATTTCCCGACATCGGCATCATCAACATTCCTCCAATATTGGTAGAAATCATATACGGATGTTTTGTCCGGGTCCAGCCAAAGTGCGCCGCTTTCCGTCTTGCCCATTTTCTTGCCATCGCTCTTCGTAAGCAGCGTAAATGTAAGCCCATAGGCCGGCTTGCTTTCCTTCCGGCGGATAAGCTCCACACCTGCAATGATATTGGACCATTGATCATCTCCACCCATTTGCAGCTTACAGTCATACCGATGATTAAGCTCCATAAAATCATAGGCCTGCATAACCATATAATTGAACTCAAGGAATGTCAGACCGTGTTCCATGCGCTGCTTATAACACTCAGCTGCCAACATGCGGTTTACCGAAAAATGAGAGCCTACTTCACGAAGCAAATTCACATAGTTCAGTGCCCGGAGCCAATCGCCATTATTTAGCATGAGTGCCCTGCCCTCACGAAAATCAATGAAGCGTTCCATCTGCTTTTTAAAACAATTGCAATTATGCTCAATAAGCTCATCCGTCAACATTTTCCGCATGTCCGTCTTGCCGGAGGGATCCCCCACAGTTCCCGTACCACCGCCAACAAGACAAATTGGACGGTGTCCGGCACGCTGCAAATGCGCCATAGCCATAAGTCCAAGGAAATGACCTACATGGAGACTGTCCGCTGTCGGATCAAATCCGATATAAAAAGTTACCTTTTCCTTATCAAACATTTCACGAACTTCATCTTCATTCGTACATTGTGCTATAAAGCCGCGCTCCTTCAGAACATCAAATACGTTTGCCAAAAAATTCACTCCTCTAATCAGTTCTTGCCCTTAGCAGCACCCGCACCTGGTTCTGGTGCAGATTGTGCCGGTGCCGGGACTGCCGGCTGCTGAACAGGCTGTTTCGTGTCCGATTTTTTATTGTCTTTCTTAGCTGCATCCTGTTCAGCCTTTTTCTTATCCTCTTCAGTTTTTTTACCCTTAGCATCGTCTTTTTTCTTATTTTCATCAACGATTTCATCAACCGTATCACCTTTAATGCCAATAGAACCATCAAAATTCTTTGGTGGTGTTCCCGCCAGCGCCTTGCTCATGAAATCACGCCATACGGTTGCCGGCAGATTACCGCCGGTCATCCCCCGCAGCGCTTCATTATCGTCACAGCCGATCCATACACCTGCGACAAGGTTCGGTGTATAACCTACAAACCATGCATCCAGATAATCACTCGTCGTACCGGTCTTGCCGGCTGCTGGTCGCCCGATATTTGCTCCGGTGCCTGTTCCACGAGTTATAACGCCCTGCAACATACCCGTGAGCTCAGCCGCACTTACCTCACTGATGACACTGCGCTGCTTTGGCGACGCCTGCTCTATGATCTTGCCGTTTCGATCCAGCACTTTGATAATCGCTACCGGTTCCACATGAATTCCCTTATTCGCAAAGGTTCCGTAAGCACTCGTAAGCTCCAGAGGTGTAACCCCCTTCGTAAGACCTCCGAGTGCAGTAGCCAGATTGCGATCATTTTGCGGGCCATCAAGTACGAAAGTCGATATCCCCATCTCCTGCGCGTAATAAATAGGTTTGTCAATTCCAATTTTCTGCGCTATCTTGACCGTAGGAACATTGATGGACTGCTCTGCGACGGTACGTAAAGTAACCTTGCCGCTAAAGGTGCGCTCATAATTTTGTGGTGTCCAGTCCCCAATCGTGATGGGGCTGTCATCGACAATTGTAGACGGTGTAAACTTACTTTCAAGCGCTGCGGCAAAAACGAATGGCTTGAAAGCCGAGCCCGGCTGGCGTTCCGCCATCGTAGCACGGTTGAACTGATCTGTACCACGTCCGCCTACCATAGCCTTGATATAGCCTGTCTGCGGCTCAATAGCAACAAGCGCGCCCTGCGGTTGTTTAATACCATTGTCATCCGTACGGTAGTTCGGCAGATTCTCCATAGCCTTTTCTGCTGACGCCTGCATATCCATATCAATCGTCGTGTAAATCTTCAGGCCTTCCTTATAGACAGCGTCTGCTCCATATTTATCAATCATACGCTGTGTTACATAATCAATAAAATAAGCTGCCGGTTCAGTAGTTTTCGATTTTTTAGGCTTTGCCAGCTCTATTTTTTCATTCTTCGTCTTACGAGCCGTAGATGTATTAATATAATTATACTTTTCCATCTGGTCCAGCACAGTTGCCTTACGCTCCTGCGCCGCAGCCATATTATTCATCGGTGAATAATAATTTGGACTCTTGGGTATGCCGGCTAGTACCGCACATTCATTCAGGTCAAGGTTTTCAACATTCTTGCCAAAATAAGTCTGTGCTGCAGCCTGTACGCCATAAGCACCCTGGCCGAAATAAATCTGATTCAGATATAATTCCAAAATTTCCTGTTTCGTATACTGGCGCTCAAGCTGCAATGCCAAAAACATTTCCTGTATCTTGCGCTTCAATGTGCGCTCCTGCGTAAGATATGCATTCTTGGCAAGCTGCTGCGTAATTGTAGAACCGCCTTCGGCTACGGTACGATCTGTGAGATTTGCCCAGGCAGCACGCAGGATACCGCGTGGATCAATTCCCATATGGTCATAAAACCGAGCATCCTCTACCGCCACAAAAGCGTTCTGCAAATCTTTCGGTATCTTATTGATTTTTACAGGCACGCGATTTTCTGCCGCATGCACATTAGCAATTTCGTTGCCGTTGATATCATAAATCTGCGATGATGCTGGCGGACGGATATCATCTGCCAAATTCGGCTTTGTATTCATACTTGCTGTAAGGAAACCACATCCTATGCCGACAAGCATAACCAAAACGACAATAAAGAAACCCAACACAATCCTCTTGGTTTTACTGCCCTGTTTTCTCCGTGGTCTGGCCGAACGACTCGTATTTGTACGTCTTTCCATGAGTTCCCTCCTCCAATAATATACGTCTTACATTTTACCATAAATCTATTTTTTTCGCAGTCTTATTTTAAATCGACAACAGTAGCTCCCGTTCCCCCTTCGCCTGCATCAGCAAAGTTAAAGTTCAGAACACTCCGATGATGTTTAAGATACTCATGCAGGTTCTTTCTGAGCACGCCGGTTCCCTTGCCATGGATAACAAGCACCTGCGCCATGCCCGCAATAACAGCATCATCCAGAAATTTATCGACAACCTGCTCTGCCTCATCTACCATGAGTCCTCGTACATCAATCTCCCGACGGATATTTACTGCTTTTTGCAAAAAACTTGCCGCCCGTGTATCCGTTTTCTGTGTCTCTACTTTGCCGCTTTCAACAAATCTGCAAGAAGACGCCTTTATATTCATTTTCATACTTCCGAGCTGTATGACCAATTCCTGACCCTGTACAGACCGCACGGTGCCCTTCTGTGCGAGTGAAGTCACATAAACGATATCACCAACTGCAATTGTTTGCAAATCCACTGGTTTACGATAGCTTTTCTCTGGAACGATTCCCGGGCGCGCATGCGCCGAAGCCTCGTTGAGCCTGTCTCTCGCATCCTGTATAGCCTGCTGTCGTTTCTGTATGCCCTGATCATTAAACTGCGCCTTCAGTTCCTTGATGACTGCTTCTGTCTCACGACGTGTATGACGTATGAGCGCCGCACTGTCATCTTTAGCCTTGCGCAGCATTTTAGCCTTTTTCTGTGAGAGCTCCGTTTTCATAAGCTCAACCTTGGCCTCAAGCTGCCTTGCACGCTGCTGGCGTTCCATAATATCTGCATTGCGCTGCTCATACATTATTTTTTCATTCTCCAGCTCGTTGATGACATGCTCAAACTGTGCATGATCGGCCTTGATAAGCTGTTGCGCACGTAAAATCACCGCATCCGACAATCCCAAGCGTTTGCTTATAGCAAAGGCATTGCTTGCCCCCGGGATGCCGATAAGCAACCGGTATGTCGGACAAAGCGTTTTTATATCGAATTCCACACAAGCATTCTCTATACCATCGCGTGTATAAGCAAAAGTCTTGAGTTCCGAGTAATGTGTCGTCGCCACTGTGCTTGCCCTTACCTCCAAAAGCTGTTCAAGAACTGCCATAGCCAAGGCCGCCCCCTCCTCAGGATCGGTACCAGCTCCCAGCTCATCGAGCAACAGCAGATCCTCTGCCTCAGCACGATGCAGTATATCTACGATATGCGTCATATGTGCCGAAAAAGTACTCAGGTTCTGTTCGATACTTTGCTCATCCCCGATATCAGCGTATACGTCCTGATAGACAGCTATTTCCGAATCCGCAGCAGCCGGAATAAAGCATCCAGATTGTGCCATGAGCACCTGCATGCCCAAAGTCTTCATGCTCACTGTCTTGCCGCCTGTATTCGGGCCTGTGATGAGCAGCATACGATATGTATCTCCCAGATAAATATCAATAGGGACAACTTTATCACGGTCAATGAGCGGATGGCGTGCCTGTACAAGATGCGTCCGTCCTTCATGATTCAGTTGAGGCTCCACGGCTTGCATATCCTGTGCCAGCCGGGCCTTGGCAAAAGAAAAATCAAGACGACCCAGGATATCGCAATTTGCCAACAGCACTTCCTCATTTTTGGCAACCTGCTGTGATAAAACACGCAGGATGCGTTCCAGCTCATGCTGTTCAGAGAGCACCAGCTGCTTCACGTCATTATTAAGCTCTACAATAGCCATTGGTTCAATGAATAGGGTCGAACCGCTGGCAGACTGGTCATGTACGATACCCGGAAAGAATTGGCGGTACTCCTGCTTTATGGGCACCACATATCTCTCCCCGCGCATAGTAACTATAGCATCCTGAAAATATTTCTGATATTCTGCAGCATGCAGCACAGAAGAAATGCTTTGCTTGATACGGCTTTGCGACGACCGCAGCTCTCTCCGGATGCGCGCAAGCTCCACGCTGGCATCATCACGGATATTGCCATGTTCATCAAGCGTATTTTGAATGCTGCGTTCCAGCTGCCCCAGGATTTCCAGACTCTGTGCCCAGGATTTAAGCACTGGTGCCTCAATTTCCATATCCTTGAAGAATCTTTTGACATTGCGCATAGCATACATCGTACTCATAATTTCGGCAATCTCCTGCGTCTCCAGCACGGCACCGAGCTTCACCTTTTTCAGATGCCCGCGTATATCCCGTATGCCACCCAACGGCGGATTAGCCAGTGCATTTATACGCACTGCCTCAGAGGTCTGCTGTACGCGTTCCCTGACCTCCTCGAAATCGCTGCTGGGCAAAAGAGTATCCGCAATCTCTTTGCCTAAAATAGATCCTGCCCTGCTGCGCAGCTTCTCTTTTATTTTCCCATATTCCAAAGTTTTTAAAGCTTCTGCTTCCATAGTTACCTCTTATAAAACACCACGGAAATAATGCCCGCGTGTGATATCCTTTCCTTCCAGCTTGGCCGCCCGCTCCTTTTGTTCCTGCGTAAGATCCTCCTGCAGGTTACGATATTCCCGATATGCATGTACCAGCCCTGAAAGCTCTTCCGGTCCGGCAGCCTTTCCTTCAATACGTATGCGCCCGATTCCCATGGGAGCAAACTTCATGGCATGCGGCAACATACTCAGTGTTTTGGCATTCAATATGTGCATATGGCAGAACTGATCCATAATCAAAGGAAACTCTTCTTCTTTGCGATCCCGTAGGGAAAAATGTGTGCCACTTTTTACACAAGGTCTGGCACAGGCATTTTTTCCAATTTCCCCGAGGAAACTGCCTGCTACACAATATTCCGATACCATAAGCTCCAGCCGTCCATGCACAATGCACTCCATTGGCAAAGTACTTCTGGCAGCCAGACGCGCAATCTGCGAAAAATTAAGCTCCGGTGATAAGGTCACACTGGCTGCTCCCAATTCCCTAAGCATATCAATGCTAAGACAATTATAAGCAATAAGCGAAAAATCAACATGCACCGGTAAACCTGTAATCTCTTTAACCAGAGAAATCATCCCTATATTATGTACATTAACCTCGTCTGGTGGAAAATCACTGAAAGCAGCAAAATATTGCCTTAGTGAATTCATTTGCTCTTCATTTACTATACGCGGTGTATTAAAACTGATTTTTTGCCCACGACTGCGCACAAGCTGCCAAACAGCCTTATACTGTGCCGGTGTAATCAGTTCATGTGTATAGGACTCCCCACCAAATAAAATATGCTCGGCTCCTGCGTCCAACGCAATCCGGGCCTGTGCCAAAGAGTCCGTAGAAACCACCAGCTGCGCCTGTCTTACTGCTGTCGGTTTACTTTCAGATAAAACAATATCTGCAGCTGGCAATGCAGCACGCACATAAGGAGCAAGACGCTTTTCTTCCAGCTGCTCAACCGCATGGCGCCGCGCTTCGTTGATCTCACTCACTGGTACAAGTACACTGCCCTCGATAACGGCCTCCATTTTTTCCAAAGAAAACACCGTTGTGCCCAAACGTGAAATTTGCTTATAAAGTACTTCTTCCGTAAGGGGCCGGTTCCTTGCCTCTTCCCCAATAAATTCTGTGACAGCAGACGCCGTATATCCATCCGCATCGGTGAGCTCCACGGACAGCGGCTGTCCAACAGCTGCGTGTACCCTTGCCTGCACCGGAATACGGCGCACAGGTGCTCCCGCTGTAAAAAACGTTCGCGCATGTTCCATTAGCACAGCATCAAACACTTTAAATACACGATCATGTACCCGTACGGCCCGTTCAATCGGAAAGCTCACCTCATCACCTGCTGCAGCCAAAGATACCGCAAGCTGCCCTTGACGCATATCGCGGATCGTTGCTGTTACACGTCCACCAACCTTAACCCAAAAATCGACCTGATCTCCCGGTTGGAGCGTCCCGGCGAGCTTTACAGTAACCCGTTTATCCTGCCAGTCATAAGTCACTACACGGCCGATGAGAAGCCCACGATTATTGGGCCGTCGATCACTCATCATGTCACGTCCCGGCTGCTTTTGCAAATAAGCTGTCGTGAAATCACGGTTAAATATCTGCGCAAGCCGCCTTTTATTCTCCTCCGGTACAAAGTATCCCCTGCCTGTGCTATACGAATCCAAGGCTTGTCGGTAAGTATCGACAACAATGGCCACATATTCCGGCCGTTTCATGCGTCCCTCAATCTTAAGCGATGATACTCCTGCTTCAATAAGTTCAGGCAAAAGATCAATTGTATTCATATCGCGCGGGCTCAAAAGGTACTTACCTGCCGTGTCTCCAAGCATATCCTCGCCCTTACCATTTACAAGCGTATAAGGCAGACGACATGGCTGCGCGCAGCGTCCCCTGTTCCCTGAACGTCCGCCGATCATACTGCTCATAAGACATTGTCCGGAATAACAAACACACAAAGCTCCATGAATGAATACTTCGATTTCAGCATGGCTGCACGCACAAATATGACGGATATCTTTCAGGGAAAGCTCACGTGATAAAACCACACGTGAAAAACCCAGCTTTTCCAAGGCCAATACCCCGGCAAGATTATGTACGGTCATTTGTGTGCTCGCATGCATTGGTAAACCCGGTGCTACCTCATGGACGAGTTTCGCTACACCAAGATCCTGCACCAGTACGGCATCCGCTCCTGCCTCATACAAAAAGCGCAGATAATCAGCCAGCCTGTAGAGCTCCTGATCATCTACGATCGTATTCACCGTCACATGGATATGCACATTCCGTAAATGAGCAAAGTGTATCACTTCCCTGAGCTCCTGCTCATCGAAATTATTGGCATAGGCTCGTGCACCGAACATATTCCCTGCCAAATAAACCGCATCCGCGCCGCTTTCCACTGCAGCGACGAACGCCTCACGGCTTCCCGCCGGAGCTAATAACTCAACCAAAACAACATCCTCCGTTAATTCTCTCATACTTTTCTGTTAAATTATAATTTAATCCTCAGTTTGCTTTCCCTCTATAAGAGCTAGCTGTTCTGCCTCAATTTCCTCTGTCATTTCCGAACCTCCTGGCAACTCTGGTAAATCCGTAATATCATTAAGACCTACACATTTTAGAAAATCTTTTGTTGTTCCATACAAAATAGGCCGTCCTATAACAGCCTTTCGCCCTACTTCGCAAATGAGCTCCAATTCTAAAAGCCTTGCAAGCACCCGCTCTATGTGTACCCCTCTGATATGCTCTATCTCCTGCTTCGTAATAGGCTGCTTAAAAGCAATAATAGCCAATGTCTCCATTGCTGCAGGCGACAGCTTCTTATTCATCACCTGGGTAAGCTTTTCTACATACGAAAAATATTCCGGGCGCGTCACAAGCTGCCAGCCTCCTGCAACCCTGCGAAGCTGCAGCCCGCTTTTGCGTGCATCCAGTTCCCTGGACAAGCCCCCGGCCAGTTCTTCCACATTCAATGCATCAATCTGCAGCAGCTCCATAAGCTGCTTATCCGTCACAGGCTCTCCGCTCGCAAATAAAACAGCCTCGAACGGCCCCGTCAAATTACTCAGAAACATTCGTGCTTCACCATCTCTTACTATATTAACGTAAACAGATATAAATTTCCGCAAACAGATCAGCCTGCCGAGCATAGACCGTCTTCATGCGTATGAGCTCCAACAGGGCCAAAAACAAAGCAATAAACTCGGTCTTCGTTCCCATATGAAAAAGCCGGGAAAAAGATATCTTTCCCGCAGACTGCTGCAACAAAATCAAAATTTCCTCCATCTTATCCTGAATGCTGTATTCCTCCCTGGCGACAATTTCCTCCGGTATAGAAAGCTCCTCCCGAACTTCCACAGCTGTACGAAACGCCTCAAAGAGCACATCCAATGAGAGATGCTCCGGTGGCAGCTGATGTACGGGCAGCTTTGCAGGTTCCCGCGAAAAAAAACGTTCCTGCTCTTCCGCCATGGAGTTCAATACCAAGCTAATCTTTTTGAACTTTCGATATTCCAGAATACGCTCGACAAGCTCACGTCTGGGATCTTCTTCCTCTTCCTCCGGCTTTTCCTTCAGCGGCTTCGGCAGCATCAGGCGCGACTTAATCTGTAAAAGAGTAGCCGCCATGACAATAAACTCACTTGCCACCTCGATATTGAACTCCTTAAAGAGGTTCAGATACTCTATATACTGTTCCGTGAGTGCAGCAACAGGAATATCATAAATATCGATCTTATTTTTTTCAATAAGATGCATAAGAAGGTCCATTGGGCCTTCAAATGCATCAAGCTTTACTGTATAGTCCTGCATAAATCATCAAATAAGATGCATGGCTTCCTTGGCCTCTGCCATGGTCTGTGCAGCAACCACCTGAGCCTTTTTGGCACCATCCTCAAGAATATCGTGGATAAGTCCCTTCCTGCCTTCATATTCCTGACGGCGTACGTGCATATCCGCCATAACCACAATCATTTTCTCCGCAAGGTTTTTCTTACAGGCCACGCAGCCGATACAGCCACCGCGACAATCCTGTTCCAGCTGGCTGATCTCTTCTTTATTGAAAAGCTGATGGAATTTATAAGCCACACAAACCTCCGGATGACCGGGGTCATCTTTCTTTATACGCTGGGGATCCGTCACAATCATACGCACGCGCTCACGCAACTCATCCGGACTGGCCGCAAACGGAATCGTATTGCCATAGGACTTGCTCATCTTGCGTCCATCGATTCCCGGCAGCACCGAGGCACGGCTCATAAGCCCCTGCGGTTCGACAAAGACCGGTGCATAAAGCATGTTAAACCGGCGCGTAATCTCCCGTGCCAGCTCAAGATGCGGATTCTGGTCCTCTCCTACCGGCACCCACCCTGCCTTGTAAAGAATAATGTCCGCCGTCATAAGCTCCGGATAACCTAAAAAACCATAGGTATTAATGTCTTTTCCCTGTTCGCCCAGGTTCTGTAATTTATCCTTATAAGTAGGCACACGTTCCAGCCAGGAAAGAGGCGTCATCATGGATAAAAGCAAATGAAGCTCCGCATGCTCCTTCACATGCGATTGGATAAAAATCACATTTTTCTCCGGATCAAGTCCAGCGCTCAGCCAATCCAGGGCCATATTATAAATATTCTCCGGAATCTTGCTCGTATCCGCATAGGCACTCGTAAGCGCATGCAAATCTGCAATAGCAAAAAAACATTCATATTCCTTTTGAAGCTTCACCCAATTCTCCAAAGCTCCCATATAATTACCAAGATGAAATTTACCCGAAGGCTGCATGGCACTAAAAATACGACCCTTATTCATAAAGAAACTCCCCCTAAAAAATAATTGCAAGCACGGCATTAAAAACTGCAAAAATAAGCCGCTGCAATGGAACTAAAATACTTCCCAGAACCGGCGTCATCATGAGCACTATGAGAATCAAAAAACTATAGCGCTCAAGACTCATTAGCTTAAAAGCCCATTTCCCTGGCAAAAAAGCCATGAGAACTTTGGAACCGTCAAGCGGCGGCAAGGGAATCATGTTAAAAATTGCAAAGTTGATATTATAGATGATAATCAAATACAGCACCGTACGTAAACCATAAGACATCGGGAATCCCATTTTCACATAGGCCGCCATAAATAACACCGCTACAAAGGCTGTAAGCAAATTAGCTGCCGGGCCAGCTAAAGCAACAAGAACTTCTCCCTTTTTCCAGTCATGAAAATTCCGCGGATTGATTATTACCGGTTTTGCCCAGCCAAACCTGACTAAAAACAGCATCAAAAGCCCAATTGGGTCTATATGCGCTATCGGATTCAGTGTAAGGCGTCCCATCATACGCGGTGTAAAATCTCCCATGGCCACCGCAACACGCGCATGCGCGTACTCATGAATGACCATAGCGATGATGAGCCCCGGAATTCCAGCAACCATGCCCAGTATATTAAAATCAAACATATAGTTCCTCCCCGTTATCTACTTCTCAATCGTTCCTTGAGCATAAGAATCGCCGTAATGGATTTCGCATCTATAATCTTACCAGCAAAAACCATTGCCACAGCTTCATCAAGCGGAACCTTCACCGTGTGGATGAACTCGTCCTCATCCGGGCACTGTTCACCTGCCGACAATCCTTCTGCCACATAAAGATGGATGGTCTCATTGGTAAAACCGACCGTCGTCGCAATCATTGTAAGTTTATCATATTTCTCTGCTGTATAGCCAGTTTCCTCTTTTAACTCGCGCTGCGCACAGGCTAAAGGGTCTTCACCTTCTACATCCATTTTACCCGCAGGGATTTCCAACGTAACCTGCTGCATCGGATAACGATACTGACGCACCAAAATAATAGACTTGTCTTGTAAAAGAGGAATCACTGCCGCTGCACCAGGATGCGCTATCCATTCTCTTACAGAAGTCCGCCCATTCGGCAGCCTGACTTCATCCCTGCGGACATGCAGCAAATTCCCGTCAAAAACATTTTCACTCTTTAGCTTTATCTCTATCAAATCTTCATCCATATTGAATCCCCCTTTGGTAATACTGCCATGCCTTTTATTGTAGTACCCGCATGACTATATAGAAAGCATCCGCCTGCAAAACAGTTTCTCATCCCCTGCAGGCACGGTTTCTTCCATTTTTGAAGCTATGCTTTTTTATTCTTGCATTATCTACCATTTCTCTCGCATTGTCAAGTGAAGCCGCCGTAACATCTATCCCAGATGCCATGCGTGCAATCTCATTGATGCGCTCTCCCTCTGACAGTATTCGTACAGCCGTTGTGGTTTTTCCATCCTGTGTTTCTTTTGATATATATAAATGGGCATCTGCCATGCAGGCAATCTGTGGTAAATGCGTAATACAAAGCACCTGTTTATAGACAGATACCAGTGCGATGCGCTCCGCGACCATCTGTGCTGTGCGCCCTCCGATTCCCGCATCAATTTCATCAAAAACCATACTGGCGACCGAATCGTCCTGCGCTGCCTCAACGGTCTTTACAGCTAGCGCGATACGCGCAAGCTCGCCGCCGGAGGCCACCTTCTGCAATGTTTTTTCCGTCTCTCCGGCATTGGCAGAAAACAGCATAACCAGCGCATCAGCGCCGCGGGCCGAGGCCTCTTTTAACGGCTCTAATACAATGTGAAAACGAGCATTTGGCATACCTAGTGCGAGTAATTGCGTCTCGATAGCAACAGAAAGCTTATCCGCCGCCTTGCAGCGCATCTTTGTAAGCTTGGCAGCTTCTATCCGCACCTCTTCTTTTGCATTGAAAATCCTCTTTTTAAGCACTGCTATATCATCATCATAGTTTTCAATATCCGCAAGCTCGGCCTGAACTTCCTTCTGATGCTCCAATACAGCCTCAAGAGTCACACCGTATTTCTTCCGCAGCTTATCGATGACATCCATACGGCTCTCCAAGCGGTCAAGCTTATGTGCATCAAAGTCCATATCATCCCCATAGTCCCTGAGATTATAAGAAACTTCCTGTAGCTGGCAGTATGCATCCTCTACCATTTTTCGTGATTCTTCCATAGAAGAATCGAACCGGCTCAATGATTCCAGATTCTGCTTAATACGGGCAAGTGCTTCCAAAACTCCAACCGGACTTTTGCCCCCTCCATTTAGGAATGTATCAGAAGAAGTTATATATCCTGTTATCTTTTCTGCATTGGACAGCTTGAGAATATCCTGTTCAAGCTCCTTGTCCTCTCCTTCTTTCAGCTTCGCCTCACTGATTTCCTTGTCCTGCCATTTCAGCATATCAAGTCGCTGTGCATAATCACGGGAGGCCTGTTCCTTATCCAGCAACTGACGGCAAAGCTCCTGCCAATTGGTAAAGCATTTGCCATAGGACTCCAGCTGATCTTCAATGGCTTCGTCACTGCCATCGAGCAAGGCAAACTGGTTTTCCATACGTAAAAGCGCCAGATTCTCATTCTGCCCATGAATATCAATAAGGAGTCTCCCCATGCCCCTGAGCACAGCCAAGGTCACATGACACCCATTCACTAAAATCATATTTTTGCCGCTGCGCGTAATCTGCCTTGTGATGATGAGCATATCATCCTCTACGTCAATAGCCTGTGCCTCTAAAAAGCTAATAAGTTCGTGCTGCCCTTCAAGAGAAAATACGGCTTCTACCCGCAGCCAGTCACAGTCAGTGCGGATAAAATCTACACTGATGCGGTGTCCGAGAATCGCTCCTAATGAATCAATGAGTATGGATTTACCGGCACCAGTTTCTCCCGTAAGAATATTGAGTCCGCTGCCGAACTCAATCTGCACATGCTCCAGCAGTGCAAAGTTCCATACCGTCAATGTCTTCAGCATCCGAATATCTCCTTCTGTGAAGCCGCTCAGACAACCATCGACTCCAGCTTTTTCAAGATTCTGGGAACAGCATCCTTGGGTTTTATAACAACCAAGATATTGTCATCTCCCGCTACTGTCCCGATGATTTCCGGCCACTTTGCATAATCCAGCGTTGAAGCAACTGCATTTGCGGTTCCCGGTAGTGTTTTTACCACAATGATATTCTCGCTTGAATTGATGCCTATTACCGAATCCTGAAACATCCTTGTCATCCTGTTCTTGGAGAAAACCATATTTTTCTCCAAGGGATACGCATACCTGTAGCGCCCGTCACCCGTTGGGACCTTGATGAGCATAAGCTCCTTGATATCACGCGATACAGTCGCCTGCGTTACCTCAATATGCTGCTTGCGCAGCGCCTCCGCTAAATCTTCTTGTGTCTCAATAACCGTATTTTCAATGATACTCCGGATTCTCGCATGACGTATTGCCTTCATGTTTTCACTCCTTTGCCTTTTAATCATTTTTCCATAGTTTTGTACGCAGTGTCTGATAATAGTTTTTATCCTCAAATTTTACGATTTTTGCAGGTTCCGGAGCTTTCCGCACAAAGACTTCGTCCCCCGGCAAAAGGCGGAAACTCTCCTGCCCGTCAAACGTAACAATAATATCCTGATGCGTTGCTGCTATATGGATATGCACCTCTTCATCCTCTCCGATGACCATCGGCCGCACATCGAAAGTATGCGGACAGATTGGCGTCAGAAGAAGTGCCTTTATCTTTGGATTTATGATTGGGCCTCCAGCTGAAAGTGAATAGGCTGTCGAGCCTGTAGAAGTTGAAACAATAACACCATCTGCCTTGTAATCCGCTACCTCGAACCCGTCAATGCTCAAGCTCAGATGCAGCATGCGCGCAACGCCTCCTTTGGTTATGACCACATCATTGATGGCATTCGCAAGAAATCTCTCCCTGCCATCGCTCTGTACAAACCCCGAAAGCACCATACGTTCTTCAATGCGATACTCTCCACGCAGGATTTTTTCCAGTTTGCTCTCCAATTCTGGAAGCTCAATATCTGCCAGAAACCCAAACGTACCGATATTGATGCCGCAAACCGGTATATTACGCGCATACAACTGCCTGCTTACACCCAGAAGCGTACCATCACCGCCTATACTCAGCCCCATATCGACAGCACAGCTTCCTATATCCTTCTCTCCATACGCATCATAACCAAAAAATAAAGCCTCATCCATCGGCAAGAGCAACTTCATCGGCTTTGTCGCACAAAAATCCACAATGCGTTTCAAAACTTCTCCCGCATTTTCCTTATCCACATTTGGAAAAACAGCTATGGTAAACATTATGCCCTCACCAAATTCCCCATATTATTTCTTATCGAGCTGCGCATGCGCATCGCACACGACCTGCAATATCTTTTCCTCGGTAATCGTATCCTTCTGTTGCCCATCGAGAGACAGCTTTATAAGATATTCTATATTTCCCTCCGGCCCCTTAACAGGTGAATAGGTCAGTGCCATCGGCACCAGCTCCTGGTTACGGCTGAAACCGGCAATTCTCCGGATGACCTCCGCATGTACCTTTGGTTCCCGTACAACTCCTTTTTTGCCGACCTTGTCACGACCTGCTTCGAACTGCGGTTTGATCAGTGCAGCTATTTCACCTTCCGGCTTCAAAAGTGCCCTGACCTCCGGCAATACTTTCTCCAGAGAAATGAACGCCACATCAACGGACGCAAAGTCCAATGCTTCTCCGAGCATATCCGGGGTTACATTGCGGATGTTTGTACGCTCCATGTTCACCACGCGTTCATCCGTCCGCAGGGACCATGCAAGCTGTCCATATCCGACATCGATGGCAAATACTTTTCTGGCTCCATTCTGCAGGGAACAATCTGTAAAACCACCGGTTGAAGCGCCTATATCCGCTACGACTTTATCCCGCAGCTCAAGGCCAAATTCCCGAATAGCCTTCTCCAGCTTCAGTCCGCCACGGCTTACATAAGGAATACTGTCACCCAATATACGGATGGCAGCCTCCGGCTTCACAAGTGTTCCCGCTTTATCTATTTTTTGCCCATCGACAAGAACAAGCCCGGCCATGATAGTCGTCTTCGCCCGTTCCCTGCTGGTTACAAGTTTTCTTTCAACAAGTAATACATCCAATCTTTCCTTTGCCATATCATCTATCCTTTAAAAATAATCTGACCCTTGTCGCAATCTGCTCCGGTAAAAGCCCGCAACATTCCCAAAGCTCTGTACGGCTTCCCTGCTCAACAAAAGCATCACCTATACCGATGCGTAAGAGCGGCACGGACAGTGCCGAATCTGCTAAAAATTCCGCAACAGCAGAACCAAAACCACCGGCAAGCACGTTCTCTTCCACGCTCACCAAAAAATCCATATTGGCAGCCAGCTCTCGTAAAAGAGCCTCATCCAAAGGCTTCACAAACCGCATATTCACAACAGACGAAGCAATTCCCTCACCCGCAAGCTCAATAGCCGCCTTTGAAGCATTGTCCACCATACTGCCTACAGCTAAGAATGCAATCTTGCCCTGCCTGGACAGCACCTCTGCCTTCCCGTAAGGAATATCATGGAAATCAGCCTCCATGGTGACTCCCAGACCTGCCCCACGAGGATAACGCAATGCTACCGGACGCTTCCATTGCAGCGCGGCTCCCAGCATCTGGCGCAGCTCATTCTCATCTTTCGGTGCCATAATCGTCATATTCGGAATATGGCGCAAATAAGAAAGATCAAAGACACCATGATGCGTTGGCCCATCCTCACCTACCAGCCCTGCCCTGTCAAGACACAACACAACCGGCAGATCCTGCAGACAAACATCATGCAGGATCTGATCATATGCCCTCTGGGCAAAAGTCGAATAAAGTGCTACGACCGGGCGTTTCCCGGCAGCCGCCATTCCAGCGGCAAGGGTCACCGCATGTTCCTCCGCAATCCCCACATCGAAAAAACGTTCCGGGTATACTTCCTTGAATGCTTTAAGCCCTGTGCCAGAAGGCATTGCTGCCGTAACAGCCGTAATATCCCGATTTTTAGCCGCCAAATCGATAAGCGCGCTGCTAAAGACCGACGTATAGGAAGGCGGCATCCCATCTTTCTTTTTCAGCTTTCCGGTTACAGCATCGAACTTGCCAACACCATGGAACTTATCCGGCTCCAGTTCAGCAGGCAGGTATCCTTTCCCCTTCTTGGTACGCACATGTACAAGAATAGGTCCCTCCATGCGGCGTACCTGCCGGAACATCTCCTGCAGCAATTCTATATTATGTCCATCAAGCGGACCTACATATGTAAAGCCCATCTCCTCAAACAAACCGCCCGGCACAAGCACAGAACGCACGCCTTCTTTAATATATCCCGCGGTCTTCAATACCGTATCGCCAATCTTCGGAATACTTTTCAGTAAACCCTCGATATCCTTTTTAGCCCGGTTATACTGTGGCGCCACACGCATACGTGCCAGATATTCTGACATTGCTCCCACATTATGATCAATAGACATCTCATTATCATTGAGAACTACGATAAAGTTTTTGCCCAAATCTCCCGCATGGTTCAAGGCTTCAAAAGCTTCGCCGCCAGTCAGCGCACCATCTCCCAGCACAGCCAGAATATGGTTATGCCCACCCTGAAGATCTCTGGCAATCGCCATGCCTAAAGCCGCTGATATCGACGTGCTCGCATGTCCCACGCCAAATACATCATAATCTGATTCCGAACGTTTGGGAAATCCTGTGATACCACCTTTTTGTCGCAGCGTCCCAAAGCGCTCCCGGCGTCCTGTCAGTATCTTATGTGCATAAGCCTGATGCCCTACATCCCAGACAATCTTATCCTCCGGAATATTAAAGACACTATAAAGTGCCAGTGTAAGCTCTATTGTTCCCAAGCTTGGTGCCAGATGTCCGCCAGTTTTGGCTACGGTTTCTATGATTAAGGCACGCAACTCAACCGCCAGCTGTTCAAGCTGACCAAGCGAAAGCTTCTTCAGCTGGCGTGGTTCCTCAATATGCTCTAAAATTTGCCTCATCGCATTTTACCCTTCTCCACTCATTTATCTCTGGACACAAGATACCGCACGAGTTCACGCAAAAAATTCGCCCTGTCATCAAAAATTGTCAAGGCCTGCATTGCTTCTTCAACGCTGTCCTCAGCCAGACGCCGTGCCTCATCCAGTGAGGTCAGCGTGACATAGGTGGATTTGTGGTTGCGTGCATCACTGCCCACAGGTTTTCCTATCGTTGCTTCATCGCCTGTTACGTCCAAAATATCGTCCGTAATCTGGAAGGCCATCCCAAATTTTTCGGCATACGCCGTAAGAGCACGCAATTCACTCGGCTTCGCACCTGCCAAAATCGCTCCGGAGCGAATAGCCGCACAAAAAAGCGCACCGGTTTTTCCCATATGCATTTTCCTGAGCGTTTCCATATCAATATGCTTATCCTCAGATTCGAGATCGATAGCCTGTCCTCCGACCATGCCATTGGGTCCCGCCGACGTGCTCATTTCGCGCACAACAGCGGCGGCAGTTTCCGGTGCAATCCCCGGCTGACGCAGTATGACCTCGAAAGCCAAGGTCAGCAAGGCATCACCAGCCAATACAGCCATACCATCACCATATACCTTATGATTTGTAAGTTTTCCACGGCGATAGTCATCGTTATCCATTGCCGGAAGATCATCATGTATAAGCGAATATGTATGAATCATCTCGATTGCACATGCTGCCTGCAGATAGTCTTCGCCTCTGCCTCCCACAGCATCTGCCGCTGCCATAAGCAGAATAGGGCGCAGACGCTTGCCGCCTGCCATAAGGCTGTATTTCATTGCCGCACAAAGTGTAAGGTCAAGTGCCTCCTCTTCCCGCAGTTCCTGTATAAGAGCCTTTTCCAGCAGAGCAGCCCTTGCCTGCCATTCTTTCTTCAGCATATGCTCAATCTCCCTCTATTTTAAGCTCCAGCTCCTGGGCCTCATTATTTTCTTCCTTTATGAGAATATCCATGGATTTTTCTGCCTGTTCCAGCTCCTGCATGCATTGTTTGGAAAGCTTAACGCCTTGTGCGTAATTATCCATAAGATCCCGGAGGCTCAGTTCCCCATTTTCCATATTTCCGATGATCTCCTCAAGCCCTGCAAGTGCTTCCTCGAAGGAAAGTTCCTTTTTCTTAGCCATTAGCCTTCTCCCCCTTCTTCAACAGACTTTACAACCGCTTGCAGGCTGCCATCTGCTAAACGCACATGTACCCATTCTCCTTCACGGATTTCATGCACACTTTTGACCAGTCCTTTGTCTGACTCAACGATACTATACCCCCGCCGCAACACACGGAGCGGACTCATTGTCTCCAGCCGCCCGAGCCGCAGTTCCAGTACATGCCGTTTATCCAATACCTCCCTGCGATAAAAAGCTGTCAGACGCTCCACCGCCATATCCAGACGCTGTCTTTTCTCCGCAAACAGGCGCTGTGGAGAATGCATAGCCGTACTGCGCAGGCACAAAACCAGCTGATTTTGTTTCTCATGCATGGCACTATGCATATTGGTTTCCAGCCGTGCTGTAAGCCCCATCATATAACGGGTAAGTTCTCCAGCATCAGGTACGATAATCTCCGCAGCCTGTGATGGCGTCGCCGCACGGACATCAGCAGCAAAATCCGCCAGGGTAAAATCAGTTTCATGTCCTACTGCCGAGACCACCGGAATCTTTGAGGCATAAATCGCACGCACTACAACCTCTTCATTAAAAGACCAAAGGTCCTCCATAGAACCACCGCCGCGCCCTGCAATAAGCACATCGACCGGATATTTTTTATTAAAGAACCGAATACCTTCCGCAATCTGCACAGCCGACTCCGTCCCCTGCACTTGAACAGGATAAAGAATCAGTTGGACCGCAGGATTCCGACGCTTGGCCACATGATAGATATCCCGAAGCACCGCTCCTGAGAGACTCGTTATCACACCAATTTTTTTAGGAAATTTAGGCAATGATTTTTTATGCTCGACTGCAAAAAGTCCCTCATCCGTCAGACGCGCCTTAAGCTGTGCAAAAGCAATACTAAGCTCTCCTGCTCCCTCAGGTACAATACTGTCTGTATACAGCTGGTAAGCGCCGTCACGTTCATATACCGACAGACTGCCGCCCGCCACTACCTTAAGCCCGTTTTCCGGTACAAAGCGCAGCGTCTGCGCCCGGCTGCGAAACATCACGCACTTAAGACTGGCGGAAGCATCCTTTAATGTAAAATAACAATGTCCGGACGTATATCGTTTAAAATTCGAGATTTCTCCCCGAATCATGATATTTTGCAGGACATCCTCCCCGTCAAACATATTCTTTATATATTTTGTGACATCACTGACACTATGAACCGCCATATTGCATCCCTCACATAAGAAAAAAGCCAGGCCGTGAGCCTGGCATATACACCATCATTTCACCATTGCACCTAAAATACCATTAACGAAACGTCCGGAACTGTCCGTACCAAACTTCTTCGCCAACTCTACGGCCTCATTGATGACAATATTAGGTGTCAGGTTTTCCTTACCATACTGCAGCTCATATACAGCCAAACGCGTAATATTACGATCTATACCGGACATCCGCCCAATTTTCCAATCACGCGAATACTGCGTAATGCAACCATCCAGCTCCTTAATACGCTCCCGCGTTCCATGCACCAATATTCTTGCGTAAGCGCTGTCATCATCCGCCATAGGCTTGATTTCGCCCAAAGCAGCATCCACTGCCTTGTTCTGATACTCCTCGGTCTCTCCCGCATCTCCTGCCTGATTCAGCTCCAGCTGAAACAATGCCTGCAAGGCCACTTCCCGAGCTTGTCTTCGACTCATAAAAACCTTCCTTTTCTTTCCCTGCTTATTTCCAACGTTGCAAACCATCCGCCAGGAAATCCCTGGCCATCTGCAGCAAATCCTCACCACGATCGGCCCTGGAACCAATAAACAATCCAATCAGCCCGCAAAACAAAACAAAGGCCGTCTTCCAAAATCCGAACAAAAGTACTGACATGCCCAGCACCAGCCCCAAAGCCGTGCCGATAACCTTGCCCCTATGCTCCTTCCATGCTGTCAGGACAAGCTTTTTCATATCCTCCCGCATCTCTTCACCGCCCGTCAAACAACACGCTGCTTTTTCGTCACTGCAGCATTCGATATATCATCCACCGCAATGTCCAACGCAAAATCCTTTACGCCCACAGTTTGTTCCAAATGCTGCCGCACAGACGCGCGGATTGTATCGGATACCTCTGCTACATTCTGCTCCTGGCCAATAACAATGTGAATGCCTATTTTAACAAAAGAATCCACGCCTGATGTTTTTTCGGCCCTTACACGAATTTTCGCATCACGCACACCAGAAGTCATGCGCGTTACTTTTTCTATCATATTCTTTACGGCATCAACCGCGACTTTTACATCCCCGGCCGCACTGTGAATCAGGATGACCTCTTTTTCCTCATGCGCTTTTTTCGCACTTCCCATAAGGCTGTATACGAGGAAATGGACACTAAGCAGAAACACGGCCGCGGCAGTACCTGCCACAATGTCCCACTGCCCCATCGCCCCATCGTAGAGCTCCCTCAGATAATGTTCCGGCACCAGCTGTAAAAAAACCACCGCGGTGCCTAATGCCAAAACCACACCCGCTAATGCATACAGGAACAGAAAAAAACGATTGACCAACCCCATAACACGCCTCTTTCCGGCTCAGCGAACCCGTACTTCCTCTTCCTTCTTCTCGGTCTCCGGGAACCCCACACCTTGTACATGAATATTTACTTCAACAACAGACAGGCCTGTCATCGTCTCAATAGCCTTCTTGACATTTTCCTGCACAGCAATTGCCACATCCGGGATGCGTACACCATATTTCACAATAATATAAAGATCAACTGCAGCTTCCTTTTCACCGACCTCAACCTTGACCCCCTTGGCAAAATTCTTCTTGCCAAGCATCTCAGCAATGCCGCCTACAAGTCCGCCGCTCATGCCGGCAATCCCCTCGATTTCCGTTGCCGCCAACCCTGCAATAATGCTCACGACCTCGTCAGCGATACGAATAGACCCCAGCGAACCTTCCTTTTTTTCCAAAGTCTTCTCCTTCTCCATGATATACCCTCCTTATATTCATATTTATATTTTCTCATATCAATAGATAAATTATACCAAATATGCGCTGAATATACAATTCTATCTTCTCCAACAAAAAATATTCCCGTTTCGTATAGCATTCCTAGTAAAAGAGGCATCCGGAACAGAAATATCCCGGATGCCTTCACTCCTTTTACAAGCGCATCTTAAAATCGTCATAGCCAAACTGGCGGATCAGCTTCCAGCAGCCAGGTTCATCTATCGCCACAATCGACGGCAACGGCATTCCATTAAAGGTATTATTCTTGACCATAGAATAGATTGCCATATCGCCAAATACCACCCGGCTGCCAATGCAGAGCGGCACATCCAGCGAATATTCCCCGATATTGTCTCCCGCAAGGCAGGTTGGCCCTGCAAACATATACGTATATGGCTTCTCCCCCGGATTCCCTGCACCATAAAGCGGCGGCCGGTATGGCATTTCAATGACATCCGGCATATGGCAGGCAGCCGAAGTATCAAGTATAGCAATCCGGCGCTCCCCGTCATGGATAAGCTCCAGCACCGTCGATACAAGAACTCCTGCATGAAAAGCCACAGCCTCTCCCGGTTCGATATAAACCGCCAGTCCATACTTGTCCTGCATATGCGCGATGCATTTTTTCAGCAGCTCTATATCATAGCCCTCGCGCGTGATATGATGTCCGCCGCCGAAATTAATCCATTTCATGTCTGGCAGAAATTCACCAAACTGTTTTTCTACGGCCGCAAGCGTCTCCGCCAAAGCATCCGCATCCTGCTCACAAAGAGTATGAAAATGCAAGCCGGAAATCCCCTCCAACGCATCCGGCTGGAAGTTCCTGCGACGGATACCCAAACGGGACTGCGGTGAGCAGGGATCATAAATCGCATGTGCCTGCGTCGAATGCTCTGGATTGATTCGCAGTCCGCACTCTCTGCCATGTGCCAGCGCCGCGGGTCCAAAGCGCTTCCATTGCGCAAAAGAATTAAAAATGATGTGGTCGCATATTTTTACAATTTCCTTAAAATCATGTTTCTGATAAGCCGGAGAAAAAATATGGTTTTCCCCGCCCATCTCTTCATATGCCAAGCGTGCCTCATAAAGCCCGCTGGCCGTCGTACCAGCAAGATACTGCCTGATAAGCGGATAAAAATGGAACATAGAAAATGCTTTCTGCGCCAGCAGTACATGGCAGCCTGTATCCCGTTGTAAAGCAGCAAGAATCTTGAGATTTTTTTCTAAAAGTTCCTTCTCGACTACATAAGCAGGCGTAGGAACCTCCTGCCATTCCTTCTTCAATTCCATATTATTCTACCATATCCGGCTGGAAACTTTCCTGCCAGGGCAGTCCCCACCGATTGAGGGCATCCATGAAAGGGTCTGGATCGAACTCCTCAATATTATATACACCGGGCTTGCGCCACTTGCCATTCATGACAAGCATCGTCCCAATCATTGCCGGGACACCGGTCGTATAGGAAATTGCTTGTGAACCCACTTCTCGGTAGCATTCCTGATGGTCACAGACATTATAAAGATAATAGGTTTTTTCTCTGCCATCTTTTCTGCCCTGAAAAATACAGCCTATATTTGTCTTGCCCTTCGTACGCGGACCCAGACTGGCCGGATCTGGCAGTACAGCCTTCAAAAACTGCAATGGCACGATTTTTCTGCCATCAAAATCAATCGGCTTAATAGAAGTCATACCCACATTTTCAAGACATTTAAGATGTGTCAGGTAGCTCTGTCCAAAGGTCATAAAAAAACGGATGCGTTTGATGCCGGGTATATTGATACCCAGTGATTCAAGTTCCTCATGGTGCAGCAAATACATATCTTTGGTACCTATTTCCGGAAAATCATAAACACGCTTGATCTCCATAGGCTCCGTCTCTATCCATTTGCCTTCTTCCCAGTAGCTCCCCTTTGCCGACACCTCGCGGATGTTGATCTCGGGATTAAAATTCGTAGCAAAGGGATAGCCGTGATCTCCGGCATTGCAATCCAATATATCAATATAGTTGATTTCATCAAAATGATGCTTTACGGCATAGGCACTGAAAACACCTGTAACCCCAGGATCAAACCCGCTGCCTAAAAGAGCCGTGATGCCAGCCTCTTCAAAACGCTTACGGTAAGCCCACTGCCATTTATATTCGAATTTTGCTGTATCCAGCGGCTCATAATTTGCCGTATCGACATAATTCGTTCTGGTCGCAAGACAAGCCTCCATGATTGTAAGATCCTGATAGGGCAAGGCCAGATTCAACACTACATCCGGCTTTACACGCCGGATGAGCTCTACCAGTTCATCAACGTGGTCCGCATCGACCTGTGCTGTCGTGATTTTCGTCTTACCGCCGTCCAGCTTCGCCTTCAAAGCATCGCATTTACTCTTTGTACGGCTTGCAATGCAGATTTCCTCAAAAACTTCGCTGTTCTGGCAGCATTTATGTATAGCAACGCCGGCTACACCACCGCAGCCAATAATTAACGCTTTCCCCATATTTTTATCCTCCCAAATTTGAGTGATTTTTGCAGAACAAGATTATTATACAAGTGCTGGTCCCTCGATAAATGGCTTTTCCAGGCTTAGCAGCAGTTCTCTCCAGGCATGGAGTGCGACTGCGGTTGAAGCACCGCTCATATCATAATGTGGAGATAATTCCACCAGATCACAGCCAACAACATTCAGCCCGCATACTTTGGCAATAGCCTGCCGCAAAGCATGGATGGTTTCGCCCCCAGCCTCCGGTGTACCCGTTCCCGGAAACATACCCGGATCCAATACATCCAAATCAATGGTAAAATAAACCGGCTTGTCTTTTAAAACGGAGACAGCTTCTTCCAATGTCTTGAAATCATATTTATGAAGATATGTATGCTTCCGGGCCCACTGAAATTCTTCCCGCATGCCGCTGCGGATACCGAACTGATAGATACGCCCGTCACCTACAATGTCCCAGATACGCCGCATAACGGTAGCATGTGATAGTCTGGCGCCAAGGTAATCATCTCGAAGATCCGTATGCGCATCAAAATGGACGATGTGCAGATCTGGATATTTTTCCGCCACAGCCCGCACAGTCCCCAAAGACACCAAATGCTCACCGCCAATCATGAAAGGCTTCTTGCCATCCTGCAGTATTTTCCGCGTAAAATCTTCGATATCTGCGAGAGCTTTTTCCGGGCTGCCAAAACAAAGCTCAAGATCCCCACCGTCAAACACTCTCGCATCCTCCAGATCCAAATCCTGATAAGGGCTATAGGTCTCGATTCCATAGGATTCAGAACGCATAACTGCACTGGCAAACCGCGTCCCCGGCCGAAACGAAGTTGTGGAATCGAACGGCGCACCAAAAACCACAATACGTGACTCCTCATATTCACTGTCACAGCTTAGAAATATTTGAACGTTTTTACTCAACATCACGCATCATCTCCTCTACATAATTCGGTAACGCAAAGGAACCTGCATGCAGCTGCGTATTATAGTAGCGTGTTTTCAAACCCAGCGAATTCCATCGGGCCCAGTCCACTCCCCTGACCGGATGGTGTTTTTTGGATGCAAACCCAAAAAGCCAATGTCCTGAAGGATATGTAGGGATATGAGCTTGGTACACACGGCTGATTGGGAAGGATTCGACGATGCGCTTATGCGCCCGCTGCATAGCATACGCATCCTCCTGGTAAAACGGACTTTCATGCTGATTCACCATAATACCGGTTTCCTTCAGCGCCTTATAGCAATTGCCATAAAATTCCCTCGTAAAAAGTCCCTCTCCTGGACCGAAGGGGTCTGTAGAATCAACGATGATAAGGTCATATTCGTTTTCACAATGTCGGATGAATTTAAGCCCATCCTCGTAATATATATGGATACGTGGATCTCCAAGGCATCCGGCAGTCTGCGGTAAATACTCTCTGCAGGCCTCCACAACAAGTGCATCAATTTCTACAAGATCCACACTCTCAATTGTCGTATAACGCAAGAGTTCCCGTACGGTGCCGCCATCTCCGCCGCCGATCACAAGCACGCGCTTCGCATCCGGATTCACACACATCGGCACATGCGTAATCATCTCGTGATAAATGAATTCATCCTTTTCCGTCAGCATCATATAACCATCGAGCGTAAGAAAACGCCCAAACTCCTTGGACTCGAATATATCAATGCGCTGGAATTCGCTCTTGCTGCAATAAAGCTGCCTATCAACCTTTATCGAAAAATTAACATTGGGTGTATGTTTTTCTGTAAACCAAAGTTCCATATCTCAAACCTTCCCTTCTACGACATTCAAACGCTTGATATCCATGTCCTCGGGTCCTGTCATGGAACAGCCCTTTTTCTTGGCATAGCGGATATAATCAAGTATTTCCTCCGTAATAAGCTCTCCCGGTGCTAAAATAGGAATTCCTGGCGGATAGCACATGACGAATTCACTGCATACCCTCCCTGTAGTTTCAGCGAGAGGAAGCGAGCATTTCGGTGCGTAAAAAGCCTGCTGGGGCCCGCAGGCAACCTGCGGATTGATATACTCGGCGCGCAGCATGCCGGATTGGTTCTTACGGTAATTTCGCCGTATCTCCATAAGTGCCGATACGAGGCGTTCTATGTCTTTCGGCCGGTCTCCAATCGACACATAAGCAAGCAGATTCGCAATATCGCCAAATTCCGTCTGGATATCGTATTCATCCCGCAGGATATCATATACCTCGATACCCGCCAAACCAATAGAACGGGTAAATATAGAAAGCTTCGTTATATCAAAATCAAAAATTGAATCTCCATTGATAAGTTCCTGGGAATACGCGTAATAATCCCCGATTGCATTAATTTCCTGACGCGCATACTCCACCAGATCTATGACCTTATCAAAGGTTTCACTGCCCCGTATGGCGAGATTTCGCCTCGATATATCAAGACTAGCCATTAAAAGGTACGAACCGCTCGTTGTCTGTGTCAGATTTATAATCTGATGTACGTAGCCCGCATGAACCTGCGGGCCTATAAGCAACAGTGAACTTTGCGTGAGCGAGCCTCCTGATTTGTGCATGCTCACCGCCGACATATCCGCACCCACATGCATAGCGGCTTTCGGTAGCCGGTCACTGAAATAAAAATGCGTTCCATGCGCCTCATCCGCCAGAAGAAGCATCCCATGGGCATGTGCCAGAGCAGCAATCGCCTCTATATTCGAGCAAATTCCATAATATGTAGGGTTATTTATGAAAATTGCTTTGGCCTCCGGATTTTCCCGGATAGCGTCACGAACTTCCTCCAGCCGCATACCAAGAGAAATCCCCAGACTATGATCCATCTGAGGATTTACATACACCGGAACAGCACCGCAAAGTATCATCGCATTAATAACACTGCGATGCACATTGCGAGGCAGTATAATCTTGTCACCGCGCTTGCAGGCGGTAAGCACCATAGCCTGCACCGCAGAAGTCGTGCCCCCGACCATGAAAAAAGCATGCGCCGCCCCAAAAGCATCTGCCGCCAGCTGCTCGGCCTCCCTTATGACTGAAACCGGGTGGCAGAGATTGTCCAGCATTTTCATAGAATTCACATCAACATCAAGACATTTCTGCCCCAAAAACTCCGTAAGCTCTGGATTGCCACGCCCTCTTTTATGCCCAGGCACATCGAAGGGAACAACCCGCATAGTTTTAAATTTCTGTAACGCTTCCAAAACAGGCACTCTGTCCTGTGAATAAAATTTCATTACGCTGCATTGCTCCTTAAAAAACATTTGCCCCGCTAAAAATCTCAATCATCTCACGACGAAGACTATCACTGATTGCCAGACGCGTCTTCGGTGGTATTTCGTAAATATCCGTATTAAACAAATAATTCTTCAGATCCGGTTCCTTGATAAGCATCCGCGTATGAAAAAGGTTTGCCTGATACATATTGATATCCACCGCATCATAAGCATCCAGCGTCTCTTTTTTGACATAATCCTGTATAGATGTTATCTTATGGTCCATAAAAAGCTTTTTACCCGTGACATCACGCGTAAAACCTCGCACACGGTAGTCCATCGTAATGATATCCGAATCAAAATTTCCGATAAGATAATCCAATGTCTTAAGCGGTGTGATTTCTCCACATGTCGCCACGTCTATATCCACGCGAAACGTAGCAATACTTGTATCTGGATGGAATTCAGGATACGTATGCACGGTAACGTGGCTTTTGTCAAGATGTGCCAGTATCGTATCGCGCATAGCCGGGGACACCGCAGGCTTCTTATGTCCTGAAGACACAGCGGCCTCCTCTGCGATAAGAAATGCCACGCTCGCCCCCTGCGGATCGTAATCCTGCTTAGCGATGTTGAGTACCTGTGCCCCGATCATCTCCGTAACACGTGACAAAATCTTAGTAAGCCGCTCCGAATTGTACTGCGAATCTATATACTTTATATAGTCCTGCTGCTCCCGCTGCGATTTCGCATAACAAATATCATAAATGTTAAAGCTCAATGATTTCGTCAAATTATTGAACCCGTACAATTTTAATTTTTCTTCCACCAGACTGCCCCTTTCTTCGCCACACTGGGCTTTATACATAAAAAGACCCAAGCAAACAACAGCTTCTGCTTTTGTTCACTTGAGTCCTCCACCGCAATAAGATAACCCTCTTCCAGCAGTTTCCTCATCTCAAACAGCCAAGAACCTGTCCAGCAAGAATTTACTTACCACTCTTATCGATTATCTCACAAGCGTGATGCATACCGTCCTACACAGTTTGTAATATTCCTGCCCATGCAGTTTTTATTTCCCACTCGGTCTCATTACCTAAAAATACTGTTATTATTATAAATTAAATCAGCAGGAAAAGCAAGCTACATCAGTTTCCCTCTAAAAACGTCCCCGGGTCAATACCGATTTTATTAACGAGACTCAATACCTCCATATCTTCCAAAACATTTTTGATAATGCAGGATGAATCTTCCACAATATCAATGCTCTGTGGAGGTTCCAGTAAGTGCCCGTCGAAATCAGCAAAAACACAAACCAGCGGTGTTCTTGTACGGCTGAAATGTACCTTCTGCACAATCGCATATCCCAGGTTTGTCTTGACAATCGTGCCTACCGGATAAATTGCTACATTATCAAAAAAAATGTCCAAAAGTGGTGTATCAAAATGCCCTGCAGAGCAACTTTTCATAATCTTATATGCAATATGCGGCTTATAGGATTTTTTATAGGACCTTGCGCTGGTGAGCGCATCATAAACATCCGCTATAGCCACAATACGTGCAAAGTGACAAATCTCTTCACCGGCAAGATGCTTTGGATAACCATTTCCATCCATATACTCATGATGCTGTGCAGCAATATCACCTAAAATAGATGCAGAAGATATTTTCAGATTCGAAAGCTTTTGCCGACCCACTTCAGGATGCTGCCGGATAATATAAAATTCTTCATCGGTCAAAGTCCCGGGCTTATTCAATATTTTCGTGGGTATAATGATTTTTCCAATGTCGTGAAGAAGTGCCCCCAAAATGAGCAACAGCAAATCCTTCTTCGAGTATTTACAGTATACACCTATAACAGCCGCCAAAATAGCCACATTCACTGAATGTGCAAATGTATACGTATCATATGTACGAATGTCGTTGATTTGTATAAGGTATTCTTTTCTCAAAAGAACATCATTTAACAAGCTCTTTGATACATCCTGCAGGGACTGCAAGTCAAAATAGCCTTTTTCTTCTACATCATGGAAGCTTTTGGCTACTTTGAGAATAGCATCGATACGCGTTTTTTCCTCAACGATATCCTCAGGCGGCAGTATCCTGCAGTCCGGACTCAGGGAAGATACAATAAGATGTGTAACGCCAAGCTTTCTCAGCCGGGTAATATATTGCTCATTCAGCAACGTTCCCTTGGTAAGAAAGCTGGCTCCCTTGGCGTTATAAATACTTTGAGCCGTAATCATACCCTTGCGTAATTTCTTGATAGTTAACTTTATCATAATAAATATCCTCTATCCCTTTAAGAAAATAACATCCCTGATATTTATATAACCTGCCGGCTCAACAGCTTTTGTATTCCCTGAAAACCAGCAGCAATTGATACCAAAGCCTATAGGAAAATCCGCTCCTCATTATAATGCACCCACTAAAAGAAATTCACTAAAGAAAGAAAACCATTCTGCATAACAGCCACAAAAACAAGTATATCCATTAAAAGCGGCATCTCTCGGCGATTTTTGTGGTAAATATTTTTCCGCTCATTTTCTTGTACCCCGCAATGTGTTCCTATACAGGGCACAAGAAAGCCTTATACAAACCATTCTTATATAAATTATTTTACACTTTCGTCACAAAAATACAATCGTCCTGTAGCCCCATTGTATTTATTTTCCTGCATAAAAAACATGGGATCAAAATCTGAACTGATGCAGTGCCAGCTGTTGATCCTGCGCTAACTTGGCAAGTGCATCACTGGCCGAAGCAATCTCCTCAGCCGACGCCGACTGTTCTTCTGTAGCTGCTGAAGCCGATTGCATCTCGTTGGCTACTTTTTTACCCTGCCCATCTACTTCCTCTACATTCTTTGCTATCCGTTCTGCATCGCACGAAACCAAATTTATTGCTTCTGTCATAGCTCTGACATGCTCCGTGCCATTATTTACAAGTTCCATTATTTGGTTAAACGTATCCTTTAGTTCCCCGACTGAGCGCATGCCTTCTACAACAGCCGTACGTCCGTCCCCCATAGCAACTACGGCTTTTGCTGTATCCGATTGAATCCCGTTGATAAGATCTGCTATTTCTTTCGCAGCTCCACTCGATTCTTCTGCCAGTTTTCTGACTTCCTCAGCAACCACAGCAAATCCCCGGCCATGCTCACCAGCACGCGCCGCTTCGATAGCGGCGTTCAAAGCCAGTAGATTGGTCTGCGCCGCAATACTGGAAATTGTTTCTATGATTTGCCCGATTTCACCCGAACGTTGTCCAAGTTTATCCACCAACACTGCTGACTTCTTCACTACATCCTCTACATTTTTTATTTTACCAACCGATACATGGATTGTATTGCTGCCCAAAGCAGCCTTTTCTGCAGCCATAGAAGAATTTTCTGATACTCTCGTCGATTTATTCCGCATATTATCAAGCGATGCAGTAACCTCTTCTATAGATTTGGTACTATCCGTAACTGCCGCTTGTTGCTGCTCAACGATACCTGCCGTCTCGGTCACCGACTCGGCAACCTGTGTAGCCGCTTGCGCTGATTGTGTCGCGCTCGCGGTAAGCTCTTCCGAAGCCGCAGCAATCTGCTCCGTTTCTGTACTGATCTGCTTCAGCAATTTATTGAGCTTTGTCCGCATATCAGCCAATACATCCGCCATATCGCCAAACTCATCCTTGCGGCTGACTGCCTGCTGTTCATTACGGAAATCTCCGTCGCGCAGTTTTGCGCACTCTGCAGTCAATCGTTGCAGCGGTGCAGTAATTCCCCGTACGTTCCAAAGACCAAGCAACACTAAGATCAATAACGATATAGCCGCAGTAACAAGAATGGTTCTTATTGCTGAAGCCTGATTGGCAATGTTTTCTTTATTGACCTCCATCGCATAATCATTCGCCTGCTGCTCCAGATTTTCCAAGTCAACACGCATATTTCCCAAAGCTTTCTGTCCATTGCCTTTATAAAGAGCAATCGCCTCATTCCGATTCCCATTCTTGGTCAGGGAAATCACTTCTTGTGATACCTGTTTAAATTCCTGCCAGTCCGTCTTCGTCTGAGACAATTTTTCCTTTGCAGAAGTTTCTGTTACAAGGCTTTCATAAACATTCCAGCTCTTTTCATATTGCTCTATCGAATCCTGCATGGCTTTCTCGTTTGCTCCGATTGAGGTTGTATCCTGCATCATAGCAATCTCTGCCATTTTCGTCTGCATTCTGCAGGCATCAACATGTATTTCACCCAAAAGACTCACCTGACGCATACGATTTGAATACATGTCATCCATATCGCTTCCAGCCTTACTCAAAGATATATAACCCCGCGTTCCGACTACAGCCAGTGCAATAGCCGCAATTACAACCAACAGCATAAGTTTGTAAACAACCTTAACGTCCTTTAGTCCCATCATTTTTTATTTCCCCTTATATTATAATGTGATTTATGTATTATATAACAGTATGAGAATTTATTTAACCTGTTATTTAGTAACAAAGTTGATGTTTTTAAGGACTAAAGGTCTGTATATTTGCTATAATATGCCATTTTTAATCAAATTTTATAAAACTTTTTACCTATAAACTTTTTTAATTTTCAAATAATCCATACCATTAAAAAATATATAAACTCCTTATTTTATATGCATTACAACAGTTTTATCCTATTATTTTTACTGATAGTCCATCATATATATAAAACAAAAAAATCAAGCGGCTGAATTCATCCAGCCGCTCTGACCTTAAATACTTATGCAACAGCATCTATACTTTACTTTTTTACTTCATAAAGAAGGCCCATAAAATCGAAAGTACTCTGTTGGCTGCAATCTGCTATGAATTCTGTTTGCATAAGATTCATCTCCTTAATTATTCTCGAGATGTTCCATGGTTTGTTGTACCAGAGAAAGTACATACGGCGCTGACAGCCTTATCTGCCTGACTCCCCAGCTGTCGGTTAATTCCTCCGGTTTGCACATCAAGGTCCGGTATCTGTCAATGCCTCCAGCTGGAACATCAACTGTTCCTTATTAATGAAAGAAAACCTTCACCGTCTCAACTTTTTCCATAACCCTCTTCCCTTATTAATTGTGAATTATTTCATTCATAATATTAAATTCATAATAGTTTTATTCATAAAGCAATAAATAAAAAGGCACTCTATTCAAGCCTACGAATAAAGTACCTTTATCTTTATATTGTATATAATAAGTTAACAGCATTACAATGTCAATGAAAAATCAGCCATTTATTCTTTTCGGTTTACAATAAATATGTCGCAAAATCAGATAAAGAGAACGTTACCCTTTGAACGATGCTTTATTTTTTAGAATATTTGACTGTCTGTTCAGCTCGTATACCGTTCCACTTGCCTGCCAGACTGCAATATATGCGCCATCATATAGGCAAATCCCCCGCCCAGGCATACACGGCTCGCTACTATAATCAGGAGGTTCGCCCCCATCCCGGAAAAAATAATGGTTTCTTCAAAAATCGCATGGCATATCCCAACCAGGACAAATAAAACCGTTAAATCCTCTTTCGTGTATTTCTCTTCTTTCGCTACCTGAAGGATGATTCCACTGCCTGACACAATCCCAAAAACAACTCCGATGAATACAGGCACAGCTGCAGTTCTCGGCAAACGCAGTATATCTGTCATGCCCTGCGCATGAATAGAGATAAATTCTATCCAGCCATAACGTTTTGCCACTTCAAGCAAGATTGTCAGCGGCAGAATGATAAGCGCCAGTTTCCCTACAGTCATGCATCCAAGAAGCATACCTTCACTTAAGCTTTGTATCCATATCATATGTTTACCCATCCTCTACATCCAAAATATATGAATCAGTCCGCCTACCAGAACAGCTCCTATAAAGCGCAAAGTGAAAATCAGCAACCCACTACCGCCGGCTTCGGTTATCACAGCTGTTTCCATAAATGCACTATGACACATTGCTATCATTGCACTCAGAATTGTTGCCTCCTTCACCGTCAAAGATAATGCAGCCATCGCCCCTATTCCGGCATAAATACTGGCAAATATTCCTATAGCAAATGCGACTGCGGCTTGTCCCGGAAGCCCCACGATCTTCATCAGCGGTGCGAATATATCGCCTATTGGCTGTAGTATGCCCAATGTTTGCAAAAGAACCACAAAGATGGTTGATGGAATAACCACTTTTGCCAATCTTAAGACCGATATCATCCCTTTATACAATCCTGTCAGCAATAAATCAATCAGCAATGCCAGCGCTCC
This sequence comes from Megamonas sp. UBA1796, assembly GCA_002319795.1. GTDB lineage: Bacteria > Bacillota > Negativicutes > Selenomonadales > Selenomonadaceae > UBA1796. The sequence continues at coordinate 93,457 of DCFU01000016.1, forward strand.
TCATATATAATTTTTCCAAACCATTCATGGATTTGGAATCATTATATAACATAAGTCAGACAAAGCATAAATCACGCTTGTTTATCATATCGATAAAATAATTTTATTTTGCAGTTGCCAGATATTCAAGCAATTGATTTTCTACTTTTGCATGCTTCGCAAACATCGACAGCAATGCACGCATAGCAGGGTTGATTTTCTTATGCCGGTGAAACGCGACCGACATATCAAACGCAAATGCAGGTGCATCCGAAATTTCCACCAAGGTCGCATCATCCAGGCATCTTTTCACTAAGACATAAGGCAGTATACTCGTTCCCATGCCATCCAATACCGCTTGTTTTATGGCCTCAGCATCACTGTATTCCACAACCGTATGCAACCGTCCATAATCTATAGCTTCTTCGATTTTATTTCTATAAACGCACCCCGGATGAAAACTGATGAACGGATAATCTTTGGCATGCCGATGCTTATTCTTTCCCCTGACCAAACTGGCTGCAGCTACCCATACTAATTTTTCCTTCGCTATGGCAAACTGGGCAATTCGGCTATCATGTATCTCACTATGCACAATGACGATATCAAACGTATCATCCAGCAATCCCCGTAACGTGATGGGAAGATTCGTACAAATATCAACAACAACTGCAGTATTATTTTCCGTTTTCTGAAAATCAAGCAATATAGGCGATAACAAATAACTTGCCGCAGCCGTAGCTGCTCCTATCCTTATTGTTTTATTGGTTGCAAACACCCTCATAGTCCTGGCGATTTCATCATATTGGGATAAGAACGTTCCCAGCTGTTCAAGCAGCGCGCGGCCGGCATCGGTAATATATAATTTTTTTCCTATACGCTCAAACAAAAGCACGCCATACTCTTCTTCCAAGGCTTGAATTTGAGCCGTAACCGCCGGCTGTGTAAAATTCAGTTTTTCAGCCGCTTGCGTAATATTATTCAATTGAGCTACTAAAGAGAAAGTTTGAAATACTTGTATATCCATTTTTCAAGCCCCTTATATTCAAATTTCGCTGCTCGATATATGTTTCTATAGTGACCACGTCTTCGGGATTCGATACAGCTGCAATTCCGGAAAGTCTGCAGCTAGTGGCGGATTTTATTATAGATATCTACGTTTTTACCCTTTTCTATCCTAACACAAAACCCGGTTCGTGATAATTTTTTTCATCACAAACCGGGTTTTGCACAACAAAATGCATTTTATATTATAGCATATGCCAATGAATACCGGACAGCGCCTGCGAACCGTTTCAAAATTACCCGGCTCATACATACAGCTTAAAACAATTGCGTCCGGCAGCTTTGGCCTTATACAGAGCCTGATCGGCCTCATCCAACAATGTATTCGGTTTGACATCCGAAGTTGGGCACCGGCAGGCAATTCCCACAGAAATCGTCACCCTCTGCCCAAAAGGAGAAGCGCTATGTTCCATACAGAGATTCTCAATATTTTGGAGCAGCCGTTTTGCCACATCTATAGCAGCCTCAGCATCGGAATGCGGCAACAGGATTACAAACTCCTCACCGCCGAAACGCGCCACAAAATCCTCTGGATGCCCGACTGCGCGTTGAAATTCTGCTGCTACGGCTTTCAAACACTCGTCTCCCTGCAAATGACCATACGTATCATTATATTTTTTAAAATAATCAATATCAATCATCAACAATGAAAGAATATCCTTTTCCTCAACTGCCTGCTGCCATGTATGAAGAAAAATCTCCCGAAAATATCGGCGATTGTAAAGCTCTGTCAGGCCATCAATGCGCGATACCTTACCAAGTTCTTCCGATAAAGTTTTGAGCTCTGCCTGGGTCAAGTCAGCAACGTTTACCAATGTTTTCATCTGTTTGAGAAGTTTTCTATACTCCTCATAAAGTTCTCTATATACATCCAGAGAAAAGCATTGTTGGCTCATGAGCAATCCTTCCGCCCTTTTTAAAACCGCCTCTTCTTCCAAATACAAGCTTCTTATGTTCATACCTTTTCCTCACTAACAGGCTTCAATTCTGAATGAAAGCTGTTCTACTTCCTCTTTGAATTCTTCCCCACATTCAATGGATACATCGTTATCCCTATCACAAATCCAGACAACTTCTATCATTCGCCCAGTTGTTACATATTCCTCCAGTAAATCAAATATCGTCATAAACACCTTGGATGTACTACTGTTAAAATATGCGACTTTAAACTCCAATGTTATATTATCAGCGCCTTCAGCAAAATAGCCATGCAGCCAGTCCAGCACAGGTGTATAAAATTTCACCACATTTTCCGGATAAGACTCTCCTTCCACCCGGAGCCTTCCGCTCGCAGCATCAAAGAAAATATACGGTGTTGACTTTGTTCGTTCAATTTTTAAATTATCCATATTTTATCTCCCCACGACCACTTTAATGCTAAAGAAAAACCAACCATCTTCTGCGGGTTCAAATGAATATGCTATTGGTTCCGCAGCCCGCCTGGCCATTTCTATCAATCCAAGCCCGGCGCCCTTGCTGCCGGGTTCCTGCACACTGCGCCGCTGTTTTTTATACAATGCCTTTAACTCTTCTTTATCCAGCTTTTTAAGCTCATCCAACCGGCTCTCAATCATTGGGACATCCTGACTAAAAATCTTATTGCCACAACAGACAAAAAATTTTCCTGAATTTTCCCGACCGACAATGACCATGCCAAAGCGCAGCTCATTTTCATCATCCTGTCGGACTGCCAGTTTTTCAGCTGAATAGTTCAGGATATTTTGCACCTGCTCGATGAAAATTGAAAATACAGTCAAGGCAGTTGATGTTTCTGCCTCTTCCGCAGCCAGACTCTTTCTTACGGTATCCCCAATGCCTTCAATACTTTCCTGCGCAATCGCACCGCAATAGGTCAATAAAATATTTTTTGCTTTCAAATCCTGATAAAGCTTATACATTGCTATATCCATATTCGTCATCTCCCCCATTAATAAATTTATGCCTGCATCCTGAAGCCTACCACCGTCACATCATCACGCTGCTTTTCTTGGGAGGCATATTCATGCAAGTCATTGACAATCTGCTGTCTCTGCTCATTTATCGGCAGATTTGCTACTTTATCAAGCAGTGCAAGCAGGCGCCGTTTTCCATAAGGCAGCGCACGTTCGCCTCCTGGCTGTTCGCGATAGCCATCCGTAACGATATAGAACATATCTCCCGGATGACTTGCTATAATCTGCCCGTCAAAAATCCTGTCTGATTTTGTTGTCCGGCAGTCTACTGCCATTTTGTTTCCCTTTATTTCTAAAACCTGACTCCCGTCATACTGATAAAGTGACATACCCGCTCCGGCAAATAGTATTTGTTGATTCTTTCTCACGAACAAAACGACCGTTTCGAAGCCATCCGCAATAAATCTTTCACTGTCGCTGGTAAAAGCCTGGTGAAATTCGCGCGCCAACTCATTTAAAACTCTGGCGGGATCATCATGGCAAACATCTTCTGCAATATGATTAAACATCGCACTTACAGCTGTCGTCATGAGCGCCCCCGGCACACCATGACCGGTGCAGTCCCCCACAGCCAGCAGAACACCGTCCTCGTAGCCTCGCATCCAGTAAAAATCACCGCCGACACTCTCCTTGGGTTCAAAAATCACAAAGGATTCCTTCAGATATTGCGTCAGCTCATCGGACGATGGCATAATAGCTTGCTGTATTAACTGCGCGTACTCCAAACTATCCTGAATTTCTATATTTTTTTCCTGCAGCTCGCTGGTTCTGGCAGCCACAGCATTCTCCAATTCCTTGTTCAGTTGCAATGCCCGTTTATAAGGATTAGCAATCTGGTGCGAAACAAAATAAAAGGTCAGAATCATACAGACTAGAATTGCCAGGCAGGATAAGGCCATGTGCCATTTGATATCCGTTAAAAATTTAACACTTTCAGTACGCGGCATACGGATAACAAGTTTCCAGTCACTATCCTTGATGCGCTTATAGGCAATATCGTAAAGTTTTGACTCTTCGTCCTTGTATTCCCGGACAAAAAACGGATTGTCAACGGCAGCGGCCTCTATGTCCGCTGCCGTTTCTGCCGGAAGATATTGTTGAACCGAACCCTCCAGATATACTGGATTTTTTGAAAGACAAATCCTTCCCGCACCATCGACAAGCCAGATATCACTTTGTTCATTATTCTCCGCATTCGCGGCAATCAGTTCATTGATAACCTTGCCCAGATTCATTCCTACCCCAGTGGCACCCAGCATTTGCCCATCCTGCGTAACAGCCGCATTAATCCAGACAAACGTATCCTTTAGATTCTTATTATAATCAATATTAATTTCGTAATTATTCTGCCTCTGTAAAAAAGAAAAAAACCACTGGTCCATGGGTTCTGTTGGTGATAAGGTATCCAACAAGCTGAATTTTTTTTCATGATAGTTCCAATAATGCAGTGTTTTGGCATTGGCTAAAAAAACGGTATCATACCCTATCTCATTTGCCAAATACTGCATGTGCAGCGTTATATAATCGCTTTCAAAATTATGCACATCACCATCGACCAGCCAATGTTCCAGCAATGGATCATGCGCCATCAGCAGGGATGCATCGACCGCCTTATCGATTTTGCTTTCAATCACGATACCGATGTTTTCCGCCTGCATGCGAAGGTCATACCGCTTCAGTTTATCAACTGTCGCCTTGTTCATAATCATAACACTGGTTATACTCATGATTAACAAAGCCATCGCAATTACGAGGCAGCCAGCAACCATTACGCGGATCGAATTGTGATCAAGCAACAGCCGTTCTTTTTTCCCCTCATCGCGCTTGCGAAAAATCATCTTGAAATCCCTCATTTATTATAGAATAGCTGCGCCTGTCGTATTACTATTCAATATCATACTCTATTCTCAGTCAGTATTCAATTAAAAAACTTTACCAAACCAGAAGAAATCCACCCGCCAAAAGCCCCCTGTACATAGTTTTTATATCATAATGACATAGGGCAAAGTTGCAAATAAAAATCCTCATTTATACACAACAGAATTCCTTAAAAATGCAAACGCCATTACATCCCATTGATTGCCATTTATCCTAAAGATGTTATATCGTCAAAACGCCTCGAAAAACCATTTGATTGCTTCATGTCGTCACAATGCTTTTGTTGCCAGTCTGATCATTTTATTACGTAACCTTTTATCAGCACTTTTTGTTTTTATTCCTCCCTAAATGTTTCTTTTTAGTTACACTTAATTTATAATTATCATAATAAGGTGAAACATATGAGCAATTTTGCCAAAATCGTAAAAAAACCTGCCGGCCTCACCAAATTCCTCAATCAAGAAGATACTGCAATCAAGGGACCGAGACACTATGCTGAATATCAAACTATGCGTTAAGAACCTCGTAAAAAATATGGTACTGCCAATCCTTTCCACCTATCGAAGGATATGGATATAAAAATAATACACGCACCATTGCCAGATAATGTTCGTGGCTTTTGGGTCCGTGTATCACGATATAAATATATTATTCTGCATGACGAACTTGGTTATGAGGCCCCCCAAAAAACATAACAACCCGATAATGGTTTCTAGGAGAATCATCAATGAAAATAAGAAAAATGATAAAAACGGATTATGGAATCGTAGACAAAATGATGCAGGATTTGCATACTTTACATGTGAAAGGATGCCCAACAGTACATCGTAAAGTGGAGCATATTTATAGTGAAAAAGACTATACAGATTTACTACAAAATGAAAATAATTTTTGTCTCGTTGCAGAAGAACAAGAGCATATTGTCGGTTTCTGCATCGTTGACCGAAAACTGGTGAAGAATCCGTGTATGATTCCTCAAAAAATAGGTTATATGGAAAGCTTGTATTTATGCCCCCAATACAGACATAAAGGTTTTGGCAAAGAATTCTTCCAAGCGATTGAAAAAAAATTATATGCAGAGGGACTCCAATCCTTGCGCCTGACAGTGTGGGATTTCAATAAAGAAGCCATTATTTTTTATGAAGAAATGGGAATGGTACCACAGCGACATATGTATACGAAAAAAATAGCGGCCCACCAGAGTTCTATGCTTTAAGCTCAGAACTGCAGAAAGCGCTGCTCCCATCATTTAGCTTGTATCCCTTTATGGCACAGTCTCGTTGCTGATTGTTACCGCTGGCAGGGGAGTAAACGTTTCATTTACTCCTCTACGCTACCGATTTCTGCTGCATAAAGATTTATTCCATTCTCAACAGCATAAGTAAAGTATCTGGCCTATCTCGTATATTCTTAATCTCTTTAATGCTGATATATACCTTAACAAAGTAATTATTCATATGTCGTTTCCATATCGCCCAATATATTTTACATCCAGTCCAAATGTATTTTCCTTTTTCTCAGCTTTATACACTTTCACTGGATATTTTCGCATATTCAAAGTTGCTATCAAGGATTGAAAATCTTCATCTTTCATCTGACAGCCGCAAATAACTCCGGTGATACATTCTTCCGGTATTGGACAATATATATTATTCGTAGTATCAAGAGTATATACGATTCTATGCTCCTGCTCATACTCCCAAATATTAGATTTCTGTATCAGGAATTTTTCCTTGGTATTAACAATATTTTTATATGTTGCCTCTATAAAACTATCGATGTAGTGGACTTTGAATAGTTTATCCTTGAAAACTGCCGTATCAAACTCCAGGCATATCCCAGTATGTTTATCTGCATACTGGGACCACATTAATATATTGTCTTTTACTGCGCTAAAACAATATACTTTAATGCTATTTTTCACTACAGAATTAACATGGTTGAATTTACTGCTTAGATTGCCTAATGTCTTGTTTTTACCGACTCGGTGCATTATGCCCTTCCCTAAAAAGTTCATAATAAATGGAGCCGTCTTCCATAAGAAAAACACAATCCAATACTTGCGATTTTTCTTTTGAATATATTGCTGTGCAAATAATATATTCCGAATCCAGGAAAGCGTACTGCCGATTGAACGAATTATATTTAAATCAGAATCAAACGGATCATTGAATTCATTGGGATAACTCAGGTATAGTCTATTGCTCAATAAAACATCCTTTGTGTACGCATCAGGCCAGGAACCATACTTATAGACTTTCTCAGGAATTTTTTCACCAAAGATATTTTCCATACCAACGATGCCTCCCTATTTCAATAGTCATAAGCTCATTATACTACAGAAAGCATAGAATTTAACCAACAAAATGAGACTATAACAAGGCTGCTATAGCAAATTCCTACTGACATGTACACATCCAGCCTATCATCCTCCCGCGCCACCACTGCTAAAAACAAAGTAAGTATTGGTACAAAAATTGGTGCCAGGGTAAAATAAAAAGAGCCTGCATCTCTGCAAACCCTTAAATTTCCTTGGTGGAGACAAGCGGGATCGAACCGCTGACCTCTTGCATGCCATGCAAGCGCTCTCCCAGCTGAGCTATGCCCCCATCGACAAATCACTATAATAATATACTACATTTTTTATATTTTTGCAAGTTTTTTTTATTATATGCTGCTATAGAGGTGTAATATTTTTCTTCTGTGCGCCTAATCCACATCAATTTCCCATTGCATATCTTCTTCCGCCAAATTTGCTTTCCTTCTACGGGCATATATGAGATAATACAACACCGCGCAGAAAAGAGCTACACATCCTGTAATTGCATAAATACCGCCGAAACCAATCGTAGACTTAGCTGCGCCCAACATGTAGGGTCCGATTCCCAGTCCCAGATCCAAGGCGATGAAATAGGTTGAAACCGCTACACCGATACGGTAGTCCGGTGAAAGTCTTACACAGATTGCCTGCCCATTTGACATGAACGTCCCGTAACCAAGCCCGACAAACACACCGGCCAACAACAAGCTCCAGCTTTCTGTCGTTACGCTCAAGATCAGTAAGCCGACAGATAAGCATACATAGCTTGGATACATTACAAAGTCTTCGCCCTTCCGGTCAAACATTATGCCGGCTACTGGGCGCGCCAGAGTGATTACGACAGCATACACAACAAAGAACAAGGTTCCTGCACCAAGCAGATTGAGTTCCTGAGCGTACGTAGCCAGAAATCCCAAAACTCCGGAATAGCATATTCCCATGACAAAGGCTACCAATGAAATTGCATACACGTGCGGTTCCAAAAAATTATCAAGACTAAATTTGCGCAATGCAGTTTTTTGAGCCGATGACAAGATAGTTTCCTGAACCTGCAGATATGTCACTGCTCCCAGGCATAGAAAAAGCAGTCCTACACAAAAATCAATAATATAGGTAAAATTCATGTACTGCTGCATAAGCATCCCTAAAAGAGGCCCGATTGCTGCTGCCAGACTCATGCTCAAAGCATAATAATTAATTCCTTCACCTCGCCGTGCCTGTGGAATTATGCTTGACACAATCGTACTGGTTGCGGTTGACGCGATTCCATAGCCAATTCCATTGAAAAAGCGCACCAAATATAATATCAAAAGTGAATGTACGAAAAAATATAAGACCGTCGTCAATAAATAAAATATAATTCCTGCATATAACATGCGTTTTCTCCCATAGAGCTCAATCGACCTGCCGGCCAAAAGCCTTGCCGCCAGTGTTCCCAGGATGAAAATACCCGTAGCAAAGCCAGCTTCGCTCATTGAGGCATTTAACGCATGAATTGCTTCAGATGCAATAATGACCATAAGCATATAATAGATAATGTAGATAAAAAAATTAATCAGGGTGTTTAAAATAAACTCCTTTGTCCATAATTTTGCTTCCATAAATTTCGTCAACCTTTCTTTAATGTGATGTTCATGATTATACAGAAGCAATTCTTATTTGTATAACAGAATAAAACGATAGCTGCCATCTATAAAAAAGATAGCAGCTATTATTTGTATTTATTTCTTCAGGTTTAGGCGTAAAATATAATCCACATAAGTCCGAATCGCTCTATATTTAGGATTATCCTTTTTATAAATAAGACATGCGTCCAACTTCATTTCCGGAAAAATCCTGTACCAGCCATTCTCATTTTCCAGAGCGTGAAGCAGGCGTTCCGGCAGCAAAGCACCCGCTCTATTTTGATTGCAAAAATGAATCATCGCATACGGAGTCGATAAATTTGCCGCAATCGGAGGTTCTTTGGCATTTTGCTTAAAATATTCCCGACAAGCCTCATGCATAAGGTACTTGGGGGGATATTGCACAAAAGGAAGTTCTCCCATGGTCGCCGCATGCACCACAGAGGGTAATCCTGCGATGCATGGTGCAAAATAAACCATAGTATCCGAACAAAAATGAACCTTTTCATACCGATTGAAAACAGATTCTCTTAACAGATAAACGGAAGCAACATCAATATGTCCCGCCTGCAAATCCAGTAAGATTTCTTCTTCTTCCATATCGTATACATTAAGCATTATATGGGGATGATGCTTCTGAAAATAAGCTACATGCCGATTCATCAGAACATCTCCCAGACTTCGCAAAATGCCGATATGGAGTTCCACCGGAGCCTTTTCCGTATCTGTCTGAAAATCATATACAATTTCATGCAAATAAGCCATCCATGTGGAAATACGTTGAAGAAATTCCTCTCCTTCTTGCGTGAGGCAGCTTCCACGATTCGAACGCATAATAAGATGAACCCCCAGAAGAGTTTCAAGTTTTTTCATTTGAGCGCTAAATGCCGATTGCGTAATATTGGCTTCTTTGGCAGCGAGCGTAAAGTTTTTTACCCTGCCATAAATAATGAAGTATTCCAATTGCTGAATACTTGGCATTTCTCCCATTGTGGCTCCTCCTGGTTGTTTTATAACAGAAAAATTGCTTTTTTGTTGTTCTCCCTAAAAACAGGATGGCAGCTCTTTCTATTTTGCATATTCAAGCTTCGTACGCTTCCCATACATGCGCTCATAATATTTTTGATAATCACCGCTCAGGATATTCTGCCACCAGCACTTATGCGCAAGATACCATTGAATGGTCTTCCTGATGCCCGCATCAAAGCTTGTTGCAGGCACCCAACCAAGTTCCTCATGGATTTTCGCCGGATCGATAGCATAACGCCGGTCATGGCCCTTACGATCCTCAACAAACTCAATAAGGCTGGCTGGCTTGTCCAGCTCTTGGAGGATTGCCTCAACAACCTGAAGATTTGTGCGCTCGTTGTGCCCGCCGATATTGTAGACTTCACCAACGCGTCCTTTACGTAAAATAAGATCAATGGCCACACAATGATCTTCAACATAGAGCCAATCACGTACATTCTCTCCTGTGCCATAGACCGGCAGCTTCTTATCCGCCAAAGCATTGGCAATCATCAGCGGGATAAGCTTTTCCGGAAAATGGTACGGGCCGTAATTGTTGGAGCAGCGCGAAATCGTTGCAGGTACGCCATACGTACGATGATATGCCTGTACCAGCAAATCTGCCGAAGCCTTTGATGCAGAATATGGACTCGATGTATGCAGATTGGTCTCCTCTGTAAAGAACAAATCCGGCCGATCAAGCGGTAAATCTCCATAAACCTCATCCGTTGATACCTGATGGTAACGTTTGATTCCGTATTTCCGGCAACAATCAAGTAGTACCCCTGTGCCCAAAATATTTGTCCGCAGGAAAATATCCGGTGTTTCAATAGATCGGTCAACATGACTTTCGGCGGCAAAATTCACTACGATATCCGGTTTTTCGGCAGCAAAAAATGCTTCGACATGTGCACGGCTCGTTATATCTCCTCTGACGAACTTAAAATTTGCGTTTCCCATAGCGTTTTCCAATGTTTCCAGATTACCAGCATAAGTCAGTGCATCATAGCAGACAATCTTGTCTTCTGGATGCTTTGCCATCATATAGTAGATAAAATTGCTTCCAATGAAACCTGCCCCACCAGTTACAATGATCTTCATTCAGCAGTCCTCCCCGTAAACGAAATTCAAATCTGTACGTTCTGCGAGCAACGGCGCATTCTTATCCTTTTCTGAAAGAATAACCGGTTCCATTCCCCATTCCACTCCTATTTGCGGATCCTTGTAGGAAATATTGCCGTCACATGCAGGTGCATAATAATTATCTGCCTTGTATTGTACCTCAACATTATCTGTAAGTGTGAGAAAACCATGCGCAAAACCGTGTGGGATAAAAAGCTGCTTTTTATTTTCCGCTGAAAGCTTTGCACCCACCCATTGGCCATATTGCGGTGAGCCTTTGCGGATATCTACGGCAACATCCAATATTTCTCCACGTGTACAGCGCAGAAGCTTTGCCTGGCACATGGGATTCAATTGATAATGCAAGCCACGAAGTGTCCCCCGGACTGCCGAAAAGGATTGGTTGTCCTGTACAAATCTGATGTGAATGCCTGCGTCCTCAAACTTCTGCTGCGACCAGCTCTCCATAAACCAGCCTCGCGCATCCCCAAAGACCTGCGGCTCTACGACAAAAACACCTTTTAATCTTGTTTCCGTAACTTTCAAAATAATAATCTCCTATTCTCTTACGATTTGCTCCAGATATTTTCCATAGTCATTTTTACAAAGCGGCTTCGCCAGACGTAATACCTGCTCGGCATCTATATAGCCCATGCGGTAGGCAATTTCCTCTATACAGGCAATTTTGAGTCCTTGTCTGGCCTGTACGGTCTGCACAAAAGCTGCTGCCTGCATTAAGGATTCGTGGGTACCTGTATCAAGCCATGCGTACCCCCGGCGCATCTTTTCTACGCACAGGCGGCCAGCCGCCAGATAGGCCTTATTGATATCTGTAATTTCCAGTTCTCCTCGCGCAGATGGCTTGACTTCTTTGGCTATATCCACAATATTTTTATCATAAAAATAAAGGCCGGTCACAGCATAATTTGATTTTGGCTGCTGCGGTTTCTCCTCAAGACTCATGGCCCGCCCATCGCGATCAAATTCCACAACGCCGTAGCGTTCCGGATCCCGCACATAATAGGCAAATACTGTGGCACCATCTTCCCGTGAAGCGGCACGCTGCATAGATGAAGCCATGTCTGATCCATAGAATATATTATCTCCCAGCACCAGTGCGCAGCTTTCGCCCGCGATGAATTTCTCCCCGATGATGAAGGCCTGTGCCAGGCCGTCAGGTGTAGGCTGCACCGCATAAGAAATATGGATGCCCCACTGACTGCCATCCCCCAGAAGCGCCGCAAAAAGTTCGTTGTCCTGCGGCGTCGTAATAATGAGTATATCCTCAATTCCCGCAAGCATCAACGTACTCAGCGGATAATATACCATAGGCTTATCATAAACCGGCATCAGCTGCTTGCTCACGACCTTTGTCAAAGGGTACAACCGCGTACCCGAGCCGCCTGCAAGTATGATTCCTTTTTTTAGCAAAACATCACCCCCAATAAAGTATTATTCATTATATATACGCGATAAAACGAGAAAATTCCTGCAAATGAAAAGCAACAAAATCTATACGCCGCCTGTAAAATCACCAGGTGGATATAAAATATCGCCAATCACGAATCCGTAATTGGCGATAAAATAATTTTTCCAGCAAATATTTTATTTAAATTCCACAAATTCATTGATTTTTGCTCCACCCTTGATCATAGGTTCCACGAAACTCCTATGGATATTCATTACGATTACGCGCGGGCCTTTGGCCGCCGCCGCCTCGGCAAAAGCCTCGGCAAATCCCTCCTGTGTAGAAACTGCGGTGGCCTCTATACCAAAGCTTTTCGCATAAGCGACAAAATCCATAGAATAATCAAACTCACAAGCCATGTATCGTTCCTTATACATGACTTTCTGAAGCTGCCGTATCATCCCAAGACTCGTGTTGTTTACGATGATTGAAATAACCGGCAGTTTCAGACGTGCAATCGTATAATATTCATTGCCCGTCATCTTGATGCCGCCATCTCCCGCTATATGTATCACCCGTCGGCTGCTGCCAAAAGCAACCTGCGCCCCCATAGCTGCCGGCAAGCCGAAGCCCATAGTACCAAGCCCGCCTGAGGTAATCCAGGTTCTGGGATTTTCTACACGCAGATGGAGCGCCGCCCACATCTGATGCTGGCCAACATCCGTAGCAAAAGCAAACGGCTTTCCGGCCGTAGCTGTAGCTATATGGTGCATAGCCCAGGGTACAGTAAGACAAGTCACATGATAATCATAGGCATACTGTTCCTGCCATGACCGGATAAGTTTCCACCAGCCTCCAAGAGCATTTTGTGGTTCCCGCTTCATAAGCAGGGAAAGAATCACCTTCATATCACCAGCCAAACCTATACTGCTCGAAATATTCTTGTCGATTTCTGCCGGATCTATATCTATATGTATGAATTTCGTATCCGTCGTATATTTGTCAAGATTTCCCGTCTGACGATCACCAAAGCGGCTGCCGACAGCTATCACAAGATCCGCAGCTGCTATAGCGTTATTTGCAGCCTTCTTGCCATGCATCCCGGCAAAGCCCAGGGCCTGCGGATGCGAACGCGGAAACGCACCTATACCCATGAGGGTATTCGCCACGGGCAGATTAAATTTCTCAGCAAAGGCCCTCAGCTCAATGCCTGCCCCAGCCGAAACCACCCCGCCACCCGCAATGATAACCGGTTTTTTTGCCAGCCGTATAACCTCGGCTGCTTCGGCGGCACAGATAAGAAAATCCGCATCCGGGCCGCCATGCTTCTTTTGGTTTTCAGCAGGCCCTACAGGTTGAAAACCAATTTCTGCCAGAAAAACATCGCGTGGTACATCGACAAGCACTGGCCCTGGCCTCCCGGTTCGTGCAATATGAAAAGCCTCCCGTATAGCGGGTATAAGTTTTTTTGGCTCCTTTACCTTAAAATTATGTTTGGTGACCGGCATCGTGACATCGAGAATATCCATTTCTTGGAACGCATCACGCCCCAAAAGAGCCGTATCCACCTGTCCGGTAATAGCTACCAGCGGAATTGAATCCATAAACGCTGTAGCTATACCGGTAACAAGATTTGTCGCCCCAGGACCGGAGGTTGCTATGCAGACGCCAACCTTGCCAGTGGCACGTGCATATCCATCTGCGGCATGCGCTGCGTTCTGCTCATGTGTCGTAAGTATGTGACGGATACGTTTTTCACCATAAAGTGCATCATAAAGCGGCAGGATCATACCGCCCGGATAACCAAATATTGTATCGACGCCCTGCTCCAGCAGGCACTCGACGACTGCTTCTGCTCCCTTCATCCCAATGGCCCCCTCCTATCAAATTCGTTTTATGATTATTTCGGTCATTTCCGTTGTATTTGCTTTCGTAAACCCGTCCTTCCAAAGATCTGCAGTCCGATAGCCGTCTGTCAGAGCCTTATCACAGGCATCCTCTACAGCCTTGGCCGCTTCGTCTTCATGCAAGGAATAGCGCAGAAGCATCGCTGCCGAAAGTATCGTCCCTATCGGATTAGCAATCCCTTTTCCGGCAATATCCGGTGCTGAGCCATGGATTGGCTCATAGAGACTCGTATTGGCACCAATGCTCGCAGACGGCATCATGCCAATAGAACCGCCAATCACCGCCGCCTCATCGCTTAGGATATCGCCAAAAAGATTGCCTGTGACAATTACATCAAACTGTGTTGGCCGAACCGCCAGCTGCATGGCACAATTATCGACATAAAGATGATTAAGCTCCACATCGTTATATCCCGCGGCAACCTTTGTTACCGTACGACGCCAAAGCCGCGAGGTCGCCAGTACATTCGCCTTATCAACCGAAGTCACCCTGCCGCGGCGCAGTCTGGCCGTCTCAAAAGCCAACTTTGAAATACGTTCAACCTCTGGTACGGAGTAGTTTTCAAGATCCCAGGCGCGTTCATGGCCATCCTGCATCTCAGATTCGCATTTCTCCCCGAAATATATCCCACCAATAAGCTCGCGCACAATAACAAGATCAACACCCCTTACCAGCTCCGGCTTCAGCGGCGAATATTCCGTGAGCGCATCTGCAACCTTGACCGGACGCAGGTTCGCATAAAGGCCAAGATTTTTACGCAAGCCTAAAATAGCTCTTTCCGGTCGCAGGGCTGGCGCAACCGCATCCCATTTATCTCCGCCTACCGCACCGAACAGCACCCCGTCAGAAACCCTTGCCGCATCTATGGTTTCCTGCGGCAGCGGCGTACCATAAAGATCATAGGCCGTACCACCTGCATCATGTTTTTCAAAAACCATGCCAATACGAAACTTTTCATCTATCCTTTGGAGTACACGGACTGCCGAGGCTGTAATTTCCTCGCCTATACCATCACCTGGTATCACTACAATTTTTTTTGCCATAATATCATTTTTTCTCCTTGATATAATTGATAAGCCCGCCTGCCCTGGCAATATCCTGCACAAAGCCTGGCAGCGGATGCGCACGGAATACGTCACCCGTTGACAAGTTCTCGATTGTACCGGTTGACGCATCGACACGCAGGGTATCGTCAGCCTTGATTTTTTCAACATCACTGCCGATTTCCAGCAGTGGCAGTCCTATATTGATGCCATTGCGATAAAAAATACGTGCAAAATTAGCCGCAATAATTACGGGAATCCCGGCAGCCTTGATAGCGACAGGTGCATGCTCACGTGAAGAACCACAACCAAAGTTCCGCCCGCCTACCATGATATCGCCCGCCTTAACGTTTTTAGCGAAACTTGTATCAATATCCTCCATACAGTGGGTGGCAAGCTCTGCTGGATCAAAAGAATTCAAATAACGTGCAGGAATAATAACATCTGTATCAATATTGTCGCCATAGCGCCAAACCTTACCTTCTAATTTCATCCTCATCCAACCTCCTCAGGCGTTGCTATTTTTCCCAGCACGGCACTTGCCGCTGCCACATGCGGCCCTGCAAGATAAACTTCGCTGTCAACATGTCCCATGCGTCCGCGGAAATTGCGGTTTGTAGTCGACACGCAGCGTTCCCCTGCCCCGAGAATTCCCATGTATCCTCCAAGACACGGCCCGCAGGTAGGCGTGCTCACGGCCGCACCAGCCGTTATGAATATTTCCAACAGTCCCTCTTTCATTGCCTCAAGATAAACCTGCTGGCTGCCTGGTATTACTATACAACGGACCTGCGGGTGTATCTTATGTCCCTTGATAATGGACGCGGCGATTTCAAGGTCCTCGATGCGCCCATTTGTGCAGGAGCCGATGACTACCTGATCAATCCTGATTTCACCAATGTCCTCTACACGCTTGGTGTTGCCCGGCAAATGTGGGAACGCCACCACCGGCCTGAGTTCTGAAAGATTAATCTCTACCGTGCGGCAATATGCAGCATCCACATCGGGTTCGACAGCTTCATAAGCCTTAGTAACACGGCCTTCAACATATGCCTTTGTCTTTTCGTCAAATGGGAAAATGCCATTCTTGCCGCCGGCCTCAATAGCCATATTAGAAATTGTAAAGCGGTCTGTCATAGAAAGCTCTGCCACACCTTCACCGGCAAATTCCAGAGCCTTGTACAAAGCCCCATCCACCCCGATCATGCCTATTAGGGTAAGAATTACATCCTTCCCGTTGATATTTCCAGGCTTCTTTCCCGTCAGCTGCACCTTGATTGTTTCCGGCACCTTGAACCAGGCTTCCCCTGTAGCAAGTGCTACAGCGAGATCCGTCGTGCCGACTCCTGTCGAAAAACCATTTACTGCGCCATAAGTGCAGGTATGTGAATCAGCACCTATGGTGAGCATGCCCGGAGCTACGATGCCCTTCTCTAGAAGTATGACATGTTCTATGCCGACACGGCCAATTTCAAAATAATGCACAATATCATATTTCCTGGCAAAATCACGAACAGTTTTCGTAAGTTCGGCTGTTTTTATATCCTTATTCGGTGTAAAATGATCTGGTACCAGTGCTATCTTGGTACGGTCAAAAACCGGACGGCCAATTTTTTCGAACTCTTTAATCGACGGCGGCGCCGTAACATCATTTGCCAGCACCATATCAAGTTTGCAGGTAATGAGCTGCCCCGGCCTGACGGATTCGAGACCCGCATGCTTCGCCAGTATTTTCTCTGTCATATTCATGCCCATAACAAAACCTCCCTGAAATTTTATTTGTATCCTGTCTCTTATAAAAACCGGCTCACACTTCATATGGATAGGAAGCGCAAGCCGATTCAAGTGCAATGTTTACTTTTCCTGCTTATTCGCTATCATTTTAGTCCTGGGATAAGTCCTTTTTATCCTTGAGCCAGGACATCATATTGCGAAGCTTTGCACCAACCTGTTCAATCGGATGTTCCGCATGCTTCTTGCGGAGAGCCAGGAACTCTGCGCGCCCGGCTGCACGGTTCTCCACGAGCCAGTTCTTTGCAAAGGTTCCATCCTGAATTTCCTCCAGGGCTTTCTTCATCTCTGCCTTGACTGCCGGAGTAACGATACGCGGGCCTATTTTATAATCGCCATATTCAGCCGTATCACTGATTGACTGACGCATCTTTGCCATGCCGCCTTCATACATAAGATCAACAATAAGCTTCATTTCGTGAAAACACTCAAAATAAGCGATTTCCGGCTGATATCCAGCTTCACAAAGTGTTTCGAAACCATTCTGGATAAGATGCGTAACCCCGCCGCAAAGGACTACCTGCTCACCAAAGAGATCAGTTTCCGTTTCCTCCTGGAAGGTTGTCTGAATAACACCTGCTTTAGTACCGCCGATGCCGCGCGCATAAGCCAGCGCAATATCGAATGCATGGCCTGTAGCATCCTGCTCGACAGCAAATACGTCCGGAACACCGCCGCCTTGGGTAAATACGCGGCGAACGAGATGTCCCGGTCCTTTAGGCGCAACCATGAATACATCAACATCTGCCGGGGGAACAATTTGTTTAAAATGGATATTGAAACCATGTGCAAAAGCAAGCGCACTGCCGGATTTAAGGTTCGGGCCGATTTCCGCCTTATAAACATCAGCCTGCTTCTCATCCGGGATCAGCACCATAGTGATATCAGCCTGCTTGACCGCATCGGCTACTGCAGCTACCCTGAGGCCCGCTGCCTCTGCTACCGCCTTCGATTTACTGCCTTCATAAAGGCCAACGATTACATTCGCTCCACTTTCCTTGAGGTTCAGGGCATGCGCATGTCCCTGGCTGCCGTAACCAATAATGGCTACAGTCTTACCTTTCATGAAGTCCCAATTTGCATCCTGGTCATAATAAGTTTTTGCCATAGTACTCTCTCTCCTCACAATGTTCATAAATAGTATGTTCGCCGCGTTCCAGCCCAATAAGACCTGTCCTTATGATCTCCAAAATACCATAAGGCGATAAGAGCCTCGTAAAAGCCGTGACCTTATCATCATCACCGGTAATCTCAAAAATCAGAGTCGTGGGCTGTACATCGATGACATGTGCACGAAACAGCTCTGCCATCTTAAGTACATCCAGACGATTTGTATCATCAGCCTTTACTTTTATCATGGTCATCCCACGATAAACAGCAGACGCGGCATCCAGCCGCTGCACTGCCGTAACATCCGGCAGTTTTTCAAGCTGCTTCATCATCTGGTCGACGAGATATTCATCTCCGTGCACCACAACCGTAATCCTCGAAAACTCCGGTGACTGGGTCACACCGACAGAAAGACTGTCGATATTGAACTCACGCCGGGAAAACATGCTTGCAACCCGAACCAGCACACCAGGCTGGTTCTGAACGAAAACCGACAGTACATGCTTCATAATCAATGATCCCTCCAACAATAAATAAAACCGCCCCTGTTGCCTTTTCTTCTGGCAACAGGGGCGGAAATTCCGCGGTACCACCCTGCATTATACTCACAGCCGTTATCCGGCCTTCATTAACGCTGAAACACGTCTGCGCCTCCTGACTAACATTCGACGCAAAAGCTCCTGGGCGATGTTGAGCGCTTTCCCCTGCCGGTTTTCATCAGCCACCGGCTCTCTGTGGAAGGGTTTCCTGCTCTGCTCCCTATCATTGCTGCTATCATTTAATCTGACATGTAATGTGTAGCTTATCAACCGTTAAGTTGTAAACATGTATACATTATTACAGTATTTAATTGTTTTGTCAACACATTTTTGTAACTTTTTATTCTACATTACGACATTTAAATATAATTTCTTCTTCTCATAGAGAACAATTTGATTTTTACCCCATGCTGCATCTTTGTGGTATGATAAAGTAAGGAAATACGATTGTATCCATATTTTTTACATATATCTTTTACCCGAATGATAGGAGAACGAAACCATGACCAAAAATTTGTCCGGCACACACACTGCTATACTAAAGCAAATTATCTCACCACTTTTGCTATGGTATAAAAATCAGGCCCGCATACTGCCCTGGCGTGAAGAAGCCACACCTTACCGTGTCTGGGTTTCGGAAATCATGCTCCAACAAACCCGTGTTGCCGCAGTTCTGCCATATTTTGAACGCTTTATCGCAGCTTTACCGGATGTAAAGTCACTTGCCGAAGCCGATGAAACTATGCTTATGAAACTCTGGGAGGGTTTGGGCTACTATAGCCGCGCACGAAACCTGCAAAAGGCCGCACAGCAAATTCAAAAAGATTATCAGGGAGTAATTCCTTATGATTTTAACGAACTGCTCAAGCTTCCAGGCATCGGACGCTATACAGCCGGTGCTGTGAGCTCTATCGCTTATGCACAAAGACACCCAGCAGTTGACGGTAATGTGCTGCGTGTCATTATGCGTATCACTGCCTGCAATGACGATATTTTGAAGGAAAGTACGAAACGAGCCGTAGAACAGGCCTTGCTGGACGTCATGCCCGCAGACCTGGATGCCGGTACCTTCAACCAGGCCCTCATGGAACTCGGGGCGATGACTTGTCTGCCAAAAAAGGCTGCGCATTGCCCTCAATGCCCTCTTATACGCCTATGCCTCGCTTTCGACCAGGGAACAACCGCAGCCTTACCCTGTAAATCTCCTGCCAAAAAAAGACGGATTGAAAAGCATACCATTCTTCTTCTCGAAGCAAACGGAAAATTTGCTATCCGCCAGCGTCCGCCCAAAGGTCTTTTGTCTGGTCTTTGGGAACTCCCGAATCTCACAGGGCATCTTTCTAAAAGTGAACTATCTGATTGGCTCAGGGCGCGGGAACTTACAGCTTCATCTTTTGAACCCATGGCATCCGCCAAACATATATTCTCACATCTGGAATGGCACATGGTAGGCTGGCATGTCATTTTGTCCAATGTCAATATGGTCAAGGAAACTATCGTTCCTTATAGCCCAAGCTCGGCAGAAAAGCGATTGCTATGGCTTACACCGTCAGAATTAAGTTCCAGGTACAGCATACCTTCCGCTTTTCAATATTTTCTGCACCTGAAAAACAGCCAACAATAATTTTTTTCGCACTATAACAAAAGGCGCATGAGCCCTCGCAGCTCATGCGCCTTTTATCCTATTGAATTTATTCTGCTTTATTCCGCATATGTGGAAAAAGCAATACATCACGTATTGACGAGCTGTTTGTAAGCAGCATCACCAAACGATCTACACCAATACCAAGTCCTCCTGTAGGAGGCAGTCCATATTCCAGCGCCGTGATATAGTCCTGATCCATCATATGCGCTTCTTCATCACCAGCCTCACGCTGTTTTACCTGCTCAAGGAAACGTCCCTCCTGATCAATTGGATCATTCAGCTCTGTGAAACCATTAGCAAGCTCACGCCCATAAATAAAGAGCTCAAACCGGTCCGTAATCATCGGGTTTTCCGGATTGCGCTTTGCGAGCGGCGAAATCTCCGTTGGATGACCAGTAACAAAGGTAGGCGCAATGAGGGTATCCTCTATTTTCTCTTCAAAAGCCGCATTGAGGATACCACCAATCCCATGTTTCTGCTCATATGGCACACCAATTTCATCCGCCATAGCTCTGGCGTCTTCTACAGTTTGCGCGGACAGGAAATCCTTACCTGTAGCTTCACGTACAATATCGTTCATGCTGATACGACGAACCTTGGAAAGATCTATCTCCGTACCCTCATAGTTAATAATCGTAGTACCAAGGACATCTCTGGCCGCTTCAATAACAATACCTTCCGTTACATCCATGAGATCATTATAATCTGCATATGCCTGATAAATCTCTACAGAAGTAAACTCCGGATTATGCCGCACATCTATCCCCTCATTACGGAATATGCGTCCCAGCTCATAAACGCGCTCAAGCCCGCCTACAATAAGACGCTTGAGATTAAGTTCTGTCGCAATACGCAAATACAACTGCATATCAAGAGCATTATGGTAGGTAACAAAAGGACGCGCAGCCGCACCGCCAGCAATAGTAGACATAACCGGTGTCTCGACTTCAAGGAAGCCCCGCTCATCGAGATATCTGCGCATAGATTTAATAATCTTGGTGCGCGCGATAAAAGTATCCTTTACCTCAGGATTCATTATGAGGTCAAGATAACGCTGACGATAACGCACCTCAACATCCTTGAGCCCATGAAACTTCTCCGGCAATGGGCGCAGCGACTTTGCCAAAAGCTCAAAATCCTCTACTTTTACGGTAATCTCTCCGCGATGCGTTTTAAAAACCGTACCAGAAACACCGATAACATCGCCTATATCCAGCAATTTAAAATTCGCGTATTTCTCTTCACCAAGATTATCCAACTTAAAATAAACCTGCATTCTGCCCGTAATATCCATAAGGACACTGAAGCTTGCCTTGCCATGCCCGCGAATAGCCATAAGCCTGCCTGCCAGACGTACCTTACGGTCACTATCCTCACCCTCAAGCTCCGCAAAATGCTCTACCACATCTTGCGCATGATGCGTTACCTCAAAACGATGCCCAAAGGGAGCAATTCCCTTGTCCGCAAAGGTTTTCATCTTTTCACGACGCACCTGCATCATCTCATTCATATCCTGCTGCGTCTGAAGCTGTTCCTCATTCTTTTCTGCCACTTTCATAACTCCTATCTATGTGTCTCTTAATCCTTGATTTCTACAACCTGATACTTAAGTACTCCTGCGGGAACACGCACTTCTACCGTTGTGCCCACTTCCTGCCCAATAATAGCCTCTCCGACCGGAGACTCATTGGAAATTCTATTTTCTGCCGGGTCTGCCTCGGCAGAACCTACTAACGTATATTCCATATCCTCATTGAATTCCAAATCACGGATCACCACTGTATTCCCCATACGCACTGTTCCTTTATTAGAGGTTTGGTCCTCCCGGATAATATCACTGTTCCTGAGCATCTTCTCAAGATTCAGGACTTCCCCTTCTATAAAAGCCTGCTCATTCTTCGCATCCTCATATTCCGAGTTCTCGCTAATATCACCGAAATCAATCGCTTGTTTAATACGCTCAGCGACCTCTATCCTGCGTACACTTTTCAAGTACTCCAGTTTATCCTCGAGTTTCTTCAGTCCCTCTTCGGTCAGCATTACACGCTTATCAGCCATTTGCCATGCGCTCCTTTATCATAAAAATTCATGTGAAGGTATCCCATATCATTATTTACAAAAGGACAAACATAAATGAGTGTCAAGCTATATCTTCTTGACACTCTAAGGTCAGCCTAATGAGTTCCTAAACATTATATGTTTTTTCCGCACTATTGTCAATTTAAAGTTATATACGGTATACCAGAATATACACAAAAATATATTTAAGATATTGACAATCTTACTTTCCATCTGTATAATAAATATTGTTTTCAACACAAGCACATCGGAATGGGTAGGTGCCCGAGTGGTTAAAGGGAACAGACTGTAAATCTGTCATCTTCGGATTACGATGGTTCGAATCCATCCCTGCCCACCATTTTGGCGGCATAGCTCAGTTGGCTAGAGCATGCGGTTCATACCCGCAGTGTCCGGAGTTCAAATCTCTGTGCCGCCACCAACTTGAAAGTCAGAAAGCACACCAATAGGTGTGCTTTCTTTTTGTTTTCTCATTTAGAATCATACACCGAAAGGGCACGTATCCTTCTGCGCCAATATCCCGTCACACACACGACTATGACAAAGCATGCTGGTAGCACATAGTCTGCTGCACTGCCGGCCACCGCCGTAATCTGAGCCCCGGCTATGGGATCATGGACCAGCATGGAACCCGATGTCCAGGCAAGAATGGCTGCCCCAAGGTAAATAAGCCCAGGATACCTTTCCATGCAGCTTCCTATAAAGCGGCTCCCACCAACCACAATGGGAATGCTAACCATAAGCCCCATAAATACCAACAGGAAATTTCCATGTGCCGCTCCGGCTATCGCCAAAACATTATCAATGCCCATAGCAACATCAGCAACGATAATAGTCTTCACTGCTCCCCAAAAATTTTCTGCCGCCTCTACCTTTAAATTTTCATCCTTTCGTTGTAAAAGCTGCAGGGCAACCGGCAGTAAAATAAGCCCGCCAAGAGCCTGTAAATATGGTACAGTCAAAAGCTGTACAGCAATAAGTGTCATCAACATGCGGATAACGACCGCACCGGCTGTGCCAATATAAATAACCTTCTTGCGAATATTTTTTGGTAAATCATAGGATGCCAATGCGATCACCACCGCATTATCTCCTGCCAATACCAGGTCCAGAACAATAATTGAACCTAATGCCATTAAAAATTGCCATGATAGAATATCCATGAATTTTCCCCCTTTTACTTATAAAAAAAAAGACTTTTAGCGCAGTGTTCTCCACTGCACTAAAAGTCTCATCTATTGAATGTTCTAATTCAACGCTGCTGCCAGCCTTATGAGCATGTATGTTGACAACAGCCGAAAGATTACTCCCTTTTAGGATTTCCTCTGATACTATAATTATATGTGAAGCAAATACCTTTTGTCAAGGTCATTCCAATACATAAATCTCTAAATCCTGGCGACCAAATTCCAAGGCCTCCTCATGCGTATCAAAGGCTATATCTATGAGGTTGCCGCGAATCCCCCAGCCAATATCCTCTGCTACAGCCTCTCCATAGCCAGGAATAAATACGCGGGTTCCCAACGGCAGAAAATAAGGATCGACCGCAATAATTCCGTGGTGCACAAGCGTACCGCTTGCGGTAGTCGGCACATTGCCCGGATCATATGCACTATACCCCGTTGCCGAGACATAAACTACCCGTCCATTCCTATAGTCCCGGGCTGGCTGTCCGTCCGCCTGGCCTCTGCTTTTTATCGCAGATCCCTGCCGCAGTCTGGCATATGTTTGCGGACCACAGATACCATCGATCTGCAATCCTTTATCCTTCTGAAAATGCCGGATGGCAGCAACTGTTATCCGGCCACAGACACCATCCGCCGCTCCTTCTAAAAAGCCCTGTTCGATGAGCAATGCTTGCACCGCTCTGACATTCTCTCCCTGCATTCCTTCTCTGACCAGAAATCCGCTGGCCAATGCTGGAACATGCAGCATGAATACAAGTAACATCATAACTAAGGAAAAATATATTTTCTTCCTACACAAACAAACCACCTCACAGCGAATGGTATTTACTTTATTATATCCCATACGCTATAATGCGTCAAAAAAACTGCAAATTAAAAAAATTCTTCAATCTTAATTTTTTTGTAATTCAGCCAAAAACGCCCTGTCTGCCTCTGATAATTCAATCTTACGCAAAAGATCCGGGCGATTGGATAACGTAAGGCGCAGTGCCTCGCGTCTGCGCCATTGACGTATCCTGGCATGATCACCCGAAAGCAAAACCTCCGGTACTGGCATACCTTCATATTCACGAGGTCGCGTATACTGTGGAAATTCCAGAATACCTTCATAAAAAGAATCTGTCGATGCAGATTCCTCTGAGCCCAATACACCTGGCAGCATGCGGGAAACGGCATCTGTAACAATCATAGCCGGAAGTTCTCCCCCTGTAAGGACATAATCTCCGACCGAGAGTGCCTCATCTGCAAGATACTGCGTAATACGTGCATCAAAACCCTCATAATGGCCGCAGATGAGTATAAGCTGCTCATATCCGGCCAGCTGTTTTGCTTTATCCTGCGAAAAGGTTTTGCCGCTCGGACACATCAACAAAATGCGCCGTTTTGCATAGGCAGTGTTCTCTCTGACAGCCTGTACGGCGCGAAACATGGGTTCTGGCTTCAGAACCATGCCGCTGCCGCCGCCAAACGGTGAATCGTCAACTTGTTTATGCTTGTCATAAGCAAAATCGCGTGGATTTGTAATACGGATATCCAAAATTCCCTTATCGACTGCCCGTTTGATAATACTGCCACCAAACGGCCCACCAAACATCTCTGGAAACAGCGAGATAATGTCTATACGCATAGTTACATTTCCTCCGGCAGCTCAACCGTCATGCGTCCTTTGGGCAGATTTATTTCCTTTACGACCTTTTTCAGTGCCGGAACCAGAATCTGTCCCGCCTCACCTCTTTTTGCAACAACATACACATCATTACTGCCCGTCTGCAGAACCTCAGTGACATATCCAAGAGAAGTTTCCGACACATCAAAAACCTCAAGGCCTACAATGTCAAATGTATAATACTGTCCTTCTTCGAGTGGCACAGCATCCGCACGTTCTACCGACAGGAACTTTCCGGTCAGCTTAGCTGCCTGCTCACGCGTCGGATATTCATGAAATCGCAGCAATATAAGCGGTTTTTCATTCCTGATAGTCACGGTTTCAATATGAAGGATTTCTTCTCCCACGTAAACTTCCTTCATATCTTGGAATCTGTCCGGAAAATCGGTCAGAGGAAGGATGCGCAGTTCACCTTCTGTGCCATGCGGAGCTCCAGCTCTTCCTATTACAACGCGTTTTTCAGCCACGGATGGCGATGATTTTGTCATCTTCAACGAGCACTTCCACATTCATTATTTCACGCATATTATCGCCAATCGTGATTTCTACCACACGATCCAATGTTCCCTGGACAATTTCCGCACCAATTGCCAGTTTTTCTGTTTCTTTGAGCTTGTCTTCCGCCTGTGCCTTGAAATCCAGACGTTTCTGGCGCTCTACACCAAACTGCTGGTGAATAGCCTCTATACGCTGCAAATCGCCCTGTCCCTGTTCTGCCACAACACGTTTTTCCTGAATATCCATCTGCTGCAGCTCCAGACCAACCTGCTGAAGATTGCCCTGCAGTCCCTCAATAATACTTTTTTTCAATTTCTCCGTCAGCTTCGCCTTGACCGTTGCTGGCACTTTAACTGAAATACTATCCATTACTTTTCCTCTTCTCTCATCATAAAATACAACCATATAAAAACAGCGGCAAAAATCCCTTGCAAAAGGAATATTGCCGCGGCTTTCAAATAATCTCAACAGTGACTTTTTTGTTTTCGCGGGTAGCTGCAGCCTTGACAACAGTACGCATTGCTTTCGCTATACGCCCTTGTTTGCCTATGACTTTACCCATATCATCCGAAGCAACATGGAGTTCATACACGATTGCGCAGTCTTCTTGCTTTTCTTCAACGACGACCTGCTCCGGGTGATCCACTAATGATTTGGCGATAACTTCAACAATCTCTTTCATGCTGATGCCTCTTTCTTAGTTCTTTGCGCGTTTTGCTTCATCAAACTTAGCCATGATACCCTGCTTTTTCAGCAAAGACTTAACAGTATCTGTCGGTTGAGCACCTTTGTTCATCCAATTCAGGACCTTTTCCTCGTCAACGTTGATGATGGCCGGTTCCTGCGTGGAATCATAGTTACCAAGAATTTCGATAAAACGACCATCACGCGGAGCACGGGAATCAGCTACAACAATACGATAGAACGGGTTCTTTTTAGCACCCATACGATTCAAACGAATCTTAACTGCCATTGAATATTCACCTCCTTAAAATAATCATAATTTCTCAATGCATGAACGGCAATTTAAAACCGCCCAGCCCCATATGGCCCTTCTGCATTTTTTTCATTTTTTTCATCATCTTTTTCATTTCAGCAAACTGCTTGATAAGCTTATTAACATCCTGCACATGTGTACCGCTGCCCATTGCTATGCGCTTGCGGCGGCTGCCATTAATAATGCCCACATCGGCACGTTCTTTCGGTGTCATTGCATATATAATAGCCTCTATATGCTTCATTTCTTTGCCATTAAGGTCAATATCCGCTCCGGCAAGCTGTTTTTTCAGGCCACCCATGCCGGGAATCATACCCATAATCTGCTCAAAGGAACCAAGCTTACGAACCTGCTGCATCTGCGACAGGAAATCATCCAGCGTAAATTCGTCCCTGCGCAGCTTTTTCTCCATTTTTTTGGCTTCTTCAACATCAAAGGCGGTCTGCGCCTTTTCGATAAGAGAAAGAACATCTCCCATACCAAGGATACGCGAAGCCATGCGTTCCGGATAAAAAGGCTCCAATGCCTCAAGTTTTTCGCCCATGCCCACAAACTTAATAGAGCAGCCAGTTACTGCCTTTACAGATAAGGCCGCGCCACCGCGGGCATCACCATCCAGCTTCGTAAGCACTACACCGTCAAGCCCCAGATCTCCATTGAAGCTTTCCGCAACATTCACCGCGTCCTGTCCGGTCATCGCATCAACGACAAGAAGAATTTCATGCGGTCTGACTTCTTTTTTAATGGACTTCAGCTCTTGCATAAGCTCTTCATTAATATGCAAACGTCCTGCTGTATCAATAATGACTACATCGTTTACATGGGAACGGGCAAAATCAATCGAGCTTTTCGCTATCGTCACAGCATCGGTTCCTGCTTCCATAGCAAATACCGGTATCTCAAGCTGTTCACCCAGAACCTGCAGCTGCTTTACCGCAGCCGGGCGATAGATATCCGCCGCCACCAGAAGCGGGTGTTTACCCTGTTTTTTTAGAGAAAACCCCAACTTGCCCGCAGAGGTTGTCTTGCCAGCGCCCTGCAGTCCAACCATCATAATGACGGTCGGCGGTGTTGGAGACATATTGATACGACTCTGCGTACCTCCCATAAGCTCTGTAAGCTCTTCATTTACAATCTTGATAACAACCTGCGCCGGAGTCAGCGTATCGAGTATGTTCTGCCCGATAGCACGCTCCTGGACTTTCTTGATGAAGCCCTTGACAACCTTGAAATTTACATCTGCCTCGAGGAGCGCCATACGCACCTCACGCATAGCTTCATTTACATCTTCCTCCGAGAGCTTGCCATGCCCGCGAAGTTTCTTAAACGTTTCCTGCAGACGATCCGCTAAACCTTCAAAAATCAAATTTATTCCTCCCGGCTTTTACCCATTAGAAGAGAAAGCCGCTCTAATATAGCCAGCACCGCAGCATCCTCATTTTGCAAAGAAGCAGCCATCTCATAAACTTTCCTAAGCTCAGCCTGTACTCTCCGGCTATATACTAAAAACCCAAGCTTTGCCTCATATCCCTCCATCATCTGCTCAGAGCGATGGATCATATCATAAACTGCCTGCCGGGAAATCCCCATGGACTCCCCTATTTCCGACAGAGAAAAATCCTCAAACAAATGCATTTCGAGACAGCGCTGCTGCTTTTGGGTAAGCAGTACCCCATAAAGGTCAAACAGCTCCGATATATGCAAAAATTCCTCCAGCATGCCGTCACCTGTCATTTATTATTGTCAAGCAAAACTACTTGACGTTGTTATTATACAAAAGCCTACCCCTGCTGTCAAGCATTTTTACTTGTCAAAAAGTGCTTTTGCAAAATCTGCCGCATCGAACGGACGCAAGTCTTCAACGGCTTCGCCTATTCCGATCCATTTCACAGGCATAGATAGCTCCGACTTAATTCCCACAACCACACCGCCTTTAGCTGTGCCATCCAGTTTCGTCAGCACCACCCCGGTAATTGGGGCTGCTTTGGTGAAAAGCTCCACTTGGCGAATCGCATTCTGTCCTGTCGTAGCATCCAGTACAAGCAATGTTTCATGCGGTGCTTCGGCTATTTCCCGCTGTATGACCCGGTTGATTTTGCTTAGCTCCTCCATAAGATTTGATTTCGTCTGCAGGCGGCCTGCTGTATCAATGATAAGCATGTCAATCCCACGTGCTTTAGCAGCCTTTACAGCATCATAAGCCACTGCCGCCGGATCTGAGCCCTCTTCGTGCTTGATAAGCACCGCACCGGTACGCTGGCTCCATATCTCCAGCTGGTCGATTGCCGCCGCACGGAAAGTATCGGCAGCTGCCAGCATAACACTCTTACCCTGTTCCTTGTAATAAGCACTGAGTTTTCCAATAGTCGTTGTCTTGCCCGCACCGTTGACGCCAATAACCAGCATGACAGTTGGTCCTTCACTGGCTGTGTGCAGTTCATCCGAACCTGTCGCAAGAATTTCTGTGATACGTGCCTCCAGGAATGGTTTTAAATCCTCCGGCGTATTGATTTCCTTCTTCTTAACACCTCTGCGTACAGCATCCATAAGGCGCTCAGTAGTTTTTACTCCTACATCTGCCATGATAAGTGTCTCTTCAAGTTCATCAAGAAGATCCGCATCGATGTCTGCATATCCCATGACCAGTTGCTCGATTTTGCCCGTAAAAGACTCTCTGGTCCTGGTCAATCCTTTTTTTAATTTATCAAAAAAGCCCATTCTTATCCCCCATTTATTAGATCTCGTCCAGACGCACAGAAACCATCTGCGATACACCTGCATCCTGAATCGTCACACCATACATAACGTCGACAGCCTCCATCGTCCCTTTGCGATGAGTGACAATAATGAACTGCGTATTTTTTGCAAAATCCCTGAGCAGTGTACAAAAACGCGAAATATTTGCTTCATCCAGAGGAGCATCAATCTCATCAAGAACCGAAAACGGCGACGGTTTATATTTCAAAAAAGAAAACAAGAGTGCAATGACCGTAAGTGCACGTTCCCCGCCAGAAAGCGCCGTGAGGTTCTGCCTTTTCTTGTCCGGCAGCTGCACCAGGATTTCCACTCCTGCTTCCAGCACATTCTTTTCATCCGTGAGTACCAGCTCCGCATTGCCGCCGCCAAAAAGCTTCACAAAAATACCCCGGAAGTACCCATCAATTTCTGTTAAAGCAGACTTAAATTGTTTGGTCATCGTCACATCCATTTCATGCAGAATATTCACAAGGTTTTCCTTTGCCGTAATAAGATCCTGGGCCTGTCTTTGCATGAAATCGTGACGCTTTTGCGCCTCTTCATATTCCGTTACTGCATTTGGATTTACCTGGCCCAATCCATTCAACTCACTCTGCAGCTTTTGCATTTTTTCCTGTAAGGCCGCAGCAGCAAGTTCCATTACATGTCCAGCAGCCATCTCAGGTGAAAAACCATATTCCTCTTGCAGGGTATGGCAGCATTGTGCAAGATTGAATTGTACCTCGGATACCTCCAGCTCTATTTGATGCAGTTTCTGCTGCATTCTGCCCAAATTTCCTGCCGCTTCTCTGGTCTTTTTATCGTTTTCCTGGCTCTCGGCAAGCTTCGCCATTTTATCTTCATATAGCTTCTTATGTTGTCCTATGCCCTCATCATAAATTGTCTGGCATTCTTCTGCTCTCTGCTGCAAAAGCAGCAGCTTGTCATATCCTGTCTGCAGCCTGTTAGCAAGTTCTCTGTGTTCCTGCCCGTTCTTATCAAGGCTTTCCTGTGTGCGTACGAGCTCACGCTGCCGCAGCAGCCGACGCTCATGGCAGCGCAAAACTTCCTGTTCGAGCACTACTTTTTTTAAGGAACAATCATTGATATACTTGGCCAGATCTCCGGCATCCTGTTCCATATCCTCAAGTGCCTCTCCGGCCGCATCATTTTTTGCCGTGAGCCCTTTGTATTCTTCTTGCAGGGTATGCAAGGCGTGCACGGTTTCCACGCGCTTCTTTTGTGCTTCCGCAAAAGACAGCTGCAGGGAGGATGCCATTGCCTCTATCGCCTGTAGTTGTTCCTTTCGGGAAGAAATATCTTTCAGCAGCTTTGCATGTGCTACACGCAGCTCAGCCTGCCGAATACCAAGTTGCTGGAAGTCATCTTCCTTCTCATGAAGTCCGTCCTCACAAATTCCCTTTTGACTGGCGACCTCCCTCTGCTTATCCAGTAAGAGAGGTTCCTTCTGTCTAAGTGCATCCAGCCCTGCCTCCAGGGTCCCGATTTCACCGCTGCGGCTCAGGAATCCCGATTCCTTTTGCTGCCGGCTCCCACCAGATAAAGAACCCCCTGGGTTCAGCAGCTCACCCTCCAGCGTTACAATGCGCATGCGATACCCCTGTTTTTTAGCAAGAGACAGGGCATGTGCAAGCGTATCGACCACCAATGTACGCCCAAGCAAAAAATCTGCAATTTTCCGGTATTTAGCAGCACATGTAACCAGATCATTTGCATAACCAAGGACTCCCGGCTCGCGAAGCTCCTGCCCTGCGGACGGTTTATGCACAACAATACTCGACAGCGGCAAAAATGTGACCCTTCCAGCACGTTCACGTTTCAAGAACGCTATTGCCTGCTGCGCAGTTTCCGTATCCTCTGTCACTACATTTTGCACACTGCCACCCAAAGCAATCTCGATCGCCATAATATATTTTTGTGGCACCTCAATGAGCTCAGCTGCCGCACCGCAAATTCCACTGTGCCAAGGTTCCCGGCTTTTTAAGACCGCTTTGGCCGCCCTGCCAAAGCCTTCATATGCCTTCTGCATATTTTGCAGGAATTGCAGCTTGTTTTCCATCACATGTGATCGCTGCCGCATCTCCAGCAGCTGTTCCCTGAAGGCATTATCTCTTTCACTTAATTGCCGCAGTTCCTGCTTTATCCGCTGGCATTCTTTGTCCAACGTCTCCTTTGCCTGCTCTGCGCGTTGCATATCAGCTGCCACAGATACTTCTTCCTGTTGCAAAGAAGCCAATGCCCCCTGCACTTCCTCCGCTTCTTTCTCCCTAGCTCCGCGATGCTCTACATTATCCTGGATATCACGTTCAACCAAAACAAGCGCATTCTGCTTTTCCATAAGAACCTGCTGTTTGCCCTGCCTATCCTGCTCAAGCTTATGACATTCTTCCTTTTGCAGCTTAATCTGTTTGCCCAAAACAGCAGCCTTGCTGTTTTCTCTTGTCAAAAGTGCCTCCGCTTGATTCATTTGCTGCCGGCGCGATGCCTCTTCTTGTCCCAGCTTATCCACATCTTCTTCTGCGGCTGCCATTTCCTTTATAAGCCCATCTCTCTGCTCAACCAGCCGTGTCTTCAAAGTGTCATCCTGTTTTTTCCGTTCTCCGGCTACCTTGATCTCACTGCTGATATTCTCCAGCTTCGTACGCAGTTCACTATTCTTTCCCGCTAACAACTGCAAGGCTTTCTCAATTTCCAGCTGTTCCTTATCCAAAGCCTCTTTCCTGGCCTCTGTCAGCTGTACAGCCGTTTGTGCTTGAAGCTCCTTATCCTGATATTCTTCATGCAGTTTCCTGCTTTTTTCTTCAGCAGCCTGAAATTTTTCATATTTGCGGTAGAGCCCTGTAAGCTTACAATTCTTGTATTCTTCCTGCAAAGCATTATAGCGGCGCGTTTTCTCAGCATTTGCCGCTAAGGCATCCAACTGATTCCCTATCTCATGAATAATATCCGTTACCCGCAGCAGATTATGTTCGGTATCTTCAAGCTTACGCACCGATTCACGCTTGCGGCTGCGGTATTTCGTAATCCCTGCCGTTTCCTCAAAAAACAGCCGTCGTTCCTCCGGCTTACTATTCAGGATCTCATCCATCTTATTCTGGCTGATGATGCTCATACCATCATGGCCAAGTCCTGTATCCGCAAACAAATCATAAATATCCTTAAGCCGGCAGCGAGTTTTATTGATATAAAACTCACTTTCTCCGGAACGGAATAGACGGCGCGTAACCGCAACCTCCTTGAAATCAACCGGAAGCCCGCCATCATTATCAAATATAAGCGAAACCTCGGCTAACCCAAGAGCCCGACGTGAAACACTGCCGGCAAAAATAATATCCTCTGATTTCAAACCACGCAGGTTACGGATATTCTGCTCACCAAGCACCCAGCGGATTGCATCCGTTATATTGCTCTTACCGCTTCCATTTGGACCGACAATCGCCGTAATGCCCTTATCAAATTCTATTTCAATTTTATCCGCAAATGACTTGAAGCCATATGCCTCCAGACGTTTTAACTGCAAACCCTTCACCAGCCTGTACAATCCTATTCTAATGACTACTATTGTATCATAAAAAAAGCTGTGCGACCACTTTAGCCCCCCAGCAAGAAAGGATTCCCACTCTTATCGTGGAAATCCTCTCAAAAATATATCTGCCTGATTTTCACTGTTCCCGCCGGCATTTCCAAACATCTCAACGTTTATCGGCCGCAAATACGATACCCGCACTGCGGCGTGCCGCTTGTGCCACTTTCATGACATGCAGCGAACACTGCAGGCCTTTCTCATTGGCTTGCCAATCATCCGCCTCATACAATTCCTCAAAAGCTTTGAATTCATGCACCATACGATGTTCGTAGCAATTCAGCCGTTCGACTTCCTTCCGCCCATCCAGACAAATCTCAAACGACTCCATAGTATTTGGTGCTCCATTGATACGAATATACCCTTTATCTCCCTGAAGTACAATACCTCCCGGACTTTCCGAGTCCTTAGCTCCCGTACAAACAGCGATAAACTCCTCATAACGCAGCACCATCGTCCCCGAAGTATCAATATCATTAAATCCTTTGTTTGCCATATAATGTACCTCCTTGGGTGCGCCAAAAAGGCCTACAACAAAATTCAAATTATAAATATTGATATCATAAAGTGCCCCGCCTGAAAACTCCGGAGAAAAAGCCGGTGCAGCCGTCCCTTTCTTATAATCATCATAGCGGCTGGAATACTGTGAATAGTTACATTGTACAAACCGCAACTGCCCAATCTTTGGCAGTGCCTCCTTTACAGCTTTGAAATTGGGCATATAAAAAAAGGTAACTGCCTCCATAAGGTATCTGTGCTGCTGGCGCGCAAGCTCTGCCAGTTCCAGGGCCTCATCCTCTGTTGACGTAAAGGGCTTTTCCAAAATAACATTTTTCCCCGCCAGAAGTGCCTGTCTGGCATAACCATAATGCGCCGAATTAACTACGCCTATATATACAAAATCAACATCTGCCTCCAGCAACAGCTTGGCATAATCGGTATAAACCGCCGCTATACCGTACTGCTTTGCCAAAGCCTCAGCCTTATCGCGGCTGTGTGGTCGCCCAAAAACAGCCGTGCAGCAGATTTCCGGCACAAGACGCAGCGCTTCCAAAGCTTCACCCACAATCCTGCCAGTACCAATGATTCCAAGTTTCATATGGCATCCCTCCTCACTCCTGATTAAAATGCTTTTTGAATTCACTTGTTCCAATATACTTCTTCATAAAACCAAGGAACTTCTGATCTGTATCAGATAAAATCTTATGGGAGCCCCAAAATAAATACACACCAAAGGAAAATGGCGGATCTAACGGTATTCGTTTGAAAATCGTCTCCGTCCGCGTCACAAAATCCGGCAAAATGGATATGCCGATCTTGTTTGCCACGAGTTGTTTTATCGTTTTAAGTTGTGCCGTGCACAGCAGGATATCAGGCGTAAACCCCTGCGCCACACAGCGTTCATAAACCCCGTGATATTGAAAAGTCTGCGGATGCTGCATGATAAACTTTTCATTTTTCAGCTGCCTGAACCGCGCTTTGCCTTCTCCTGCCAGCACATGTGATGGATCTACGCACAAGCTCATGTAGTCCAGCATGATAGGCATCATACGCCCATTCTCGTGGCTCTCTTCATCCAATATGATGCCAAAATCCAAGTCGCCGGATTCCGCCTTGGTGCGCACTTCAACAGAATCACTATATTCCTGTACATCCAAGGTAATATGTGGATGGCTGGCCCTAAATTTCGTAAAAAAATCAGGAAACAGATAAGCCTCAACCATCGGGGGAATTCCAAAATGAATCGTCCCCTGTGTATGAACTTGAAAACGCTGCATATCCTGATAGGTTTCCTCCATATCACGCAAAATCTTTTCCGCATGCAGTAGAAACGCCCGGCCTTCCGGTGTCAGGGACACATGCTTTTGACTGCGGTCAATAAGCATAAGCTTAAACTCGGCCTCCAGTGCCTTGATAGCCTTGGTGACTGATGGCTGTGATACGTGGAGAACCTCCGCCGTTCTAGTAAAATTCTCTAATTTACTGATTGTCGTAAAATATTCTAGCTGCCGAAATTCCAAAATGATTCCCTCCATACAATTCTCTGCTTCATTGTATCATAACTTTTGGGAATCGTACACCATTTTTGTATTAATATCACATTATTTTTAAAATTTATAATAAAGCAACAGCTGCTATACACATATAAATGTGCTAGCAGCTGCATTTTATCTTATTTCAGTTTGTCCTCCCCATGGCAATGGCCGCCACAGCCGCTGCAGCCTCCCGAACCGCAGCAATCAGATTCACCACTGGTAAAATTCCGATATATTTTCCGTATGCCAAAAGCAAAAACTATAGCAATTACACCGGCAATAATATAAGTCGCCATTTTCCTTACCTCCTGTTTTCATTCAAAACCAAGCAGCCTGCCAACTTGATAAACGAGCAGGGATACTATCCACGCTGCCGCAAAAGTATATAAAGCTGCAAAAAATGTCCATTTCCATTTCCCTGTCTCTTTCTTTATGGTACCCAAAGCCGTCACACATGGTGTATAAAGCTGCGTAAATACCATGAAGGCCAACGCCGAAAGCGTCGTAAAGGACGCTCCCATAGAATTTGCCAGCTGCGCCGCAGTATCCATAACATTCTCTGTTTCTGTCGAAATATCCGCCACACCATACAATATTCCCATAGTAGAAACAACCGATTCCTTTGCCAAAATACCTGTAACGATAGCAGCTCCGGATTCCCATGTATCGAAGCCATGAAATACAAAGAGTGCAGACATTGCTGAACCTATGGCCGCCAGAAAGCTTTCGCTCATTTCTTCCGTAGGTCCGTCGAAATTATAATTGCTCAAGAACCAGATCAATACGGACATCGCGAAAATAATCGTACCTGCTTTAACCAGATAGCCTTTGCCTTTTTCCCATGTCTCTAAAAGAACCGTCTTCATATCCGGCATACGATAAGGTGGAAGCTCCAATAGAAAGGTAGATTCCTTGTCCTTGAAAGTTGAAACATTCAGTACCTTGGCCATTAGAATTGCCATAAGGACACCGGCCACATACATACAAAATACAACATTTGCCGCATTGTCAGGGAAAAACATAGCCGCAAATAAAGCCATAATAGGGAGTTTAGCTCCACAAGTCAGAAAAGGCGTAATAAGTATAGAAATCATACGATCTTTTTCGGAATCGAGGGCACGTGCTCCCATAATCGCTGGCACGCCGCATCCGAAACCCATAATAAGCGGCATGATTCCCTTACCGCTAAGACCTGCACGGCGCATAATAGGATCCATAATAAAGGCTACACGTGCCATATACCCTGTACCATCCAGAAAACTCAGGAAGAAAAAAAGTGTGAAGATAAGCGGTACAAAAGAAATAACACTGCCCACACCATTGATAATACCATCTGTGACAAGCGACTGCAACCACGGAGCTACATCCAGCGTTTCCAGTGAAGCTTTTGCCCAATCCGTGACATCTCCGTTAATGAAATCACTTAATGCTTCCTGCAACGGCTTTCCAAACCACGTAAAAGTAATCTCAAATATCGCATAGAGCAATAGCAACAGTAGCGGAAGTGCCAAAAATCCATTCGCCAATATACGGTCAAGTTTTTCCGAGAAGGTAGGTCCAACTGAGTTTACCGTCACAGCCTGTGCCATAAGCTTATCGACCAGAGCATAGCGAAGTATGATGATCTCTTCCTCTAGCTTCGCTTCCTCCAGCCCGCTGTTCTGAAGTGCTTTTACAGCTTGCATATGCTCTGCCACCAGTGCGCTCGGCTCATAATCCTTCATTACAGTTGAAGTAAATACATCCAAAAGTTTCCTGGTACTCTTCGAGCTTCTCCCCACCGTTTCAACTACCGGCATTCCTAATGCCTTTTCTAATTCATAGGTGTTGATATTGATGCCTCTTCGGCTGGCCTCATCCATCATATTCAGATCTACTAATACCGGCACAGCCATTTCTAAAAGCTGTACTGTCAGAAATAAATTACGTTCCAAATTGGATGCATCCACCACATCCACCACCAGATCCGAATGTGCGTCCATAAGATACTGCACAACGATTTTTTCTTCAGGGGAGCGGGCATTGATGCTGTAGGTTCCGGGCAAATCCACAATTGATATTGCACGTTCCTTATATTTCAGATACCCTACTTTTTTGTCGATGGTGACACCCGGCCAGTTGCCAATTTTTTGTCGTGCCCCTGTAAGCTCGTTAAAGATTGTTGACTTACCCGTATTAGGATTTCCTATTAGTGCTATAGATAATGTTGCCATTTCTTCACTCCTCAGAATATTTTTATTTTGCAGCACATCTCTTATAAAACTGGAGACACACTGACTTGTTCTGCATCTGCCAGACGCAGCGCCAAATTATATGAGCGAACAGATATGGCCATCGGATCTCCTAATGGTGCCGAACGCAAAATCCGGACCTTAGCCCCTCGAATGAGCCCCATCGTCATCAAACGTTCTTTTAAGCCGGAATCACGGATACTATCAATCTGCACAACCATGCCGGATTTACCATCTCGTAACGTCATTTACAATCTCCCCCATAAATATAATGATTATCAATCTTGACACCAATAATGATAACATTTATCATTATTGGTGTCAAGATAATTGAATCTCATTATCACTGAATTATTATATTTTTTTCTGGCAATAACCGCTCAGTACATTTTGCAATGCATTCAAGCTGCTCGTATGGCAGCGTTCCAATGCCGCTTTTTGTCGCTTAGCTTCTGTTGCTGCACACTGTGCCATTTTATGTGACACCGTATTGGTAAACAAGATCACTAAATCCGGTGAGCCCATTTTCCTTTTTAATTCGCCTGTCATATGAAGAAATATCTTTGCTTTGCAACCATTTTCCCTGCAGGTATCAATATAACGACGTTCCATACAGCTATTACCACCAATAATCACGATACTCATTCTATCCCTCTTTTCAAAATAAATGAGAAACAATATCATTAATATGATAATATTTCTCATTTATTTTGTCAAGCAGACATAAAAAATAAAAGAGTGCCTGCCTCTTTTTCAAAGGCTGCACTCTCTATGATTAATTTGATTATACGATCATCTCATGTTTTTTCCCCGGTACGATAGATACAGGCGACAATACAGCTTTACCTCTGCTATTGAGAAATATATCCGCTTTTACACCGAACACGGACGCTACCATATCCACCGTAAGTATTTTTTCCGGCGTACCTTGCGCAAAAATACCATGATTTTTAAGGATAACCAGCTCATCTGCGTATTGCAGGGCATGATTAATGTCATGCAGTACCATGATAACCGTCATTTGATAATCACGATTCAGCTTCGTAAGGATTTGCATGACCTCAAGCTGATGTGCGATATCAAGATAAGTGGTAGGTTCATCCAGAAGGAGAATTTCCGGCTGCTGTGCCAGCGCCATGGCAATCCATGCACGCTGACGTTCTCCTCCTGACAACTCGGCAACCTGCCGGTCCCGAAAATGCCTAAGGCCTGTTTCCCTGAGTGCACATTCCACGGCTTCACGATCTGCTTTGCCGTTGCTGCTGTGCAGCCAGCTACGATAAGGGAATCTGCCATAGTCGACCAGCCTTTCCACCGTAATATCCGCCGGAGCCGTCATGCCTTGCGGCAGAATTGCTAAGCGCCGTGATAACGCCTTTCTGCCGATTCCGCACAGTTCCTGTCCATCAAGCAAAACTTTTCCTTCATAGTTATGCTCTAATCCCGCCAATATTCTGAGCAGAGTAGACTTTCCCGCACCATTCGGCCCAATGATAGCCGTCCTCTTGTTCCCCGGGAAACAGATACTCACATTATGTAAAATCTCCTTGCCCCGGATGCTGACACCAAGTGCCCTTGTTTCCAAAGCCATCAGAGTTCCCTCCTCAATAAAAAGAGAAAAAACGGAGCCCCCAGGACTGCCATAAAGATACCTACAGGAAGTTCTGTCGGTGCAAAAACCGTCCTTGCAAAAGTATCACTTAAAGTCACTACTGCAGCTCCCAGCAGGGCTGTTGCCGGCAACAGGCAACGATAATCCGTGCCAATAATGAGGCGGGCAGCGTGCGGCACAATCAAGCCAACAAAGCCCAGCAAGCCAACTACGGATACAGCACTTGCTGCCAGCATAGCCGCTACAGCCGTCATTATAATACGCGTGAGTTCAACACGCAGCCCCAGACCCTTGGCAACCTCATCTCCCAGTTGCAGAACATTCAAATGTCTGGCACCAAGCATGGTGAGCAGTCCTCCCACAAGCGTATATGGATAAATAATATTTACATGCGGCCAGCTTCGCGCTGCCAGTCCGCCAACCATCCACATAAGGGCCCCATGCACGCGGTCACTGTAAAAAATTAGAAGTGCGGAGATTCCCGCGCCCAAAAATGCAGATACCGCTACACCCGCTAAAATAATGCGGATAGGCCGGATACCATTCTTCCATGCAAGAAAATAAATGCATATCGCTGCTCCCATAGCACCCAAAAAAGCTGCCGGTGCTACGAAATATTCATGCTCTGGAAAAACCAGCATAACCATAATTCCCATGAGGCCTGCTCCTGAGGATATCCCTATGATATGCGGATCTGCCAGAGGATTCTTCATTACAGCCTGCAAAACAGCTCCTGAAAGTGCCAGATTAATTCCCACAAGCGCTGCAACTATAGTACGCGGCAACCGGATATTCATGATAATCTGCTCATGCATACCAGCATTATTTCCCATAACCGCCTGGCCAATCTCAGCCACAGGAATTGGTACTGACCCCTTCATAATACTCATGATAAATCCCACACACGCCAAAACGGCAAATATTACCAGGATACATATCTGACGCTTTAACGTCTTTGTCCCTCTGTCCTGTGATATTGTACCTATCATATCAAAATGCTCCCGGATAAATGAGCTTTGCCATGGTTTCTACCGCTTCCGGATAATGAATCCCCGGACTCAGCAGAAAAAGATCCTGCGGGAGATAATAATATCTATTATCCCGGATAGCCGGAATTGTCTGCCAAGCCGGATTGCCGTTTATAGTTTCCTGCATGCTTTTTTTTATATCATCCATCTTCCCCATACTGGTAATAAAAAGTATTTCCGGATTCTGCTCCACGAGTGTTTCCATACTATAAGGTGCAGCATCCGGATTTTTCTGCATAGGTGTCATAGCCGATGCAACATTTTGAAAGCCAAGCATTTTAGCCACAGACCCCGCGATGCTTCCGTCAAGCTGCACACTGAGTCCCTGTGCTGTACTATGCAGGATTGCTACACGTTTTGCTTCTTTCGGCATTCTATCCTGCACCGCTTTTATTTTATTATCCATTTCTTCTATGAGCTCTCCGCCTTTTTCCGTTTCACCCGTGATCTGGGCAAATAACTTTATGTTGCGCTTAACATCCTCATAATTCTTCATATCGACGACAACTGCCGGAATATGATTGGACTCCAATACTGAAACCAGTTTTTCATTCATGCCCTTGTTGACAATGACGACATCCGGCTGTAGCTCGAGTACTTTTTCCATATCAATGCGATATACCTCACCAACACTTGCCACATCCTTAGCAAAATCCGGCATGTCAGTCTTGGAATCCGGACGGCCAATGACCTCGCCACCTACAGCATGAAAGGGCTCCAAAAAAGAAGCTGACAATACGACAACACGCGCAGGCTTTACAGGTACACTGACAGTACGTTCCATATCATCCTGCACTTGAACTGTTTTGGTACTGCTGCTCTGATTCGATATTTCTTTTTGCGGTCCGCAACCCGAAATAATTATTGAAAACAGCAAAAACAACAAAAATACCCCCGCCAGCTCCTGCCGATACTGTATTTCACGCAAAAACCTACACATGCCTATTCACCTTTACTTTTTCTAGTAATAATTGTTGATAAATAATTAACTCTTTTATCCTTTTGCGCCATTATATCATTGATGCATTCTTCATTCACCAGCCCGCAACGACTCACCATAATAGCCTGTTCTGCCATATTGTGTTCCTCTAAAACGCCCGCCATATCAGAAAAATTCTTATATACCTTCATCATGACCACATTGTCCGCAACAGCCAAAGCCCCCTTAATCTTCTCCTCGGTAGCCGTTGCCGGAATAATTGTCAATACATCATTCCCCTCAACCAGAGGATAGCCAAATCTGCTGGCTATAGCACAAAAGGCCGGAATTCCGGGAATTGTCTCTATTTCTATATCTTCCTTGGCAAGCAATCGATAAATATAAATGTAAGTACTATAGAACATTGGATCTCCAATTGTCAGGAATGCCGTGTTTTTCCCAGCACTTAACAAGGCCAGTATTTCACGTTTATTTGTT
The DNA here is from genome assembly GCA_002319795.1 of Megamonas sp. UBA1796. Taxonomy (GTDB): domain Bacteria; phylum Bacillota; class Negativicutes; order Selenomonadales; family Selenomonadaceae; genus UBA1796. The sequence continues at coordinate 134,941 of DCFU01000016.1, forward strand.
TCCCAAGCCTCTGAAGAATCCGCAAACCCTGTTACCATTGGGAACACCTGATACACTATCTCAACATTTCTTTTCAAATAAGGCCTTGCAATAGACAATGCCACGCTGCCATCTTTCTTTTCTGTTTTCGGTGCTATGATAACATCTGCTGTTTCAATTGCGCGAATTGCTTTCAATGTCAGAAGATCCGGGTTACCCGGCCCGACACCTATTCCATAAAAAATTCCACCCACTATAATCCCTCCACAAAATAAAATGAGCCCTTCTTTGTATAAGAAAGGCCCTTCATATCAAACAAAAATCCCCTTCCCATCGCTCGCAGGTATGACGGTGATTGCTAAACAGGCAGTTCTCCTGGCTCCAGATCATTGCAGTCCTGCGCCTTCCCAAAGCATTGATGCTTCAGTGACGTATTGCAGAACCGCTCCCTGTTACAGTGGCGTGACCGCGCCGGCCTTGCACCGGCTTCCCTATTAAGCCCTTTCGGGCACCTGTTCCCCTATATGCAATTAAAATCTATATTTATACTACACTGTATTTACCGGAGTGTCAACGATAGAAGCATGCTCCCCGGAAGGCCAGATCATACCTTAGAAAAAGTTCTCTGATGCGCAACGTCAGGCGGTAGGGAATCCTTCCCTGTCTACCTCGCCTTATGCAGCGACAGGTGCTTCATGCACTCTAAACGTCCTGCTTCTCGCCATCCATCCTGTAGAACTGGACGAATGGCTTTTATGTCTGCCATCCCGAAGCCATAAGCCGAAACTGCCGCGATAATAACGGCAACTGTCTCAGAAGGAATCCCTGCTGTGCTGAGCGCAGCAGGCCGCACAGGCATTTCCCCCTGCGATGCTGTAGCTGTAGCTGCTTGCTTTTTCCCTTCGATTGCCTCCCGGGCCAAAACTTTTCTGCCTCGCAGAACACGCAGGCCATACAAGACGACACACACAATGGCTATAGTAATAACCATATTTATTAGAGGAACCGATGCTACTGTTTGTTGCATATATACTCACTCCGTTCATTTTATTAAAGCCACATCTATAATCTGCCTCTACATCTCAAAGAAAACATTCCGACATTTCTTTAGCCGAACAACAGTTCATTTGTGGTCAATATTATAATCACAAACCAGCCGTGTACCATACATACATCATTGTAGCAGAATTTTCGTAAGTATCAAAATTCAATATTTGAATAATCATTATACATACAAGCTATTTTAGCCCTGCTCTTGCCTGACAATATCAGCAATACTGCGACAAATTCTCTCCAATTCCACCTGATCCGGCCCCTCGGCCATGACTCTTATCAGAGGTTCTGTACCGGAAGAGCGGACCAGTATACGTCCATTCTCTCCAAGTTCTTCATTGCCTTTTTCAATTGCTGCCTGAATAGCCGTATTTTCCTGCCATCCATCCTTGCTTGCAACCTTTACATTCACTAACAACTGAGGGTAACTTTTCATAAGTGCTGAAAGCTCTGAAGGTTTTTTCCCGCTGCGCTTGATTGAAGAAAGCACCTGCAAGGCAGTAACAGGTCCATCCCCGGTTGTGCTGAAATCCGTAAAAATGATATGTCCGGACTGCTCACCACCGAGGCAATAACCATTGGCCAGCATATCCTCCAACACATAACGATCCCCGACTCTGGTTATTTCCACAAGTCCGCCAGCCTGTCTGAGTGCCTTATGGAAGCCGATATTCGCCATAACCGTCGTAACAACGGTGTTATCCTTAAGCCGTCCTTGATGCATCATTTCCAACGCACACATAACAAGAATATGGTCTCCATCAAGAACCTGCCCCTGCTCATCCACACAAAGGCAGCGATCAGCATCGCCATCATGAGCTATACCCAGATCGGCATGATGTTCCAGCACGGCATGCTGTAAAGGCTGCAGATGTGTTGAACCGCAATTGGCATTGATATTAATACCATCTGGCCGGTCATTAATCACGATAAGTTCCGCTCCCAGACTGCGCAATATAGACGGCATAACTTCATAGGCAGCACCATTTGCACAGTCGAGTACAATTTTCATGCCATCAAACCGCTCATTTGCTGTACTGCGAACAAAATCGATATAATCCTTTGCTAAATCATGGTGATATTCCAAGGTGCCAATATCCGCTCCTGTAGGACGGTAAAGATCATCCTTCTCCTCAAGTTTATGAACCAGCTTTTCAAGCTCATCCTCGACAGCATCCGGAAGCTTATAACCATCTCCTCCAAAAAACTTTATGCCGTTGTCATGAAAAGGATTATGTGAAGCTGAGATAACAATACCCGCTTTCGCATGGAGTTTTCTGGCAAGATACGCAATGGCCGGTGTGGGTATAATTCCGGCAAGAATGGCCTTGCCACCCGCAGAACAAATCCCGGATGCAAGGGCTGTCTCAAACAGCTGACCCGAAAGTCGTGTATCGCGTCCAATCAGTATGACTGGCTGCCCCGCAGCTCCAGCACCAAAATAAATTGTGGCAGCCCGTCCAAGGCGATATGCCATCTCGGGAGTAAGACCGATATTTGCTTCTCCACGTACGCCATCGGTTCCAAAAAGTCTACCCATAAATATGTTTTCCCCCAAATCATTATTAAATATCATATGCTATTATGACAATCTTTAGACAAAAATGCAAGTGCTGTGTTGATCCCATCGACAGCCGCACTCATGATACCTCCGGCATATCCTGCTCCCTCTCCCATAGGATAAAGGCCCTGCGTATTGTTCGAAACAAAACTTGCCTGATCACGACATATGCGGCAGGGTGCAGAAGAACGCGTCTCCACGCCTGTCAGGCATATATCCGTATCTGCAAATCCCGCTATCTTACGTCCAAAATACGGCAATGCACTCTCCAATGTTCTTGTGACAAAACCCGGCAGACAATTATGTAAATCTGCCGGGTGTACACCCGGCAAATAGGTTGGCCTGGTTAAGAACTCTCGTGAACCGCTTTTTCCCAACAAAAAATCCCCCACAGACTGAACCGGAGCAAAATAATTATCTCCTGCCACATGAAAGGCAATTTCTTCATATTTACGCTGAAAATACATACCGTTGAGTACGTCTCCGCCAAAATCCTGCGGCATCACATTTACTAAAAGAGCTGAATTGGCGATACCGGAATCACGGCAATAGTTACTCATACCATTCGTAACGACCCTTCCCTTTTCTGAAGCCGCCGCCACAACCTGTCCTCCCGGACACATACAAAAAGAATACGCTCCCCGTTTCGTTGCCGTATCCTTATAAGTCATTGCATAATCCGCTGGCGGCAAAAGTGGGTTGCCCGCATCTTCGCCATATTGTGCTTTATCAATCAGTCCCTGCGGATGCTCAATACGCACACCTATGGCAAACGCTTTAGCTTCCATAGAGATTCCCTTACTATAAAGCATTTCATAGGTATCACGTGCAGAATGGCCGATTCCCAGAAGTACAGCTTCGGCCATTATTCTTTCCTCATTGTTGACAATGACGGCACATACTCTACCGTTTGTAAGCTCTATATCCGTTACTTTAGCTTCAAAACGAACCTCACCACCCAGGCGTATGATTTCTTTACGTATATTTTTTACAATCTGCCGCAGTAAATCTGTACCAATATGAGGTTTATGCAAATATTTTATCTCGGCAGGAGCTCCCGCCTGTATAAAAGCGTCCAACACTTCATCCATGTTCACATCGCTGATACGTGTCGTGAGCTTACCATCAGAAAATGTACCGGCACCACCTTCACCAAACTGCACATTGGAATCCTCCCCCAACTCACCACCCTGCCAAAAACGACGGATATCCTCATGGCGCTTATCAACATCATGTCCCCTTTCCAATACCAAAGGGCTCCACCCCTTACGAGCAAGTGTAAGCGCTGCCAACATTCCCGCAGGACCAAATCCTACAATCACTGGCCGGTTTACGCCTTCCGCCGGCTGGCTGCATTCTGTTTCTCTTGGCTTATTTTCGACTGCTATATCTACGTTTTTATCCTTATGAAATTTATGTAGTAATCTTCCTTCCGATTCTGCTATATGTACATCCAGTATATAGACGAACTGGATTGGTGCTCCCTTGTAACGGCGTGCATCTATAGCCTTACGCACAATTACCACCTCAAGTACAGCCTGAGGTGGTAATCGCAAGCGCTTTGCTGCCAGAAGAGCCAAAGACTCTTCTGCATCAAATGGCACGCTAAAATTCTTTATTCGTATCAATTACTATCACTCCATCATTTCTTCGTAATTTCGATAGTCACCGCAACCTCTTTATTCGTCACGGTAACACCTGGCGGCAACTCCAGCTTAACCGTCTTCTTTCCTGATTTCGTCATACCAGCTAAGGATATTTTTTCTGTATTGATTGCATCCAGCGAATGAATTGCCGAATCCTCTCCGGCAATCTCTATCTTCGACGGATCCAGCCGGGCACTTCCCATCGCATAGCCGACAGGCAAATCCCCTGTAAAAACGGGCTTTATACTAACTATCTTTTTCGTAAGGCCCCGTGCAAGCTGCACAGATGCGGCAATGGTCTGTGGATCGACCTTCACCCCATCGACCTCTCTGCCATCCGCATTAACTGCTGTAAGCGGAACATCCAAGGAGAAATCCGTATTATTCCCCGAAAGCCCGACATATCCTACCACATGTGTAACCTCATTTATCGCAGTTCGCGGCCCCTCAATCATGACCGTATCTGCCGATTGGCTGATATGAGCTACCGTAGTTCCCGGTGCTGTAGCACCTGTGACAATGAGGTCTGCTTGTACCTGCTTCTGTATAATCTTATCAATTGTCACAGTCACTGCCTCCGGAGAAGCAGAAATCAGTTCAAACCCCTGCGGCAGAACCGTCTGAACCTTAGCATCAATCTTCCCCTCGGCAGCCCCGTTAAGATCTATATATGCCTTGAACTCGCTCGATGTCGCCGCAACAAATAGGGAACGAGACCCACGCACCTTTATCTTGATCTGATCATCGCTGCGTGTAATCTTACATCCATCCGGTGCATTGACTACGTTCAAGGCTACAGTAAAGCTGCCATCAATCAAAGGATTCTGTTCGTTCATCACAAAAAACCATAGGACAACTGCTATCAAAAGTGCAATAATCTTGGCAGGAAGATTTCTTTGGAACATACTCATCAACCAATTCATTTTTTCCTCCTCCAATTTGCAACCATATCCTTTATGCCTGTAGTGATAGCCGCAGACTTTTGCGAAAAGACCGGATTTAAGTGTGCCGTAAGCATATCAGAATCCAAATGGCGAATGATTCTTCCATTCTCCGCAATAGAAATTGTCCCCGTTTCCTCACTTACTACTACAACCATGGCATCACATTGCTCAGAAAGTCCGATTGCAGCACGATGGCGCGTACCCAATTCCGTACTCAGCCTACGATTATCCGTAAGAGGCAGCAGACAACCCGCCGCAATGATGCGCCGGCCACGTATGATTGCCGCCCCATCATGCAACGGTGTGTTAGGAATAAAAACATTCATAAGAAAGTCTGATGTAATAAGTCCGTCAATCTGGACACCTGTTGCACAGATGTCATTCAACCCCATTTCCCTTTCAATTACAAGCAAAGCACCAATTTTGGCGGCCGAAAGCCGCATGACCGCCCTGTCCAGCTCCTGTACAAGTGAGCGTGCTTCCTCATCATTCAAAAAAACTGAACGTCCAAAAAATCGTCCCTGCCCCAAATGTTCCAACGTACGCCGGAGTTCCGGCTGAAAAACAATAGGCAGTGCCACAAAAAGCAAGGTAAGTGTCTTTTGCAGCAGCCAGTAAATAACATGGAGTTCCAGCCAATTGCATACCATGGTAAGTCCAAGCAAAACAAGAAGCCCCTTCACTAAGGTAATCGCCCGCGTATCCTGAAGCATCTCGTACAACTTGTACAATATAACAGCTACTATAAAAATATCAAGAATATCCAAAGGTCCTATAGTTGATAGGATTCCCCGTAATTGTGTCGGCATGTGGGTTGGCATAAGCAAGACTCCTCAAAATATCATTATTATAGCTATTCTCCTCCCTTGTCGAAAAATCCTTGTTACGCCAAAATTTTTTTGCTCATAATCTATCAGAAAAACTTCAGAAACAAAAAAAACAGCACCTTCACAAAGGAAAGCGCTGTCTTCCGCTAAATTACATTTCCGTAACAAATTCAACAAAACCCTGTGTGTCCTTGAGTTCACCGCTATGCAGGCCAGTAATGTGCTCAAACATTTTCTGGGCAAACGAACCAATCTTACCATCATTGATAACCATATCCTCACCCTTATAGCCAAGTACCCCTACTGGTGAGATGACAGCTGCCGTACCGGAACCAAATACCTCTTCCAAATCCCCATCTGTATAGGCCTCACGAATCTCATCGATTGAAATTCTTCGCTCCGAGGTTGGTATACCCCATTCCTTGGCTATCGCCAAAACTGTCCGGCGGGTAATGCCATTCAGAATGCTGCCATCAAGCTCAGGAGTCACAATTTCTCCCTTAATTTTAAAGAGGATATTCATTGAGCCAACCTCTTCGATATACTTGCGTTCCACACCATCAAGCCAAAGTGTCTGATCATAGCCCTTTTGATGTGCTACCAAACCTGCATGGAGACTGGCTGCATAATTAGCCGGTGTCTTAGCTTCTCCAAGACCGCCCCGTACGGCACGCACATAAGTGTCCTCCACCATGATCTTAACCGGTGCAAAACCATGCGCATAATAAGCAGCTACTGGCGAAAGTATGATGAGCAAAGTATACGAGCTGCTGACACTTACACCCAAATAGGGATCTGTCGCAAAAATAAACGGACGGATATACAGGCTCTGACCCTTCTTTGCCGGAACCCATGCTTTTTCTGTCGTAATAAGCTTCCTGAGTCCTTCATGAACCGTATCAATATCAACCGGCGGAATATCCAGAATACGACAGGAATTATTCAGACGACGCAAATGATCCATCGGGCGGAACATAACGACTTTATCTCCCTGACGAAACGCCTTCATTCCTTCAAAAATTGCCTGGCCATAATGAAGTGTAGTATTCGCCGGACTTACAGTAATATCATGATATGGAATGATGCGTGCGTCATGCCAGCCATGCTCCTTATCATAATCCATTTCAAACATGTAATCTGTAAAATGCGTACCAAAACCGATTTTCGATACATCCGGTTTTGCCTTCAATTTAGCTGCTTTCTCAAATTTAATCTCTGCCATCAATTACATCCCCTTATGAAAGTTACCTATATTCCCACCACGAAATATAATGTATACATTGTATGCCTTTGACTATACAAATGTCAAGATTTTTTTTCAAAAGCTAAATGTATTGCCGTTTTAGTTACAAGATATACGTTTCACATATACACAAGTATTTTCACACGTCACATATCAAAATACATTCCGCTTGGCAGAAATGTTTATTCCTTACGCCCTCGCATCAGGCGTATACGCGCCTCTGGAATTTCCTTGGTAATATCAGAAGCTATAAGCCCATCACCATACTTTTCCGCCGCAATATCTCCTGCCATACTATGCAGATAGACTCCCGCCAAAGGCGCCAATCCTGCGACCACCTGGTTGACAAGACCGGCCACAGTCCCTGCCAGCACATCGCCGCAGCCAGCTGTAGCCATGCCGGCATTCCCTATTGGATTCATAAAAGCAGTACCATCCGGATACACAACAATCGTACATTCACTCTTGACTACAAATACCGCATTGCATTCTCTTGCCGCCTGGCGCGTAATTTCCAATAAGGATTGCCTGAGTTCAGGAACCGTGATTCCCAATAAAGCTGCCATCTCTCCCACATGGGGTGTAAGTATCGGTACCTGCCGACATTGCTTCAGTCTCTCCTTCTGTCCACGATACGCATATATAGCGTCCGCATCCAAAAGCAATGGTTTCTCTGTATTTACAGCGAACTGCCTTACCAGTTCCATCGTATCCGGATGCCTTCCCATTCCAGGGCCCAGTAAAACAAAATCATATGATTCTGCGAGTTCCAACAGCTCTGGTAAAGCAGCTTGTGCCAAAATGCCCGGTTCTATCTGCGGCAAAGGCCGCGTCATAACTTCGGTCAGTTTCATCTCCAGGATATCATGGATTCCCTCAGGGACTGCCAAAGTTACAATACCAGCTCCGCTGCGTAATACCGCATTGGAAGACAACGCCGCCGCCCCGGTCATCCCACGGGAACCAGCTACAACTAATATACGTCCGCAGTTTCCTTTATGTACATCTATCGCACGCTGAAGCAGCACAGAAACCACGGTATCCCGATCCAGCAAGGCTTGCTGAATATCTTCATTATCCAGCAAGACAGAAGGTATACCTATATCATCCACCAATAACTCACCTGTGCAGGCAGCTCCCGGGCAAAGAAAATGTCCTACCTTAGGCAGCCCGAGCGTAATCGTTGTCGAAGCTCGCACAGCACCAGCAACAGCTGCACCCGTATCCGCCTCTACACCGCTTGGTATGTCAATAGAAACGACCCGTTTTCCAGCTTCGTTCACAAGCTGTATGAGCCTTGCAGTATCTGGCCTGAGCATTCCCTTAAAGCCTGTTCCCAATACGCCGTCAACAACTCCATCAGCAAAACGCAATACAATCTGCAGTTTCTCCCATTCCCGTTCAGAATCCAGCAAATGCACTTCTATTCCCATATGCACATCAATATCACGGTTTTTGGCTGCTGAAATTGTCAGATGTGAAGGATTTCCTACCATGAATATTTTTGTCCTGGCTCCTTTATTTGCAATATGCCTTGCCGCAGCAAAGGCATCTCCTCCATTATTCCCCGTACCAGCTAAAACACAGATAGTCCTGCCACTCAGGCCATGCAACAGGCCATCCAAAGCCTTGCATGTTTCCTTACCGGCATTTTCCATGAGCAGCAGTTCCAGTATCCCATACTCGTTTATAGCGGTTTTATCGATTTTTTTCATTTCATCGACTAAAGCAATCTTCATTTGAATTCCCCTCCAAAATGCATTGCGCTGTTGCATATTCTCTCGCATGACTCAAGGAAATAAATATCCCTGTTACACCCCTTTTCTTGGCTAAATCACCATAGTGCCCTGCCAAAAAAACAACCGGACAGCCCAGGGCATCCGGCAGGATTTCAATATCAAGCAAAGTACCACCACGCAGTCCCGTGCCAAATGCCTTAAGAACAGCTTCCTTACCAGCGAATCTTGCGGCATAAGATGCCGCTCGCTGGGCACCGCGGCTATTACAATATTCTATTTCCTTCTGTGTAAATACCCGTGCTAAGAAATGGGGGCCCTCTACAGCTTTACACATTCGCCCTATTTCGATGATATCGGTTCCTAAACCAAGGATCATATTTTTCTCCTTATAGAAAAACCGACTTCAAAAGTCGGTTTTTTGCTTATCTGCCTGCAGCAGCCTCATTACTGTTAAAATGGAATTTTCTTGCTATGAGCACCTCGACACGACGATTCTGTACCCGGCCTTCCTCTGTATCATCCGAAGCCACCGGATGATATTCACTATATCCCACTGCACTAAATCTCGCAGGATTTAATCTGCCATCCTGCGCCATGATGAATTTCATGAAATTCAAAGCCCTTTGTGAGCTGAGTTCCCAGTTGGAAGGATAGCGTGCCGTAGAAATTGGTACATTATCGGTATGCCCGGAAATAACTACGCGTTCTGCAAGTGGTACTAAAAGTCCGGCAATAATAGGGCCTATTTTTTGCGATTCAGGCACAAGCTCAGCTGAACCCGATGGGAAAAGGGCCTTCTCCTTGATACGAATCATTAAGCCGTCTTCCGTTAATTCTGTCGAAAGCTGTTCCTTTAAATGATTTTGTTCAATATATTGATCCAACTGTTTCTTTACCTGTTCCAGCTGCTGGTTTTCCGCTATGTAAGCTGAGTTTCCCCTATCTTCATCGGATGGCATCTCAGCATACCGACTCTCACTCGGACCCGCCTTATCGAAAAAAGACGGCCCGCCTGCATTAAAGGCTGATGTAAATGCCTGTGCCATATCCGCCACTTTTTTCTCATCTGTCTGTGACATAGCAAACAATGTAATAAACAACGCCAGCAGCAGTGTAAGCAGGTCAGAATAAGGCAATAGCCAGGCTTCACTTGCTTCATGTTCCGTTGGCTTTCCTCTTTTTTTTCTGGCCATAGCTTATTCTCCTTCCTTCTTTAAAGCATCGCGCTCTGTCTGAGGAATGAATACCATGAGCTTAGCCTCAATTGCAGTTGGCGAATCACCTGCCTGGAGTGACAGTATCCCCTCTATAATCATACGTTTCTGCGCAATCTCCTGCCCCGATAAGATCTTCAGCTTATTAGCAAACGGCAGCCAAATTACATAACCAGTAAAGATACCCAGCAAGGTCGCAATAAATGCGGCAGCAATCGAATGTCCCAATTTATCAATATCTTTCAAGTTACCAAGTGCGGCAATCAGACCAACCACGGCACCAAGCACCCCAAGCGTAGGAGCATAAGTTCCTGCCTGCGTGAACATCGACATGCCCTCTGCATGGCGCTCCTGCATAACCTGAAGCTCGGCATCCAGTACATCACTCACAAAATCTGGATCCATACCATCAATGACCATGCCAAGGCCTGTTTTGAAGAAAGGATCATGAATATCCGACAGCTTGTTTTCCAAAGCCAGAATACCTTCACGACGGGCTATCTGCGATAATTCAACAAACAATTTCAAAAGCTCTGCTTTTTCCTGCCTTGGTGGAGACTGGAAGGTCTTCTTTATAAGCCTTGGAAAATTCCTCATCTGTTCAAGTGTGAATCCGGTAAATAAACAGGAAAAAGTCCCTCCTATTATAATCAGGAATGCCGCCGGATTATTCAGCGATGTAATCGGCGCACCCTTTAACACCATGCCTACAAATACTGATACGAATCCTAGTACTATTCCTATGGCTGTAGATTTTTCCACTACACAAGTCCCCCTCTGTTCTAATGCATACAGTTATGACAAAATCATACACTGCTTCTCTATGCAATTGTTATTAATTATATTCCATATAAAAAGGAAAAATCCTACCAAATTATAAAAATTTCGGTCTAATAATAAAAATGGAACCAATTTCCTAGTCTCTTAAAAAGCCTAAAATAAATTTTTTTTATTATATCATACATGTGTTTAAAATATGATATAATATAGAATAGATAATTTGAATTTATCATAAAATGTAATAAATGGAGCGATAGTAATGGAACTAAGACAGTTAGAATATTTTCAAATGGCGAGCCGCCTAAAAAACATCACCCGCGCTGCCGAACGGCTCCGTGTCTCACAGCCAAACATCACCGTAGCCATCAAAAAGCTTGAAGCCGAACTTGGTATTCAGCTGTTCGACCGTAGCCAAAAACAGCTCGCACTCACGCCGGAGGGCGCTGTTTTTTTAAACCGCATCGAGCTGGCATTACGTAATATCCAGGATGCGATTCTTGAGGTCAACGACTACAAACAACTGCAAAAAGGTACGATTAAGATAGGGATACCTTCTATGATTGGAGCCTATTTATTCCCAAAGATTTTTTCAAGTTTCCAGCGCCGCTATTCTCATCTCGATATTTACCTATACGAAGAAGGCTCTATGGCAATCCGTGAGCAGCTCGAACGAGATGAACTTGATTTCGGCATCGTGATTATCTCGAACGCTTCACCGAATCTGCAGCTCCTCCCTATGTCTACAAGCCAAATTGTCGCCTGTGTACCGGAACAGCATCCGCTGGCCGCTAAGGAGAATATAGGCATAGACGATATGCGTGAGACGGATCTCATCATGCTGAAGGAAGGTTCATTTCTGCGCCAGCTTATCCTGCAAAAGCTCAAGGCCGCCAACATAACGCCGAATATCGTACTTGAATCTAACCAGATTGAAACCATCAAAGGGCTTGTAGCCAGTGGTGTAGGTCTCGCTTATCTGCTTGATTTCATCGTAAAGAACACTCCGGGCATTAAGGTCTTGCCACTTGCCGAGCCAATTTTTGTCGACGTAGGACTTGCCTGGAAAAAGGACCGTTACATTTCAAAAGCTGCTCAAGCCTTTATCGATTTCTGCAAAGATACGCTAAAAGACAATGTTTAACGTGCAGCATTGCCGAGAGAGTCTGCCAATACTTTCCATACATCTTCTGTCTCTGCTCCGCTTTTCCAAAGTGCCCCGCCAGCAAGATCATAGCGGCTGATGAGGGCACTTTTCAATGCCAGCGAGCGGGCATCCTCCTGCCATACACGATAACGTATTCCTCGTTCTGTATACTCGAAATAATATTGTCCTTCCTGCTGCAGCCATATACGCTGCAGCTTTTTTTCTTCCAATAAATTCTTCACCGCAGGCATTCTAAGCGTCCTGGCAGATACCTTATTCCCCTGTTCTTCCCAAATACGCATATATAATGGCATGCCCAATACGAGTTTATCTGCGGGTACACCTGTCTGCAGTGTCTCCCGGATTCCTTTTTCCACCCATGTCAAAGACGCTACCGAACCGCTGACCGGGGATTTGCTTCCATGCTCATCATACGCCATGAGCACTACATAATCTACCGTTTCCCCCAAGGTCTTCCTGTCATAGCAATTTGACCAATTCGGCATATTGGATGGAACTGTCACATCGATTGATACGATTTTATTTTCCTTGTGCAGTTCAGTTGCAATATCCCTCACAAAACCACTTAAAAGTTCTTTGTCTCCATCGTAGATATTCTCAAAGTCAAGGTTTAGACCATCCAGCCCGAATTGCCGACAAAAAGAAACCATCTGTTCTATCGCTTTCTTTCTGCCGCTTTTATCCCGTAAAAGTGCAGTGGTCATATCCGGATCAAAGCTATTGGTAATAAGCGCCCAGACCTCACGGCCTTCTTTATGAGCTTCCTGTACATACTGCTTGCTCGCCCGGCACCCTATCTCTCCTGCTGCTGTCCTTATATCAAACCAGCAGGGGGATACTACTGCATGGACTCCTGCCGGGATTGCTGGCAATACTTCCTTTTTATCACTGTTTATTTGCTGCCATACCAGGCATAGTTTAGAGTTCTCACCATTTCGTACCCGATCGTATTGGTACACAGGCGTAATAGATGCATATACGATGGAATTCCCCTGTAATATGCCACACAAGCAGCAAAGCAATACAATTATTGTTTTCATAGTCTCCTCTTTTTCCTGTTTAAAAATTTTTCTGTTTAAGATAAGGCTAACTGATAATCCTATGGAATGCAAATAAAATATCCTGCCCCAATAAAACACAGGGCAGGATATTTAAGCATAGAGAATTTACATAATCGCATGGGCAACAATGTAACCTACACAGCATCCAGAGGAAACACCTATAAGGCCAGGTATCATGAAACTATGATTCAGTATATACTTGCCTATGCGTGTGGTTCCAGAACGATCAAAGCCTATACAGGCAAGGTCAGAAGGATAGGTAGGAAGGAAGAAATAGCCATAGCATGCAGAAATAAACGACATAATAATCACCGGCTCGACTCCGACACCAAGTGCCATCGGTACAACAATAGCGATAGCAGCCGCCTGCGAATTAACCAGCTTCGAGGTAAAGAACGCAACCAGTGCATATGCCCATGGATACGTGGTTACCGTGCTACCCAGTATTTCCTTCAGGATCTTCATATGATTGGCAAAAAAGGTATCTGCCATCCATGCAACACCATAAACAGACACAAGTGCTATCATACCTGCACTAAATACTGAGCTGTTTCCTACGTCCTTCGCTTTGACCTTACAAGTCAGAAGCACCAGCGCGGAAACAAAAAGCATGACGATCTGGATCATGACCGTCATAGAAATACCAGCAGGTGGCTTACCGGCACCTGCCGAAAAGTGCGGAACCAACTCCGGATTACTGCCAAAAAAGGCAATAACTGCTATACCCATAAAGAAAATTATCATAGCACGATAATATTCCTTTGGAAGTACTTTATCTATAAGGCTTTCCGTATCGCCATAGACATAGGCTTTTTGCTCAGGATCAGCAATAAGCTTCTGGAACTTCTCATCTTTGTCCAAATCCTTGCCACGCCGCAGGCTCCAAAGTGCCGCGCAGATAACCCCGGCAAAAGTAGCCGGTATAGCAACACCCAGAATCTGGAGTATCGTAAAGGTATAGCCTGCAACAGACATAAATCCGATAATTGAAACAACAGCGACAGATGCCGGAGAAGCACAAATCCCCATCTGTGAAGCGACAGATGCAACAGCCATCGGCCGTTCCGGCCTTATACCCTGCTTGATAGCGATATCATAAATAATAGGGAACATCGTATAAACTACATGTCCTGTCCCGCATAAAACGGTGAGGCACCATGTTGTAATTGGTGCAAGTATCGTGATATACTTGGGGTTATGGCGAAGAAATTTTTCTGCATACTTCAGCATGACTGTGAGCCCTCCAGAGGTCTGCAGAAAGCCCGCACAAGTAACAACTGCCATGATCGTCAGCATTACATCGATTGGTGGATTGCCCGGCTTATAACCAAAAGCAAAGGTGAACAGAACAAGTCCTACCCCGCTGACTGCCGCCAGGCCTAATCCGCCATGCCGGACTCCTATGACAAGGCAGCCTATAAGCACAACAAAACCTAAAAACATTTCCATATTCTTACTTCCTTTTTTAGTATTAACAAGCTTACTATATATGACGGTAAATCAGTCCGCTGTATAATAATAATTTAATCCCAAGATCCATATACGATAGCCTGCTTGTTATCATTATAGTATAAACCAAATGTATAATCAAATATTATTGTAATATTTTTTATAAACAAAATTTTCCGTCATTTATTTGAGTATTTATCAATACTTGCTTATGAATCACCTGAATATTTGACCTTGTTCGCTACAGCATTATTTTTTTCTTCGCATAATCCTACTATCCACAGATCTCTTTCTATGCTAAAATAAAATAGTAGTTAAAAACAAAACTCAATTCTTTTATAGGAGGTCGTCCATCATATGGCATATATCAATGATAACTATCTTAAGCTCCCTGGCAGCTATTTATTCAGAGAAGTCGCCCGTCGTGTAGCTGCTTTCAAGGAATCCCATCCCGATGCAGACATCATACGGCTTGGCATAGGAGATGTCACACAGCCCCTGCCACAGGCATCAATAGACGCGATGCATAAAGCGGTCGATGAAATGGCACATCAGGAAACCTTTCGCGGATACGGCCCTGAACAGGGTTATGATTTTCTCATTGAAAAGATCATTGAAAATACTTATAAAAAACACGGTATAGATATCGCTAAAAATGAGATTTTTGTCAGTGATGGTGCTAAAAGCGATTGTGGCAATATCCAAGAAATTTTCGGTGTCAATAACACTATTGCCATCACAGATCCTGTCTATCCGGTCTATCTCGACACGAATGTTATGGCAGGACGCACCGGTACATTAGGTGCAGATGGGCACTTTGCCGGCGTCACTTATCTGAATTGCAACGCAGAAAACGACTTCACTCCGGCACTTCCCGAAAAACGTGTTGACATGATTTATCTCTGTTGTCCGAACAACCCGACTGGAACAACGCTTTCTCGTAAGGAGCTTAAAAAATGGGTTGATTACGCAAAAGAGAATGAATCTATCCTGCTTTTCGATGCAGCATATGACGCATATATCACCGAAGCAGATGTGCCACATTCCATTTATGAAATTGAAGGCGCTAAGGATGTAGCTATTGAATTCCGTTCTTTCTCTAAAACAGCCGGTTTTACTGGCACACGCTGTGGGTATACGGTCGTTCCCAAGGGACTCAGAGGCCATGCTGCCGATGGTTCCCTGCATGACTTCAATTCGCTTTGGAACCGCCGCCATACCACGAAATTCAATGGTACCGCCTATATTGTACAACGCGGGGCAGAAGCGGTATTTTCTGAAGAAGGCCAGCAGCAGGTCAGAGCCTTGGTTTCCTATTATATGGAAAACGCCCGTATCATACGTGAAGGCCTCCAGTCTAAGGGTATGCAGGTATATGGCGGCATAAACGCACCATATATCTGGCTGAAAACACCAGATAATATGCCATCCTGGGATTTCTTCGACAAGCTCCTGCATGAAGTCAACATTGTTGGTACTCCAGGTGCAGGCTTCGGCCCCTGTGGAGAAGGCTATTTCCGCCTTACTGCTTTCGGTGATCGTGAAAATACGCTGCGTGCTATCGACCGTATAAAAAACAAACTGCATTTTTAATGCGGCAATACCAAACATCTTGCATAAAAAAGAAGCGGCAGACAAATTTATTCTTTGTCTGCCGCTTCTTTTTTATGCAAGATATGAAAACAATCAGCCCCCGAGTAAGTCATCGTAAAAGCACTCATCTCGGGGGCTGTTATTTTAATCTGTTTGCCTTATTTTACAGGAACTGTGTTTTTGTCTTCCGTCGTCTCCGCACTTTCTGGCGCATCTGGATCTATAATCTTGATATTTCGGTAACGTCCCATGCCTGTTCCAGCCGGAATCAACTTACCGATAATAACGTTTTCTTTGAGCCCTATGAGCGGATCAACCTTACCCTTAATGGCTGCATCCGTAAGGACACGCGTAGTCTCCTGGAAGGAAGCTGCTGACAGGAAAGAATCCGTAGCCAGCGAAGCTTTGGTAATACCAAGAAGAATTGGCTTGGCTACAGCGGGCTCACCAGCATCCTCGATGGCTTTGATATTAGCTGTTTCAAAGGTATTGATATCAACAAACTCACCCGGCAGGAAATCTGTTGAGCCGGACTCTTCAATCTTCACCTTATGCAGCATCTGTCGTACCATTACCTCAATATGCTTGTCGTTAATCTCAACACCCTGTGATTTGTAAACCTTCTGTACCTCATAGACCAGGTACCGCTGTGTTTCCCTAAGGCCACAGACGCGCAGGATATCATGTGGATTGACCGACCCCTCTGTAAGCTTGTCACCAGGGTGCAGAAGCGCACCGTCCTTGGCTATGAGGCGTGCACCATACGGAATAGAATATTCCCGTGGTTCGCCTTCCTCTGGTGTCACCGTAACTTTACGCATGCCCTTGGCATCACGAATCTCAGCCCGGCCTTCAACCTCAACAATGATTGCATGATGCTTCGGTTTTCTGGCTTCAAAAAGCTCCTCGACACGTGGAAGGCCCTGTGTAATATCATCACCAGCAACACCGCCTGTATGGAACGTACGCATTGTAAGCTGTGTACCCGGTTCTCCTATAGACTGCGCAGCAATGATACCCACAGCCTCTCCGACATCAACCTCCGTAGCATTAGCCAAATCTCGCCCATAACATTTGATACAAACACCAAACTGCGATTTACAGGTCAATACACTGCGGATAGACACTCTTTCACGAACCTTGCATATCTTATCGGCAAGCTCTTCATCTATACTATCATTAAGCGACGCTACCTTTTCACCGGTTGCCGTATCCACAATATCCTCCGCCAATACGCGCCCAACAATACGATCTTTAAGTGATTCGATGACACCGCTGCCTTCTTTAATAGCCTCAACTTCAATACCGCGAACATTATTATTCCGAACCTTGACTTCCTTGGCATCACTAGAAAGCACCGCTTCGATATATGCCTCTGTAAGCGGTGTATTCGCGGGAACAATTTCGTTGTCCTCACTATCCACAACAACATCTGTGGTATCCTTACCAAGCATTTCATGAATCATAGATTTCTTTATAGCCGCGCGCACATTCTCTTCCGGCGCACCAAGCGCAATGATCTCTGTAAGCATGGCATTGCTGATAGCCGCCTCAGTAGATACGGATGAACCGCGTACGGCAATTTCTGCTACACCATGCTCTCCGATTGTGTGCAATTGAACCTCACCCAGCACAGTATCGGCTGGGAGCAGGACTTCTCCTGTCTCTGGATCCATTACATCAGCACCAAGAAGCCGTCCCATAAGTGTATCCTTGAGTACCGCAATCGCATTGAACGTCGAAGACGCCAACCGCGCACGTTCACGTATAAGATTAATGCCGACTACGTCGCAATCCTCTTCACGCACAATAACATCCTGTGCAACATCGACAAGACGGCGCGTAAGATAACCAGAGTCTGCTGTTCTAAGTGCCGTATCAGCCAATCCTTTACGTGCACCATGTGAAGAAATAAAATAATCAGATACGGTAAGTCCCTCACGGAAATTTGCCTTGATTGGCAAATCGATGATTTTACCAGATGGATCTGCCATGAGGCCACGCATACCAGCAAGCTGACGCATCTGCTGCTTATTGCCGCGGGCACCGGAATCCGCCATCATATAGATTGGATTAAACGGATCCATATTCTTCATCATAGCAATCGTTACATCGTCCGTTGCTTTGGTCCAAAGAATGACCACCTTGTTATAACGTTCGTCATCCGTAATCAAGCCACGGCCATACTGGCGTTCAATCGTATTTACTTGTTTTTCTGTTGCTGCCAGAATATCCTTTTTCTCCGGCGGAATAATAATATCAGAAATTGCAACCGTCATGCCAGCGATACAAGCATAATGGTAGCCAAGGTTCTTTACATCATCAATGACTACAGCGGTCTTACCCGCACCAAATGCCTTGAAGCATTTAGCAACGAGTTTGCCAAGTTCCTTCTTATCCATGCGAATTCCCAGGCACCATTGTCCTGTTTCCTGATCCTTATGGTAATAGCGGATTTCAGGTGGCAAAATTTCATTGAAAATCATGCGTCCGAGTGACGTCTTGACTAAGCCATAACCTTCGATACGAACCTGTACTTCCGCCTGCAAGGCAAGTGCCTTATGTTGATAAGCGAGCAGCCCTTCCTTAATACCCGTAAGAACCTTGCCTTCACCCAATGCACCTGGCCGCAGGATTGTAAGGTAATAAGAACCCAATACCATATCCTGTGTTGGTACTATGATTGGGCGACCATCCTTTGGTGCCAGAATATGATTCGCCGCCAGCATAAGGATACGAGCCTCAGCCTGCGCTTCCGCAGACAACGGCAGATGAATAGCCATCTGGTCACCATCAAAATCAGCATTGTATGCTGTACAAGCCAATGGATGAAGCTTCAAGGCACGTCCTTCGGTAAGTATTGGTTCAAAAGCCTGAATGCCCAAGCGATGCAATGTAGGCGCACGATTCAGCAGAACCGGATGTTCCTTGATAACTTCCTCCAACACATCCCAAACTTCCGGACGCGCGCGTTCAACCATACGTTTGGCGGATTTTATATTATGTGCAATCTCAGAACTCACAAGTTTCTTCATGACAAAAGGTTTGAAGAGTTCAAGCGCCATCTCCTTCGGTAAACCACACTGATGCAGTTTAAGCTCCGGACCTACAACGATAACAGAACGGCCGGAATAGTCAACACGTTTACCTAACAGGTTCTGCCGGAAACGTCCCTGTTTGCCCTTGAGCATATCAGAAAGTGACTTTAAGGGACGATTGCCAGGTCCTGTGACCGGACGCCCACGGCGGCCGTTATCAATAAGCGCATCAACAGCCTCCTGCAACATACGTTTTTCATTACG
>DCFU01000047.1 GCA_002319795.1 Megamonas sp. UBA1796
TGCAGATCAAGACACCGGATCTCGGAGGCGTAAACAATATCATTGAGGCGGTACTCTATTGCAAAAAGCATGGTATTGGTGCTTATCAGGGAGGTACTTGCAACGAAACAAATCGTTCAGCTGAGGTTTGCGTGCATCTGGCTATGGCCACGCAGCCTACACAGATGCTGGCAAAGCCAGGTATGGGCGTTGACGAGGGCCTGATGATTGTAAATAATGAGATGCAGCGCATTTTAGCAGTTCGCAAAATCTTGAATTGAAAATGATGACTTCTGGGGTGCCAGTATTGGCGCCCCAGAATGGTATGAGCATGAGGAGATATAAAGGCTATGTTTTTAGGCGATCAATTGATGTATACGTCGTACTTTGCTCCGCGTGGACGTGAGCGCCTCTACTCTTTGGGTAAGCAGCTCAGCGAGCGATATTTGTCTCCAACAGATCTTTTGATCGGTATCGTTGGAGATGCTGGTGCCGGTAAATCCTCGGTGGTGAAAGGTATGTTTCCGGGATTGGAACTAACAAATGACGATGACGGGGTCAATGTACGGCCACTGCCGTTATTGAAAAATATTGACAGGGATTTTTTTTCGGCGCATACATACCATGTAGATGTTCGTTTTGAATTGGCGTTCACGCAGCGCTATCAACTGGTAGATGCAGTAAAAAAAGCGATTGCACATGAAAAAAGGGTGATTGTCGAGCATTTTGATTTGCTTTATCCGGCTTTGGGTATGAATGCCGATATTCTTATCGGTGTAGGCGGTGAAGTGATTTTGGTAAAGCCGACGGTTTTTGGCCCAGAGCCAAATGAGCTTGTTGATATTGTGAGCAAAACGCTGAGCTATCGAAAGATGGCACATACGGCAGAGGATCTGACCACGCAGATTCTGTTACGGGAGTATAATGTGCCATTGCCGATGGGACATCGGGATGTTTATCGCGGGTTCGTGATGGAATATGCGACGCCTCTGGAAATCGATCTGGCTGAGGTCGAGAGCAAAGTTATAGCAATTATGCGAAAAGACCTGCCGGTATGTTATAAGGATGAGGATCATATCCAAATCGGAGATGATGCCTGGGCCTGTACAGGTCCCAGAACACATGTGACCAGTACGGGACGAGTGGAGAACTTCCGGCTGCTGCCGAAATGCAAATATGACCGCAAATCAAAAACTTATCTGCTGATTGGGCTGGTTGGTCCGGAAAGTGAGTTGCTGGACGGGCTGGCAGGACTCAATAATGCAGTGAAATTCTGAGGGGAATCGGAGGCTGAAACAATGGCAAAAATAGAGAAAACCGGACAGGCTGGAACCTTGGAATCCAGTGACATCATGATTACAGTAGTGCCGGATAAGAGCGGGATACAAATTGAACTGGAAAGTATTGTTATGCCGCAGTATGGAGATGCAATCCGGGCAACGATTGAAAAGATAATGAAAGAACAGCAAATAGAAGGAATCCGGATCAAGGCTATAGATAAAGGTGCGCTTGACTGTACAATCCGGGCGCGCGTTCTGACCGCCCTGGATCGGGCTGGGGCAGAGATAAGGGAGGTGCTGGCGTAATGGATTTGAGAAGGACAATGCTGTTCATACCGGGAAACAATCCGGCTATGCTGCAAAACGGAGGCGTGTTTGGGGCGGATTCCGTGATTCTGGATCTGGAGGATGCAGTGGCGCCAAATGAAAAGGACGCGGCACGCCAGCTTATAGGAAATGCGCTGCGTACGTGTGACTATGGCATGAGTGAAAAGGTTGTGCGCATTAATCCGTTGGATACGTATGGTGTGCAGGACATCAAGGCGATTGTTCCCTGCGGGCCAGCGGCACTTTTGGTACCAAAGGTAGAATGCCCGGAGGATATTAAGAGTGCGGCAGAATGTATTGCAGCTGTCGAATCGGCTGGAAGTCAGGTAAAGATTGTGGCCCTGCTGGAAACGCCGAAGGGCATAGCAGAAGCTTATCAGATTGCCACGGCGGATACGCGGCTCGTGGCGCTTGCACTCGGCGCCGAGGACTATACGGCGGCGCTCGGGGCTAAGCGTACAAAGGAAGGCCGGGAGATTTATGCAGCCCGCATGGCGGTCATTAATGCAGCCGCTGCCGCCGGTATTCAGTCTATTGATACTCCGTTCACCGATGCGAACGATGAGGAAGGACTGCTCAAAGATACAGCTTTTGCCAAGGAGGTTGGCTTCAAAGGGAAGTTGTCCATTAATCCCCGTCAGATTGATGCCATCCATAGTGTATTCAATCCGACGGACAGCGATATTGCCTGGGCACAAAAGGTTTTGGCCGCAATCCGCAAGGCCAAGGCAGAGGGCTCAGGAGTGGCTTCACTCAATGGCAAGATGGTTGATTTGCCAGTCGTGAACCGGGCAAAAACAATGCTGCATCTTGCATACAGACTGGGCATGGTAGAGGAGGTCGCTGAAGCATGAAAAATCAACTAGGTCGGGAAATACCGGAAGCTATCGCGAAAAACAGGCTCCTCTATGCAGGAGCCTTTGGGACAGAGCCGACAATGCGCCGTTATGCACCGCAGGTAAAAAGAATCTTGCCGGGGCAAAGCAAGTTGGTAGACAATATCGAGGATGTATTTAAGAAAATACCGGTAAAGAGCGGTATGACGCTGTCATTCCATCATCATCTGCGGAATGGAGACGGCGTTTTGAATATGGTACTCGATACGGCGGCGAGACTGGGAATTAAAGATTTGAAGATAGCAGCCAGCTCGATTTTTCCCGTGCATGCACCACTTATTGAGCATATCAAAAATGGTGTGGTGACAGAGCTTGATACAAACTATATGTCGGGCGTCGTTGCACAGGCCATTTCCCATGGCATTCTGGCAAAGCCCGTTACCATGCGTACGCATGGCGGCAGGGCCAGGGCTATTGAGTGCGGTCAGCTCAAAATTGACGTGGCGTTTGTGGCTGCACCGGCTGCTGATGATTATGGCAATATCAATGGCACACAGGGACTGGCAGCTTGTGGATCGCTGGGTTATGCGATTCCGGATGCCGAATATGCTGAGCATGTGGTCGCGATTACCGATCATTTGGAAGAATATCCGCTTACGCCGGTTTCCATCGAGCAGACGAGAGTAGACTATGTCGTGAAGGTCGATTCAATCGGTGATCCAAAGGGGATTGTGTCAGGAACGACAAAGATCACGAAGGACCCCGTAGGTCTCAGAATCGCAGAAAACGCTGCGAAGACCATTGAAGCCGCAGGGCTCATCCGGGATGGATTTTCTTTCCAGACGGGTGCGGGCGGTGCATCGCTGGCAGCAGCATATTTTGTGCGCCAAATGATGGAAAAGAAAGGTGTAACGGGCAGTTTTGCGCTGGGCGGCATTACAGGATATATGGTAGAGATGTTGGAAAGCGGCTTATTTAAGAAGCTGCTGGATGTACAGGGGTTTGACCTGGAGGCCGGAAGGTCAATCGCAAAAAATCCGAATCATATGGAAATCAGTGCGAATTTTTATGCGAGTGCCTTCAACAGCGGCAGTGCGGTTAACCGTCTGGATGCTGTGATTTTAGGTGCAACGGAAATTGATACGGATTTCAATGTGAATGTGGTAACGGGTTCGGATGGTGTAATCATGGGAGGATCGGGCGGCCATAGTGATGCGGCAGCCGGCGCGAAGGTTACGATTATTGTATCAAATCTGCTGCGCGGTCGTCTGCCAATCATTGTAGATCATGTGTTGACGGCGACGACACCGGGGGAAACAGTCGATGTGGTCGTTACGGAACGCGGTATTGCGGTCAATCCGCTGCGTCCAGAACTTAAAGAGCAGCTGCTGCAGGCAGGACTGCCTGTCAGGGAGATTCATGAACTCAAAGAATTAGCAGAGAAAATGGCGGGTGTGCCGAAACAAATTGAAACTGGCGATCGGGTTGTCGCTGTGGTAGAGTACCGTGATGGGACGGTCATTGATACAGTCCGTCAGGTGAAGGACTGAATCTATGTTGTGGAGCAGCGCAGAAGCGCACACCGTCGATTTAGGCAATCCCCGTGAAGTGCAGGAGGTCCGGCAGTTTCTACAGGGTTTCGATCTTGCCTATAATGGTGATGTGGATTATACGGTAGCTTTTTATGACGAACGATTGCAAATCATCGCTACCGGCTCCTTGAAGAACAACGTACTGTGCAATATCGCAGTCGCTGAGTCGTTGCAGGGCGAAGGCTTTACGGCCAGCGTCGTATCCCATCTCATGAGAGAGGCGGCAACGCATGGACTGTATCATTATTTCCTGTTTACCAAACCGGACATGGTACCGCAGTTTTCTTCGCTGTGTTTCAAGGAGATTGCGCGGTCAGACTCTCTTGCTGTTTTATTGGAGAGCGGCATTGGCTCAATCGGAAGCTTTTTGCACAGTATTGCCAATGAGACCGTGAACCTGCCGGTTGGCAGGCGGGCAGCTCTTGTGGTGAACTGCAATCCATTTACGCTGGGGCACGAGGCAGTCATTGCCCGGGCAAGCCGTGAAAACGATGCTGTCATAGTCCTCGTGGTAAGTGAGGACCAATCGGCCTTTCCCTTTGCTGTGCGGTTTCGTCTTGTACAGGAAGGACTGAAAAAGTATCCAAATGTGTGCGTATTGCCAAGTGGTCCCTATATCATATCCGCAGCGACCTTTCCGGGATATTTTACCAAGGGGCAGGACACAGTGGCAGCGCAGACACGGCTGGATGCCACAATTTTTGGGCAATGGATTGCACCGGCTTTGGGTGTGACCCGGCGCTATGTTGGTGATGAACCTTACAGCGAAGTGACCAGACAATATAATGAAGCTCTGCTTGAGGTGCTGCCGCAGTATGGCATAGAAGTAGTGATTATGCCACGTAAACAAGCGGGCACGGAGATCATCAGCGCTTCCCGTGTCCGGCAATGTATCAATAAGGATGAGTGGCAGACCATCCGGCGCATGGTGCCGGAAACAACCTACGCTTATCTGGTATCAAGCGAGGCGCAGATTGTATTGCAAAAGCTCAGGACTATGGGGAATATTTACCATAGAAATGTATAGAGTCTGATTGTTACGAGTTAATCTTACGGGCAGCACATAGCGTGCTGCCCGTTATTTTTTGAAGATGCGATTTTGGGGTTCAGAAGCGATGGATGCGTTAAATAATACCTTCCAGATGCAGCATGACCTGGGCGACAAAAGTCGCACAAATAAAAGTGCCTGTATAGACGGCAAGTGCAACTACAATAATACGCCACGACATTTTCTTGAACATACCGATATCCTTGCCAACGGTGAGTCCGGCATAGGAAAGCACAACCGTACAAAGTGCCAGAAAATCAACTTTGTCTACATAATATGTAACAAATCCTGCTATGGGGGAAATCGGGGTAGCAACCAGGATTGCCAGAATCGAAACCCAGAAAACCATTGGTAAATGCCCCGGTAAAATTTTGGCCAGAAGAATGCCCCCGACCGTAATGACTACAATACATCCAGACCCTAAAAAAGCGTCGAGCGGCGCTACGGCATAGGCGGTAATACAGACAACTGTACTAATAAGACCGGCCACGATAAAAACAAGTATTTCTTCCATAAGGCTCATAGCTGTTCACGCTCCTTTTTTTTTTGGTGCCAGAATCGGAGAAAGTTTTTTATAAAAATAATTTGTAAGCGGTAATGAAACAAACAAGCAAAAATAAATACCCACAATGGTTGTCAAGAGATTGCTTGCCCCTGCATACATGAGAATCTCTGCCTTTTGTTCCGGAAATACTGTAGCAATTGCACCTGTAGCCGCCGCCATCATGCTGCCGGAGCCCACACCGGCTCCCATAGCGAGTGCATAGGGATGAAATATATGAAGGGCAGCAAGGAATCCGGCGATCAGTCCGACCCAGATCGCCCCAAATACAGTACCACAAATGTATATGGCCATAACCCCGCGTCCTTCTGGGGAAGAAAGCCCATACTTCTCAGCAATGATGGCGATATTCGGTTCACGATCGATAGAAAAGGTGGCACCAACGGATTCCCGTCCCAGACCGAGTGCGATGGCAATAGGCAGGCCGATTACCACGGTTCCCATAAAATGCCCGAGTTCCTGCACACAAAGAGCAAATCCCGCATTGAGAACCTTGATGAGCGCCGGACCTATGACCACCCCGAGTTTAGTGACGAGAATCATGGTCATAAGGCCAAGGACTGCTGTCGCATGCGAGGTTTCAGACTCCTTAAAAGCCTTGAGTTTTGGCAGGCTGATGATTGTACCAAGCACCATAGCATAGAGCATGGGAAGAAAAAGCAGTACCCCCGGACCTAAAGGAACTTTTTTTGTGCCAATCCATTCGCAAATAACGGCTAATAGCAGAGCAATGAGATGAATTTTCCAGTTTTTAATAATACTCATAACAATACCTCTCTTTACTTTGTTGTAATTTTGATAGTAAAATTACTCAGATGAGTTATCACAAAAATAAAAATTGCCCGATAGAGTGGCAAAAAGATGTAATACTTGTTATTATAAATATGAACAATGTCCATGTCAAATCACACAGATGTTGTTTATATGCATAAAATCCATTGTTTTAAAAGGAGTTTGAGTATATTGTATACAGAATTGAAACAAAAGGTTTACGATTCCATGCTGGCACATCGTGAGGAAATCTGCGCTCTGGCAGATGCGATTGGGGCAGAGCCGGAGCTTGGCTTCAAAGAGGAAAAAACAGCAAAAAAAATTGCGGATTTCTTTGCGAAGCATAATATTCCCTATACGAGCGGACTGGCTATTACAGGTGTCAAAGGCGTGTTACACGGGAAAAGTGCGAAACGCCGTATCGCAGTCCTTGGAGAACTGGATGCGGTCCCTTGCCCAAATCATCCCTTGGCGTCTAAAGAGACCGGGGCTGCGCATGCCTGTGGACACAATGTCCAGCTTGCTATCATGGCAGCTTGTGCTGTCGGCCTGCAAGAATCCGGTATTCTGCGTGAGCTGGATGGAGATGTTGTTCCATTTGCGGTTCCGGCAGAAGAATATGTAGAAATCTCTTATCGGAATCAGCTGCGTGATCAGGGCAAACTGCATTATTTCTGCGGTAAGGAAGAGCTCATTCGCATAGGGGCATTTGACGATATTGATATTTCTATGATGATGCATGCGTCTATGTCTGGTGATGGCAAGCGTGTTATTGATACTGGAGGGACCAGCAACGGGTTCATTGGCAAGCTCATACGGTTTCAAGGAAAAGCCGCTCATGCAGCTGCTGCACCGCACGATGGCGTAAATGCACTCAATGCGGCCATGCTGGCCATCCAGGCGGTCAATGCTTTGCGTGAAAACTTCCGTGAAGAGGATTATGTACGTTTCCATCCAATTATCACCAAGGGCGGAGACTCTGTTAATGTAGTGCCGTCCGATGTACGTATGGAAAGCTATGTACGTGCCAAAACGGTGCAGGCAATGATTGAAACTAATCAGAAAATTAATCAAGCTATCAAATATGCGGCAATGGCTGTCGGCGCTGAAGCTGAAATACAGGATCTGCCAGGACAGCTCCCTATGATCAATGATCAAAAGCTGAATGCGGTTTACGAGGCCAATGTAAAAAAACGACTGGGGGAGAATGCTATCATTCATCTTGGACATCTGGCTGGCAGCACAGATATGGGAGATCTTGCGCATATTATGCCAGTCATTCATCCCTGGTTTGGTGGGGGTACCACAGGCATTGTCCATTCCGCAGATTTTCGGGTTACAGATCCTGAAATGGCCTATTTTCTTTCGGCAGCAACTATGACAGATACGATCATCGACTTGCTGGCGGATGGAGCCGCTGGTGCGGAAAATATTCTTCGCGATTATCAACCCTGCATGACAAAAGAAGCATATCTGGGGTATCTGGCTTCTGTTAAATAGGCATTGCAATAGCAAATGCTTTTCCGAGAATAGAACGGTTTGTAAGAGTCTCGAAATTTAAGCAGGGATGAATCAATAATCACGTTCATAAAATTCAGATTTTGCGATTAATATGTAGCTTTATCAATTGACTGAAACCCGGGTGCCGCGATTCCTATGCGGCACCCGGGTTTTAACTATCCAAAAATTTTGAAGGAGAAATACCTTCATGGTTCTTAAAGCACTTGCTGAAGTAAAAGATGTCATTGAATCCTACTTTCAAGGCAGTCTCAGAAACGGTATGTCCGTCACGTAAAAACTCTTTTCCTTTTTGGATGCGTATGTTGACCAGATAGTTTATCGGTGATTTACCTGTGACCTTTTTAAAGGTGCTCTCCATATAGGTCGGACTCATATGAATATGGTCGGCGAGGTTCTGCAGAGTTAGTTTTTCAGCATAATTTTCCGACATGAAATGAATAATAGACTCTATTTTGCGGATGTGGTGGAAATTGAAATCGGAGTTGGTTTTCCAATGGAGAAGAAGCGACAGAATTTCTAAAAAAATGGATTTTGCCCGGATAATCCTGTCATAATCGCTGCAAAACCACATCTTGATAAAATTGGAAAATAAGTAGATGATGCGCGAATATAAGGATGGATCCGTTATGGTTTCTAAAGTGTCAAATGGCAAAGGTGCATTTAGAAGTTGCCAGGTTTCATTTTGCAAAGCCAGATGTGTGTAGAAAAAATCGACGGTATAGCATTTCATCAGATTCCCTGGAGGAGTGGTCCCCAGCCGATAATCGCCAGGTCGGTAGTAGACAAGGTCGCCACGGGATATTGTAAATTTTTTTTTATTACAAATAAGCTTCGCTTCGCCGTCATAGACCAGAATGAAGTTGTGCCGGTCATAGATGGTTTTTCCTTGAAGCTTCCAATCCGGTGTGCATTTGCGTTCTGCAGCATAGGTAATTTGCAGGAATATATTTTCCAACATGAATTTGGGAGAAATATTTTGCATAAAATCATCCTTTTATGATGAGATATTATAAATATCATTATATATTATATGTTCAAGAAATTCTATATATTATAAAATAATTCCGTGATCACTTCGGAAATGGAATCCATTGGTGGCTTGCTGGCAAGGTATCGTGACTGTTATCGGTGGTGGTATAATACAAGGCTTTCTTTATTGTGCAAAAAATTCGAAACATTAAGACTTATATATGCTGCGTATATTTATGTCAGCATGTTGCAACACTGTGTCAATTTTGGCTTCAGGGAATGCAAGCAACTATACTTTAGGAGGGATATAA
The DNA here is from genome assembly GCA_002319795.1 of Megamonas sp. UBA1796. GTDB lineage: Bacteria > Bacillota > Negativicutes > Selenomonadales > Selenomonadaceae > UBA1796. Next base: position 9,197 of record DCFU01000047.1, read on the forward strand.
TGGAAAAATCAATAGATTTGGCCGTAATCAATAAGACCATGAATTATGTTGTGGAAAAATATTCTCCGCATGGAGATAAGATTGGCTGGCTTATGATTGCTTCAATTTTAGTTGAAGCGTGGGATTTATATTCTTTTGCGTTCATTGTGGTATTTATCAATGAATTGTATCATCCGTCTGTTCTGCTGCTTGGGCTTGCGGGAGCAGGAAGCCAGGCGGGGGCAGTGGTCGGTTCTATTTTAGGAGGCTGGCTTACGGACAAGGTGGGTAGACGGTATGTATTCCTTGGTACGATGATTATGTTTATTATCTTTGGCTTTGCGCAGGCTTTTGTACCCACGATAGAAGCTCTGGTTGTTGTGCGCATTATATTGGGAATTCCTTTGGGGGCTGATATTGTCAATGGATATACCTATATCATGGAATATATGCAAAGTGGTAAGCGAGAGGTCATGGGGAATCGTTGGCAGTTCATGTTTGCTTTGGGAATTGTTCTTTCTATCCTCATGGTGCTTTTTCTGCTGAGTCTGGGCATGAACCACGAATACTTGTGGAGAGTCATTCTCGGTTTATCTGGTGTGCCGGCAGTCATCCTGTTTGTTTTGCGCCGGAACCTTCCGGAGACGGTTGTATGGCTTATACAGCGAGGTCGATTTGTAGAAGCCAAAAAAGTTGCCGGAGAGATTTACGGTGATTCGCTTGCTATGTTGCCGAACGCAGATCAAACGATGCCTGAGGTGAAATTAAGCGGCTTCCTGAAAGAAATTTATCATGATCGGACGCGTTGGAGAGGTACGCTTTTTGGCTGGGTAGCAGGATTTGCTCAGGGAGTGGAGTTCACCTCCTTTGGGTTTTATATTCCGATGATGTTGATTTTGCTCAATTTTTCTGGTGTTTTCCAGACCAATCTTATTACACTGGCACTGTATCTTGTGGGCTTGGTTGCCGGTTGGTGCGGTCCACAGCTCACACCAAAGCTTGGGCAGCGGAGGATCAGCATCATCGGCTTCAGTATAGCTGGGCTGTCTCTGCTTGTTGTGGCAGGTGCCATTTTCACAGGGGACCTTATTCTGATACCGTTTGCTTCGGCAACCTTTCTTTGGGGGCATTACTGGGCTGCATCTAATGTCATGACGATTCCCTCTATGGTTGCGCCAGTCAAATATCGTGGAATTGCCAGCGGTTTTTCCTATATCTTTCTGAAGGTAGCAGCATTTATGAGCATATTCTTGTTTCCATCGTTGTTCAAAGCAGTTGGTGAAGGGAATGCCACGCTTATAGCGGCATGCTTCTCTTTGATGGGCTTGTTGGCGGCTGTTTTCATTTTGCCGGAGTTATATGGGTACAAGGGGAATGAAAATAGCAGCGATGAAGGAGAAAATGGGATTTTGAAAAACGCAGAATAAAATTTTAGGGAGATCATCGAAATGACTAGAATACCATTTGAAGTAATGAAAAAAGAATTTGCCAGAGTTTTTGTAAAGCATGGGTTTACGCCTGCGCGTGCTGAGGAAAGTGCACAGTTGTTTGCTGCATCAAGTCTGGATGGTGTTTATTCACATGGCATCAATCGCGTACCGCGTTTTGTAGACTATATTGCAAAAGGCTATGTCCATGTAGATGCAGTGCCGACGCGGATTGATGGTATGGGTTCCATAGAACGTTATGATGGGAACCTCGGACCTGGAGATTTGAACGCGAAATTTTGTATGGAGCGTGCGACAGCCATGGCGCATGCAAGCGGTATGGGGGTAGTGACTATCAATAATACCCACCATTGGATGCGCGGAGGAAACTATGGCTGGCAAGCTGCCCGTGCAGGCTGTATCGGTATTTGCTGGACCAACACGGAATCCTGCATGCCGCCATGGGGTGCCAAAGATGCCAAAGTGGGAAATAATCCTTTTGTTATAGCGGTTCCGCGGGAAGAAGGCCCAGTGGTGCTGGATATGGCTATGTCGCAATTTTCCTACGGCAAGCTGCAGGTCACGCGGCTGAAGAACGAAATGCTGCCCGTTGATGGAGGGTTCGATAGGGAGGGCCATCTTACACGTGATCCTGGAGCTGTTGAAGAATCTATGCGCATACTGCCGACAGGTTTTTGGAAGGGTTCGGGCCTTGCAATTTTGTTGGATCTGGTCACTGCACTGCTGGCAGGAGGGCTTTCAACCTGCGGTATCGATAAGGCAAAACCGGCTGCAGAGGTCTCCTGTTATAAAGCATCGCAAATATTTATTGCTTTTGATCCGATGCTGATTTCCGGGCAGGATTTTGTACAGCAAACCGTTGCAGATGCTATTGATTATCTACATACGGCAATCCCAGCGGAAAAAAATGGAAAGGTAGCTTTTCCAGGGGAAAGGACAGCGAAGACTAGAAAAGAGAATCTGGCACAAGGCATTCCGGTCAATGATGTGATATGGAATCAGATCTTAGGTTTGTAGTTGTTGCAGGGACTATCGAAAACGTGTATGTACAGGGCTGATGAAGACTATAAGCATTCAAGGCACGGCATCGGATAGTTGGTTTATCCGATGCCGTGTTGTTTGTCGTAATATTTAAATTGAAACAAGAAATATCGAAAAAATATAAATACTTGCATTCTTTAGGAGGTTATGCTATATTGTTTATGAAAACGATTGCACAAAGCATTTCGTGTTGATTTTAGGGTGGTATAATTTATGATTACGATAAAAGATGTAGCAAAATTAGCTGGAGTTTCTGCGAGTACGGTGTCAAGAGCAATCAGTGGCAATATCCCGGTGGAGAAGGAAACAAGGGATAAAGTCATGCAGGCCGTAGAGGAACTGCATTATGAGCCGAATGCATTGGCTAAGGGATTAAAAGAAGGCAAGACCAACACGATAGGTCTGATTATACCCAATATCGGCAACCATTTATTTCCACCATTGGTCAAAGGGGTCGAAGAAACTGCACGTAAGAGCGGGTATACGGTTATTTTGTGTAATACAGAAAATAATCTGGAAATAGAAAAAACTTATCTGGAAAAGATGCAGAAGCGTTTGGTAGATGGTTTTATTATTGCTACTGCGCGGGAAAAAAGTACGCATATCCTGGATATGGAAGCCGAAGGAGTTCCTGTCGTGCTTTTGATAAGACACTTGGGCAATGCAGTTGATGCTGTGATATTGGATAATTATAAAGGGGCTTATGAGGCTGTATCGTATTTGCTGGCCAGAGGACGGAAAAAAATTGCCATCATCAATGGAGAACAGGAACTTTCCTTGTACCGTGAGCGTTTCAATGGATATCAGGAAGCACTGAAAAAAGCAGGAGAGACAGTAGTTCCGCAGTTGGTGCTGGACGATGCCTTTGGGGAAGAAAATGGATATGCTGTAATGGTAGGGCTTTTAAGAAGCGGGCAGATGCCGGATGCGGTTTTTGCAACGACAGATTTAAGAGCAATAGGTGCGATTCGTGCAATCAAAGATTTTGGTTACAGAGTTCCTGAGGACATTGCTGTTATAGGTTTTGACGATTTTGAGTTTACAAAATTATTGAGTCCGAGGTTGACGACGGTTTCTCAGCCATTATATGATATGGGAAAATTGGCAGTAGAGAAGTTGATTACAATAATGGACAATAAGAATAAGGTCACTCCAATCATAGATGTTATGGAACCTACGCTGGTTTTGCGGGATTCGACGTAGTAAAGAGAATGGGTTTCCTGATAATAGGCAGGAGTTTATTTTTGTAATTTACACAATCGTTTGTGCAATCGATTGCACAAACGATTGTGTAAAAATAAATAGAAGGAGAAGGTTATTTATGAAGAATGTAGCAATGGTATTGACGGGATTCAACGCACCTCTGGAGCGTAAGGAGTTTGAGATCCCGGCACTGCAGCAGGGTCAAATGCTTGTAAAAATAGAAGCAGCGGGCGTTTGTGGTTCCGATGTACACATGTGGAGAGGTGAGGATCCACGGACACCACTGCCTATTATTTTGGGGCATGAAGGTGTTGGCAGGGTTGTGAGTATACGTGGCAATAGGGAATATGTGGATGGAAGGAAAATAGAAACGGGGGATTTGATCTTATGGAACAGAGGCATGAGCTGTGGAAAATGCTATGCCTGCCAGGTCCTTCACGAACCATCGCTCTGTAAGAACAGAAAGGTCTATGGAATCAATATGGATTGTGTGGAGCAGCCGTATTTAAGTGGATGTTATTCACAATACATTATCTTACGTAAGCATACGGATATATTTAAAGTGCAAGAAGGTGTGGACCCAGCAATATTAGTATCGGCTTCTTGCTCCGGGGCAACCATTGCACACGCCTATGATATGGCAGATCTTTCTATTGGAAGTACGGTACTGATTCAGGGGCCGGGTCCATTAGGCGTATATGCAACTGCATTTGCGCACGAAATCGGAGCATCTGAGATCATTGTGATTGGAGGTTCTGCAGACAGGCTGGCCTTGTGCAGGGAGTTTGGAGCGACAACGGTTCTGGACCGGCATGGACTCACGCAGGAGGAAAGGCGTCAAAAAGTATTTGAAATAACTGGGGGAAAAGGTGTGGATTTGGTGGTCGAGGCCACTGGCGCACAAGGTACTGTTGAAGAGGGAATCAAGTTACTTCGTTCCGGCGGAATGTATTTATCTACTGGTTATGCGCAGCCTGCCGGGATTGAAAAAATTGATTTTTTTGCGGATGTGGTAAGTAAGAATATCAAAATTCAAGGGACATGGGTCAGCGATACAAGGCATACATATCAGGCCATGAATTTAGTTTTGAAAGAACAAGAAAAATTTTCTAAACTAATCAGTCATAGATTTCCATTGGAAAAAGCGAATGAAGCAATTCAGATAATGGCAAGTAAAAAAGCTTTTAAAGCTGTTTTGATGCCGGCATCTGATATAAAATAATACTTATACACGCCAGACATGAATATATAGAATTTTCAGTAGTATGAGATACTTGGGAATGTTTTTCGCGATGAAACGTTCTGATATAGCAAACATAAATTTGTCTTATTTTATCAATAAGCTACAAGAGCAATTGGCTCAAATTATTATAAGAGGTGTAAAAATTGAATCAGGATAAAAGAAAAATGCTTATAGTGTCTGCTTTATGCGGTTTTGGTTATATGATGTATTCGGTGGACCGGATGGTTATGTCTACCTCTATAGGATTGATTGCACAGGAGTTTGGTTTTAGCACGGTTACATCCGGGTTGCTGATGAGTGCATTTTTTTATGGTTTTATAGCTTTTTTATTCATTGGGGGAGTCTTGTCAGATCGTTTGAGCGGCAAAAGGGTCGTTATAGGCGGGGTGTTGTTGTTTTCAGTATTCACAGCAGCGACCAGTTTTGCTTCTGGATTGATGACGATGTTTGTTTATCGCATCATGACAGGTATTGGGGAAGGCGTTTTTTGGCCAGCAGCTTCTCTGGAGGTTTCTAACGTAACTACAGAAAAGCAACGGGCGACGGTTATGTCTCTGTATTGGACCGGCTATCCGATAGGAGGATTTTTAGGGACATGGCTGGGAGCCAATATAGGACCTGTATATGGCTGGCGGGCTGTTTTTTATGTGGCTTGCGGGTTGGGCCTGCTAATCTCCGTTTTGTATGCCGTGCTGGTAAAAGAAACAAACAAAGCAGATGCCATTGTGAAAAAAACAAAAAAACAGGAAGTGCCTCTTAGGAGACTGATGACAGACCGTTCTGTTGTAATGTTGGGAATATATTATTTTGTCCTTATGTGTGGCTGGTGGATTGTTTTATTGTGGGCCCCGACCTTTTTAATGCAGGCAAAACATATCAGTCTGAGTACTGCCGGGACGATAGCAAGCGTATTGGGCCTTTCCGGCGCATTGGGGGGATTGCTCATGGGAAGATACTGTGATGCCGGTTCATTGGTAAGGCAGAAAACATTATTGATTTCCATCACGATTTTGAGTGGTATTTTGATGTGCGGCATGGTATTGGATTTGCCTGTATGGCTTATTACAGTAATGATATTGTTATTAGGTTTCTTTGGATATCCGGTGACACCTATTATATTATCCGTGACCTCACAATTAGTGCCAAGGGAAATTGCAGGTTCGGCTATTGGTTTTGTTATGAATGTCGGGATGATAGGAGGCGCTATATCGCCTGTTCTAGCAGGTGCACTTTCTGTTCAGTACGGGATGTCTGCTGTATGGATTGGAGCTTCTGTTGTTCTGACGTTGAGCAGCATTTGCCTCTTTTTTACTGGCAAAGTAGAGCGGGCTGGCGGGGAAAAAATTTGAAGAAGGAAAATTGATTTGCCGATATAGTATAAACTGTTTATATTTGGAGGGATAGTATTATGGGAAAATTCACATATAATTCATTGGAGCAGCTAAAGGTCAATGTGAAAAAACTGGGACTGGAGCTGCCGTTTTCAGAGAATCTGAGTGTGTTGGAGAGGAAACTTGCATTCCATGGCAGAGAGGTGCCTAACCGGCTGGCAATACATCCTATGGAAGGGTGTGATGGTATGACGGATGGTTCACCAGACAAATTGACATTGCGGAGGTATGAAAGATTTGCGAAGGGGGGAGCCGGACTGCTGTGGCTTGAGGCAACGGCGGTTGTGCGAGAGGGAAGAGCCAATCCGCGCCAGCTTTATATCCATGAAAGCAATAAGGCTCAATTCAAACAATTATGTGCTTCTATCCGGGAAGACCATCAGGCAATTTACGGCCCGAAGAGTCAGCCATATACGGTTCTTCAACTTACGCATTCCGGCAGATACAGCCGGCCGGATGGAAAGCCGGAACCTGTCATCGGGACGCATAACGAATATCTGGATCGTTTTATGCCGGAGCACTTCCATATCATTACGGATGAAGAGCTGGAGAGGCTGGAGGATGCCTATGTCGTAGCTGCAGGTCTGGCAAAGGAGGCTGGATTTGATGCCGTTGATGTAAAGTGCTGCCATAGATATCTTAATTCGGAATTACTCAGCGGTTTCACAAGAGAGGGAAAATATGGCGGAAGTTTTGAGAACCGTACCCGTTTTTTACGTAATATCATTATGAAAATCAAGTCTGCCTGGGGAAACAGCATAGATGTGACTCTCAGGCTGAATGCTTTTGATGCAATCCCTTATCCGTATGGCTGGGGTTCAGATCAAAATGGCGGGAAGGAACCGGATTTGAGCGAAACGGTCCGACTGGTCAAAATGCTCCGGGCAGAAGGCGTTGAGTTCCTTGACTTGAGCTGCGGCAACCCTTATTATAACCCACACATTGGCCGCCCGTTCGATATGGGGCCATATATCCCAGATGAGGAACCGCTGGTAAGCGCAGCACGGATGCTCAATACCATGAGAACCATCCAACAGAGTGTTCCGGATATGTCGGTCATAGCTACAGGCTTCAGTTGGTTTAGACAGTATGCGCCGTTTATAGCGGCCGGAGGTATAGAAAATGGCTGGTTTACAATGGCGGGCTTTGGCAGGGAAGCATTTGCCTATCCTGATTTTGCAGCAGATATTTTTCAAAAGGGACAGATGGATGCCGGAAAGTGTTGTATTGCCTGCGGCAAGTGCACTGAGATCATGCGTGACGGCGGGAAAGCAGGATGCGTCGTCCGGGATGCTGGGGTGTATGTACCAATTTATAAAGCGGGACGCGAGGGAAAGCCATCACAGCAAAGCAATCGTATCGATGCGCATATTTGAGCAGGAAGGACGGCGGCAGCTTTGAAGAAAAGGGTTATTGCGTCAAAAGGGAACTATTATACAGTTTATTCGATGAATACAGTTGTTGTAGGGAGCGGAGCGGCAGGCTTTAATGCTGCCGACAGACTGTATTCCTTCGGACAGGAGGATATTGCTCTTGTCACGGAGGGGATGAATAAAGGGACTTCCAGAAATACCGGGTCTGACAAGCAAACCTATTATAAGTTGACATTGTCAGGGAATCAGCTTGACTCTGTCCAAGAGGTTGCAGAGTCGTTATTCGGGGGAGGAAGCATGGATGGGGATCTGGCTCTGGTTGAGGCTGCGATGTCTCCCTGGTGTTTTTACCATCTGGTCGATATCGGAGTACCCTTTCCACACAACCGTTATGGAGAATATGTGGGATATCAGACGGACCATGATTTGAGGATGAGGGCGACCTCGGCAGGCCCTCTGACCTCGAAAATTATGGCAGAGAAGCTTGAAGCTGAAGTCAGGCGTAAAAAAATACGTATTTTTGACCGGCAACAGGTCATTGGAATTCTGACCGAGCAGGGCAGGGCAGTCGGACTGCTTGCTTTGGATCTCAATAGTCTGGAAGACAAGACACAACGGTATGTCATTTTTAATGCGACGAATATTGTTTATGCTGCGGGTGGTCCCGCTGGCATGTATAGGTCGTCTGTTTATCCGGTTAGCCAGACAGGCGCTACGGGAATTGCGTTGGAAGCTGGGGCCGCTGGAAAAAATGTTACGGAATCCCAATATGGGCTTGCGTCCATAAAGTTTCGTTGGAATCTTTCGGGTACCTATCAACAGGTTTTACCCCGTTATGTTTCTATAAATAAGGATGGCGGAGATGAACAGGAATTTTTGCGGGGATATTTTGAGACTCCGGGACAAATGCTGGATGCGATATTCCTCAAGGGTTATCAATGGCCTTTTGATCCACGGAAGGTACTGGAACATGGCTCATCTCTCATTGATATCCTGGTATATAATGAAACCGTCATCAAGAGACGGAAAGTTTTCCTCGATTATACAAAGAACCCACAATGGGGAAGTCTTCCGAATGGGGAATTGGATTTTTCACTGTTAGGAGAGGAAGCATATTCTTATTTGCAGAAATCAGGGGCATTATGGGGAAAGCCTGTTGAGCGTTTAAGAAAAATGAATGGACCGGCCATAGAGCTCTATAAGGAGCATAAGATTAATCTTTGCGAGGAATATCTGGAGATTGCTGTCTGTGCACAGCATAATAACGGTGGGCTGTACGGTGACTTATGGTGGGAAAGCAACCTGAAGCATCTTTTTCCTGTGGGCGAAGTCAATGGAACACATGGGGTCTATCGCCCAGGCGGAAGCGCTCTGAACTCCGGGCAGGTAGGGAGCACGCGTGCGGCACAGTATATAGCCAGGCAGTATAGAGAAGCTCCCATGAATGAAGAAAGGATTTTATCTGTATGTGGAGAGCAGATTGCGGATAAAATAGCTCTGGGTGCAGCCTTTTTGGGGAATATGTCGTTGGAAGACAATGTATGGGAAATCCGGCGGGAAATTGGAAAACGCATGAGCGCATGCGGGGCGCATATACGTGTACCAGCCCAAATAAAAAAGGCACTCGAGGAAACCAAAGAGATGCTGGGGTGTTTATCAACAAAGACAAAATTGTCGACGCCTGCGCAACTGCCGTATGCATTCCAAAACTATGACCTGCTTCTTACGCAAGCTGTTTATTTATCCGCTATGCTCGATTATATGGAGCAAGGAGGCAAAAGCCGCGGGTCATATTTGATTTATGACCCGGCAGGGGAGCTCCCAGTGCCAGGCCTGGCAGATATGTTCCAATTCAAAATAGATACGGGTGCTTTACTTGATAAGATCCAAATAGCCTATTTTGACAGAGAAAAGAAAGATTGCCAATTTTCATGGAGAAAAGTAATACCGGTGCCGCAGCAAGAAAATTGGTTTGAGACGATATGGGATGCATATCGTGCAGGCGGGATCATAAAATAAATTTTGGGAAATTGGGCCGCTGCTCATCGGTCAGGTGTCAGCGAGGGAATCTTTTGTGTATTCATTGTAGAATGTTTTTTGGCCGAGTAAAGAGAAAAAATTTTATAGAATGACATCTTTTTTATTACGATGTACATAGGAAAAATATATGCTATAATAAGAACAGCAAAGGTGCTTCTATACCATGGATGGGGGGAGCACTTTTTTTGTATACAGTATGTTGCAAAGCGGTTGCATTGCTTTTAGAATATTCGGGGAGGAATTCTTGTGGAATTGACGGTTGCTGAGGCACTGAAAATGGAGAATTTAAAAAATGCCAGGCTGCTTGCCGGAGAAAAAGGTCTGGCCCGTGTCATCCGCTGTGTCGATATATCGGAAACACCGGATGCCAATGAATGGGTGAGAAAAAATGAGTTTTTGATCACTACAGGATATTCCATTAAGGATGAGATATCTGCGCAGCTCAAGCTGCTCAAGTCTCTGGCGGAAGCAGATGGCGCGGGGCTGGCTGTAAAGTTCGGACGGTTTATCGGCGATGTGCCACAGGAGCTGGTTACACTTGCTGATGCGCTTTCATTTCCTTTGATTTATTTGCCGGATGATCTTCCGTTCATTGATATCACTTATCCACTGATGCGGCGAATTGTCAATGAACAGGCGCAGAAACTGGTCTATTCCGAAAAGATCTATAAGACGCTGACCAAAGTAGCACTGGATACGAATTGTCTGGAAAACATTTCGCAGGCGTTAGGTGAAATTATAGGCAAGGAAACTGCAATTTATACCCACAGACTGCGTTCTTCGGTGATTTCTGCTATATGCGGCGAGCAGCAGACTTTTCCTGTAAAGGTAAAAAAACAGATTTATGGATATATTGTAGTCAAATCGAAGGAACCGTTGTCTGAGCATGCTATGGTTGCGGTTCGTCATACCCAGATTCTCGCAGCGCTGCAGATGGTGAATTATGCGCTTTCAACGGAATCGGCGTGGAACAGGCATAGGGATTTCCTGGAGGAGTTGTGTGGCGGAGTCAGTCATGATATAGAGTTTCTGCGAGCCAGAGCCCATGAACTTGGCTTTTTGTTGGAAGGAATCAAGTGCATCTGTATTGTGGATGTGGATGATTTTTCTCAATATATATTAGGCCGTCATATGACGGAGCAGCAAACAGAAGATTTTCGTCGCATGCTGTTTTATCTGATAAAAGAGATCATAATTTCTTCCGGAGATTATATGCAGAATTCCCTGGTAGTGCAGCAGAATGATCGTGTCGTATTACTCGCTGCAGGAGAAAAATATCAAACCTTTGATTGGGAAAAATTTCTTGCCAAAGTCCATGAACAGATTTCCCGTTCGTTTCCAGATATTACTGTAACGATTGCCATCAGCAATCCGGTGCAGCTTCTGGCTGATTTACCGCAGGCTCGGCGGGATACGCAGCATCTCATTACGATTTCCCGCCAATTATATGGCAATGGCAAGGACTTATATCAAAAGGATGCAGAAATTTATTTACTGTTGGAGAAAATGAATATGGAACCCGTCTGCAATCGGATGTTGGGAAGATTGCTGAGTGCAAAGAAGAAGGATGAGTTTCTTGTTACGCTTCAGGCATATCTGAACTGTCAGGGGAATTTATCTGAGACAGCTGCCCGGCTGTTCATTCATCGCAATACCCTGCGTTATCGTTTGTCACGAATCGAGGAGCTGTTAGAGAAAGATTTAAGTGTTCCTGAGACCAGGTTCATGCTTTGGCTGGTATTGAAAGCGCGACAGATGCATACAGATTGAGAAATTAGGATGCGATTGACTAGCGTGTAAAGACGTAAGTACTTTTATAAAACCTCTTTTTGTGCAATGTGTACAAAAAGAGGCTTTTTTTTCTACGTGTCGAACATTGTGTAAAAAAATATGCAGATATAATATATAAGTATACACAATATGCTTTTTCAATATGATTTTTACAGGTGGACAATTGTGAAAGGAGGTGGTTGTGGTGTTAGCGGTTATCCGTGTGTTTACGAGCAAGGATCCTGCGGTGTTAACAAGCCATGAAGAAATTATCCGGCATTTATATGGTATTACTGTACGAACTTATTGTATTCCGGAGCAGCCCTATGGGATTCATGATGCTGCTACAGAGAAAGTGGCGGTGCCCAAGATCGCAGCAGCAGCGACACAGGCTGAGGCAGATGGTGCTGAAGCAATATTTATCAGCTGTGCTGCGGATCCCGGCGTGGAAGCAGCCCGGGCGATTTTGCATATTCCGGTATTGGGGGCTGGTACCTGTGCTGCAGCTGTGGCGATGACTCTTGGGAGAAAAATAGGTGTATTGAATCTGACAGGGAATACGCCGGCTTCTCCGGCTGCCTTGCTCGGTGAGCGATTGGAAATGGAACTGGCTCCAAAGGGAGTAGAGAACACAGCAGATTTGCTTACAACGCAGGGGGAGGAGGCCGCCGTGCATGCACTGAAGCGTCTGGCCGCGAAGTGCGATGTTGTAATGCTGGCCTGTACAGGATTTGCGACCATCCGGTTTGCGGAGAAGATGCGGCCGAAGGTGCAGATTCCCATTGTTGATGCAGTCGAGGCTGGCGGCGCTATGGCGCAAATGATTTTAAGGAAAATGAAATAAAAATTTAAAGAATTGTATTGTGAGGCGAGGAAAATGAACATGGTTAAGGAAAAAGAAATCCATCCAAGCTGTTTTGAGCCTGGAATGATCATCATGAATGTCTGCCTGTCCTTCTTTGGTGCGGTTATCGGATTGCAAATTATAACTACACTTGGCGTTACACCGAATACATCTATTATTGGAGTACTGGTAGCTCTGATTGTTTCACGGATTCCTATTACAGCTTTTATGAAGTTCAAGAATATCCACCGTCAAAATCTGGTACAGACGGCGATATCAAGCTCTACATTTGGTGCGGCAAATTCACTGCTTCTGCCAATAGCAATTCCCTATTTATTTGGCCGTATTGATTTAGTCTGGCCGATGCTCATAGGTGCAACACTGGGCATGTCTATTGATATGTGCATGCTGTATTGGTTATTTGATACGAAAGCGTTCCCAGGAAAAGCTGCATGGCCGGCGGGTATTGCAGCAGCCGAGGCTATCAAGGCCGGTGACAAAGGCGGCAAGCAGGCTATGCTTTTGCTTTATGGCATTGTAGGTGGCATTGTGGGATCTATCCTCAAAATTCCTATGTCTGCATTGGGTATTACAATGATTGCCAATATGTGGGCCATGTTTATGTTTGCGGTTGGTCTGTTGCTGCGCGGATATTCCAAGGATTTATTCGGAATTGATATGAATGCACTTTATATACCGCATGGTTTCATGATTGGAGCAGGGATTGTTGCCGGGATACAGATTTTGCTGGTTTTCCTTAAGAAGCGAAAAAAAGATGTGAACGATATAGAACAGGATGATACGCCTTATACGCGGGATGAAAGCAGCGTCCGCAGCAGTCTTATCCGCGGCCTTATTCTCTATATAGCCGCAGGTACTATATTGGCTGTTCTGTCAGGCCTTTATACACAAATGAGTATTGGCATGTTTGCTGGCTGGGTAATCTATGCAGCATTTGCCTGCATTATGGCGGAGTTTATCGTGGGACTTTCCGCTATGCATTCCGGTTGGTTTCCGGCATTTGCCACATCGCTGATTTTCCTTATTATTGGCATATTATTGGGATTTCCACCAGTGGCGCTCGCTCTTTTGGTCGGCTTTGTTGCCAGTGGCGGTCCGGCATTTGCAGACGGCGGATTTGACTTTCGCAGTGGGTGGTTACTGCGTGGCATGGGAAAAGATCCTGCCTTTGAGATAGAAGGAAGATATCATCAGTTCGTATCTGCGTTCATTGGTTTCGGGGTAGGTGCTGTTACGGTTGCGTTAAGCCATGATATGTATTTTGAACAGGGCCTGTTCCCTCCGGTGGCCAAGGTGTTTGTAGCAACGATACAGGCGGGGGTAGATCCGACTATTATACAGAATCTTGTATTGTGGGCGGTTCCAGGGGCAATTCTGCAGGCACTTGGCGGTTCGACGAGACAGATGGGGATTATGATGGCAACCGGGCTTCTGATAGTTAGTCCGGCGGCAGGCTTTACTGTCATTGTTGGGCTGCTGGTACGTTTGCTGATTATCAAAAAGAAAGGTGAGGAGGCCATGATTCCAGTCACGGTTATGGCCGCCGGATGTATTGCCGGGGATGCTTTGTATGGATTCTTCAATTCATTATTCCGGATAGGAGTGAAGAAATAAATGGTACAGGAGCATATTTTGACGGAGGAAGATGCAATTGCCGCTGCCCTGGGAGGGACGGTCCTGGGTGGTGGTGGCGGTGGTTCGCGTCGGCTGGGTGAAAAAATGGGTATACAAGCTGTACAAACCGGAAGAGTCAGGCTGGTTCCAATCGAGGCCCTATCGCCAGATGCTATATTATTGACGGTATCTGCTGTCGGAGCACCTGCGGCAAAGAATGCCTGTGCCAGCCCGGCAGATTATGTAGGTGCGGTGGAACGTTTTATTGAGTGTTTCGACGTCCGCCCGGCTGGCATTATTACGAATGAATGTGGCGGGAATGCTACCATGAATGGCTGGATACAGGCCGCTCATTTGCAGCTGCCGCTGGTGGATGCACCCTGCAATGGCAGAGCGCATCCTACGGGTGTTATGGGAGCTATGGGACTGCACCTTCAGTCTGACTTTGTGTCACGGCAAGTCGCTGTTGGCGGCAGTAAGGCGTGCGGAAGCTATATTGAGATGGCTGCAACTGGTTCCCTTGCAAAGGCATCCGGCCTTGTGCGCCTTGCATCTATAGAGGCAGAGGGATTGGTCGCGGTGGCGCGCAATCCGGTTCCTGCCAGTTATGTAAAAAAAAATGCCGCGCCGGGAGCTATTGCGCGGTGTATCGCATTAGGCAAAAAAATGTTGAAACTGCAGAAAGAAAAAAATGATATTCCTGCAGGAGCGGCTGATTTCCTGCAGGGTGAAATATGTATGGAAGGGTGCATTCGGCAGCTTCAGCTTGAAACCCGCAAGGGATTTGATGTAGGAAGCTTTACAGTAGTTCGTGGGGATTGTTCCATGGAAATGAGTTTTTGGAATGAATATATGACACTGGAAACAGGAGAAAAAAGGATAGGGACTTTCCCGGACCTATTGATGACCTTTGAAGCTGCGTCGGGTATGCCCATTTCTTCTGCAGAAATCCGCGAGGGGATGAATATCAAAATATTGCATGTGAGCAGCAAAAATATGCAGCTCGGCGCAGGTATGCTGGATCCTGCGTTATTTGAGCCGGCAGAAGCGGCTGTGGGAAAAGACATTCTTTCGTATGTGTTTAAAAATAAGGAGGAAATAGTATGGCATTGAAGCAAGTGATGGATTTATATGAAATCATGGATGATATTTCGGTAAACGGGCAAAGAATCATTGAATATGCCAAAACCATGGGAATCGAGGAGGCTTCCTACCAGAGCTTTCAGGGCGATAAAGGCTGTACGGATTTCGTGCGGTTTCTTATACCGGGAAAAAATGGTAAAAGCACTGGCGGTAAAGCACCGACACTGGGAATTATCGGACAACTCGGCGGCATTGGAGCACGTCCGGAGAGAAAGGGCTTTGTTTCTGACGGAGATGGTGCTTTGTCAGCGGTAGCTGCTGCTGTAAAACTGTCTCTTATGGCGCAGAAGGGAGATGCGCTTGAGGGCGATGTTATTGTTACGACGCATATCTGTCCGACAGCGCCGACACGGCCGCATGAGCCCGTGGCTTTTATGGATTCACCAGTCTCTATGGCAGATAATGTAAGTGCTACGGTCGATCCAGCTATGGATGCGATACTTTCTATTGATACGACCAAGGGAAATCGTATCATTAATAAGCGGGGGTTTGCTATTTCACCGACGGTAAAGGATGGTTACATTTTGCACGTCAGTGAAGATCTGCTTGGTATCATGCAGATAACGACGGGCGAGCTGCCGGCGGTATTTGCTATAACCACACAGGACATTACGCCGTATGGAAATGGGATATATCATTTAAACAGCATATTACAGCCTTCGGTGGGGACAACCGCACCGACCGTCGGGGTTGCAATAACGACAGTTATGCCGGTACCGGGCTGTGCTACCGGTGCTTCACATGAGGTTGATGTTGCAGAGGTCGTGCGTTTTGTAGTCGAGGTAGCCAAGGAATATACCCAGGGCAAGTGCAGTTTCTATGATAAACAAGAATTCATACAGATTGAGCAACTTTATGGTTCCATGAAACAACTGCAAACTTTAGGAAAGCAAGTATGAAAGCACAGATTACTTTGACTGTGCCAGTGGCAAAAAATATGATTGCGGCCGCCATCCTTCATCGGAAGGATTTTCGGCAGGCCAGAAAAAATGGCAAAATCCTTTTTAAGGGGGGAACGACGGTTTCTGCTGTTGCAGTAAAGGCGGGTCTGCCAGCCTTGCGTATTTCCGGCCGGATCAGTCCGCGTGGAGCAAAATCTGGTGAAGATGGTCCTTATAAAGCAGCGCATAGTTTGCTGCTGTATAAGGAAACGGTTGTTTCTGTTGATGATGATTTTCCGGCACAGGTTGCGTGGCTGGAGGCAGGGGATATCGTTGTCATTGGGGCGAATGCCTTGGATACGGACGGCTTCGCCGGGATTTTACTTGGCAGTCCATTGGGAGGGATGCCAGGACAGGGCTTCAGCGGTATTATGTCGCAAGGATGTAAGGTCATTGTGGCATGTGGCCTTGAGAAGCTGATTCCAGGTAAAATATCTGCTGCCTGCTGCAGTGCGGGTATGAATGGTACCGACTGGAGCATGGGTATGAGCTGTGGTTTGGTGCCCATCGCCGGAGAAGTCGTTACAGAGCAAAAAGCGATGGAAGAGCTTTTCCAAATCAAGGCTGTACCTATCGCTGCTGGAGGAGTTTGCGGTGCCGAGGGAGCTACGAGCTGGATATTGGACGGAGAAGAAGCGAATGTACGGCAGGCTGTGCAGGCTGTAATAAGTGAGATTAAGCAGGCAGAAGCTTCGCGCGTGGAATTGGCGGAATGCCATAAGGGAAGTATGGGCTGTGCCAGACACAAGAACTGCGCCTGGTGCCGCTCCAAGGGAGGAGAGTTATCGTGGTACGAAAAATAGGTGCGATTACGGTTGGGCAGTCACCGCGTGTAGATGTTATGCCGGATCTGGAACCCCTGCTGCAGGGTGTGGAGATTATCCAGCGGGGCGCTTTGGATGGAATGACACGGGAAGACCTCCAGGCAATTGAGCCAAAGAACAACGAGTATGTTTTGGTCACCCGACTGCGGGATGGTTCGTCGGTACGGCTTGCCGAAAAGCATATTTTGCCGCGTATCCAAAAACATATTGATGAACTCTGTGCACAGGATGTAGATGGAATACTCATGCTCTGTACGGGAGAGTTCCCAAAATTCTCTTGTTTGAAGCCTCTTTTATACCCACAAGTATTGCTGCAGCATTTTATGGCTGGTGTCATCGGTGATCAGGTGTTGGGTATACTGTCACCGGATCAAAGTCAGATTCTGCAGTCGAAAAAGCGGTGGCATGAGAATGGAGTAAAGGACGTCCTGGTTGCTGCGGCATCTCCCTATGAGACAGTTGACCAGGTCATAGCAAAGGCTGTACAATTAAAGGCAGATGGTGCGCAGTTATTGGTTCTTGATTGTATTGGCTATACACAGGCTATGAAAGACGCGATTCGGGAAAAAACCGGCATACCCGTGATTTTGGGACGTACGGTAGCAGCCAGGGCCGCAGCTGAATTATTTGCCTGAGGTGTGCTTATACGAGAATATCGGTCTGCTGCTTCTGCAGCAGACTTATTTTTTGCAGTACATTCTAGAAAGGAAGATGTGATGAATGACAAATGAGAGAGTTACCCAGGAACTGCTTTCTTTTATAGAGAAAGCTACGTCGCCGTTCCATACTGTAGAGGCCGGCGCAGAACTTTTGGAAAAAAATGGATATACGGAAATTTTGTTGGCAGAGGACTGGAAGCTGCAGCCGGGGAGACGATATTATACCCGGATCTATGGTTCCAGTCTCATAGCTTTTATGATCGGGGATAAGCCTCGTGCACGTTTGCGCATAGCTTCAGCGCATACGGATTTTCCGTGTCTGCGCATCAAGCCGTCGGCTGCGGTAGCGGAGAATGGTTATAATAAGATGAATGTGGAAATTTATGGTGGTATGATCCGCAGCACGTGGATGGACCGTCCGCTTTCGCTGGCAGGCAAAATCGTTTTGCAGGGCAGGGATGCTTTCCATCCAGTGACCCGGCTGGTTGATTTCAAACGTCCGCTCATGATCGTTCCCAGTCTGGCAATTCATATGAACCGTCAGGTGAATGAAGGGGTGGAGCTCAATCCGCAAAAGGATATGCTGCCGCTTTTATCAATGTCTGGTAAAGACGAAAAGAATCCGGAGATTTTCCTTGATTTGCTGGCAGAAGAGCTTGTCTGTGATAAAGGGCAGATACTTTCTTATGAGCTTACGGCATATCCGGTGGAACCGGGATGCCTCGTAGGAGCGCATTGTGAATTTATTTCCTCTCCGCGGCTGGATAACCTGACCTCGGTTCAGGCCTGTCTGACGGGCCTGCTGACTGGGGCAGAGAATGCTGGCATCCATATAGCGGCTTTGTTCGACAATGAAGAGGTCGGCAGCCATACGAAGCAGGGAGCGGGGTCGCTGGTACTGCCGATGGTATTGGAACGCATCTATACGAGTCTTGGCTATACCCGCGGGGATTATCTGCGAGATGTCGCCGAGGGATTCATGCTTTCAGCTGATGTTGCACATGCCATGCATCCTAATGTGCCGGAGAAAAATGACATCACGAACAAACCTGTGCTCAATGGAGGTGTCGCGCTTAAAATTGCCGCCAGCCAGTCCTATGCGGGAGATGCGGAGGCTGTGGCGGTAGTCACGGAAATTTGCCGACAGGCACAAATTCCATATCAGTACTTTGTCAATCGCTCGGATATCAAAGGCGGTTCGACGCTGGGGTCAATCTTGTCTGCGATGCTGCCCGTACGCACAATGGATATCGGGGTGCCGATTCTCGCTATGCATTCGGCACGGGAAACCATGGGTGCAGATGACCAGGTCGCTATTGAGGCACTGGTGCGGGAGTTTTTTAAGGCCTGATCAAACTGAGGATCAAAAGATTGTTTGATTTTTTATGGCAATACTTCAATCCATCAAATAAAAACACTATGTCAAAGGGTGAGAAAACCTTTTGACATAGTGTTTTTTTGTGAGGTTTTATAGGATATGTTATAAGTTGTTAACTACATGGAAGAACGTAAGTGAGCAGGAATTTGCCATACATAATGAGCAAATACACTGTTTGATAGAAATATTAAAAATTTTTTAAAATATATTGACAACATGGTTTAAAGGGATTTATACTATATACATTAACAAAAAATAACTTAAAATAACTGAAAGTAACATGGAGGAGAAAATGTTATCCATTGACCGGCAAAAATATATTATGGAGTATCTTCATAAGAAGGAAACGGTTACAAGTGGGGAACTCGCCCAAAAACTCAATGTCACCTTAATGACGATTGGGCGTGATTTAAAAATTTTGGAAAAACAGGGGTTCTTAGTGCGCAGCTATGGCGGAGCTGTGTTGCCGGACCGATTGGCAGAAGAAAAGCTTTATACCCGGAAAAAGGAAGAACATCTTGCCGTCAAGAAACGCATTGCCGCAGAGGCGATGAAAGAAATTCATAGTGGCATGACCTTGGTGCTGGATGCGGGGACTACGACTTTTGAAATAGCGGATTTGCTCAAAAAATCGAGCCTGAAAAATCTTACGGTGATTACGGACGATTTATATATAGCAATTCATTTGTACCAAAAGAAAGGCATTCAGGTTATTATGCTGGGTGGCGAGATATTGGCGGAAACTGGTGCATCGATAGGGGGCTTTTCTATTCAGCAGCTGCAGCATTATAATGCGGATATATCTTTTATAGGAAGTTCTTCTATTACAGAAGATTTTTATCTTACAGTACCCACGGAAACCAAGGTATTTCTCAAACAGACCATGACACAAATTGGTGCAAAAAAAGTTCTTATAGCAGATAAGAGCAAGTTCGGCAGCAAGAAGCTGTATAAGGTTTCCAGCCTCAGCACATTTGATTTTGTTATTACGGATTATGTTTTTACATCGGATGTGCTGAAACGCCTGGGCCTGGAAGATAAAATCAAGAGCGTATAGAGGAGAAGTAAAAATGTTCAAAAATGTGGTAATTGCAGATGATCTCACGGGCGCGAATGCGACATGTGCTTTGCTGAAAAAATTGGGGCTTCGTGTCTCAAGTTTATTTCGCCTTGAACCGGGTGGAAAATATGATGCAGATGTGCTTGCATATTCCACGGATAGCAGGGGCGTGAGTGCCGAAGAGGCATATACGCGGGTGAAAAATGCGGTTCGCCAGCTGCGGGGGACGGATGTCTTCTATAATAAGCGCATTGACTCTACGCTGCGTGGCAATATCGGCGCTGAAATTGACGCTGTTTTGGATGGGTTGGAAGATTCACGTACCGCGATTGTAGTGCCGGCTTACCCTGACTCCGGGCGCATTGTTTTAAATCGGACGATGCTGGTCAACGGCGTATTGCTCATGAATTCGGATGCTGGAAAGGATCCGAAGATGCCAATCCATACCAATGATGTAGAGAGCATCATTGGCACACAGACCAGACATCCATATAGTTATATTACCTTGGAAGAGGTTTCCAAAGGCGTAAAGCATATCAGCGAGTTACTGAAAGAGCATGCCAAATCTTCACGCATCATTATTTTTGATGCAGTGCGCAATGAAGACATTATGCACATTGCGCAGGCGGCCGTCAGAAGTAATTTGCAGATCGTCACCGTAGATCCCGGTCCCTTTACCATGTATTATATGCGTGAACAGCAGATTTGTGAAAAAACAGAGCAAAAAGTACTTATGGTCATAGGGAGCGTTACGGATACTACCCGCCAGCAGATGGAATATATTTTGCAGGAGCGGAAAATATTTTTACTGCAGATGGACGTAGCCTGTTTTTTTGATGAAATGAGACGTCGGCAGGAAATAGAGAGGGCAGTTGCAAGTATTTGTTCTTCCGTGGATGAAGAAGATTTGTTTATGCTTACAACAACGCCGCTGGGCAATCAGGAAATGCTGGATTTAGAAGCGATTGCGCGAAAAATCAACATATCGATGGAAGATGTATCCAAAATATTATCGAATACGTTGGCAGAAACGGCGGCGCGTATCTTGCTGGAGAGCCAGAAATTTGAGGGTATTTACAGCTCTGGCGGAGATGTCACCATTTCTTTACTCGAACATTTAGGAGCTGTAGGCGTGGATGTTCGTGATGAGGTCATCCCTTTGGCGGTTTACGGCAGACTCATTGGCGGCAGTCTGGCGGATATGAAACTTATTACGAAGGGTGGTATGGTTGGTAACCATGAGGCTATCAGGCTCTGCCTGAATAAGATGACAAGCGATTATGATCAATAAAATTTGAGGAGGACAATACAATGAAAAAACCAATAATTGGAATTTCTATGGGAGACCCGGCAGGTGTAGGCGCTGAAATTACAGTAAAGGCACTTGCTAAACAGGAAGTAAATGATTTTTGCCAGGCAGTCGTTATCGGGGACAAAGCCGTTATGGAGCAGGCTTTGCATGCCTGCAAACTGGATCTTGGTCTGAACTGTATAGAAAAACCGTCGGATGGACGTTTTGAACCGGGCATCATCAACCTGATCGATTTGGAAAATATCGACATGCAGAAATTGGAGATGGGAAAGGTTCAGGCAATGTGCGGACAGGCGGCATTTGCGTATATTAAAAAATCTGTAGAGCTGGCGATGTCTCATGAAATCGATGCAATCGCTACGACGCCAATCAATAAGGAATCTCTGCGGGCTGCAAAGGTAGATTATATAGGTCATACAGAGATTTTGGGGGGGCTTTCCGGTTCCAGGGATCCGCTTACGATGTTCGAAGTTGATGAAATGCGGGTGTTTTTCCTTACGCGCCATTTGTCACTGCGTGATGCCTGTGATGCGGTAACCAAAGACCGGGTGTTGGAGTATATCCAGCGTTGTACAAAAGCGCTTAAGCAACTTGGCGTAGAGGGAAAAATGGCAGTAGCCGGTCTTAACCCTCATTCGGGTGAGCATGGACTTTTTGGCTGGGAAGAGGTTAAGATTATCGCTCCTGCAGTTGAGGAAGCACAGAAGCTTGGTTACGATGTTGTTGGTCCGGTTGGTCCGGATTCCGTGTTCCATCAGGCCTTGCAGGGGCGGTACCAGGCGGTGTTGTCACTTTATCATGATCAGGGCCATATCGCTACGAAGACCTATGATTTTGAACGCACCATCGCCATTACGCTGGATATGCCATTCCTGCGTACTTCTGTAGACCATGGTACTGCTTTTGATATTGCAGGCAAGGGCATCGTCAGTGAGGTAAGTATGGTCGAGGCATTGCGGCTGGCGTCGAAGTATGCACCGAAGTTCCAACGGTAACAATGCATTATAATAGAGATTTTAAAAGAAAGAGGATGAAGATTAGATGGATGCAACAACCTATGATCTTGTGGTACTGCTGATTGCCGTATTGGTTATCATTGTTTTGAGTATTAAGTTCCATATTCATGCGTTTATTTCTCTGCTCACGGCTTGTTTCTTAATTGCCTTTGCTACCGGTATGCCATTGGAAAGTATTGGAAATTCAATTCAGAAAGGAATCGGAGGTACTTTGGGATTTTTGGCGCCGATTCTGGCGTTAGGTGCTATTGTTGGAAAAATGATGGAAATCTCCGGTGGCGCTGAAAAACTTGCCGATACACTGATTGATATAATTGGCAAGAACCGTGCTGCCTGGGCGATGATGATTGTCGCTTATATCTGTGGTATCCCTGTTTTTTTGCAAGTGGGTATTGTTCTTTTGACGCCGATTTTATTCTGTATCGTATTAGAATCCAAACAGCCGCTTATCAAAGTAGCATTGTCTATGGCAGTTGCCCTGACGGTTGTCCACTGCATTATACCGCCACATCCGGCAGCTATGGCGATTACCCTGACGCTGGGAGCCAATGTAGGCAAGGTGATTTTCTATGGGCTTCTCGTCGGGCTGCCTGCTACGATTATTGCGGGTCCTCTGTATGGCGGCTGGGTGGCCAAACACTATCCGGTTGAAATGCCTGAAAAGTATGCCGATGTAAAGCCGACGCCACGCGATCAGCTGCCTCCGTTCGGGATTACTTTGTTTACTATTTTACTGCCATTATTACTGATGATTGGCAAGACGATTATTGAGATGTATGCGAATAAAGATGCATCATTCATGCCAATCGTCAACTTTATAGGCAATCCGTTGACAGCACTCTTTATTGCGGCGATCTTAGCTTATTATGCGCTGGGAATCAGACGTGGCTATACACTGGTCGAGCTGGCAAAAAGTACAGACAACGCTATGGGACCGATGGCGACGATTATTCTGGTTATTGGTGCCGCAGGTGCGTTTAATGGAGTTATTCTGGACAGCGGTATTGGAGAGGTGCTGAAAGAAGTTTTAACGACCATATCGATTAGTCCTTTAATCATGGCCTGGGTTATTGCTATCATTATGCGTTTTTCAATTGGGAGTGCTACCGTTGCGATGATGACCTCTGCTGGCTTTATTATGCCGGTATTGACTGCAATGCCGAATCTTGATCCTGCTTTGGTAGCGGTTGCTATTGGTGCTGGTGCTATTGGGGCTTCGCAGGTTACGGATCCTGGCTTCTGGTTCGTGAAGGAAGCAATGAGCATACCAATGAACCGCATGTTCATTACCTATTCGGCAGCTACGACCATTGCGGCTGTTGTCGGCCTTGTAGGGGTTATGACTTTGGCAGCTTTTGTAGGCTGATTTTAGTTGAAGATATTTCTTCGGTAAATACATTCTAAATATAGTATTTCATAATAATATTTTAAAAGTTATACACAGGATTTAGGAAAATGTGGATAAAGTTGTGGATAAGTTGTGTAAAAACGATAACTTATCCACAACTTTTATTTTTTTGTGTCGATAAACAGCGTGCGGATGAATTTCTTTGTATTGATATGTACCTGTGAAATTTGGGGTTTTTCTTCGTTTTCCAGCATTCGCATAATACTGCGGACTTCAGCAAAATCAAAATATCGGGGTGCGTATTCCTCGAACTTTGGATTTGTGTAGTCGACAATGCCAATG
Source organism: Megamonas sp. UBA1796 (assembly GCA_002319795.1). Classification (GTDB taxonomy): domain Bacteria; phylum Bacillota; class Negativicutes; order Selenomonadales; family Selenomonadaceae; genus UBA1796. The sequence goes on from DCFU01000047.1 coordinate 33,187, forward strand.
GAAGCAAGGTTCACAAGTGCTTGAAAAATCGTACGGCGCAGGCGCTGTTCAATCGCCTTGGCTTCTTTTTGGGCATCCGGGCTGTGCCGATGATCGGCCAGAGCCAGAAAGAGTGTTTTGAGCGTGAGCGGTGGCATGGAATCCGCATCAGTATGTGTATCGAGATAGCGAAGAATATCGAGCAGATCCCGGCAGGCAGCGTCGCCACTGATACCCAGCGTGCTTAAGATGGATTCTCCACGCTCGCCGATGGAGAGCGGTTTTTCTGCTTTTGTATGCGCTTCTACAGGCCGCAGGACAGTTTGCAGATTATCCTCAATATTGTGCACGAGGTTCTTAAGACTTATGTGTTCGCTTACGGAACGAATAACACTTACGACTTCATTGCGGTTCAGGGGCTTGGTGATGTAGTAATCTACGCCAAGCGTATAGGCGTTCCCCACCAGCTCTTTGTCCTCCACCTGGGAGAGCATGATGATCTTGCCATGGAAATTCTGTTTAATATCTTTGACCGCCTGAACACCGTCACGTTCCGGCATGAGCATATCAATGATGAGAATATCTATTTTATGCAGGCGGAGAAGCTTGTTGTCGAGTGCTGCGGCACCTGGCAGTGAATCAACTACCTCACCGAGATCATAGTCTTCGATAAGTTCCTGCAGCATGGAACGGATAGCTTCATCATCATCGATGATCATAAATCGCATAGCAATCAATCCTTTCTGGGTGCTTCCGGGGAATTGGCAGGAAGCAAATACTGAATTCGTGCTGAACTGCATTTTTCTAAAGGAATCATGAGTGTGCAGCTTACCTCGTTCTCTGTGTCTGAAACCATAGTAACAGAGCCGCCGAGTGATTCGGCAAGATCCTTGACATAATTGAGTCCGATACCGGTAGAAGCGTTGCCCTCACTATCGAATTTTGTTGTATAGCCTGGTTTGAAGACTAAATCCAGTTTGTGGGCGGGAATGGTACTGCCTGTATTTTGTACTTTAATGCACAGTGCATGTGCTTTTTCCTTGAATGAAAGCTGTATACTTCCTGTCTGATCAATGGCTTCAACGGCGTTGGCAATCAGATTATTTACGAGAGAGAGCAGCGTATATACGTGTAGCGGCGGCAGATCCGGCGAAATTTCCGCAGAGAAGGCAATAGACTTTTTCAAAGAGGAGGCGTACTTGCGTTGTGTGTCAAGAATAAGCCGGGCCAGTTCTTTCGGAGATTCATAGTCTGCAATACGGCGGTTGTTGGTAAGGGCAGAGAGACCAGCGTAGATGCGCTGATTATCTTTCTTTATATCGTGGAGTTGCCCGGCAAGAGACAGAATTTCCTTTGCCAGAGCTTCTTTTTCAGGTGTGTCGGCGCGCGCATGCAGGCGTTCATATATCTTGTAACAGTTTCGTGTGATGGTTTCAGCATTTTTTTGGGATTTGCTGAGTTGGATCACTTCCTCATAAAGATTGGAAATGAGGAGCATCATGCGGGCGCGTTCCCGCTGTTCCTGATGGAGCCTTGTTTCTGCCGCATAAAGCTGCGTGAGGAAAAAAAAGCTCAGGATGAAGAAACATCGCAGTACAGCGATTATGGAGATTTTAAGCAGCATTTCGGGGCTGGGGAGAGTGAGCGATTCTTTTAAAAGAATTTGCATACCACTGAGTTCGGCAATACTGGCAGCAACTTCCGCGATAATAGACCAGGCAGCAATCTGCAGGGCTTTGTTGTAAATGCGTGTTTTGTCGAAATTTGGCATTAGAAAACAACTTGCATAAACGAAATAGTAGAAAAATGTTGCTGTATGCTGCCAGACAGCAAGGGGAAAAGCGATACCCGTACTGTAGACATCGAGCAGAGCACGGAAAACGACCACAACCGTACCTGTCGAAAAACCGGATAGTATAAGAGGAATGTTGCGCAGCCAGAGAAGGAAAAGGAGAAAAATAGGTGATCCAAAGCTTACACGGAAATTTGAAAAATCACCGCCAAAAGGATGAAACTTTGGTTCGCCGGCTAGTGGAACAAGAATAAGCATAAGTACAAATAAGAATAAACTACGCCGATTTGTCAACATAATGATAGGGTCTCCTTATAGAATCATAAATTATTTACTGTATAAAGTATATTTTATCAGCTGGGTAAAATCAAATCATTTATTCCAATTATCAGAATTTATCGGGTTTTGTCGGATTTTGTAGTGAGGGGTATATATTAATTATGTAAATCAAATCATAAATAAATGGTTTGCGATTGCCAGATTTCTTATAACATAGTTTGAAAGGAGAATTATCATGAGTGAAAAATCAGAAGGAATCACCGATGACGCTAAAGTTCCTGTACAGGGCGATGATACACGGCAGGTCAATTCCAAAATGCAAACCAATAAAGGACTAAGAGGCCTTTTTTGTGTGCTGGTCGGCGTCATCATATGGTTTTTGCCGATTCCGGAGGGGGTGAAACCACAAGCATGGCATCTGCTTGCTATTTTTGCCGCGACGATTACCGGCTTTATTCTGCAGCCTCTGCCGATTGGCGCAACTGCTATTATTGCCTGTACCTCGCTTGCCGTATTCGGCGTTATGAAGCCGGGAGAGGCGTTGGAAGGTTTTTCTAACGGAACTATCTGGTTGATTGTTTCGGCCTTTATGTTTGCCGAGGGGTTTATCAAAACAGGACTGGGAAAACGCATTTCCTATGCGCTGCTTTCGAAGTTTGGCAGCAGTACGCTGCGTGTGGCTTATGTAATGAGTGCAGCAGATTTTATCATTGCACCGTTTACTCCGTCGAATACAGCACGTGGCGGCGGCATTATATATCCGATCGTTCGCAGTGTATGTTCAGCGGTCGGTTCCGAGCCGGATCAGAAAAAAAACCGCCGTACGGGTGCATTTCTTATCTATAGTGCCTATGGTGCTGTTATAACTTCGGCGTGCATTTTTCTTACAGGTGCATCAAATAACGTGCTGGTAACTTCTTTGTCAAAAGAAATGTTTGGTGTGACGCTGGGATGGGGTGAATGGTTTCTGGCCTGTATCCTGCCAGGTATTCTGCTTACAATATTAACACCCTGGCTGCTCTATAAGCTCATTAATCCGGAACTTAAGCAAACCCCGGAAACAAAAAATTTGGCGGCAAGGGAACTTCAGGAAATGGGCCCGATGTCCAGGACGGAAAAAATACTTTGCGTGATTTTCTTGTCCGCATTGGTATTGTGGGCTACAGGACCAATACATGGAATTGATTCTGCTTTTGTCGCACTTATGGGCCTGAGTGCTATGATCATCACACGTTGTATTGACTGGGCTGATGTACTGCATCAGGAGGGTGCATGGGATGTGCTTATCTGGATGGGCGTCCTCGTGAATATGGCAGCATATCTTTCGAAGTTTGGCCTCATGACCTGGTTTGCAGATGCAGTCGGGGCGCAGATGGCTGGAAACTCCTGGTTCTTTATGCTGATTGTGCTTTCTATTATTTATGTTTATGCACATTATGGACTTGCGAGCAACAGTGCACATATCATGGCATTGTTCGGTGCTTTTGCGACCATTCTTGTAGCGGCTGGTGCTCCCGTGCTTGGAGTGCTCATACTTTTTGGTACACTTGCGAACAGTGCATCTTTCCTTACACATTATGGTTGCGGTGTTACTCCCATATTCTTTGGTGCTAACTATATGGAGCAGGGTGAATGGTGGAAAATTGGTTTTATAATTGCTACCTTGCATCTCATTGTATGGCTTGGTATCGGCCTGCCGTGGATGAAGTTTTTGGGGTTCATTTAATAGGTAAATGCATAACAAAAAAGAATACAATGTATGTACGATATTTTTCGCAAAACACTTGATTGTATTTTGTATACATGATACAATCAAAATAAGTAGATAAACAAAACATTATAGTACGATAAGTGAAACAAATGATAACATTGTTAACAAATCAAGGGTTTTGCAAATGCGACTGCTTTGTACAGCCGTATCCACTGTATTAAACGGAAGGAATGTGAATAAAAATGAGAAAAGAACATGACTTTTTAGGCGAAATGGAAGTACCGGACGATGTATATTATGGTGTACAGACACTTCGTGCCAAGGAAAATTTTCATATTACCGGACAGACAATTGACTCGGATTTTGTACAAGCCATGGCTAAGGTCAAAAAGGCGGCGGCACTTGCTAATATGTCGACGGGGCGTCTCGACAAAAAAATCGGTGATTTGCTTGTACAGGCTGCCGATGAAATCATCGAAGGCAAGCTGCTCGATCAGTTCCCGGTAGATCCGATCCAAGGCGGTGCGGGAACTTCTGTGAACATGAATGTGAACGAAGTTCTGGTGAATCGTGCATTGGAGATTATGGGAGAGCCAAAAGGGCGCTATGATATTATTTCCCCGAACAATCATGCGAATATGGCACAGTCCACCAATGATTCTTTTCCAACGGGCATCAAGGTCTGCGTAAGCCATAAAAGCAAGAAATTGGTTGCGGCGCTTACGCATCTGGCAGATGAGCTTGATAAGAAGGCTGAGGAATATAAGGATATTCTTAAGATGGGCCGTACACATCTGCAGGATGCGGTACCTATCACACTCGGACAGGAAATGGGATCGTATGCTTCCTCCGTTCGCCGTGGTATCCGCCGCATTGAACATGCCGTTGCAGAACTGCATACCATCAACATGGGCGGTACCGCAGTAGGAACAGGCCTCAATGCTGAGCCAGCTTATATCAAGGCGGTTGCGGAGAAACTTTCCGAAGTAACAGGTGAAACATATGAGACTGCTGATAACATCATCGATGCTACCAACAACACGGATGGCTTCGCTGATGTGTCCTCGGCCATGAAGGTCACGGCACTGGTGCTCATCAAGATGGCGAACGACTTCCGTCTTATGGCCTCTGGTCCGCGTTGCGGTCTCAATGAGCTGAAGCTGCCAGCACGTCAGCCAGGTTCTTCTATCATGCCGGGCAAAGTCAATCCGGTTATTGCGGAGGTACTGGATCAGAGCTGTTACCAGGTAATTGCCAATGATGTTGCTATCAGTATGGGCGTAGAGAATGGACAGTTCGAGCTCAATGTCATGGAACCGGTCATTTCGTTTAATCTTTTCAATTCTATGACCTATATGACGAATGCGGTGAATACCTTTGTTGATAAGCTTCTGGTTGACCTTCAGCCGAACGAGAAACAGTGCAAGGAATGGCTCGATAAGAGTGTGGGTATCGTAACAGCGCTCCTGCCGCATATCGGTTATGAAAATTCGGCTATGTTGGCGAAGGAAGCCTATACAACAGGCAAACCAATTCGTGAAATCATTTTGGAGAAAGGATTGCTTTCCAAAGAAAAAATGAACCATATCCTTTCACCGAAACAGATGACACATCCGGGTATTGCCGGCTGAAAAACATAAATATAAAAAGCATTGCATCGGACAGTCTGTTCACGCGGCTGCTGGTGCAATGCTTTTTTTCATTTTTGCTTCAATGTTCACGATTTGTCAGGAATTGTGTGCGCTCTGAGGCTTTCCGTTCGACCTCTTCCTTGGTGACAATGGCGCGCTTATGTTTGCCATGTCCGATATCGCCCTGCTCATCCCAGGCCTGAATCTCAAGCAGGATATTATGCTCTTCAATAGCAATGATAGAGGTCCTTACCGTAACCGTCATTCCGAGGCTTGTCGGTGCGGTATGCACGAAGCTGGTGGAAATTCCCACGCTTACATATTCATGCGGCAGATACGGCTCAACAGTCTGAATACCGGCTTCGATTGCCATATGGATGAGTTTTGGGGTTGCAAGCAAGTTTTTGAGGCCGCTTGAATACGATTCAGAGGTATCTGAATGCTGGACAACCTTGCTGTACATGGAATTTTGACCGACGGAAACATAATCATGTAAATTTATCATTACTGTCACCCCTGTAAAGAAATTATTGTGCCAAGTATATAATTATATTGTAGTGATTTATGCAGAAAAAGTAAATAAAGAAAAATCCTGCGCCCATCTCGAATGGATAAGCGCAGGATTTTTCAATCTATGTCTATATTGCTTAGTGTGCTAACAGTGCGAGCATGATGCCGCCCGAAATGGCTGTACCAAAAACACCAGCGAGATTTGGACCCATCGCATGCATGATGAGGAAATTGCGGCGGTTTTCCTGCTGTCCGACCATATGCGATACACGTGCGGCTATTGGAACAGAGGCAATGCCCGCGGAACCAATGAGCGGGTTAATCTGCCCATGGGTGAGTTTGCACATAATACGTGCACAGACCACACCTGAACCTGTGCCGAATACGAAGGCTACGAGGCCAAGGCCGATGATAAGCAGCGTATTCGGTGTGAGGAAGGTTTCCGCAGCCATAGTGGAACCAATAGCGACAGTTAATACCAGCGTAACAATATTTAGCAGTGCATTTGAAGCCGTTTCTGCAAGACGGTCAACACAAAGTGATTCACGCAGCAGATTGCCCAGCATGAGCATAGTGATGAGTGGTGCTACCGGCGGCAGAAACAGATTCACGATAACGGCGATGACCACCGGGAAAACAATCTTTTCCAGACGGGATACATAACGTGGCTGCTTCATGATGATCTGGCGCTCTTCCTTTGTCGTCAGAAGACGCATGACCGGTGGCTGGATAAGCGGCATAAGAGCCATGTAAGAGTAGGCAGCTACGGAAATCTGCGGCAGGAGATGCGGCGCGAGCTTCATGGTAGTATAGATAGCCATAGGGCCGTCTGCACCGCCGATAATACCGATGGAACAGGCTTCGGCGAGTGTGAAGCCAAAAAGCTTTGCGCCAATCAGTGCCACAAAAATCCCCAAATGGGCAGCTGCCCCCAGAATGACAAGGCTCGGATTTGCAATCATCGGGCCAAAATCTGTCATAGCACCTACCCCAAGAAAGATAAGCGGTGGCAGGATGAGTTTTTCTACGCCCTGATAAGCGTAGTAGAAAAGTCCGCCTTCCTTGGTGAGCTCGGAACCTGGAACATTTGCTACAATACAGGCCAGGCCTATGCCCACGAGCAGGAATGGTTCATATTTCTTTACGATGCCCAGATAAAGAAGGACAGCACCAACGAAGATCATTATGATATTGCCAATGGTAATCGACATAAGGCCAGTTTGGTTCAATAAGTCGGTCATCAGGCTGAAAAACAAGTTTTCCATATACTTAAATCCTCCCAATTTCTTAATATGTTAATTCTTTTTTTCCTTGATTTCACCTAAACGATTCATCTTTGGGAAAAAGTAAAGTATAACTCCGATAAAAGAAATAAAAATAAAACTCAAAACGAAGTCGATACAGCTTAAAATTAATGCACCACTTATAGTGTCCGGTAAAGTATTCATTTCAATCACTCCATATTCATTAGCTCTGGCGGTTTATAAGAAAACGGGCCCGCTCAGCGGCTTTTTCTTCGATTTCTTTTTTGGTGAGAACAGCGCGTTTGTGGAGACCATGTCCGATATCCCCTTGCTCATCCCAGGCTTTAATTTCAAGCAGAATGTCGTGCTCTTCAACGGCAATGACGGTTGTGCGGACCGTGACCGTCATTCCCAGACTTGTGGCTGCGGTGTGCGTAAAACTTGTGGAGATACCCACACTGATGTATTCATCCGGCAGATAGGGATCTATCGTCTGGATACCGGACTCGATGGCCATATGGATGAGCTTTGGTGTTGCCAGCAGATTTTTAAGACCGCTGGAGTAAGCTTCGGAAGTATCTGAGTGCTGTATGACTTTGCTGTACATAGAGTTTTGGCCAACAGAGACATAGTCATTTAAGTTCATCATTTCATTCACTCCTGTATAAAAAATAATGTGTTCAAAACCATACTCCTATTCTAATCAATTATATCAGAAAAGTACAATAATTTTATCTGATTCTAATCATAACCTGAAGGTATAACACATGTCTACTGTATATATATTGTAAAGCAGAAAAAATAAAAGGAAAAGAAATGTGCTTGAAAAATTTTGTCTGGTACTTTATAATATAAGAAATTGAATGAAGTAAGGCACAGTTGCCGAGGGGGCTTTTATATGCCCCGGCAACTGTGCCTTTTTGTTTTTGTGTGTGAAATGGGGGAATCGGAATGTATAAGGTGCTAATATTGGATGAAGACAGGGGCTCGCGTTATATGCTAAAGAGATTCCCATGGGGACGCTATGGTTTTGAGGTTCTGGATGAAGCGGCAGGCGGACATGAAGCTTTAGCAAAGCTCGACGAGGGGAGAGCCGACCTTGTTGTGACGGATGTACGAATATCGGATATGGATGGGATGGATTTTTTAGAGGCGCTGCATGAACGAGAGCAGAGGCCTTGTCTTATTCTTTTAAGCTCTTACAATGATTTTGAATATGCACAACAGGGCATTGGCCTTGGTGTGTTCGATTATATGACAAAGCCATTTTCAGCAGAGGATTTTGGGCAGATGCTGCGGCGGGCTAACATTTATTTGCAGAAGACGCACTGCTCCGAGGAACAGCCTACGCGTATGGGATTCGATATGCACGCGGAATATTTGCTGAATGCAAAGGAAAAAGAACTTGAGGAACTGCTGTTTAAGGGAAGCAGAAATTTTTTGGAACAGGCGGGAAAGCTGGAGCATGCTACCGCCGGTTTGCCGGCGGAACGCCGTGAAACTTTTTTGGTTGGCATCCTTGAGAGACTCTATCATGCTTTTGATAAAAAATTTCCCTGGGTGAAAAATATTGAAGTAAAGAACCTTGAGGAACATCCTGATAGAATGGACGGCAGTAAAGATTTTTTTACGCATCAGATACGGGAACTTTTTTCTTTTGTCGATAAATATGACTTGGCGAATGAGCAAAGTCTGCTGTATTCAATTTGCCGGACTGTACAGGAGAATATAGAGGCTGAGTTGTCGTTGAATGCTGTAGCTGCAAAGATAGGAATCAGTTCAGATTACGCAGGGCGCCTGTTTAAGCGCCGCACAGGGACGAATTTTATCGGCTTTGTGACACGTACGAAAATGGAGTATGGCAAGTTGCTGCTGGAAAGCGGACGTTTGAAGAATTATGAGATTAGTATGCGATTGGGATATAGCAATCCGGACTATTTCCGCCAGCTGTTCAAACTACATACAGGTATGACGCCTACCGAATATCGTAATGCCTGCCGACGGAAAATTTTCCGGTGAGTCCTTTCAGGGCTTTTATCAAAGCTTATTCTGCGGTACAATAAGCACAGACACCATGAATGGGAGTGGTTTTTGTGGAGCCTTTCTGGAAAAATTATGTTTATGCGGCACTTTTTCTGGCTGTGGCAGTTGCGATACAGAGTATACGGTTGGCTTTTCCTATGGTGCCCGGACCTGTGAATATGTTTTTTATTGGCAGTCTGGTAAATGCTGTGCTTGTCGTAGCTATGTGTGTGACGCAGCGAGCCTGGACGGCCGTCATTGGCATTTTTTTGCCGGTAATAGCTTTTTTGCAGGGCCAGTTGCCCGTTGCGCCCATGATTCCTGTTGTAGGCTTTGGCAACGTGGTTTTTGCGCTGGTAGCATGGAAGCTTTGGCGAAGCCGTTTCGTGTGGCTGGCTCCTGCTATTAAGGCAGGAATTCTTTATGGCGGAACCATGCTTGTATTATCCTTGGTTGATTTGCCTGTGAGGCTCTCCGGCGTATTATCCTTTATGATGGGATGGCCGCAAATTATTACGGGAGGCCTGGGCATTTTTTTGGCCCGGATTTTGCTTTTACGTTTGCCGCATTAAAAAGCATTTAATATTTTTGTGCAGATTACGATATATAAGATGCAGATATTCTTTTGCGATTTGAAGAAAGGGGGATGCCTATGAGCAGCGTAGATGCTATTAACAGCACGGCGACATCATGGGGTGTAACAGGGGCGAAGAGCACAAGCAAGAGTACCAGCTCGGCTTCAGATGATTTTGCCAAGATCGTTAATAACCTGAAGTCTGGGAAGGCCGCCAACAGCTCCAACGATGATGACAACAAGGATACCGTCACGATCACGAAGGTCTTATCCGATGGATCTGTGCTTATCACGGTCATGAAGGGCGATCAAATTGTCTCGGAAACGAAAACATCGAGTGCAAAGCCGGATGAGAAAGCAAAAGTCTTGTCGGAAACAAAGAGCGGTGATATGGATTCTGACACCAAGGCCGCAGCATTGGATCCAACGAAAACGGGCATGCTTGCGCAGACATTGGATAAGTTCAATGCTACTTCAACAAGTATAACGGAAGGCTCACTTTTTTCGGCAGATATTTGAATTCTTTCGTATAGGAAAAGTTAGGGAAACATAATATAAATGGATTTATATCATACGGATAGGATAGAAAACAGCCGTCAGCGAAGAAACCTGGCGGTTGTTTTCTTTTGCGGTGGATTTGTTATAATAGAAGAAGAACATCGCAGGGGGCGGAAAAATGGAAATTTTTAAGAATGATTGGTCAGAACTTTTGACACCGGAGCTTACGCAGCCATATTATCTGAAGCTTCGGCAATTCCTTATCAATGAATATCGTACACGGCGTATCTATCCCGATATGTATGATATATTCAATGCACTGCATTATACAAGCTATGAGGACGCAAAAGTGGTTATCCTCGGACAGGATCCATACCACGGGCCAGGACAGGCACATGGACTGAGTTTTTCCGTACAGCCGGGCATTGAGCCCCCGCCGTCCCTGCTGAATATTTTCAAGGAGCTTGCGACGGACCTTGGCTGTACAGTGCCGAACAATGGTTGTCTGAAACCCTGGGCAGAGCAGGGTGTACTGCTTTTAAACACGGTGCTTACGGTGCGCGAGCATGCGGCAAATTCACATCATGGGCAGGGCTGGGAGGTTTTTACAGATAAAATCATTTCATTTCTGAATGAGAGAGAAAAACCGCTGGCATTTATCCTTTGGGGCAGTCCGGCGCGGCGAAAGAAAGAGATGATAACGAATCAAAATCATTTTATCGTGGAGTCACCGCATCCAAGTCCGCTTTCGGCCTCACGCGGTTTTTTTGGCAGCCGTCCATTCTCCAGAGTGAACGAGTTTTTGAAAAGTACAGGGCAGGAGCCTGTCAATTGGCAGCTGCCAAATATATAATAAGGATTTTGTTCTTATTATATATTTGCTTGCCGGATTGCGGCAGTTGGCAGGGATCCGATTGTTTTTAGTGAATGGAAAACAAGTTGGGAAAATAAAAATATAAGAAAATTTTCTATAAATTCTATTGCGCCGCTGAATAAGACATGCTATAATAAAAAACGTCTTGAAGGTTGACTGACAAGTTGCACAATAGCTTAGGGGTATTTTATGGTACATATTGTAAAAGCAAATGTAACGCAACAAGTATTTGAGTATCTTAGAGAGAATATTGAAAATGGGACATGGCCGATAGGCTCCAAGATTCCTTCTGAAAATGAGCTCACGAAAATTCTGTCTGTGAGCAGATCCAGCATTCGTATGGCTATACAGCAGTGCATTGCACTTGATGTACTGGAAAGCCAGCATGGGCGTGGGACTTTCGTAAAGCATAATGATGTGAGTGGTATTATCGGTACGGTAAATACGCTGAACGAAACGGATTATGATGATATTTGCGAAGTATTGGAGTTTCGTAAGATCATAGAGAAGGAAAGCGCATGTATGGCTGCGCAGCATGCTGCGCCGGAGCATATAGTGGCATTGGAAGCTTGTTTGCAGAAAATGAAAGACAGCATTGGCAATGCGGATGCGTTTGTCTATCAGGACATGCTGTTCCATAAAGAGATATGTAAAGCTGCAGGAAATCATATCTTGGAATTTTCTTTGTGCAATGTTTTTGACAAAACGGTTCACAGCCACAAACAAATCAATGATTTGTTTGGTTATAAGGATGGCATCTACTATCATACGATGCTTTTGAAAGCAATTCAGGAGAAGAACCCTAAAAAGGCAAAGCATTTTATGAAGGAACATTTGCAGCAGGCTATTGATACTTTGAGAACAGGCTGAGGTCTGTTTTCTTCAAGCAACTTGTAAGACAACAGACAACGGACAAGAAGTGGAGGAAAAATGATGAAAATAGGAAGAGTGGCTATATTCTCATAATATTCTAATTCTGGTAATTATTTAGGCAAGGCTATTCTTCTCGTTGGCGGTGAATATTTGGAATAATAGGATGTATCCCAACTTCGTGCAGACTCTGAATTATGATGCAGCGGTCATGCATATGGTGTCTTTTCTTTTATTTAAAACCGAGTAACATTTTGTTTGTAAATTGTTCGAAGCTTTGAAATGAAAGGTTGTGTAATATAGTGAAGCCAAAATACGATTATGAAATTGAGACAAAGGAATTAGTTAAGGTGGCTGCAAGCGGATGGCTTGGTACGGCAATGGAATTCATGGATTTTCAATTATATTCTTTAGCAGCGGCTATTGTATTTAATGAAATTTTTTTCCCGAATGCGAGTCCTGCGATGGGTTTGATTATGTCAATGGGAACTTATGGTGCCGGTTATATTGCCAGACTCGTGGGAGCCTATATTTTTGGCCGGATAGGAGATAAGGTGGGACGCAGAACGGTCCTGTTTGCTACCATAACGCTTATGGGATTAGCCTCTACACTGATTGGTTTCTTACCGACGTATCAGGAAGTTGGGATATTGGCTCCTATTGGTCTGGTTGTCCTGCGAATTTTCCAGGGTTTAGGTGCCGGGGCGGAAATCAGCGGAGCCAGTGTCATGGTAGCTGAATTTTCGAAAGTAAAGCACAGAGGATTAGTTGGCAGTTTAGTTTGCTTGGGCACTTCTTCGGGGACATTGTTAGCAAATTTAATTTGGACGATAATTCTTATGATGGTAAGTAAGGAAGATTTGCTTACATGGGGATGGAGAATTCCTTTTTATGCATCTTTCATTGTTATGATTGCTGCGATTCTTATTCGAATGTTCGTCAAGGAAAGTCCGGTTATGGCGGCTAAGGGAAAACTGTTGGAAGAAGAAAGAAAAGAAAAAGCCCAGGGAGTTATTACCAAAACCAGGAAAAAAGGGAAAAAGAGTTTCCTTGTTGCTATGGGATTGCGTTTTGGGCAAGCTGGCAACAGTGGATTAATGCAAACCTATTTGGCAGGTTTTATTATTACGGTACTTACTATGCAAAAAATTGTTGCTACGAACGCGAATATATTTTCGTCCTTAATTTCATTTTTGACTATACCGTTAGTGGGATATTTGGGCGATCGATTTGGAAGAAGAAAAATATATATGATCTTGTCTCTGGCAATGGCAGTTTACGCAATTCCGATGATGTTGATGATAACTTCTCAAAATATTGTATTGTTAACCGTTGGACTGACTATCGGATTGAATGTTGGGGTTCAAGGCCTGGCTGCCTTGGAAAATGTAGCATTGACCGAATTGTTCGGAGCTAGAAACCGTATGACGCTTGTTTCGCTCTCAAAGGAAATAGCCGGTCTGGTTGCTGTTGGATTTGGGCCTTTGATCGCTGCCAGCTTAGTGACAGCTGCAACCGGAAGCTGGGTGCCTGTGGCAATTATGATTATTGTTTTCTCGCTTTCAACCTTTTTGAGTGCCTATGTTTCAGAAGATATGACAGGGAGAGATTTAAATGAATTGGATGACGCAATGTAAATTACGGTAGGATTCTTCAAATGCGATGAATTAAAAAAGTTCATGTTACCAATATTTATTTTGCATATTTGAAATCAAACATCGGCTAAGTTGGCGGAATTGCCGGCTTAGCCGAAAAAAAATCGGTTATTTTTTCGGATCCGGCAGGTTTTCAGATGCAGATGCAGCCCTATGCGTAGGCTGCAATCTTCAAATGGAATCATATGAACAATACCAGAGGATTTGTGCGTCAAGTCAGGCTAAACCTGTTTCCTCTGCAACAAAGCTTTATAAGACAACATGAAAATAATAATGGAGGATTGAGGATGGCTACAATTATTACAGATGTGAAAGTGATTTTAACAGCACCAGAAGGTATAAATCTTGTAGTTGTTAAGATTGTAACCAATCAAGATGGGTTATATGGACTTGGTTGCGCAACCTTTGCTTATCGTCATTTAGCGGTCAAATGCGTTATTGAAGAATATTTAAAACCCTTACTAATCGGACGTTGTGCGGAAAATATTGAAGAACTGTGGCAGCTTATGCATCAAAATGGATACTGGCGTAATGGACCAATTGAAAACAATGCGATTTCCGGCATTGATATGGCTCTCTGGGATATCAAGGGAAAAATGGCAAATATGCCGTTGTACCAGCTTTTGGGCGGCAAATGCCGGGAAGCTGTGCCCGTGTATCGTCACGCGGAAGGCAAGGATCTGGATGAAATTTGTGAGAACATTCAACGGTTTCATGAAATGGGGATCCGCCATATCCGCTGCCAGTGTGGTGGATATGGTGGCAGTGGATATGGCAAAGCACCTGGTACTGCGCCGAGGGGAGCGGAAGACGGTGTTTATCTCGATAGCCGTAAATATATGCGTGACACAGTTAAATTATTTGAGGGAATCCGTAGCAAGCTCGGTTTTGAGATTGAGCTCATACATGATATCCACGAACGCATCAGTCCACGTGAGGCGATTGGCTTTGTGAAAGAACTGGAGCCGTACAAGCTCTTTTTTGTTGAGGATGCAATCCCCTTGGAACAGGGAACCTGGTATCGTAAGCTGCGTGAGCAAACAACGACGCCTTTGGCGCAGGGGGAGCTCTTCAATAATCCGGCGGAATGGAAGTACTTGATTACCGAGCAGCTCATTGATTTTATTCGCGTGCATCTGAGCCAGATCGGCGGCATCACACCGGCACGCAAGCTGCAGATATTAGCCGAACAGTTCGGTGTAAAAACAGCCTGGCATGGTCCGGGGGATATGTCACCGCTTGCACATGCAGCCAATATCCATATCGATTTGGCAGCACCCAATTTTGGTGTGCAGGAATGGTCCGGCATTGAACCACCGAATTTTGTAATCCAAGATCTTAAGGGACCACATGGTGCCTTGCTGGAAGTGTTCCCGGGCTTGCCGGAATTCAGCGACGGTTATGTATATGCGAATGATCGTCCGGGCCTGGGAGTGGATCTGAATGAAAAAGAAGCTGCCAAATATCCATGTGAGAATACGGTGACTACTTGGACACAGACCAGAAATGTGGATGGATCTTTGCAGACGCCATAAAAGAAGCAGCGGCGGTTCTTTCTATAAGGTATAGCTATGTTATATAATTAAGTAAATGTGCGTTGGTGGTTTATCATCCAACAGAGTTGCTGCGTTTTTGTTGGAGTTCATGGTAAGCCCAGGAATAAAATAGAAAACAGGTACGTTTTCTTCATAAAAAATAAATTTTGTAAGTTGGCGGTCAGCTGCTTACAAAATTTATTATGCGGGATTTATTTAAAGAGGAGTGATTGTAATGAAAGAAGTTGTTGTCGTAAGCCCACATAAGGTGGAAGTTCGGGAGGTTCCAATTCCCAAAATCGAAAATGATTATGATGTTCTGGTAGAAATGAAATCTGCTGGTGTATGCGGGAGTGATTTTCATATCTATCATGGAACGAATCCGTGCTCTACGTATCCGCGGATTCCGGGACATGAGAATGCGGGAGTGGTGGCAGCTGTCGGTAAAAAGGTATCGAAGGTCAAGGTGGGAGACCATGTTATTGTTGACCTCATTATGACTTGCGGGACTTGTTATCAATGTAAAATCGGCCGCAAAAATGTATGTGAAAATGTACGTGTGCGTGGTTCCGGAGCAGATGGCGGCTGGCGGGAATATTTTACGGCGCCGGAACCTGAGGTGTATAAAATCAGTCCGGAGGTTTCATGGGAGGATGCGGCACTTGTTGAGCCTTTTGCTATAGGTGCCCATTGTACAAGTCGCGGCCGTGTGGTTCCTGATGATACGGTGCTTATCCTTGGTACGGGAACCATCGGATCGATTATCCTTCAGACTTGTAAAGCTAAAGGCTGTAAAACAATTATTTGTTGTGATATCAGTGATACTTCGCTGGAACGTGCCAAAAGCTATGGGGCAGATTATGTGATCAATTCCCGTAGCGAGGATATGGTAAAACGCATTCAGGAAATAACGCAAGGCAAAGGTGTTACGATTGCGTTTGATTCAGCGTGCTTCAAAGGCTCGCTTACGATGATCATGCAGCCGGGTATTGTGTGTAATGCGGGCCGTATTGTTCCTATGGGGTTTGTTACGGAGCCGGAAGCGATTACCCAGGCTATGATCAATCAGCGTGAGCTCGATATCATTGGTTCCCGCATGTCCTGTTTCCAGTTTGAGCCAACAATCCGGCATATGGAAAATCATGATTTCAAGCTTGCGGGGATTGCTACGAATTTCATTAAATTTAGTAATATCCAGGAGGTATTTGACCATATGGATCATCCGGATCCGGCAGTGAAAAAAATGGTCGTTTTATTTGATGAGTAAAATTCATATCATGAAAAGGAGCAATAAAAATGGAGCTTTTTAATATCAAAGGGAAAAAAGCATTGGTCACAGGAAGTACACGTGGCTTAGGGTACGGTATGGCGGAAGGACTTATGGAAGCAGGCTGTGAGGTTGTGCTTGTAGGAACTTCTGATAAGGTTTTTGAAGTAGCAAAGAATTTTTGTGACCGGGGCTTCAAATGCCATGGCGTAAAGGGAAACTTTGAGAAGCGTGAGGAAGTTTATCGTGTTTTTAACGAAGCCCTGGAACATTTGGGTGGAGAGCTTGATATCCTTGTACCGGCGCATGGCATTCAGCGCAGGTACAGCGCAGAGGCTTTTCCAGTAGAAGAATGGGATCGTGTTCTCAACGTGAATTTGAACTCAGTGTTCATCCTTTGCCAGGAAGCAGCAAAAGTTATGTTAAAGAAAGGCTATGGCAAGATTGTTACAATTGCTTCGATGGTATCCTTTTTTGGCGGGCAGACAGTTCCGGCATATTCGGCGGCTAAAGGCGGTATAGCGCAGATGACAAAGGAAATGAGCAATGATTGGATTAGCAGAGGCATTAATATCAATGCGATTGCACCTGGTTATATGGCAACGCAAATGAATGAAGCACTTTTGGATCAATCGAATCCGCGCTATAAGGAAATTACAGACCGGATACCGGCCCATCGCTGGGGAACGGGAGAAGATATGAAAGGAACGTGTATCTTCTTGTGTTCGCATGCAAGCGATTATCTGGGCGGCACAATCATTCCGGTCGATGGCGGGTATCTTGTAAAATAAATGGGATATTCCTGTGGCAGGGAAGTATCTCTTTGATCTGTCTGTTTGACAGAAAAATGATGATTTAATGCCGCCTATATTCACTGGTTTGCTAAGAGGTCGTATTTTTGTTTAGAATAATACAGCATACTTTTACCCTCGTATTGTAAAAAGAAGAGATATCTGCTATCCTATAACCATCATCCTTTTGGTTTTGAGGATATAGATAATTGCATATCTGATTTTAGCAAAGAAGCTTTTGGCCTTTTAGGGGCCAAGGGCTTTTTTTGTTATTTTACAGGAGGGCAGGGAGGAGTGAGCAGAGTGATCCGATTGGAAAATATCCATAAATCCTTCGGGAAACTGGAAGTTCTGCATGGTATTGACCTTGAAGTCAAGGAGGGAGAAAAGGTTGTCATTATCGGGCCCAGTGGGTCCGGGAAAAGCACGCTGATTCGATGTATTAATTTGCTGGAAAAGCCGGAGCAGGGTGCGGTATATGTAGATCAGGTGAATCTGCTGAGCAATACGCAGCAACTGTCAAGGGTAAGACAGTCTATGGGCATGGTGTTCCAGCAATTTAATCTTTATCCGCATATGACTGTGCTGGAAAATCTTATGTTGGCGCCGATGAAACTCAAGAAGGAGTCAGGTGAGGAAGCGGAAAAAACAGCGCTGGTCTATTTGGAGCGTGTCGGACTGCAGGATAAAGCGCACAGCTATCCGGCGCAGCTGTCCGGCGGGCAGCAGCAGCGGGTAGCAATTGCCCGTGCACTTACTATGAAACCGAAGATCATGCTGTTTGATGAGCCTACCTCAGCGCTGGACCCGGAGATGATTCAGGAGGTGCTCGATGTCATGGTGGCGCTTGCGGACGAGGGAATTACTATGGTCGTAGTTACGCATGAAATGGGTTTTGCGCGCCGTGTGGCTGACAGGGTAGTATTTATGGCTGATGGGAAAATCATCGAAGAGAATGCGCCGGAAGAATTCTTTACACATCCACAGCATGAACGCGCCAGGCAGTTCCTGAGCAAGATTGAGCGTGCAGTCTGAGGCGTAGTCTGCAGACAGAGAAATTTACTTATGAAAAGGCGGGATTTAGGATGAAAAAAGTAACAACTTGTTTTTTAGCAATTTTATTTTGTATCGGGATGCTTGCCGTGGCTGGCTGTGGTGCGGATAAACCAGCAGCTTCGGACGCAGCATCGGCTTCCGGCAGCGCAGCTGTTCCGGCAGATATCAAGGCGATAAAGGATCGGGGCGTTCTCAAGGTCGGAATCAAGGTCGATGTGCCGAAATTCGGTTTCAAGGATCCAAATACGGGTGAGACGAGCGGAATGGAGATAGATCTGGCGAAGCAGTTGGCACAGGAAATTCTCGGTGATGCCTCGAAGGTGGAGTTTGAGTCTGTAACGGCTAAGACACGTGGCCCGCTGCTGGATAATGGCGAGGTCGATTATGTCATTGCGACCTTTACTATTACGGATGAACGTAAGAAAAGCTATAATTTCACCGAGCCATATTTCAAAGATGGTGTAGCACTTATGGTAAAGAAGGCTTCGGGGATTCAGGGACTGGCAGATCTCAATGGCAAAAAAATCGGCGTAGCCCAGAGCGCGACGAGCAAAAAAGCTCTTGAATCGGCTATGAAGGAAAAGAATATGAAGGCAGATATTCTGGAATTCGGGACGTATCCTGAAATCAAGACAGCTCTTGATTCTGGACGTATTGACTGCTTTTCTGTAGATGGTGCGATTCTGGCCGGGTATCTGGATGATTCTACAGTTATTTTACCGGAACGGTATGACCCACAGCTGTATGGCATTGCATCGAAGAAGGGCAATGATGGTTTGGCAAAGTTTGCGAATGATACGATTGCGAAACTTCAATCCTCAGGAGAGATGGACAAAATAATCGAAAAATGGGGATTGAAGTAAATGCCGGGTCCCTTTGCTGCTTTTAAATGGGAAGCTCTGCTTTCGGATTGGAATGTATTTGCGGAAGGCTTTGGCATGACGATTGCGGTTTCTGTTCTGGCGCTTCTCCTGGCGTTGGTACTTGGCATTGCCTTTGGCATGATGGGAACAGAGAAAAGCCGGTTGTTTCGTCTGGTGAACCGTTGCTATGTAGAGCTTATACAGAATACACCGCTTGTCATCCAGATTTTCTTTTTATATAATGGCTTGCCGTATATAGGGATCCAATTGCCGATTTTCTGGGTAGGCATGCTGGGCATTGGAGTTTATCACGGGGCTTATGCCGCGGAGGTGGTGCGTGCAGGCATCCTGTCCGTACCCAAAGGGCAGTTTGAAGCCGCCATGGCGCAGGGCTTTTCTTATCGGGATACGATGCGGCATATTATTCTGCCGCAGGCAAAACGTCTGGCGTATCCACCGCTTACGAACCTCGCGGTCAATCTCATTAAGAACACCTCGGTCATGGCAATGATTGCGGGCGGTGACCTTATGTATCATGCTGATTCCTGGGCTAGTGCCAATCTGTATTATGGTCCGGCGTACGTGGTTACTGGCTTGCTTTATATAGCGATTTGTTTTCCACTCGCAACCTATGCGAAACATTTGGAAAGCAAGCTGGAGGTGAGTGTATGAGTGATATTTTTCAGGTTCCGATATTCCTGTTCCTGTTGCAGGGCTTACGTGTTACGCTGACGATAGCCGGAGCAGCTATTCTTATGAGTCTTGTTTTTGGCACGATCCTGGCGGTCCTGCGCAATCATGGCGGGTTTTGGGGACATCTTGCCGCAGTCTATATTGAGGCTGTGCGTAACGCGCCGCTCCTGCTGTTTATACTGGCATTCCGTTTTATGACGCCGCTGCCACCTGTTTATGCCGGTATAGTGGCCATGACGGTCTTTGAAACGGCCGCGCTGGCGGAGATTGTGCGTGGCGGACTCAAATCCATCCATAAAGGGCAGTGGGAAGCTGGAGCCACGCAGGGCTTCAATAAGATCCAGGTTCTCCGGTACATCGTCCTGCCGCAGGCTATCCATAATGTTATTCCACCGCTTGTATCCCAGTTTACGACTATTATCAAGGATACTTCCTATGTGTGGGCTGTGGGCATAGAGGATCTTACGGGCAAGGGTATGATCATTATGGGGCGTTACACAACGGCAGCGCAGGTGTTTACCTTGTTCGGGCTCATTGCAGCTATCTATTTTGTAATTAATTATAGTATATCCTGTTACGCACGCCGCAGGCATCAGCGTATGGCCAAAGCTATTTATTGAGTAACATATCCGCATACAGGGAATCCTTTTTTCGGGCCGTGGTTTTTTCTTCAAGGCTCCGGGAAAAGGATTTTTTGTAAAAATTTCGTGATGGCATAAAAAAATGTTGACAAATACACCTTGAATATCATATAATATTATCTGTTAACAACAGAGTTATTTATTGGGGTATCGCCAAGTTGGTAAGGCACGGGATTCTGAATCCCGCATTCGTTGGTTCGAGTCCAGCTACCCCAGCCATGCAGATTCAGCACCGCATATGTGGTGCTTTTTTTTATGCTCTTTTGCCGGGTTTGGATAGAGATACGTTGCTATTCGAAAAAAAATTTGATATGATAATAATGATTTATTATCATAATAAAACGAGGGATGCTTTATGAAAAAGGTAGAGGAATATATTCCCTTAGTGAAGTTTCTGGGACAGGCATTGGGGCAGCATTATGAGATTGTACTGCATGATCTTGCCATGCCTGAGCAGTCGATTATCGCTATTGAAAATGGACATATCAGCAACCGCTGCATTGGCGGTCCGGTTACCGATTTTGTCCTGAAACTTTTGAAGCGGGAGCAGCAGGAACATGTACCTTGTATTACGAATTATCGGGGCAAAGTAGGAGAGGAGAAGTTATGTCGTTCATCGAGTTTTTTTATCAAGGATGAAAATGGTAAGATTATTGGCATGCTTTGTATCAACATGGATCTCACACCCTATATCAGGGCCAGGGAGTTTTTGGATGAAGAGATGGCGGTAGATTCTCCGCTGGAAAAGCATCTTTTGCCTGGGCAGGGGAATTCTGCGATGACGGTCATGGCAGGCCAGATTTTTGAAAACTTTCATGGCACCAGTGCAGACGTCATTTCTACTATGATTCATGAACGGCTGCGTCAGTATCCTGTCAGGGGAAACCGGCTTTCGCTTTCCGAGCGTTTGCAGATTGTCAGTGACCTTAATAACGATGGACTTTTCCTCCTGCGCGGCGGCATTGCAGCTTTGGCAGCGAGGCTTGATGTATCAGAACCTACGGTGTATCGATATCTGAGTAAGATACGTACGATGAAGATAAAAAAATCTTAATTGCGTTGTAACGTTATAGTTTAGGCGGTTTTGCCAGCAGAGGAGAAGAAACAGGATGAAAACAATTATAAAAAATGGTACGGTAGTTTCAGAAACGGAAATGTATCAGGCGGATGTTTTAATCGAAAACGGGAAGATATCTGCTATAGGCCGGAATTTTGTTGAGGCGGATGCATGTGTACTTGATGCGTCCGGACAATATGTAATGCCGGGAGCGGTAGATGCGCATACACATATCAGCCTGCAGGCAGGAGCCTGTCATACGACGGATGATTTTTTTACCGGTACACGTTCAGCGGTTTGCGGTGGTACGACCTCGGTTATTGAGCATCTGGCTTTTGGGCCGGAGAATTGCTCGCTGCGTTATCAAATTGAGCGGTACAAAAAAGCTGCAGAGGGAAAGGCTGTCATAGACTATGGACTGCATGGAGTTTTCCAGCAGGTGGATTCGGCTACTCTGCAGGAAATGGAAGAGTTGGCGGCTGAAGGCATAGCGAGCTTCAAAATATACCTTACCTATGCGTTTGCCCTCTCAGACGCAGATGCTCTGCGCGTGTTCCGGAAGGCGGCTGAACTCGGTACGCCGATTGCTGTGCATTGTGAGAATGATTCCATCGTGAATTATAATCGTGCCAGACTGGTGTCCGAAGGAAAGACGGCACCGCGCTATCATGCATTGAGCCGTCCAAATGAGTGTGAGGCTGAGGCTGTAGGGCGCATGTTGCATATAGCACATATGGCAGGGGATGCGCCGCTCTATATCGTGCATCTATCGGCACGTGAGAGCCTGCAGGCAGTACGGGAGGCTCGTGCACACGGGCAAAAAAATGTTTATGTGGAAACCTGCCCGCAGTATCTGCTCTTGACGGATGAGGTTTATGAACGCAAGGATGCCTTGAAATTTGTGATGTCGCCGCCAATCCGCAAGGCAGAGGATACAGAAGCGCTTTGGCAGGGACTTGCTGACGGTAGCATTGATGTGGTAGCAACGGATTATTGTCCATTTAATTTTGCCACAGACAAGCAGCTTGGCAAAGATGATTTCACAAAGTGCCCGAATGGCGGTACCGGAATTGAGGAACGTGTCATGGCAATGTTTTCCGCCGGTGTGATGCAGGGCCGTATTACGCCCAGCCAGTTTGTAAAGCTCTTGAGTACCAATCCGGCGCGCATTTATGGGGCGTACCCGCAAAAAGGAGCCATACTGCCGGGCACGGATGCCGATATTATACTGATCGAGCCGCAAGCCCAGGGTGAAATCAGCATTCGGAATATGCACGGCGTTGTTGACTATACAATTTTTGAGGGAATGCGTCTGCAGGGATGCCTGCGTATCGTGCTGAGCCGTGGTGAGATTGTATATCGAGATGGTGTGTTTACCGGGCAGGAGGGGACAGGCCGCTTCCTGGTGCGCCGGGTGTAGAGAAGTGTAAAAGGCTTGCCTGTTTGTGCGGCTAGGAGATGCAAGGAAGCATTTTTACGACTTGTCAAAAGATGAGAATAGGGGATCCTCATTTTTAAATGAGTCAGAATTATAATCGTGTACGGATGTTGCTTTTATTGAACGGAAAATATGAAATGGATTGTCTTTTTAAGCAGCATAAGAATATTGTGCAGGCAATTGAAAACCATAGATTGACGAATGGAAAGATTGCTATAGGCAGGTTTATAAAATTTTTCCTGATCTTCGAGAACTTGCGCAAAAATATCCTGATTATTTTTGTGGATAATATAACATTAATAAATGACAGTTATGCTTGATGAATTTGATTTGTTGAGTATAACTGTTTTTTTGTATATAATACTCAAACTTCGCAGATGAATCATCACCTGTGGCTATCGTATTCTGATTCCGCAGCTATATGAAATGTTCAAGGCGCACAGTGTGTTTTGGTGTGCGAAGTTTGAGCCTGATTTTACAACGTAGACGATACGCTAGGCGCAAATTCGCTTTATGACGATTTTGCCTTATTTTTTAAAAAGAACAGCCTAATTTTTCCTCTAATATACGATATAATGAAATCTGACAGATTTTTCATTTTTTTTGCGTGAAGGAGAGACCCATGGAGCGTAAGGACGTAGACCGTGTATTGTTCGAGCAGGGACTCGAGATATGCCATAAGAATACAACGAACCATCGTATGGACCGGGCACATTTCCATAATGGCTATGAAATACATTTCACGTTATCCGACGAAACTGTCTATTATATTGATGATAAGAAATATATCGGACGGGAGGGGACTGTAGCGACGATCAATTCCCATGAGATACATCGTGTATGTGTACCGCTTGGCAGTGCCTATGAACGTTGGCTCATTTACTTCAAGCCGCAGCATGTGGGAACTATGGTGGCGGAATACCCGGAGCTCCTTCTTCTCTTCACGCAGCGGTTCAATGGCTATGAGAACTGCTTGGCATTGACAGGGGAACAGCAGGCAGAGCTGAAGACGATGCTGGTGGACCTGCGCCGGGCTTTCCAGGACAAGGGGAGGTACATGTACGATCTGAGGGTCAAGCAACGGCTTTGCGAGGTGCTGTGCTTCCTGAATGAACAATATCTGGGCAGGAAGCAGCTACAGGAGCCGATCGTCTACAAGCAGGCGGAACAGATTCATCAGATCACGGACTATATCAAAGTGCATGCTGGCCAAGAACTGTCGCTGGCCATGATCTGTGATCACTTCTTTTTGAGCAAATCGACTATCATCCGATTGTTTCGCAAGCACCTGGGGATGACGCCGCTGCAGTACAGCATCTATATCCGCATCATGCGATCAAGGAAATATCTGGAACAAGGTTGCTCTATCAGGGAAGCGGCATACCGTTCGGGATATCAGGATGCCTCGAGCTTCATCAAGAAATTTAAGGCTATACAGGGCATTTCACCGAAACAGTATAAAAGGGAGTGAACTTTGTCAAGGCGGACAGAGCATGGAGTGCAGGCCGGAGTATGAGGCCTGGGAAGGAGTGCCGATGATGTGTTGCCAGTATAGACGGGTCAAGGCCGAGGCAATCCCCGATGGGAACGGGGGTTCTGGGGCAATATGCGAGTTGACCGCGGCACGTCGGACTTCGTGGCATTCTGTGCAAAGTACCGTATGGCAGCAGCCATGGGTCTGGATGCTCCTCATTGCAGGAATGGCAAAGGAAGGTTTTGCTTCCGTCCGGGCTTTTTGCAAAAGGCTGGACAGGAAGGCCGCTATGATGGGAACTATAGAGTCAGAGCGGAGATATTGAGGGAGTGAAGACATTGAACATGCAGCAAAACATTGCCATATGCAGGCAACGAGTGATGAAAAAATTGTTCTCTTTGGAACCGGTGGAAAAAGGACTGGAGGGTTCCTTGGCGGGCGATATCAGTGCGCAGGAGAAGAAAGGTTTTTTTCAACGTGATTTCGGTATGGACGAATGGGATTGGCCGCAAGGAATCGGGCTTTACGGGCTGGCAAACAGCTTGGGAGGCGAAACTGATGAGGTACGGCAATATATCGAGGCATGGTATGGCAAGCAAAAGGCAAACGGGCTGCCGAGCCGGAACATCAATACCACTATGCCGCTCTTGACGCTCATGGATTATGATTTCGGTGAAAAGCTTGCACTCGATTGGATGGGCTGGCTGGAGAAAGATGCCCTGCGCACAGCGGAAAACGGTCTGCAGCATGTCACGACCGGGCGCACAAAAGATGCTTTGACCTTGAACGCAGGACAGATATGGATCGATACATTGTTCATGACGAACCTTTTCATAGCTCGCATGGGAGTGAAATATAAGAACCGACAATGGAAGGAAGAAAGTGTCTACCAGGTTCTTCTGCATATCAAGTATCTTTTGGACAAGGAAAGCAGTTTGTTTTACCATGGGTGGACTTTTGCTGGGCGTAACAATTTCAGCGCGGCATTCTGGGCACGTGGCAACAGTTGGTTCACTTTGGGCATCCCGTTGTTCTTGCGTTGCATGGAAAAAGATCTGTCGGCAGCGGAGCGGAGCTATATTCTCCAGGCGTACCAGGAACAGGTAGCCGCTTTGCTGGTATGCATCGATCCGCAGGAGCATATGTGGCATACGCTCCTCGATGATCCGTCGAGCTATATCGAAACCTCGGGCTCAGCAGCAATCCTGGCGGGGATATTTTATGGCTTGTCAGCAGGTTACCTTGCTGCAGATGAAGGACTCATAGCCGAAGTACAGGAAGCATTGAGGCATATCATGGAAAAAGTTGATGGGGATGGGGAAGTACATGATGTCTCTGCGGGTACGCCTATCGGCGAGACACGCGATGCCTATAAGGAAATCATCAAGGCGCCGATGGCATACGGGCAGGCGCTCATGTTGGTGCTCCTGCATGCCGCTGAAGGCTGGGAAGCATCGATATTTGAAAAAAAAATGGATGGCAGGGCTGGGATGCGATGAGGAAGGCAATATGGCAACGTTTGGCGCGTGTAGGTTCATCCCTGCTTTGCCAGCGGACACGATGATATTTAGGCTATTTTATGATATATATTCCCGTAATGTGTATACTAGTAGAACGTTCACTAATTA
>DCFU01000026.1 GCA_002319795.1 Megamonas sp. UBA1796
GGGGAGTTATTTCACAGCCTCTTTTATCGAATCAATGCGGAAGTATTGTTTTGGGAAAGCTGAGTTCTTAGATTCTGATTATCTGCCAATAACATATCACAGCGTTTTTGTAACATATCGTTTTGATCAATAATCTTTTGAAGCATATCATTTTGGTCAAGTTGGCGTTTTAGCAATACAGGTAGTGCTTCATTTAAAACTAAAATTGTTTTAACAGCAGATGAGACATGCGGTGCAAATATTTCTATGAAATCATCCATGTTAGAGGTACCTAAACTGTTACAGGCACGCAGATGAATGAATTGCAAATCGTCTTCGCTGTATGTGTTTCCACTGGAAGTCACACGTGTCATTTTTTTCTTATTAGTTGAAAATAATCCCATTTTTATATCCTCCTTTAACGACTATAGGTATTCATGTTTTCACGTTGCAGAAATTGTTGCCTTTTTAGGGCTGGTAACAGCATTAAATCGTATCGTAAATCAAGAGCTTTACATAAGTATTCTTTGCGGATCGATGACATACCTTCTGTAGACTGTACAATTTCGTGAATAATATTTTTGTTGATACGTGGAACAATACGCATGGTAGCTTCGCCAAGAGATTTAAGTGGGGTTTTGAAAATCTGATGATAAAAAATGCGCTGCTTGGCAAATGTATATGTCGATTTTACATTGAATTCCTTATTTTTAAATTCAGAGGGGTCTTTCAGCAGTTCATTCATATTTTCATTGGCCAGAAGCGGTGACAGGGATGAACCACAATCGTATATAGGAGCAAATTTCATGGAAGAATCGGCTTCAAGCATTCCCCAGTTATCTAAATGGCGATCGCTATTCCCAATCAATGCATCGGCAACGAATAAGTCCCAAAATGCGGCAGTTACGGCGTCTTTATCTTGAATCAATTTTGAATTATAGATAACGTTTTGGACGTTTTCAATACTCGTTGTGAATTGCGTATTGCTTTCGGTGTCCGTCAAGGATAATTTACTGAATTCAATCAGTCTGGCACCGTCCTGGCAGAAATCCTCACAAGCAACAGCAATCTTTGTTCTACCAGATGGCAGCTGATATTTTGCCAGAAAAGTATGTTGTGTTACAAAACCTAAGCTTTTTAAAATCTGACAGCCAATATGCTCTGAAAATTGGTTGTTCATATAACTTAAGGCATTCTTTTGCTGCCGAATCGGATCCGGAAATTTCAACATATAAATCCGGCCATCAAACAGGATCGTTTTTTTCTTTTCTGAACCACCAAAACGGTTGGGCAGTTCTGTACAATCGGTTATATCTATCATTTACATAAGCCTCCAGAAGTAATCTTTTATTTCATCGGCTATCTGTGGGGACATAAGGCTGCTCTTAACCATCCATTTCAATTCCATAGTTAAATCACTCACCGCACAATTGAAGTGGACTGGATTCCCGTCTTTTAGCGCAATATAAGCATCCTCCATATATTGTCTTAAAAAACCATCGTAGTCC
The DNA here is from genome assembly GCA_002319795.1 of Megamonas sp. UBA1796. GTDB lineage: Bacteria > Bacillota > Negativicutes > Selenomonadales > Selenomonadaceae > UBA1796. The sequence goes on from DCFU01000026.1 coordinate 1,488, forward strand.
AAGGGATTATATTTTCTCGATGATGCGATCATGTTTATTCCCTCCCAATATATTGCATTGTCTTTTCTACCTGTATAAATCTATTCTAGCTGTATTATTGGTTCTAAAACTATCGGTTTTTTTCATCACAGGGGTAGAAATTCGATTTTTATTTTCATTCCCATAGCGTTTGCTAAACGTTGGAGCGTTTTGATCGATGGATTGGCATTGCCGTTTTCAAGTTTGCTGATATCTGCTTGGCCAATCCCTGTTTTCTCTGAGAGCTGGCTTTGTGTAAGTCCCAGTTGTTTCCTTGATTGAATTATTGCCTGCATGATGGCAAATTCAGGATCCAAAGTATTACGTTCCTCTTTCATGCTGGCTCCATCCCTTCTATACATGTACAGTAACATTCTTCTTTATATGTTTTATCTCATAATTGTATAATATATGATAAAACGCATAAAGTCAAGCTCTATATTATGAAAATGGAAAAAAAACGATAGTTTACGGCCTCTTACTTTCCTTACAATATAAGAATAGGAGAATATATAGGGAGGTACAGCATGTATCGGAAAATTATCCTTTTGCTCGTGATAGCGCTACAATTCCTTTTTAGCAGTATTGTTTTTGCGGAAACAGAAGATTTGGGGAATCTTGGAAACGGAGCTGGTAACGGCACAGCATCCATGACATATCCAATAAAATATCCTTTAGAAGTTACCTCGCCATTCGGTTGGCGTACGCATCCAATCACCGGGGATAAGCGATTTCATTCGGGAGTTGATCTGGCTGGAGATTACGGTGCTGAGATTGTAGCTGCCGCGACCGGAACCGTTGCGTATGCAGGCTGGATTGATGGCTATGGCAATGCCGTTATCATCGACCATGGCAATGGAATCGTAACGCTTTATGGACATAACCAACAGCTCTGCGTTGAAGTGGGGCAGAACGTATCCGAGGGAACCATCATTGCCTATTGTGGTTCCACAGGAAATTCCACTGGGCCGCATTGCCATTTTGAGGTTCAGGTAAATGACAATCCAGTCGATCCAGGTCTGTTCATTCCGGAAATCCTGACTGCTGAAATCGAAGCAGGTGGTGGTAATGATTTGGATGGTGCAACCGATTTCAATGGTGGCAATCTTGATTTTGAGGTCAATGTTGATTTTGCCAAACCGGTGCGAGACTTGATAAATGACATAGTTGAAGTTATCACGAACGCGCTGGGACTCATCCGAAACAGTGTATACAAGATCTTTATGGTATTGCTCACGATGGATCTTTGCTTGGGCCTTATGTTCCGCAGCTTTGTTGATACACCAGAGAATCAAAATGAAGACTTTATAAACTGGGTAGTCTTCCGTCTGGTCTTTTACGGGTTCTGTATGCTCCTTCTTGCAAATTGGGGGAATATTGTTGGAGGGATTGCATTGCATGGACTCCCTTCTATCGGCAGCATGGCCGCTGGTTCTACCGAACAAGAAACGGCGGCCATCCTTTCTGACCCTACGTCAATCATCCAGAAAGGGCTGCAGATTATTTCTCCAATCATGAATGAGGCATTGAAAGTAAAAGGTATTACAGACTTACTCATGCACAATGTAACCGCAATTCTCTGTATGGTATTTGGGTTATTATTCTTTTTCTGCTTTGTTATCATCGGTCTGCAGGTTGCAAAGGCCTATCTGGAATTTTATATGGTCATTTTGTTCAGTTTCACCAATTTCATGTTATCCGGATTCAAACATACCCGACGTTTTGCGTCGAACGGACTCAATGGCGTCTTTGCTGTATCCATAAACCTCATGTTCTTTTGCATGTTTGTCGTTATGCTGCAATATACCATGGAAAATATGGCTGTAGGGGCCTTCATGGAAACCCATATTGAAGAATCGGCCAGTGGCAGTCCAATAAAGAGCAAAGAAGACTGTATGGCCAGAATAAAAGTCGTGGAATCCTATTATGGGAACTATCATTGTGACAATGGACGTGGCTATTATGGGGCATATCAAATAAACAAAGGATATTGGGATCGCTGGTGCCAGAATTATATGGATGACAGGGGAAATGGGCCGGTTCTCCAAACGGAAGCAAATTCGAACTACGTAAGATGGTCTGAATATGGTCCGTATGATACAGCCCCGGAACCCATGGATACATACTATCCATGGTCTCCGCAGAATCAGGATTTAGTAACGGGATATGTTCTGCAAGGCTATTATGATACCTATCATTCATGGGAAGCTGCATGCCGGGCCTGGACTGGAGGAACCGGAGGAATGGAAAGTGCGGAGGCCTATGACTATCAGGCAAAGGTTCTAGCAGCTAAGGGAGCCAGCAGCGTAGAAACGGTTCTGAATCTGAAACTCTTGCTTAAATTATTACTGGTTTGTATGGGATTCATGTTCATGGCAGATCGTTTGTCAAAACTCATTATCCGACAGTTTGGCGGTATGGGCTTTAAATTAACAAATGAACAATAAAAAAGGAGGCACATTATCCATTATGATTCGTAAAATACTGTTTTTGTTTAACGTATTAATTATCGGTTTTGCTGTTGGCTATGGTGTTGTATTTGCTTATGCTATCCCAGGGTGGGATCGTCCTTATGACCCTCCGGATTATTATGATCCAGTCAATATCTCTTGGGAAGATACGAATAAACCAACCTATTTTTATCGTGATTTAGGTTGGCATGGAGGGACCGTTTATGATAGTACAAGACATATCAAATCCGTTCTTTTTTCGGGTCAGTTTGGTGAATGGCTGACAGCTGTATTAAAAAAACTTAATATTACTATAGCAAATACAACGCCCATGGATGGGGCAATCCTTCATCAAACACAGACAGATATTGCAGATTTTCAAGCTCAATCCGTTGATTTGAATAGAAGTTCGGATGGTTTATCTTTTTTGAATAGTACTTTATTTCGAAGTCCGGATCGCTATGATGATGATACAAATTCTTATGATAAAAACCAACAAATGGAAAAATTGCAGCAAACTTATACGACATTTGCCCAATCTGCACAGAATGCTGTAGCGAATCGTGGAGAGGAGCAGCAAACCCTAAACAATATAATAGACAGTGCAAATAGTGCCGAGGGTGATTTACAAATAGATCAAGCCAATACGCAGTTGGAAGCTATGCATCAGGCAGAGCTGGGTAGACGAAATAGCTTGTTGGCGAATATAGCTGCATTGGAAGCCGTCCAGCATAAAGTGGAAATGGATGAAAATCTGGCATATTACCGGCAGGCAGAGGCGGCAAAGATTTATGTTTCGGATCCTTATAATCAGACAGAACGCGATAAGCAGACCTATACCAAGCCAGAACCAAAAGGATTTGTAGATTTTAACCTAACCCGCGAGAAGTCCGCTACCTCTTAGGTGGGGGATGAAGGCGGGTGTGGCGAATTTACGCAAGTAATTGAGCCACACGATTGCTTTTTGTCTTATTTGGTAGTAGATCAATCGTAAAAGATAAAGGATT
>DCFU01000009.1 GCA_002319795.1 Megamonas sp. UBA1796
CATCAAATCGAGAAAGGGGGCAAAACCAATCATCAATGAAGAAGCTGCAAATCCGAATGGAGGAAAGGATAAGTCTGCACTTAGTTATAAGGGACTTTTCCAATCGGATAAAAAAGCCCAAAATATGGCACAACCGAATAATCCTAGAAATCCGGCAAATATGGATGGAAACGGAAATGCAAACAATGGAAATGGTGCGGCAAATAATTCTACAAATCGGCCGGCTCCAGTTATAGCAGCTTCCCCTGGCTTTTCGGTACCTTATTCATTGCCGTCTTCGGTCCCATATCCTGTGCAACAGGCTCCACAAGTGGCTGCCTATGATTCTGGTGCAGATCAGGACAAGAAAGAAGCTGATAATTTAGCGGAAAGATTCAAGTCAGCCATATCTTTTGCTTTAGGAAGTGGACATACTGGAAATAATTCGGCTACACAAAATAGTACCACTTCTTCAATACAACCCGTAAGCAGTAGTAGCAGTAGCGCATCATTTTCCTACTATGCTCCAAGCGGTAACGTATTGCAGGCAGGTTCCATTATTCCAGTCATATTATTTTCTGGTGTTAATACGGATTCAGCTGGACAGGTAACTGCACAGGTGGAATCTGATGTCTACGATTCTGCTACAGGCAGTACACTTTTAATTCCGGCCGGAAGCCGTATCATTGGTAAATATGATGCAGGCAATGCGTCTGGCTCTGGTCGTGTGAGTGTAACCTTTTCAACCGTTGTATTGCCAGATGGAGGATCTTATTCCGTTGGAGACAGCATGATTGCTGTGGATGGAGAGGGTTATAACGGGATTTCAGGAAAAGTGGATCGCCATACAGGTAGGGTTTTAGGAGGAGGGATGATTTCCTCAGCCTTGGCTGCGCTTGGAAGCTATGCTTCGGGGAATACATCGTCTTCCTCGAATACGTATACAGGAGGGCAGTTAGCTATGCAAGGGGCTATGTCAAACTTGATGAATTCAGCATCCAAACTTTTTGATAAAGGGACCAATACGGCACCGACCGTCACCATAGAACCCGGATATGAATTCAATATTTACGTTACACAACCTATTTCGTTCAGTCTTTAATGAATTCAGGTGAAAAAATTTGCAAGATGATTTTTATGATAAAAATATCATCCTAAAATATTGTGCCATTGTGATGATTTGCAGTTATATCATCGGAACGTGGATTGTTACACAGATGGTAGCAGCGGATTGTCAATATAATGAACTTTTGGGAATGAATATTTCTTTTGCTGGGCATCACATTTATGAACCGTTTGCCTATCAATTTTGGAAGCATGATGCAGGTATTGCACAGGCTATTCCATATATACTCAGTGCACATGTTATATGGCAATGGGCAACACTTTTTATAGGTTTCGGGATATGTTACATCATTGATAAGCATTTTAAAGTGCTCTCCTCCCATGGTACAGCCAACTTTGGTAAAGCAGCTGACATTAAGGCCGCTGGTCTCGATGCAGATGAGAGCGGTGTAGCCATTGGTCGAAATCCATTCACAAACAAGTTGATGCTGCATAACGGAGAAGAACATGTTTTTTTGGGTGCTCCAACTGGTTCGGGTAAGGGGGTTGGTTTGATTATAACCACGGGTATCACTTGGAAAAACTCCGTTTTCTTTTTTGATCCAAAGGGAGAGTTATGGAGCTGTACCGCGTGGTATCGTAAAAATGTGCTCAAGCAGAAGGTAATAAAATTTGAGCCGCTTTGCAAAGACAATTCCACGGCTAAATGGAATCCGTATTCGGAGATAGATTTCCAAAGTTTTGATGAAATGTCGGATATTATAACCATAAATACTACTATGATCAAGACAGGTGAAGATACGAAGAAAGACCCTTTTTGGGATGATGCACCTATTGCTTTGCTGAATGGTGTTGTATTGCATCTTTTATATAAGCATTATCAGGAACAAAGGAATTTGCCTTGTCCGACAGATGCTATGAGTTTTATTTCTTCACCAAATATGGATACGGATCATCTTTTTACTACGATGAAGCTTTACCCACACATTTCACCACAGGAGTTTATGCAAATCGAATATGAAGAAGTCGTGCAGGGAAATGGAGAAAATAAAAATGTAAAGAAACATTATCGAAATCCACTTTACGAAATATATGACGAATATATCCCGGACTTGAAACCTTTTAAGGACGCTTTACAGCTGGATGCAAAGGCATATGAGGCCGTACAGACGTTGGAAGATCTTAGAAAGGCTATTATTGCCTCATCTATAGAAATTGATTGGAGTGCTCCAAATATAGAAAAATGTGCCAATAAGGATGAAATTAAGGCAACAATTATGATGCATCGGTCCCCTTTTTACCAGTTACTCGTACATCCAAAGGTGGCTGAATGTGCAGCGTCCATTTTAAATGGTGCAAAAGACACCCGAGCCTCCATCATTCAGTCTGTGCAAACGGCTTTAAGTCTGTATCAGGACCCATTAATTAAGAAAAATACGGCAACTTCAGATTTTTGCTTCAAAGATCTTGTAGACCCTAAGCAGGCTGTATCCTTATATTTTAAACTTCAACCGAATGATATTCCTAAGCTTCGTCCGCTGACACGTCTTTTTGTTAATACAATGCTTGCAAAAACGGTACGGGATATGAAATTCGATACTACAGGTGCCAATGATATTAAGAGGCAACGGCTGCTGTTGCTACTCGACGAATTTCCTCAATTAAAAAAAATGGATACGATTGAAAATACCTTGGCCATCTGTAGAAGTTATAGGGTAAAAATTTTTCTGGTTGCACAAAGCACGACACAACTCAATGAAATTTATACGAGAAATAATTCTATCTTGGACAATTGCCAGGTACAAATTTATTTTCCACCGGCAAAACATGAAGCCGCTAAAGAACTGTCGGATCTATTAGGGGAGAAAACCATTGAGTCCACGAGTCATTCCAGCAACGGAAAAATCACTGGTGGATCCAGTTCGGTAGCGCCAATGGCACGTCAATTGATGAAGCCGGATGAAATCATGCGGATGAGTAAAAATAAAGAATTAGTTATTATTCCTGGCTGCAGGCCTATATTGGGATTGAAAATTCATTGGTTCAAGGAAGAATTTTTTAAAAATCGTGTCAAGCCCCCACAACTTTTTAGTGATACTTGCACAGAGGTAAAAAATTATGAAGAACTTTTTGCAATCCATGCAGCTGATATTGCTGATACATGTCAAAAACAAGCAGAAGTAAATGAAGCAAGGGAAAAGGCGAGAGCTGCTATAGATTGTTCGGCAACATCGTCCAACAACGACGAAGGCACAGCTGACATAAATTTATCCTTGCTAGAAAGGGAACATCATGAAATTGAAGTTGCAAAATCAACAGAAAAAACTACAGAAATTACAGAGGGTGGATGCGTTGCCGCAAAAACAGGACTTGCAACAAGTGATGGGAACAAATCCATTGTTCCACAAAGGACATGGGACGAGGGTACGGAAAAGATAGCGCAAGCACCAAAGTCTGCACTTGAGGCGAAAGAACTTCTCACAGATTTTGTTGCCAGTGATGAACCCATGAATCCGGAGATTCAAGCTTGGAAAAAAAGAAATAAAGAGGAAATATGATTTATGGGAGATAAAGAAAAGGAAATTCGGTTACGTCGCTTAGATGCATTGGCAGACAGTATGGGCAAGGACGTCGTTAAAATGATGAACGATGACAATGTATTCGAAGTAATATTGAATTCGGATGGAAAACTCTGGACGGATACGTTTGATAAAGGTTTTGTCAATACAGGTCTTCGGATGGATCCAGACCAAGCAAAAAGTATTATTTATGGAGTTGCTGCATTTTCAAACAATGTAATCGATCTTGAAAAAAAACCATATTTGGAAGCAGAAATTACGGAATCTGCTTTATTTGGAAACGCAAGGTTTCAGGGAGAATTACCGACAATTGTCGATGCGCCTAGTTTCAACATCCGTAAACATTCGAAAAAAATCTTTACTTTGGATGATTATGTAGAACAGGGAACTATGACACTGAAACAGAGAGATATCATCTTACAAGCCATCCGTAACCATCAAAACATCATAGCTGCGGGGGGCACAAAATCTGGGAAAACGACACTCTTAAATGCCATATTACGTGAAATATCCAAGACACAAGACCGGATTATCATAATTGAGGATACGCCTGAACTTCAATGTACCGCTGAGAATCATGAAAACCTTAAAACAATAGATCCGTATATTGATATGGAGACCCTGCTACGGATTTCGCTGCGTAAATCACCAACGCGTATTGTGGTAGGTGAAGTACGTAATAAAGAGGCACTTACGCTGCTTACTGCTTGGTCAACAGGCCATCGCGGTGGCTGTTCTACTGTACATAGTGAGTCGGCGGTAGAAACACTCTATCGATTGGAAGAAATGGTATCACAGGTCTCTCTTACACCGCAACAGGCAAGGATTGGCCGCGCGGTGGATATAGTTGTGTATTTGAAATATTACAGTACGAAACGTGAAATTGAAGATATCATCCATGTAACTGGGTATGACAAGGAAAAACAGGATTATATTACAGAAAAATTGGATTGATTTTAGGATGTCCATAATGGACATCCTAAAAACGGAAAAAAAACGATAGTTTATAGGCCATTGAAATGTGTAGAATTAAAATTAAAGGAGGTATTATGCAAATGAACAAAAAAAAGATTGTAGAATTCTTCAAGGAAAACAAATGGTTTTTTTTGAAGGTAGGTGTTTTGATGCTGCCGACGGCAGTCGGTTTCGCAAATGATGCGAGCAGCATTGAAATCACGCCACTGCAAGGGCCGCTGACTAAAGTCATCAAGTTCGTGACGGGGCCGTTAGCGGGAACTGTTACCGTAGCCAGTTTAGTGACAGGTATTAGTTCTTATCAAATGGGCTGGGACCAGAATATCACGAAAAAGGCAGGTGTTGGTGTAGTCTGCGGTGGCGCATGCACACAAGTGGATAGTCTTTGTCAATCGCTTGGGATTATTGCATCCAGCTGTACGTTCTAAAGGAGGTCTGGGTTATGGAAGAAAATAATGAAATTTCCTGGGTGCATTTACCGTTATACAGTTCTCTCACGGAACATGTGCTATTGGCAGGTGCACCGAAAAGTGTCTTGGGGATAAATATCATCATCACAGTTTTATTTCTCATCAATTTCAATTTTTGGTATATCTTATTCTTAACGGTACCTTTGCAGTTCTTTTGCATATATTTATCCCAAAATGACGCCCAGTTCTTTGATTGCTACAGTATTTATGTTGGCAAAGATGATTATTATTCAACTTGAAAAAAAGGAGAAAGAGGGCGAGAGCATTTACATCTCGCCCCTTTCGTTTGATATAGATAGGAGGAATCTCAATTGTCATGGAAAGAATACTTTTTTCGAGATGACTTAGTCGCGGATCGGTTGCCATGGGGTGGACTCACGCATCCTAATATTATGCAGAATAAAGATAACAGTTTCTTTGGTATCCTTGCATATGAAGCGTATCCAATAGGCAGGAAAAAAATCGTAATGCCTACTTTTACGAATGGCTGGAATATATGGATAGAGCATCAGCATACTATACCAGAAGATAGGAACTTTCTGATTTTGTGCTGGAATCCCTTTGTGGATCGTAATGAAAATGTTTTGAACGGTTTAGGTTCGGAATCAATTTCATGGTCCAAGGTTAAGGATGCATTTTATCGGACTCTTTTGGAGATATATAGCAGAATATCCGAAGTGACAACCTGTCATGTGTTGGAATATCAGGAAATACTTGATTTTTTATCCTTCTCCTTATCCTTAGGACAGACGAAAATTGAGATGCCCGAAACACCGCTTTATTTGGATGCGTTGCTCTCACAAGATATTGATTTCAATTTTAAGGAAAATCACATTCTGATTGATAATAAAAAAATGCTGGTGGTTTCTTTGCCAGCTATGGCAGATGAGAAACAGATGTCTGTCATTTATGAGTCCCTTGCCCATATCAATTTTCGCCATGTCCAACGTTTGTTGCTGTTTAATCAACAGCATGCGGAAAAAGAACAGCAACACTATGCTTCAAGATGGTGTTCCGGACGCAAGTCCATAAAAAAGCTCATACACAAGGATATATTAAATACAATCAATGGATATCATATGGATGCATTTTTTACCCTACTGACAGAGGATATGTATAATCAGGTGGAAACCTACATTGAAAATATCCTTACAACACTAGAATTGCCATATATCATAGAAGACTTTAATTTGAAAGATATTTGGTGGGGCAGTCTGGCCGGTATTTTCCGAGCGAATACCACTCCACCAATTATCGGGTTTTCCAGTATAGATGAGTTACTTGTACATTACCAACGAAAGGAGGCTGCGCATACATATGTATAAACTGAACATGTTCAATAGAAAAAAGAAATTACTTCGTGATGTCATGGTTTGGGGCAGATTAATCACGGTAAATTTATCGGATGGGCAGCCTATTGCCATCATGTTGAATAAAGACGGATCCATGCAGACAACGTGGAGCTATCATGGGCCAGATCTGGATTCAACCGTTCAAGAAGAACTTGCGATGATTACCTTTCGCTTACAACAGGACATTTCATCTATAAAGTCAAGATGGAGTATGTATTTTGAAGCACAACGCAATCCGTCTACGGCGTATCCGGATGAAAATTATTTTCCGGATGAAGTTACAAAGGGTATCAATCAGGAACGTCGGACACTTTTTTCCAGTGGCTTTCACTTTGAATCCAAGTTTTTTGCAACAATTTATTGGCTGCCACCCAAAGACAGCCGTGAGAAAATCAAGGAATTGGTCGTAGAAGGCCGAGAACATAAAGAATCCAACGGTGAAGATACGTTGGAAAATTTTAAAGATCAGGTTGTAAAAATCTATCACGAATTTACGGAATTAAAGATACCGGTTCAGATTTTGACGGCGGATGAAACTTTGACATATCTACATTCTACGGTATCTGCATCTTCGCGTCCCATTGCCGTGCCAAAACATCCTATGCTGGTGGATAAATATCTTTATGATACACCTCTTTATGGTGGATTAGAGCCAAGACTCAACCATAAACATGTACGAGTTATTTCACCTTTAAAATTTACTAAAACTACAGATTTTGGTTACTTTGATGTGCTGAATCAGTTGGATTTTTCGTACCGTTGGATAACACGTTGTTACTGCATGTCTAAGCAAGACAATTTGTCTGCCTTGGAAGAAATGCGTAGAAAATGGTATGCCAAACTTCAATCCGTTTGGAGTTATATTTTCCATAGTCAGGACAGGAACATCGAGATGCATAATGATGAACATGTGGTGAATCGGGTTGAGGAAGTTAAGGCAGCTAAATTAGCCGTCGAAGAAGATACGATTGGCTTCGTGTATTATTCCACGGCCGTAGTTGTCATGGATGAAGACCGGGACGCGGTGGAAGAGAAAGCTAAAATAATCAAGCAAGCATTCATGGACCGTGGTTTTCGAGCAAACATTGAAGAGGTCAATGCTGTGGATTCCTGGATGGGCTGTGTGCCGGGCATGGTGTCACATAATATTCGACGTTCACTTATTTCTACGGGAAACTTTGTCCATCTTATGCCGCTCAGTGATATTTGGGCCGGACCGATATGGAACAAATATCTGGATGCACCTCCGCTGCTTTATACACAGACCGATGGAAATACACCTTTTCGTCTCTGTCTCCATGTTGGACAGGTTGGTCATACCTTGCTGGTAGGAGATACAGGCAAAGGTAAATCCGTGCATTTGAACTGTATCGAGGCAGCTTTTCGACAATATAAAAATGCCCGCGTCATCATTTTCGATAACGGTGCGTCTTCTAAGGTGTTGACCTATGGAGTAGGCGGTGCCTTTTATGACCTTGGCAGTGAGCATGATACATTATCCTTTCAGCCGCTTGCACAAATTGATGATGTCAATGAACGGCAATGGGCACAAGAATGGTTATGCGATTTTTTGCGGGAAGAGGGTGTAGAACTTACACCGGAAAAAAAGGGATTGATACGTGATGCATTAGGAACGCTTGCAGGCAGAAAACCGAAATATCGCACCATCAGTAACTTCATCGATTATCTGCAAGATAGAAAATTAAAGGAAGCCTTTTATCCGTTGGCAGCAAGTGACGACAAGGGCAATGTTGGTGAATATGGGAATATTTTTGATTCGGATAAGGACACACTCGAGATTTCCTCGTGGCAGACTTTTGAAATGGGAAGAATTATGAAGAACAAGACCATCGTGGGTCCGACACTCATGTATATCTTCCATAGAATCGAGAATAAGCTCAAAGGGGGTTATAAAGAAAAGGAATCGAATTGTCGGCGTCCATCCCTTATCGTATTGGATGAATGTTGGATTTTTTTTCAGAATCCTATTTTTGCCAGTAAAATTGAAGACTGGCTGCGGACTCTTCGTAAATATGATGCCAGCGTGGTTTTTGCCACACAATCGCTGGATGATATTGTAAAATCCCCGCTTCTGGATATCGTGTTAGGGTCTTGTCCATCCCACATTTTTTTGCCAGATGATAAAGCACTGAACCCGGATCGAAAGAAAATATACCAGCGTTTCAGGCTCAACCAACGTCAAATTGAAATATTAGACAAAGCCATACCGCAGAAACACTATTATTACACCTCGCCCGAAGGTTCCCGGCGTTATGATCTTGCCTTGGAATATTGTCCTTTTACGTTAGCTTATGTAGCGGTAGATAAATCCGGACTTCATCTGTGCGATCAGATCATTGCTGAATATGGGCAGGAACACTTCAATGAACATTGGCTCAAGGAACATGGACTTACGATACCACAGAATGAAGAAAAGGAGGAACTAATCTTATGATGAGCATCGTAGCCTTATGCTTGATTGTGACGGTTTATTTTAGCATTCGCGTAAATCGGATGGAAGAACGTGTAATCAAGCTGGAGACATTCCAGTCCGAAATGGACAAGAGAAAAAAAATGGATGACAAGAAAAGTTGACGAGAAAGGGGCTATTCATCATGGAACTTGCAGCCCATGCATACCAAAGATATATCAAGCAGAATTTTCCAGCGGATGCGGCACAGCAACTGTATCAAAAAATAAAAGTTGCTGCAGATGCCGCGCAGATGGACTTTCATAAAATGAAGAAAAGATATATACAAGACTTTGAGAACCTGTATCTTTCTAAGGATTTGGAAGTTTTGTGTGATCTTCTCGACAATGGCTATTCGATGCGTGATGTCATGGAGGCATACACACATCAGAACTCATTTGCAAATGAATTCCATGAAGAAGATGCTATCATCAGTCAATATGAAGATAAGGTACTGAGTCTGGTAAATGATGAACGAAAAAAAAGAGTTGGCAGGGAATATGAAAAGGCTAAAGATGTTTACCTTGCCTATCTGGAAAATAACCAAAATAAATATGCCGGTCATGAGGATGCTTTTTCTGCTTACCATGAAGGAGAAATCATCATCTCTATGCTCGTACAGGATGGTTTTGCCGAAGAGACAATTCATACAGTCCTTCAAAATGCATCCCAACATGACTCTACATACATCAAGACTATGATGGAAAAGTGTGGACATGTAAAACAGGCATATTTGGATATTCAGAGTGCAGGTGTATTGGATGATGCCCGGAATGAATTTGATGTGTTCCGTAGCTTTGCAAAATCTTATATGGAGCGGACTGGAACCAAACTCTTGGGGTTTGATGATGAATTACAGATTGTAAAAGAAATGCGGGCCGAAAAGTTTCCGGATCCATTTCTTAAACCAGCGTTGTTAAAAGCCTCCCCCGTAGCTATGGAACCAGGCCGCAATCCACAGGAATATGTTGAGGCGTTGATTTCCAGTGATGTTGATTTAGAGAATAGTTTGTTGCCCGGACTAGAGAAAGGGGCTTTTGTCAATACCAGCGATGTTTATATGGATCTTATAGAGCAATACCAAGAGCAATTGACTGCTGCTGGAATCTTGACCGGGATCAATGAAAAGAACCGGATATATTATGACTGTTTGGCCGTTCGGGAACTCCTGCAAAGATGCCAGCCAGAAAAAGATATCATGCAGGCATTGGAAGACAAAAGCCCGGAGGCGTCAAACCTCAGTCTCAATTATGCGATGTGGATGGTAGAAAAAGCAAAGAAGCTCCTCAAGAAAGAACAAACTTTTTTACAGATGCAAGTACAAAATACTCCTGACCATGGATCCTATCAGTCCCTGCTTTCCAAAGGCATAACGGCGAAAGAAATTTATCAGGCCATATTACGTACACGCTTGGAATTGAACCCAAGCCTTTCCCAGAAATTATATGCATCTTTTATGGATAAGGATATGGCCGAGGCTTGTATGCATCTATATCCGGATTTTGACAAGGATGCGCTGGCGGGTATCATTCAGGAAAGTCCCCGTGCGATACTACTTTCTGGAACAAGGTTGCCTGAGGAACGGAATTACGCTGAAAATGTCATACAGGAAGCATCGAAACGGTTGGTTGATGTGGGCCAACGCCAGGAACAGGAAAAATCGATATTCATGGAGTTCAATCGGCAGCGCGGGCTTGTTTCACAGGGCGTTGTTGAAGCTAAGAATGCCATGTCTGCTTTTCAGTGGGGACGAAGTGCATTGCAAATGTTGATGAAAGGTTATGATTTGTTCACAATACGTAAGGCCATCATAGATACGGCAGATCCGCTTGACAAATCACCGGAGGCCTTTGCGGATGATATCCTTGAAAAAACACCTAAAGTTTATGATCGTCTGATGCAAGTGAAGAATTATGTACCCGTCGAGCATCCAAAAACAGCAGAGGAATATTATCGTAAGAAACTTTTTAAATACTATCAAAAACGGCATGCAGTTAAAAGTAGTATGGATGTATCCATCGTCAAAGATATGTTGGCACGAAATATCTTTCATGCGAATGATATTCATAATGCAATCAAGGATTTCTCCCCGATTGCGATTGAACCGGGACGGGATGAAAATTATTATTATAAATATGTTTTACCGAATGGCCGCAACAAATATATGGAAGAAAAAGACAAGCTGAAATATTATAAACCTATTCCCAGACTCGAACATGAAGAATCCGCTGTTGAAGAATATAAATATCATAAGGAGCAAATGGAAGAGGCAATCGATTTGCCGTATACGATGCAAATGGATAAATTAATTGCCGAAACCATGTTGGTACAGGGATTCCTGATGGTAGATATCATCCAAGCGTTATCTATAGAATCTCCCTGCCGGGATGAGCAGAGTAATTATGGCCTCTGTGTCGTGAACCGAGCAAAACAAAGCTTCGAACAAAGTTTCGAACGAGAAGAAGTCAATACACGCAGTTTAGTCCGAAACGTATCCATAACCGATACAGATAATATTGAGAACGATTCTTGAAAGAAGGAGAGTATGTGAAGAAACAGATACAGGAAAAAATACACACAGGCATTTTAGCATTCTTTATGCTGCTAGGTTTCCTTGGTATTTTACAAGGTTATACTCCCAAGGCGGAAGCCGCAGATGTCTATACCGTTATATCCAGCGACATTGCACAATATAATGGGGATTCGACACAAGTAGATTGGATTACGAAAGCTATTTGCTATGCATCCTCCCTTTATAATGTCGATCCTTTACTCATGACAGCCATTATGGAAAATGAAAGTCATTTCAGTTTTAATACCTTTTATCAGACATCATCAGCCGGAGCCGTAGGGCTTATGCAATTGATGCCGGATACCGCATCGTCTATTGGTGTAAATCCCTATGATCCATTGGGGAATATCATCGGTGGCGCTTCTTATATTCGCACGATGCTGGATGATTTTGCTGGATATGGTGACTATTCTGTAACGAATGCTGTAGCAGCATATAATGCCGGTTATCATGCAGTTTCTAAGTATGGTGGATGCCCTCCATATGCAGAGACGAGAAACTACGTCATCAAAGTTGCGAATTCATATCAACAGTTATTGAAAAATTATAATTAAGTGAGGAGTGGAGAATCATGATACACAGAAAAGTTGCCATAGGTATAGGAATCTGCATGGGTGTCATCGTCCCCTTAGTAGCCATGGTACCGTCTTCCCGGTCAGCAAATGCAGCCGTAGCGGTCTATGACGCCCAAAATGTAGCGGAAGCAATCCAGACCGTTACCAACACGCTCAATATATTGACCAATGAGCAAGCGCAGCTGGCACTGGATATTTTGAATTCTACATCGCTTGATGCGACAAAAATCATTAGTATATTTCAAAAGCAGCAAAATGCGCAGGGCAATATCTTGTTCGGTGATGCGAGCGTAGATCCGGAAATCTTAGCTGGCGCAGGTAAGGTGCCTGGTATTTTGAATCGCAATACAACGCCGGAAACCGTGCTGATGAGTAAAATTGGCGATATCAGTGACATTTTTAATCAGAAGATATCGCTGGAAGATGTATTTCAAATGACACAGATGAACACAAAAGCTCTTGATGCTACCTATAAGGATGCAGCTACCATGGCACAGAATGTACAGACATCTGATTCGGCCTTAAATTCCAGTGTCAACGAGGCTTTAGAGGCAGCAAACCATGCACAAGGCTATATGCAGGTCCAGCAAGCAAATGCAGCGATCAATGCAGCTGAAGTGCAGTCCATCCAGAACGGGAATCAACTTTTGGCAAATATACTGGCATCCAAATCACAAGAGGCTTATGCAAATAATTATGAGAAAGCTGCTACGGCTCAACTGGAACAGAATTCAAAAACCCGTCTTTCTAAGTGGGTCAATAACTTTGATGCATCAAAATAGGATGTCCATAATGGACATCTAGAAAATATGTTCGTAAATGTCCATCATGGACATCGGATAAGGAGTGTGAAACGATGGATACAAATATAGAAACAATGTTACGGAAAGCCTACAGGAATAGTTTCCCGGGTCCAGAGGCATTTCAGACGTTTATGGCGGATCCTTGGGAAGCAGTTCAAAAAGCAGAGCCAATCGAAGATATTCTCTTGAACATTAATGCATCAGATCAGGATATCTATTACTCGTTTTTGAAAAATGTCATGAAAACAAATCCAATGGAAGACCTTCAAGATGAAAAAAGGTTAATGCAATTGGATTTTAAGGTGGTCATGGATCTTTGGAAAGCACAGATGGATTATGCTCGTATCATGAAGTGTATGACTTATTCGCCCATGTCTAGCGAAATGGATTTAGAAATAAGATATCTTGGTGCAGCTATCACAGTCATGGCCAAGGTCAATCCTATATTGACCTTGCCTGAGGTTGACAGTGCTAAGCCAATTATTCAGCTGGATGCTGTCCAAAGTGATGACAGACAAATCTATATGTCTTATCTCAAGGCGATACTTACAAAAAAACCAGATATGGAATTATGTAAGGCGGATAAAGAAATTATTGCTTTAATGAAAAAAAATAGTGTTCCGTCAGACCGTATAAAAAAATGTTTTGAACATTCCATGCAGTTTCCATTACCGGAACAAATGGGAAATGATAAGGAATATTTTCTGGCTGTTGATACCGTCATCAAGCAAAGAACTGCGTTTTTTGAACAGGCATATGAGGAAGCAGGGAGGCCCACTATGGCTCCAGAAGAAAAAGTACAGACAGATGATGAAATTTATCAGGAAATGAAAAATAAACTACGGAGTTTGAAACCTATACATGATAAAGAAGATATTCTTTCGTATTGGTCTACGATTTTGAATACTATGCGGGATACGCTTCTACAGCTGAACCAGGCACAGAATACATGTAAAGTCTTAACCCTTTGGTCGATTGGTATTGAAAAAGCTTCTAAAGAGTTTGATGTAGCCTTAAATCCGGAAGTAAAGGCAATTAAGCAACGGTTAGAAGAAATCATGCAGCAGGCACAACTGCAAGAAAAAGAATGGACGGATATCTACCAAATCATGGAGAAGGTAGAATTATTTTCGGATCAGCTGCTGCAAACTACGGCTCAAAAACAAGAACAGAATCCACTTTTTAAAATTCCCGAAGTACAGCATGCAGCTCCGCTGCAGCAGGTACTGCAAGATAGAAATTCTACACCGGATAAGGTCTATTTTGCCGCGCTCCGTGAAGTGGCCCAGAAACATAGTGGCATTCTGCCAGATGAAGCAGATGGAATCATTATCAAACAGTTAACGAAATTAGGGAAATCCGATATCGATATTATGAAGTGTATAGTATATTCTCCCTGCCTGCGTCAACTCGATATGACACAACGCTTTGGTGCAGCAAAACATCTTTTGGATATAAGCAAAGATATAGGAAAAGAGCTTGAGAAAGGAGGTATGCGACGATGAGAATTTTAATCCTGATTGCTTTGGTTGTAGTAGGCTTTATTGACAGCGGACAGGTTGCTTTTGCTGCGGATCAAACGGAAACGCTTATCCAGCAAGGAACTGGTCTTGGCGGAAAGTTTGATCAGGATTTCATTACCATCGCACTTGGTTTTATCCATATTGCCCGTATCGTTGTAACGATTATGACCTGTGTAGCTTTAATGATGGTCATGTGGGGTATTGAGAACGGAAAACGTACTTTATGGAACTGGATTCTTGGCGTTGGACTTGCTGTTAATTTTGGCGCGTTTATTTATGAAGGTGGCTTTATGGATACGGTCAATCAGGCACAGCAGCAAGCGGGCCAGTTTACGCAGTATGTACCGGACTTAAAGGGCGATAATGACAGTCAAATAAACATCTTTGCAGGTTTCATGAACAACTACAGGAAAGGCATAATTGAACCAGGCGCTGCCGTTATATTACCTGTCTGTATGCGGATTCTTATTATTCTGACCCTTATACAGACGGCATGGGACTTGTCCTTCAAACTCATTTCAGGTGATAAAATCAAGTATTTATTATCTGTTAGCATAAAGGTAGGCATTATTATGTTTTTTCAGATCAATTGGATCAATGGGATGGGTCTCATGACAGATTTAAGTGATGCGTTCCAGCAACTTGGTTTTATGATGGGAGGACAGACAGGGCTTACAGATCTTGACCCTGATTCCATTGCAAACAATGCTATAAAAATATTTGCTGCTTTTTGGGACAAAGCAAATTTTAGTAGCTTTGGTCTTTTGATCATCAATGTGCTTAGCCTGTTCGTGATGGTTATCCTACTGTTTTTGACCAGTATTGAGATGTTTATGGCACGTATTGAGTTTTATACAATGGCAATTCTTGTTATGCCATTGTTATCCTTCATGATTACGTCAAAATTCAGTTTCTTATCCGATAAGTCAATTGGTGCAATGTTTAACTTGGCCATTAAATGTTGTGTTATTGCCTTCCTTACGACGATTATCGTTCCATTTCTGAATACATTTGCCGTTAAAGTGGCTGCAACCTCCAATCCATGGGAACAGGTCGGTATAGTGCTGCAGAGTGTCTTAGCAGCGATGCTGCTTTATATGTTGACCAAGCGTGTTACGGACTTGGTATCTGGTTTGCTCAATGGACAACCGTCGCTTGGTGGCAGCAATATGATCAGTACAGCAGGAGGGGCTATAGGTGCTGCGGCCAGTGTTGCAAGTGGCGTAGGTGCAGCACGAGGCGCAAGTGCATTGGCAAAGGCAGCTGGTGGAAAAGGGGGTATGTCATTATCGACACTTGCAGAATTGGGTAGAGGTGGATTCAATCGTAATCCTATAACGCAAAGATATCGAAGTGGAATCAGTGGTATGAGCAACCTCAAGGAACAATCTGGTTCAAGAATGTTGAATTATATGGAAAATGGTAAAACCGCTCGTGGCAGAGAAATAAGTGGTGAATCATCTGGTTTTGGAGGAGGTATGGATGCTGAGAAAGCAAGGCTAGAAAGAAATTGTGAAAGTGTTAGAAAATATTCAAGTGGACCCAATAATCCATTGAACCCCAAAAATAAGAGATAAAAGGGGCTGTGACAAAATG
>DCFU01000013.1:0-22511 GCA_002319795.1 Megamonas sp. UBA1796
AAGCACAAAACTATTTACAGACCCATGCCTTAGTCTGATTTGTCAGCTTATCAAAAATGAAATAGACACCGTAGCCATGGAGGATCCCGGGTTCTCCGCTGCTTATGCAGCTTTTACCAACCACGGTTTTCATGTCCCGCTCGTTCCGGTAAATTATCACGGCCTCAATGTTAAAGCCTTACGGAACACCACTGCGCATGCTGTATATGTGACACCCTCACATCAGTTTCCGACGGGAAGAACTATGTCGATAACCCGAAGAGTACAGCTTATTGATTGGGCCTATGAACGGAATGCTCTGATTATTGAAGATGACTATAACTGTCATCTTCGCTATGATGTAAAACCAGCACCGGCTTTACAGGGACTAGCACCAGATAAAGTGATTTACATGGGCAGCTTTTCCAAAATCCTTTCTCCCTCCTTAAGGATTGCTTATATGGTATTGCCGCAAAACTTAGCATTATCCTTACAGCAAAAAAGCGAAAATTTTTCTTGTTCTGTACCATTCATCATGCAAAAACCACTGGAGCTCTTCCTACAGGAAAATCTTTTTGAAAGTCATTTGCGAAAAACACTTCGTCAGTTTAAGAAAAAAAGAGATATTTTATTACACGCACTACAAAAGCACTTTGGTGAAACCATTACAATATCTGGAGAAAATGCCGGCATTCATGTTTTACTGGATTTAAAAAAAAACATATCTTCAACAATTTTGATTGACAAGGCACTTAGGGCGGGCATATATCTTTCCAGCAATAATATCTGGGTAGAATCTCCGCCCAGTAAAATGGGGCGTGTTCTCTTGGGCTATGGAGGCATAAAAGATGAAGATATCGATCCGGCTATCAGTCTATTGCGCCAAATATGGCTTCATTGAGTTGAGTTGGTTTATCAGCTTGGTCATACAATTTAGGATTTATGAAAAAATATAAGATTGAATACGATGTTTCTATATTTTTTGCGTAGGTACTCTATCAAACTATACGTGTCATTTGACAGTTCAATAAGCTGAGTAATTTCTTCGTGCCTTTTGGTTATATCATCATTGCCAATGATGCAAAATATTCTTCAGCCAATGTTTTATTCCGTCCCTATTGATAGAAGGAAGCTATACTACGAAGTTGCTTACACTATTTTCACTATCAAGTTACGACCTGCGCTGAGTAAATAATTCCGGGGAGAACAGGATTTACTGTTCTCCCCGGAATTACAAACCATTTATATAGGCTTGGGTTTCAGGAGCATAGCCAATCTCTCTAGAATAATGATTCAATAGCCCCTGCTGGACATAGTTTGGCACATGGACCTATACCGACACAACGCGCAGGCTGAATCATAAATTTGTTTTCACCTTCTACAACCGCACCAAATGGGCAAACCTTCATACATTTACCACATTTGATACATTTATCAGTAATTGTTCGATACACAGGTAGTCCGGATAAACGTCTTTGTACGCTTTTCCAAGCATCGCCATATTCCAATATTTCACCAGCTTTGAAAAAAGCATCACGCCCACCTGTTTTAGAGATGATATGCATTGCTGCATCGTACCCAGCTGTAACTCCGGCTGCCGTGATAATTCGACCATTGTCAATAAAACGCGCATCTTTTTTCAGTGTTATTGTTGGATCAATAGCTAATAAAGCATCAAAAGCAAGATGATGTGTTGTAGCCAATGATTCTTTAAGCAATCCAGCTTTTGCAAGTAATAAAGCGCCGCTACATACAGAGAAGGTAATCTCTGTATTTTCACTCTGATTTTTAAGCCAGGCAATTACATTTGTATTAGATAACAGTGCTTCTGTTATTCGACCGCCAGGGACAACTAATATATCAATTGCGGGACAATCGTTAAAATCATATTCAGCTTTAAACACGAATCCTCCCGCACTAACATGTATATCTTTCTTAGTTTCGCTGACGGTAAAAACGTCATACATGGTATGTGGTGTCTTATACAGCGTGGTTTGTTTTTCAGGATATCCGGAATCTACAGCAGTAAATACATCATAAGGTCCAATGAAATCGGTTGGCTCAACACCATCAAACAAAAATATACCTACTTTCAAGAATACTTCATTGTTATCCATAACTTCTAGCCCCCAATTTTTATTATCTGTGCACATGATAGTTATTATTAAAACATGTAAACTATCTTTCGTAAAAGGGCCAGATTTGAAAAAAAAAAGAGGCCAGTCTTGGTCGTTTAGGACGCTATATTGTGCGATTTATTTGAAATTAGAGGAGCACAGTCTTATAATATATAGAAATATAAATGCTTTTGCACAATTGGCCAAAGCAAGGACTTTGGGCTCTATTGTGTTTAGGGAGAGAATTAGCCGATGCATTTGCAGTAGGCAATTGTCGGGGGGCGAGGAAATGCAGGACCATCAATACGAAAGAAGTGACGGAAGGATGCATGCTGGACAAAGCAGGGAAACAGCTGGGATAAGAGAATTTCGCACAGGAACAGAGCTTTATTAGGCGACGAAACAAGCTGGACGTACTTGTTTTCGTCGCCTGTTTTTGTAGTAATGTGAAAAGATAATCAGCCGTTTGTTTGGTTTACACGGCTGCAAGGAGAAGCGTATGAATTACTATATTAAATATCCGTTCCCCAACAATAATGTAACCGAGCTATGGTCTGTTGCCCGGCTCCCTTTTGCGCCAACGGACTGGCGCCGGGATATGAAAAAAGATTTAAAAGAAGCCATCCGGAACATGTGCCCCAAAGCAGAAAACATACTATATGGCCACTATAATTCCCCAGATCAGGCTGTTTGTGATATCGACAATATTCTTTTTTACAATGTGGGAACCGGTGTTTTTCAACAGGTCTGTCAGAATGGATTTTTCATTGAACGGAGCTATGAAAAGGTGGCTGCATCCGAAGAACAGCAGGAAGAATATACGCATTATCAAGAATATGCATGGGTCGATAAAATACAAAAATCCCGGTATTGGCAGGAAAAGCGTGTACTTGCTTCCTGGAAGGACATAGTTTTAGAAAAAATGCCGACGAAACCGCACGAATATTGGTGGACTATGAAAGAAAACCGCATGCTGGTCGATGCTTTGGCTTATAATGGGCAGTATGGTATTGAACTTATGCTACATATTCCCCTGGGGCACAGTTGGAATTTCGCCGGACTTATAAAGCCCATGCTGGATGGTATTATTGCGTCTTTGCATTTTTATTAAGGCGAGCAGCTGCCTGAAGTATCGTAGAGATTAGCTGCGGTACTGGGAAGCCGCGACCTGGTACATCCTTTTGGCAAGTTCGTGCAGTGGAATCCGGTGGATGAGCAATGTGTATTCATAAAATTGCTTCAAGGAACAGCTACGGACAATCAGATTAAAATCGATGGCATGGTGTTTGCAGTTGAAGCGGCAGCACGTAAAGAGTAGATTCTATAGACCAGTGTCTACTTTGACCCGATTATCATAATAACCGTCTGTTGGAGCATATAAAACGGCATAGTTGCCGGATCCAAATAGGTTAGCCAGGTATTCTTGTAATCAAGAAAAGTCTTCGCCATTCCTACAAAGCACATCAGCCATGTCTAGGTTGTAGTTGCCCATAGAATTGCAAAGAAGATAGCACCCACGGAAGGGTAAACAAAATATAAAAAAAGTAATAAAATACGACATTTTATATTTACAATACTGACTTTTTCGGGTAGACTAAATGTTGGAGAGGAGGGTTACTATGCATGAAAGACTAAAGAAAATTAGAAAAAATCTGCGCTTGACGCAGGAGTTTGTTGCTAAGCAGATGGGGATGTCCCGTACTACTATTGTGGCTATCGAATCTGGCAACCGTGATGTTACAGCAGCGGAGTTGGCTGCTTTTTCAGATTTGTATGGCGTACCTATGGAAGAACTGATACATGGAAATGTGACGAATGAAGGTAAGGCAGTCATGTTTGCCAGGACGTTTTCGGAGTTATCGGATATGGATCAGGCTGAAATCATCAGCCTGATGCGGTTCAAAAAACGCTATAAGGAGAGTCTGCATGCCTGAGAGAATTATTGATCTCTATCAGCCAGGGATGTTACCGGAGGTGTTAGCTGCAAAGGTTTTGTGCTGGTGTGGTTTTGATGCCGAGTGTCCGCCCGTGCTGGTTGCCCCTTTGCAATCATGCGATAATGCGGGATCGTTTAGATAGCATATAATGAAGTTCGCAAAAAAGAATAGGAAAAACTATCGTTAGCTCCGAAAAAAATAAGTGACCAAACAAACCAAAAGGAGTTGAAAACGGATGGTTTTTCCCAGTCTAATGTACCTTTGGCGAAAATGTTGTTACAATTTATGTATGTTTTTGAAGATAGATGATACCTGTGATATGGGCTTCAGCTAAAAGTGGTAAATGGTTTTCGATAAACTAGTGCGTGTAAGATTTCGAAAATAATCGATCAGTAAAGGTGAAAATATGAATTCATATATTGGTGCAAGTGGTACTTTTGAAGTGATGAGAAACTTAAATCTGGATAAAATTTACAAACTGATTTTATTGAATCAGCCTATTTCAAGAGCTAAACTTGCTACAATCTCAGGCTCAAACAAGGTAACTGTGTCTAATTGTGTAGATTATTTATTAAAAAAAGGTATTGTTCGTGGGTTAGGGGCAGTTGGGAGCGGAAAGGGAAGACCGGCTACCTTGCTTAGCATAAATGGTGATTCCGGCGTATTGGTTGGTATTGAGATGAATATTCCTTTTATACGAGTTGTTGTTACCAGTCTCTCAGGAGTTATGCTGGAAAATATTATTCTTTCGGACATAGAAATCGCTCCAGAGGTTTTTATACAGCAAATTACGGAAACCATAAATATGTTGAAGGAACAGTATAAGACTTGTAAATTGGGGATTGTAGGGATCGGATGTGCTTTCCCGAATTATAACCATCAGACTGGCGTAATTGAAAGCATACAAAATATGCCAAAATGGAATAAATTTCCTATTTTACAAGAGATGGAAAAATATATGCTAGGTATTCCGCTCTTTATACAATCTACTATACAGGCTGCTACCATGGGGGAAATTCATTTTGGAAAAGCGAGTCCGTTCGAGCAGCTGGTATATATATCCGGTACTTGGGGCATCAGTGCCAGTATGTATTCGAATGGTAATCTGGTTTCAGGGCAACATGGCTTTGCTGGGAGAATTGGGCATTTTATTATCGAGGTGAATGGTCGGCAATGTACATGTGGAAGCAAAGGATGTTTGGAAGAATATGCATCTATTCGTGCGTTGTTTCATAAACTGTACCCAGGACAATCTCAGCATTATAAATATATTGAAGAAATTTTAGATAGGGCAAGAAAAAGGGATCCTATAGTTATAGAGTCCCTCCATGAGATAGTGCAGTATTTGGCAATCGGCGTGGTTAATGTCATTAATGCATTTAATCCTAGTTGCATATGCATTGGTGGAAATCTTGGTTCCATAATAGAGGCTTCTTTAATGTTGGAAGAAATTAAGACAATTGTCTCTCAGAGCTTACCAAAACGTTATTGGGAATCTTTGAACATTTACTGCTCCAGTCTGGGAGAGCTTGGTGTTGCTTATGGTTGCATCGCTGTTGTAAGAGATCAACTGCTTAGCATATTAGGAGATAAGCCGGTAATTAAATAGAGACATGAATTGTATTATTATGCTTACCAAGGATAACATAAAAGAAATTTTCTTGTTTAGTTTTTTACAGAAAAGGCTCAAGTACTAAAACGCTACTTGAGCTTTTTTTGTGCAGAACTTCCAACGAAGCAAGTTTGTGCTTATGGGTGAAAATCGCATTTCGGTAAATATCATAAGAGATCAGATAATGAATCTCAGTGCATTCCTCAAATGAGGGGCGTTAAGCGAAAAGATAAAATACTTGTCGAGAAAATAGGGTGAACGAAGATACGGTCTGCAACATTCATTGCGTTCTGCTGCATCTTTAAAAGAGACATCGACTAGCGAGGAATAAAGAACGAGGCACGTATTGTGCATATGGATGAAGGCAATGGCAGAAGCAAAGAACTGTCCGGATTGGATAATAAAAACATTTATTTACTATACCGTCTGGACGGTATATAATATATTGTACTATTAACTAATTCGGAGGTCTTTTTATGAAGAATAAACTTGAAGATGTCAAAAGTGATATGAGACAAAAAATATTACGAGCCACCGCACGGGTTATTAATTCCAAAGGGGTCCTAGCTTTAACACTGGAAAGCGTTGCAAAAGAAGCAAAGATAAGTAAAGGCGGATTACTATATCACTTTGGCAGTAAAGATGAATTAATGCAATGTATGAATGATTTTTTTATGCAGAAGTTTATTAATAACGTAGAACATGTTGCAAATGCAGATCCGTGCAATTTTGGTAAATGGACAAGAGCCTATACGAACAATACATTCAGCCAATTGGATAATGAATTTGAAATGAATGCCGCTCTCTTAGCTGCGGTTGCAACAAGCCCTGACCTAGTAAAGTCTACGGCTGGCTATTTGAAGACACTCCAGGATCGTATTGAAAATGATCAGATGAGTCCAATCGTTTCGACCGTCATCAGACTTGCTGTTGACGGAATGTACTATAATCAGTTATTGGGAATGAATTTGGGAAAAGAACTTCGAGAACAGGTATCAGAGTATTTAATCTCATTGACTAGGGAGGAAATAAGATGAAGGGATATGTACTTCTCTGTATAGCAATTGCCTGCGAGGTGTTTTCAACATCCATGATGAAAGCATCATTCGGTTTTTCCAAACTCGTGCCTAGTCTTGCTTTTGTCATAGGAATGGGTGGATCATTTTATACGCTTTCCCAATCTTTGACACTTATTCCACTCAACATTGCCTATGCTATCTGGTCGGGATTTGGGACGATTCTAACAGCTTTCATAGCTATTCTGATTTGGAAAGAACCTGTCAACAATTATACTTTCATCGGGATAGCTTTCATCATTATCGGCGTAATTATACTGAATTTAAAAAGTCCAGTACATTAATATATAAGGATATGTGTTTTCTACTTTTGGGGTTTATACTGTTATGCTAGCAGCAGCCTTTTTTATATTTATAAACTTCCCCACCCCATTCATTAAGGAAATTCAAGGCAAGAATAAGTTTTTGTCCAAGTTCCGACAATTCATATTCTACCCTTGGGGGAATTTCATTGTATTGATGTCGAATAATAAGAAAATCGTTTTCGAGCTCTTTTAAATTTTTTGAGAGCATGATGCTGGATATGCCATCAACTTTTCTCTGCAGATCATTAAATCGAATAACTCCATTTTGATATATGGTCCATATGACTAAGAGCTTCCATTTACCACCGATAGCATTCTTCCATAAGGTCAGCCTCCATTGATTATATAATTATTAGTAACTAAATATTTTTTGTGTACTTGTTGATTTATATGTTAATTAATATAATTAAGTTAGTCAATGGATAATTCACCTTGTTTATGAGAAAAATTGTATTTAAATGGAGAGATGTGAAATGACAAAGGTAGTTGTTTTTAAAGGCAGCCCAAGAAAAAATGGATATACTGCAAAACTGCTGGAACAAGTGGTAAAGTGAGCCGAATCCAAAGGTGCTGAGATTATTGAATTTGATTTAAATAACTCCGAAATTCGAGGTTGCCAGGGATGCTTTTATTGTCGTACGCATGATGGCTGCGCTGTTCAAGATTATCTACAGCCAATGTATGAGGCGATTAATGAAGCGGATGCTATTGTGTTTGGCTCTCCAATCTATTATTATCAAATTACTGGTCAAGCAAGAGTGTGGTTAGATCGTACCTTCCCAATGTTGGGAAATAATTTTTGAACCGAGACATCCGGGTAAAAAATTGCTTATGATATTTGCTGAGGGTAGTGCAGATCCTACAATCGGGGCAGATGGAATTAAGTTTGTTACTAGTATCTTAGAATCATATGGTTGGAAACTGGAGGACAGTATTCATTACTGTGGAACGAGTGAGAGTAAGCCTGCTTCGGCAGAGTTTGAAGAGTTGGCTTTAAGAGCATTTAAGGATGGGGAGCATTTAGTAGTATAGTTACAAAAAAATATGCAACAATCGTATCTTTCATTGTTTGTCCATACTATGAAAGTTCTTCTTTCGGATATGATAAAGCCTGCAGTCGTAATTTTATCTTACGACTGCAGGCTTTTTTTCAATGGCCATTTTATCTGGAGCAGTTCACTACATAGCTTTATGCAAGCTCTGCTCTGTCTGAGGTTAGTACTTGGTAGAAAATATTTCAATACTATTTAGTAAAAATAATTTACTAAATAGTATTGAAATATCAGAACTTTTGTAGTAAAGTATATTTAGTTAAAATAATTAACAAAATATACTTTGCAAAATTTAAACGAAAATACAGTGGACTATAAATATCACTATTTTCTGAATGAATTGATTGTTTTTGAAAAATAATGGCGTTTGTGTGTTGCTACAGTACGAATCGAAAGGAGTTGCAGATTAGATGAAAAATATGACAGTTTTAATAAAACCAGTTTCCAGCAGTTGTAACATGCGCTGTAGGTATTGTTTCTATCATGACGTCGCCCGGCATCGGCAAACAGCTAATTTGGGGATGATGAACGAAACGACAATGAAGCTGTTGATCGATCGGGCGGTTACAGAAATTGATGAGGGGGGACAACTTACGTTTGCCTTTCAAGGAGGAGAACCTACCCTGTGTGGGAAAGAATTTTTCGAAAATTTTATTGCTTATGTCAAAGCAGCTTTTGCTGCTAAAAGCTGTACAGCTTCGTATGTGCTTCAAACGAATGGTCTCTTGCTCGATGATGCTTTCTGTGAATTCTTGGCGCAGGAAAATTTCCTGTTGGGCGTATCTCTTGATGGAGCGGCAGAAGTTAATGATTATAACAGAATAGATACGAAAGGAAAAAGCACCTTTAATCGCGTGCAAAAGAGTATTCAGAGATTGCGAAGGTACAAAGTGGATTTTAATATCCTTTCTGTTATAACCCAAAGACAATTGCATCATGCTGAAAGCCTCTATAAATTTTATGAACGTCAAAAATTTACGCATGTCCAGCTTATCCCATGTATTGCAGGTTTTGAGGACGATAATAGTGAGGAAATACCGCGAGCACAGGAATATGGTGAATTCCTATGCCGGATGTTTGCACTTTGGAAAAGAGGCTGGGAGCTGGGACAACCCATTTCTATAAGAGAATTTGATAACTTTGCCAGCATGGTGATGTATAAGCAAGAACCGGAGTTGTGTTCAATGCGTGGTGTCTGTAGCGTCAATTTAGTAGTTGAGGCGGATGGCAGCGTGTATCCTTGTGATTTTTATGTCCTGGATCAGTGGAGATTAGGCAGTATCTACGATGCTTCTTTTCGGGATCTTTTAGAAAATGAAAAGGCTAAAGAGTTTGTTCGATGTGCACAACAATTGCCTGACGGCTGTAAAAATTGCCAGTGGTTGCGCTGGTGCCGTGGTGGTTGCCGCAGAATGAGGGAACAATCGGAAACGAAAGGAAATCCCAGTATTCCCCAATGGTGTGATGCACAAAAAGTGTTTATTCCTTTTGTTTTGGCAAATATCCCGGGTTTGTCGACTGCGATACAGTATTATCAGCATACTGTATCGCGTATGGCGTAATCTTGGCAGTGCCTGACTTTTAATATATATACATTTCAATAAATGGGAGTTGATACTATGTCTAATGAGATAACAGATATCTGGCGGACGGGTTAGCCTATAAACGTTGGACAATCGATTTAAGATGGGGAGGAAATTTTATGAACAAGCAACCAAATGTACTATTAATTAATGTGGACCATTGGTCGGCAGCTCGAATGGGCTGCGCAGGTGATACAGTCATGATGACACCAACGTTAGATCAATTGGCGCAGAATGGCATTCGTTTTACTAACTGCTACAGTACGTGTCCTGTATGTATCCCGGCTCGTCGTTCTTTGATGACAGGTACTTTTCCACGCACACATGGTGACAGGGTATATTCTGATACTATGCTAATGCCAAATGTAAAAACTATGGCACAATCCTTTCGTGATGCAGGGTATCAGGCCTATGCAGTAGGGAAATTGCATGTATATCCACAGCGTAACCGGATTGGCTTTGATGATGTAATTTTATCGGAAGAGGCCAGATATAATTTTGGGATAGTTGACGATTATCAAATTTGGCTGGGTGAACATGGATATCTGGGGAAAGAATATGCACATGGCATGTCAAATAATCAATATTACACTCGCCCTTGGCACTTACCCGAAGAAGCACACCAAACGACATGGGCTACAGCACAAATGGTTAATATGATAAAACGCAAGGACCCGACCCGGCCGGCGTTCTTTTATATGTCCTATGTGCATCCGCATCCACCGTTGGTTCCTTTGCAATCTTATCTTGATATGTATGACGGGGTGGAGATGCCAAAGTCTCCAATGGGCGACTGGATAAATGATGATGCCGAGATGCTTAAACAATATCACGAACTGGCTAAGGTATATAGTCCGCGTGATATCGAACGTGCTAAAAAGGCTTTTTATGCGTTATGTACGCATATTGATCATCAAATGCGATTGCTAATCGGTACCTTACGTGAAGAAGGATTGCTTGAGAATACAATTATCGGATTTACCTCGGATCATGGGGATGCACTGTTTGACCATGGCCTCGTTGCCAAACGGAATTTTTATCGCAATTCTACGAATGTACCATTGATTCTTACGGGGCGTCCTCTGGAAGATTATGCGGGTACCGTCAGTGATCGGCTAATCTGCCTGGAGGACATTATGCCGACATTATTATCTGTTTGTAATATCGAAGTTCCGGAAACAGTGGAAGGGGAAAACTTATTTAATAGCAAACAAAGAAAACTTCTATTTGGTGAAATCTCTAACGGTCCAACGGCTACCAGAATGGCAACTAATGGTAAATTTAAGCTCATCTACTATCCGTATGGAAATATCATACAATTGTTCAATATAGCAAGAGATCCGGATGAGACGAACAATTTGGCACACAAATCAGAATATGCACAAATACAGAAGGAGCTGACAGATTATTTAATTGCTAACTTACATGATGGGGATGAAGATTGGGCAGAAAACGGTAGGCTGATTGGGGTGGTTGATTATCAGGTCAAGAAGAAAGCCGATTTTGGCCTTTATAATCAGAGAGGATTGCATTGGCCCCCACCGAAGGAAACGGATTCATATAGTAATGTATAAAAGAAGATCTAGTTTTTGTTTATTTAATCAATATGACTTACTTAGGAGAGGATATTTTTATGGATCAGCAGGGAATAATATCTCAGACTATTCACAATGCACCCAAGCAGGCGGGAAAAATTAAATATAACAGGGCTAAAATTTGGGAAATCGCCTTGTTTTCATTTTCTAATACAGCCAGTAATATCCCATTTTTCTTATTTGGTACATTCTTCCTGTTTTACACACAGAATATTTTGGAATTAGCTGCGGTATTTTGTGGAATGATTGCTACGTCTATGCGTCTTTTTGATGCGGTTTCAGATCCTCTTGTAGGATTTTTGATGGACAAGACAAATGGCCGTTTTGGAAGATACCGGCCCTTTATGGTTGTTGGCAATTTGCTGACGTGTATAGCCATGGCCGGAATTTTTTGGGGATATACTTCTTTTTCCAGCTCAATAAAATATATTTTGGTTTTTATTTTCTATTTAATTTTTACGCTTGGATATACATTTATAACGACATGTAATAAAGGGGGACAAGCAGTTGTTACGAATGATCCGAAGCAAAGACCTTTATTTGCTTTGTTTTTCGGTATTTACAATGCTACATTGACTGCCGTTCTTGCTTATTCAATCACAACTTGGCTGGCGCCTCATTATGCATTAGGATTGCGCGATGCTATCATGTGGAGACACGTGGGGATAGGTTACGGGTTGCTTTCTATGATGTTTACCTGGTTAGCTGTTATTGGCATTTCCAGTAAGGATAAACCTGAATTTTTTGGGTTAGGGAAAAAAGCAGCTCCCTTGGAAATAAAGGATATATTCCGTCTCTTAAAAGGGAATAGGGCATTGCAGATGCTTGCTATCGGTGCTTCGAGCGAAAAACTCGGATGGACCTTATCCAATGCCGCTAATGTGTATTTGTTTTCTAATATTATTATGAATACACAAATGATGGGTCAGGTTGCTATGTATATATTGTGGCCATCTTTGTTTGTCGTATGTATTGGTGTTATGATGGCTCGAAAAATCGGTCTGAAAAGATCATTCGTTATGGCTAATTGGGTAAGTTTGACAGGATTACTAGCGTTGCTTATTATTCGCCCATTTAGTGCTGATATGTTGTGGCTATTCCTTGTGCTTGTGATTATTCAGCAGGCAGCATACAATTTTTTTAGCAATTTGATTAATCCTTTGATTGCCGATTGCACAGATTACGAGACATATCTTGATGGTAAATTTATGGCCGGAACCATCGGTGGTGTTTTTGCCTTCGTGGATAAAGGTGTTTCTTCTTTTTCGACAACATTGCTTGGCGTTATGTTGGCTTTAGCAGGTATGGGACATACTGTGATTCCGCAAAATACACCCGCACCAGATTCCTTATATATAGTTGTATTGATCAGCATGTATGTATTGCCGATTTTGGCGCATATCACTACACTAATTGCCTTTAAACATTATCCATTGTCCTTGGAATTTATGGAAAAAATACAAATTGAATTAAATCGGCGTAAAGAGAGTGTGTAATATCTTGTTGCAGAAATTCGAGGAATCTCGAATTTCTGCAATTTCTTACTCAAAATAGGAGAGAAGGAAAGGATATTTTATTGATGCAAGCAGAAAATAGAACTTTTTCGGCAAAAAGCAAACGGTTAGTATGTTTATTTTGGACCTTTTTAAAAATTGGTGCATTAGGGTTTGGTGGCGGTTTTTCCGTAGTTCCTCTTATCGAACGCGAAGTGGTTGATGAAAAAAGGTGGCTTAAAAAAGAAGAACTGATCGATGTCCTGGCAGTTTCGCAATGTTTACCAGGCGGAGTAGCTGTGAACTCGGCAGGTTTTGTAGGATACGCTATTGGTGGGATTAAAGGCGCATTGCTCGCTATGGTGGGAAATGTAATTATACCGTGTGTTGTGGTGCTGTCTCTCATGTTTTTCTTTTCCTTATATGGGTCCATGCCACTCATTCAGCATCTTTTTTACGGTGTAAGACCAGCGATTATTGGCTTAATCTTGTTTGCTGCTTATAATATGGGAAAAAGTTCAATTCATGGCATAAGAGATGGTTTACTTTGCTTTGGTGCGGTAGCGTGCGTTCTTTTCCTACATTTTAATGTAATTGTGGTAATTCTTAGCGGAGCACTTATCGGAATTATTTTAAATCAGTTCACAGTAAAATAAGGATTAAGAGGAGGGCAATTTGTGGATAATTTAATCAGACTCTTTATGATTTGTGCAAAATTGAGTTGCTTTTCTTTTGGTGGTGGTTATGTTATGATTCCACTCATGCTAGGAGAACTACAAAATAGTAACCTTTATGTTGCAAATATAACAAATGTAATTGCAATCGCAGGCTTTTCACCCGGGCCGGTTGCCGTTAATGCCGCGGTTGGATTAGGATATGATGTAGCCTCATTTTTGGGGAGTATGGCTGCATTTTTGGGGATGTTTCTTCCTAATATCGTACTTGTTATTATAGCGGCTTTATTTTTTAATAAGATTTATCGTTATAGATATGTACAAGCGGCTTTTTCTGGATTGCGTCCGGTTGTCACTGGTATTATTCTGTACGCGGCAATAAGCTTATCTATTCAAAATAGGATTGTTGATCTCGATGGGCTATCGACAATCACAAATGGGCTTTATTTTTCGTTGTTTTCTCATCCTGTCTTAGAAATTAAAAGCCTTTTAATTGTGATCATGACTTTTTCGTTATTGATGTATAATAAAAAAAATATGATGTTGGTACTTGTGCTGGGTGGAGTAAGTGGTATTTTAATTTTTTAAATCTCCCTGACTAAAATATGGCATAGCTTTTTTATACCATTGGTGGTTTCTACTATAGTTCCGATTTTTCGTTAGTTGTATGATTTAAAATAAGAGGGAGATTATATGAAGGAGAATGTTCTATGCAATGGTTTAAGAATTTCAATGTTGTAGCACAAATAATCAGCTTAGTAATTATAACGGTATTTTTTATGATAATTATTAGTATTACTGGATTGCTCTTCAATAAACAATTTACGGCAAATCTTAATGCGGTATATGACAATCAGATTATGCCAATAGCCTTGATTAGTGATACCCGGGTCAAGATGCGGGCGGAACAAGTGGATATGCTTACGATTATTAATACTAAAGACAGCAAGGTTTTAAATAATCGGTTGGAATTGACGAAGAAACGTTCCAATGATATTAACAATAACTTTGCCAACTACAAGAATAATATGTTATCCTCGACATTAAAAGAAAAACAGGCTGAAATTGAGCCTATTTGGAAGGAATATCAAGACTATAAACAGCAAGTAATTGCTTTGGTTCTGGCAGGCCAGGGACAGGAAGCAGTTGAAATATATGAGACAAAGATGTCTGGTCTCAGTGAGCGCATTTTAGATGTTTTGTGGAAAATGCATCTAGATCATATGGAAATGGCCAAACAGTTAAATGAAAAAAACCAGCAGGATGTAGTCACTTCAAACCGTATCACCTTAATGACGGCATTATTTTCACTGCTTATATCCATAACCAGCGGTCTGTGGATAGCAAGATTAATTGGTAAGCCAATTAAAGAGGTAACGCAGGCGTTAATTCGGGTATCGGAAGGCAATATACGAATTAGTGATGTAAATGTATGTTCGCAGAATGAAATGGGAAAACTAACTATTGCGCTTAATAAAATGAAAAATGATATGGGCAGTATGATACGAAAAATTATCACACATACTGAGCAGGTAGCAATTGCTTCTCAGGACTTAACGGCAGGTGCGGATCAGTCCACGCAGGCTGCTGGTCAGGTATCCACGGCCATTGACAGGGTCAAAGCAAGTACGGAAAAACAAATGAAGGTTATTGATGCTAGTTCTTCGGCCATGAGCCGGCTGTCGCAAGGTGTTCAACAGATTGCTGATAATGTCAATGTTGTATCAACGACTGCGATCCAATCCTCTCATGAGGCGCAAAAAGGAAATCAGGCTGTAGAAAAAACGATAACACAGATGGAAAATATTAAAAAAACAGTCAATAATTCAGCACAGCTTGTGGTGAAGCTGGGTGATCGCTCAAAGGAAATAAGTCAAATTGTAGACACTATTTCAGGGATAGCGGGGCAGACTAACCTGTTGGCATTGAATGCTGCAATCGAAGCCGCCAGAGCGGGTGAATCGGGCAAAGGATTTGCTGTTGTGGCTGAAGAAGTTCGCAAGTTGGCTGAGCAGTCGCAAAATGCGGCTAAACAAATTGCCGATTTAATCAAGGGCATTCAGAAAGATACGGATAATGCAGTTTATTCCATGAGCCAAGGTACACATGAGGTCAAAGTCGGGACAGAAGTTGTTATTACAGCAGGAGTAGTTTTTAAAGATATTGCTGTGATGGTAACGAAAGTATCTGACCAAGTACAAGACATATCTACAACGATTCGTGATATGGCAGGTAATAGTCAGGAGATCTTATCGTCAATGCAGGAAATCAACCAACACAGTAAAAAAATGGTAAGAGAAGCGCAGACTGTTTCTGCTGCAACAGAAGAGCAACTAGCATCTATGGAAGAAATTACTGTATCAAGTCAGAGCCTTGCAGGAATGTCTGGGGAACTTCAAGAAGTTACCAATCATTTTAATGTCTGACGTTAGATGAATCATTTCACTATACAAGCAAAATATAATGGGCATCCACTGGTATAAATGCATTGGATGCCCATTATATTCTTTGCTCAGATCAGCATAAGGCCGGAATAAATTTCGCAAACAGATATAGGCCGTCTTTACCGGCATGGACTTCATGTTCCACCTTTGCCGGCAGGATGGAAATGGTTCCGGGCGTATATTCGATTTCGGTGCTGCCATGGATGCATCTGCCATATCCGGCAATGACTTCATGGGTTTCAAGCTGCGTTTCATGAATATGGTTAAAAATACTTTTATTCGGTGCAATTCTTACCAGATGATAGCTGAACTGCCCCTCGGTATCTTTTCCCGTAATGAGGTGCTTGAGTTCAACTCCGACAAATGTCGGATGCTTTGACCAGGGAATATCCGCAAAGGGAGTCTCCTTGCCCGGGATGAGATACCTTCCGTGGTTGAAGCTTTCGAATACTTTGTTTTCCATAAGATTGTTCCTCGCTTTCTTGTAGCTGTATTTGTTTATGACACAATCATATAGAAAAATGTTCTTCATGGCTTGGATAAAATTGCGGATTTGCTGTATTCATCCGGAGAAATGCCTACCTGCTTTTTAAATGCCCGGTCAAGATGGCTCTGATCACAAAAACCAAGCATTTGTGCCACATCGATTACCTTGTTGTCCTGTTCTAAAAGCTCCTGGGCTTTCCGTACCTTGCACTGCAGCTGAAATTTATGAGGTGTAATACCATTTTCATCTGCAAATTTCCGGATCATATGATACGAACTGATATGCACCTGTTCAGCCGCTGCGGCAATCTTCATATCTATTACCGGATTCCCGATGATTTTATTTTTGATGGTGTCTAAGTCCCTGTCTGTGTCGTTACCGTATGGCAGGCAGATGGTAATCATAGAATAATGGGCAGCATTTGGAACGATGCTATGACATACATCCGGAGCCACTGAGAAATATTCACCATTCTTGCAGACATATTTTCTGTCACCAATCGATATAGATACAGAACCATGGGTGATGATCCCGATAATATAATGACCAATATGCGTATGCGGAGGATAGACTATATTTACTTGCTCCAGGCTTATTACTTCTATTCCCGTGGAAGTATCTTTCAGAAATTCTAATTTTTCCATAGATGATTTTATACCTCTTTGTTTATTCCGTGAATTCGTCTTATAGCATTTGCAGGCTATAGCGTGTGACAGACCGTTTACCAAGGTTAAGCTGAATACTACATTCTTAGTATAACCGTTTCATCCTGTGAGGTCTATGACATTGTGTCGATGGAGATATCGTTGTTGGAGAAAAACTCTGCGCCATATGCATCCGCTGGTGTTTCTGGTAATCGTCACACAAGCAGGTTTTTTGTATGCTTTCCGAAGGGGTGTTTAGGACAATACATTGTGAGATTTATTTGAAATTAAGGGAAAAAAGTCTTATAATATAAAGAATATAAATGCTTTTGCATAAACGAAGCAAAGCAGATTTTTGTTGTTTTGTTATGTCTATAGAAAGACTTATTCGGTACACTTACAGTAGGGAACTGTCGGGATTTTTGTGAGAAAATGCAGGACAATCAATACGAAAAGAAGTGACGGAAGGATGCATGCAGGACAAAACCGGGAAATGGCTGAGATAATAAAATTTCGTATAGGGTCAGAGCTTTATTAGGCGACGGAACAAGCAGGGAGTACTTGGCTTCGTCGCCTGTTTTTGTACTGTGAAAAGATGTCAAATTTTCGCGGCATTTTTGTATGTTGCATGTATAGGGAAAGATAGAAAAGAAAATATATCTCATCAGAGGGATCGATGTAGATGAAAAATGTTTTCTCATTCGTTCCTGATAAAATCGTAAAGAAAAGGATGTGCACGATGAAACTTACAAAAAGTAAAAATGCACAAGAAGCATTTTTCTATCGTAATACTCATATGGGAAAACTTTATATGCGAAGTGCTTTCAGTGAAGACAAGACGGATAGTACTATTGATAACTTACCCTTTAAGGAGTCTCTTGCCAGACGTATTTTACTGAGGTGTGATAAGACAAAATCGCATAAACAAAATCCGTTTAAAAGTTTTATGGAAGAGTTGATAGATAAAGAAAAAGCCGTACTTCCATCTAAGGAAGTTATCGGTTATGATAAAACATTTCAAGCGGTGCGATATTTTTCTCCTTATGGGCGTGCTTTAAGGATTGGACAGGGTGGGAATGGCATTACATTTGAGAAATTGCTAATAGAACATTATGACAATAATAAAGACATCAGTGAAGAACTCAAAAAAATTTCTGCTATGCTTAAGTTAAGACGAACTTATAAAAAAGACCATTTAAAAAAATCCATTAAAAATAATAAGATCGTATTCCCTTTGGTTATAAACGAAGCAAATACTTCAAAAATAGGCAAAGGAGAATGGTTGCTTGACTTTATAAATAATGAAAAAAAATTTACTGATTATAAAAACTGGTATGATTATGCAAAGCTTTATGAAACTAAATTAAAACCATTACAAACAAATCTTGGTTATCTGAAAAATCCTCAAGTGTGGGGAGGACTTCTCTATGCGGAAGTGAAAAAATACCATCATGAATTATATAAGACAAAGAAATCTGAATTAAATTGCGAAAAAAAATTACAAGAATTTGGATTTTATTTGAATGAAGTTCAGGATTATTTTCGTCATTATTTTGGCAGTAGCAAAGCTGGAAAAAGCTTGAATAAAGCCGCTAAAATTGATAGACTCATTGAAATAAAGGAAGGTGCCGTAGAAGAAAGTTATATGTACAAATGGATTAAGGCACATATAACGAATAAAATCACAGCCTTGCTTATCCAAAACGGAAAATTTATGCACTATAAGGTTGAACATCCCACTTCGGATATCCTTTCCAATATTCAAATCGAAGAGTCGTTCAAGAAGCAGCTTTTTTTATCTATTGCCTGGGCAACTACCCGCCTAAATTATTTCTTTGATTATGGCAGTAATAATGATGTTTTATTAGGTGAACCTAAAAATAATTCGACAGTTGGTACCAATATACAGGGAGATATTCTTTCGGAGTTTGACGAAGACACTACGCTGAAAAATATTTATCAAAAAAATATAAAAAACACTAAGGCTTATATGGAATATTTTTTAGCAGAATTAAAAAAGAGTGAAAATAACAACAAAAATGTTTTTCAAGAAAAAGTATGTACAACCTTTCCTATTCATATACAAGAAAATAATTCAGATGATACCATTGAGGCCCTTTTGGATATTCTTGATGCTGCAAAAGAAAGTATCAGCTATTTACGGAATAACGTTTTTCATCCGCAAAAAGAATATTTGTATGAGCTGACTTTACCTGAAAAAATTAAAGGAATCGTTGAAAAGGATTATTTTGCAAAAACAAAAGAAGTTATGAAAACAGATATTTCACAGATAAACAGCTGTTTCAAGGAAAAAATCCGTAGCGCCTTAATTGCAGACGTTTATCCCTTGGAAATCTTGCAAAATTTATTCACTAACTGTAAGCTGTCCTTTTACCTTTATGCACCTAAATACGAACTTATGCCAGCTTTTCGTAAGGTTTATCAACGAGGGGCAAATCTATGCAGCCAGGGTGGAACGCAACGAAATCTTAGCTGGTTCTATAATAAACCAGTTGTTTCTCGTGGGGCCGATGGTTTACGAGACATTAATGATATAAAACAATGGCAAGCCTATAAAAATTTGCTGCAAATGATTTATGAGCATAGTTTTCTGCCTGCAGTGCATGAAGATGAATCATTAATTACAAAATATATCTATGAAACGATTCAGCAGAGTCAAGAAGCTTCGAGGGACAGAAATAAGGAATATTGTTTCCGTTATAGAAATATGCCAAAGTATAAAAGTTCAAGTTTAGCTGCGTATATGTCAAATCTGCAACGACTGCAGTCTGCCGAAGAAAGTAACCAACATGATGATACCAAAAGTAAAACCGATAATAAAAATTATTATATCGATTTTGTGCAGGATTTTTTTGTCCGTGCGTTTGATCGATATCTTGAGGGACATTTAAGTAGTATCAAGAGATATCTATTGCCCGATGCAGGAAATAAGTTGCACGTAACTGAAAAAGAAGATGTAGAAACTACATTAAGCCAACTTTTCCAAAAAGAAAATCCAACAATCTGTATGAAGGACGCCAACGTCATAAATGAGAATGATGAGTTCTGTCTGTTGTTTTATCCATTTCTGCGAATGCTGGAACGACGTGAATTGTCAAATCTGCAACATCAAGTCATTCGCTACCGTTGTTCGTTTAAACATCGGCTTTCTATCGAAGTAGATTCGTCAGAAAAACTGGAACGGCTCATAGCTATGCTCATATTCACTTTTCCAGATCATATAGACGAGGAAGACTGCTATAAAGATATGGTAAAAAAATATTTTGGAAAATTTGTTGAAGGCTCGCTTAAGGACTATTTGGACTTGTATTTCCAAAGCGGGGAAAAGTTAATTCAGCAAAAAAGTATGCTGGCACTTATGCGTACAGGTAGTATGGCACTTTATTCTGAGATGTTTAGTCCAATATATAAAATCACATCAGAAGATTATAATAAGTACAAATCTTACTGTCAACTTGGTGAGAATCCTGGAGGAAAGCAG
The DNA here is from genome assembly GCA_002319795.1 of Megamonas sp. UBA1796. GTDB lineage: Bacteria > Bacillota > Negativicutes > Selenomonadales > Selenomonadaceae > UBA1796. The sequence continues at coordinate 20,501 of DCFU01000013.1, forward strand.
CTATCACCTATTGAACAAGCCCAACAACAATTAGCAAGTCTTCACCAAGAATTGTGTGAAGAAAAATCAATTTCTAAGGATAATGAAAAACTACGGAAATATAAAGAATGCCTTGTTTTGGTTCATGAATATTCTGAGTTACGACGCAAACTGACTTTTGATTTGTTATACGAGATACATCTTATCCATGTGGATATTCTTGGGCGATTTGCATCTTTTGCAGCAGATTGGGAAAGGGATATGCATTTTTTATTGTTGGGCTTGTATGGATTGGGACAACAAAATCAAATAGATAAGCTATTGTCTTTTAAAAGCCAGGAAGAAGTAGATAATATTTTTAGGTATATGCGTCGAGAAAAATCAATGACTGCGAAATTCAAGAACGCTTTAAAAAATGAGATCAATAGAAAAACATTAGAAGAGTTATGCTTGTACAATTGTCAAGATGGATTGGATAAAGTTATTAATGTGCGGAATACTCTTGCACATCTTAATCATATGACACAAATTTCTTATAAAAATGAATACCAAAAAAGCATTTTTGAACTTTTAACTGCCATTAGTAAATTATTGAATTATGATTTGAAACGTAAGAATTCTGTAACCAGAGTATTAAAAGCACTTTTGAACAAATACCATATCAAACTTAGTCTGTATCAAAAAAATGATGATTATGAGTGCATATCAATCAAAAGTGAAGAGATTGTTCATTTAAAAAACTTAAGAATTCGGGAGAATAAAAAAAGAATTGAACTTCCAGCTCAAGATGTGCTTTTTGTAGAATGCGTTGCAAAATTGTTGGATTTCTCGTATAATAAAAAGTAAGATTCAAGTGCGAAATACAAGTAAACATAGGTAAAAATCACGGATTATTGCGGGTTTCGTAGACTAAAAAAAGAGGTTCGCACTTTTTATAAGTTGAAGCCACCATATGACAGGTGAATTTTGCTATGCAATTACAATCCCCATATACAGGGGAACTGAAACTCGCATATCGTCCCTTTATACTTCCGGCAGAGTATATTACAATCCCCATATACAGGGGAACTGAAACGCAAACAGGCGCTTATCATTGATAATAAAGGAATGATTACAATCCCCATATACAGGGGAACTGAAACGCCGTGAAGATGACCAATACCATGTCATAGAATGATTACAATCCCCATATACAGGGGAACTGAAACAATATAAGCAGCTACGGCTGTTAGCAGTGTATCGCTGATTACAATCCCCATATACAGGGGAACTGAAACATAGATATACTAATAGATAGAATAATGGAGCATAGAATTACAATCCCCATATACAGGGGAACTGAAACAAAAAAGCTACAAGCAGCATCAAGATACTGAGGCATTACAATCCCCATATACAGGGGAACTGAAACACTTCATTGACACGATATTTACCACCAGAAATTGCATTACAATCCCCATATACAGGGGAACTGAAACATGAATTGGTATGGTAAGTGAACACGCTCAAGCTCATTACAATCCCCATATACAGGGGAACTGAAACTATTATTTTTTGATTTATATCCATTATCCATTACATTACAATCCCCATATACAGGGGAACTGAAACACTTGCACAGTGACAAATTTGCAATTTTGCCCATATTACAATCCCCATATACAGGGGAACTGAAACTGCGAATTCGTACTGAATATCTTGTGCTTGTTTCAATTACAATCCCCATATACAGGGGAACTGAAACCTGTTTGCCGCGTATGATTGAAATTCTTTGCCACAGATTACAATCCCCATATACAGGGGAACTGAAACGCACCAATTGCGCTTGCTATTGTACTGACTGCTGATTACAATCCCCATATACAGGGGAACTGAAACCAAGATATATTGGTCTGCCATTTAGCATCAATTGTGTATTACAATCCCCATATACAGCTGAGATAGTTGGTTTGGAAATTCACTAGCAAACTCTTTAAAAATCGCAGACAGTTGTAAGGTCTTAATAAGATACACAAAAAGCACCGTTTATTGA
>DCFU01000013.1:22788-113242 GCA_002319795.1 Megamonas sp. UBA1796
TCAATAAACGGTGCTTTTTGTGTATGTAAAATATTTAAATTTTATTTATGCATGCGTATCTCGTACATCTTCATAATCTCGCAAGAGAACAGGTACAAGCTCAATCGGATGCCCCGCTTTATCCTGTTTATATTTCGCAATTAAATCTTTTGGAGTATTTGGATGACTAAAAAAGGCTTCTTCTGCTGGTGCTAAGAATTTTTCGTACTCCGGATCATCAGAACGTCCAATCAAGTAATCTAAAGAGCAACAAAAGTAAGTAGCAGCCATTACAAGTTTGTCTAATGTTGGATTGGACTTATCATTTTCGTATGAAAATACCATACGACGGCTGATGCCGAATCTTTGACAGTTTTCGGCAGAAAGGTTATGTAAAGAACGTAATAATTTGAACCTGGCGGCGAATGTAGCCAAACAAATCACAACCTTTAATAAATAATTTGCAATACTTGTTGACAAGTGCGATGTAACGCACTATAATCAAGTTAATAAGAATCAGTGCGATGTAACGCACTGTGATAAGTATAAGGTGCAACATCAAATTCTTAAACAATTATGCATTAGATGGTGAAGAACTGACTAAAATAGCGAAAAAATATTTTTAATTGCTAAGAATTATTCTTAAAAAATATTAGAAATTCATGGTCTTGTGTTAGTTTACCACCGCACTATTATATCACGAAGCCAAACTGCAGGAAATGCAGGTTTGGCCGTTGCACAGGCACACGAATTCATTTCAGTGTCTTCAAAAATTTGGTCATTAGTTCGCGTTGCTCAACGGTTAAGTTTTTGCTGGCGTCAAGAAGCTCTTTCGGTCCAGGGTCTAGTTCTGCGGTGGTTTCCTGGAAAAACTCGGTGAGGGAAACACCCAGTATTGTGCAGATGGTGTCCAAGGTTTCCAAGGAACATTTCTTGTTATTGTTTTCGATGCCGGACATAAAGCTTTGTGCTACACCAAGCTGTTGGGCTAAGGCCGTCGATGTGATGTTTTTTGCCTTTCGCAGTTCTCGTATTCTTTCACCGACATTAATCATGCTGTATTCCTCCGTTAATAACCTACAGGTAATATTTATATTATAACGCGATACAGAAATTCTTAAAATGCTATTTTTAAATATCACTTATAGGATATAAAATCATTGCAATTATAACTCATAAGTGATAATATAAGAACGAGCATAGAACTCTGAGGTGATAAAAGTGATGTGCAAACTTATAAAAAATATCAAAAGGGAACGTATTCACCAAAAGCTTACGATGGAAGAGCTGTCCGCGAAGAGCGGAGTCAGTCAGAAGCATATCAGCAATATCGAAAATGCGAAAGTCGTTCCTACAGTTGAAACTTTGGAGAAACTGGCGCGGGCTTTGGGGTTTGATATTGGGTTATATTTGAAAGCCCGCAGCGGCAGAGCAGGTGATGGCCCCAAGGAGAAATGAGCAGAGAGGCATATCACTACGTCCTGTGCTACATATTAAAAACGGAAAATTCTGCTATTTACATCTGAGTTCGCAATCTATAGGGTGTGGCCGGATGACAAAGGAGGTGAGGCTGGCCAGGCGGCCGGAGTCGGTGCGGTATATCTCGAAGGAGGTGAAGCTGGAGCTGGAGCATAGAAAGTGTTTCGTCAAGACTCTTTTCTCTTAGCATAGCCGGTTGGCTATGACTATACTATACCCGGAGGTGCAAAATGGATTTCTTGAAAAATATTCTCGATTTGGGTCCCACGGTCATGATGCCGATTATCTTTTTTATCCTGGGTTTGTGTTTCAAGGTGAAACCAGGCCGGGCGTTTCAGGCGGGCATGCTCGTCGGGATCGGCTTTACGGGGATCAATCTCATCGTCGGTATGCTGCTCAATAGTCTGGGGCCTGCTACGCAGGACATGGTACAGCGACTGGGTGCCAACCTGACGGTCATCGATGCGGGCTGGGCGACGGGTGCCGCGATTGGCTGGTCGTCCCCGCTCGTGCCGTTTGTGGTGGTCGGCGCGATTTTGCTGAATGTGGTTTTATTAGCCATCAACAAAACGCAGATTGTAAATATTGATATCTTCAATTACTGGCTGATCTTACTGCCGGGCTCCATGGTCTATTACCAGACGGACAGTCTGCTTATGGGAACTGCAGCCAGTTTGCTGATTTACCTCATTGCTTTTATCATCGGCGGCCTCACGGCGCCGGCTATCCAGAAAATGTACAATATGCGCGGCGTGGCCTTCGTGCATGCGACCTGCGGTGTTTATGTACCCATTGGTATTTTTGTAAACTATGTGATAGAAAAAATTCCGGTGCTGAATAAGATTGATCTGAGCCCGGAAAACATCATCAAGAAGCTGGGGATACTGGGAGAACCGATTACGCTGGCGACGATTCTGGGGGCCGGCATGGGGGCTTTGGCTGGCTGGCCCGTGGGGAAGAGCCTGTTCCTGGCGGTTCAGGTCGCCGCGGTTATGATTCTGCTGCCCAAGATGGTTGGCATCACGGTGGAAGGGGTCATGATTGTGCGCGATGCTGCCGAGGATGTCCTGAAAAAAATCTTCCCCGGACGGGAGTTTTATATTGGCATGGATACGGCTCTGCTGATTGGTGAACCGTGCATCATCGCCACGGGGCTGCTGCTGATTCCGGCTGCTTTGGTCATTGCAATTCTGTTGCCGGGCAACCGCATGCTGCCGTTCGTCGATCTGGCCTCCATTGTTTTTGTCATATCCATGGTGGCACCGTTCTGCAAACGCAATATGTTCCGTATCTTCGTTACGGGCTGTTTCATTATTACAATCGCTTTATATGCTGGCACGGATTTGTCCGGGAACTATGTAGATGCAGCCGATAAGGCGAATGTAAAGCTGCCGAGCAATGTGACGTCTACGGAGCTGGGGAATCTGGTGTCATCGTATAACACGCCTGTAGGCTGGGCGGTGGTAAAAGCAAGTGAGTTCATCGGTTACATGCCTTGACCGGTTATCTGAAATGAGGAGATGTGAGATATATGAAAATTGTTGGTATAGGGGATTTGCTGATTCCGGCCAAGGGAATCGCCGCCGGGTTTGCAGATTTTGCTGCCCAGGGGCACACCGTGGAGACGGTCGACTGGCGGCAGGATTCCTATGAAGAGCTGCAGCATATCAATCTGCAGGTAGAGACAGAGGGCAGTGAAGCGTATGTGGTGCCGGACGCAGTCCTGGAAGCAGTACGCGATGCGGAGATTCTTATCACGCAGTTCTGTCCGGTTTCCCGTCAGGTCATCGACGCCTGCAAGAACTTGAAGCTTATTGGCGTGCTGCGCGGCGGTTATGAGAATGTGAATGTGTCGTATGCTACGGAGAAGGGGATTCTGGTGTATCATACGCCGGGCAGGAACGCCACGGCCGTAGCGGATTTTACCGTCGGCATGCTCATCAGTGAGTGCCGCAATATCGCCAAGAGCCATCGGAACCTGAAGCAGGGCCGATGGGTACGCGATTATGCCAATGCCGCAGTTGTGCCGGATCTGAGCCATAAGACGGCCGGCATCATCGGGCTGGGACAGGTGGGACGGAAGGTCGCGCAGCGTCTGCATGGTTTTGAGATGCATATCCTGGGCTATGATCCTTATGTCAAGCAGGTGCCGGAATATGTCCGGCTGGTTTCGCTGCAGGAGATGGCGCAGCAGGCGGACTTCCTGACCATGCATACGCGGTTGGATAAAGACACGGAACATATGATCAATGCGGATTTCCTGCGGCTGGTAAAGCCGGGCGCGTATTTCATCAATACAGCCCGTTCCGGTCTGGTGGATGAGAAGGCGCTGTATGATGCGTTAGTCTCGGGGCGCATCATGGGGGCCGCGCTGGATGTCTTCGATGTGGAGCCGCCGCCGGCGGACTATCCGCTGCTGACGCTGGATAATGTCACGGTAACGCCGCATTTGGCAGGCGGCACGGTCGACGCGTTCTTGAACTCACCCCGGCTTCTGGCGCAGGAAATGCTGAAATATCTTACCGGGGAAATGTCGGGGTTCATCGTGAATCCGCAGGTCCGGGGGTAAGGCTATGGATTTGGGATTAAGAGGGAAGACCGTTCTGGTGACGGGCGGCACGCAAGGTCTGGGCCGGGCTGTTTGTGAGGTCATGGCCGGCGAGGGTGCCAATGTGATTCTGGTGAGCCGCCACGAGCAGGATGGCATCGCCTGTGCGGTTTCCCTGAAATTGAAGTATGGTATCGAGGCCATGCCGATTGCGGCCGACTTGTCGCGGCGGGAGGATATCGACCGGATTTTCGCGGAGTCGCTGGCGAAGTATGAGACCATCGATGTGCTGGTCAACAGCGCCGCCATTTGGCCGCAGGCCTATGTCGCCGATATGGAGGAGGCGGATTTCTGGCGCACGCTGGATATGAATTTGGTCGCACCGTTCCTTATGTGCAAGTTGTTTGTGCAGCAATTGCTCGCCCGGCATAAAAAAGGGAAAATCGTCAATATTGTATCGCAGGCGGCTTTCCATGGTGCGACGACCGGGCATGCACATTATGCCGCCTCCAAAGGCGGGCTGGTCTCGTTTACGCTTTCGCTGGCGCGCGAAATGGCCCGGCATGGTATACAGGTGAATGCGGTGGCACCGGGTATTATGGATACGCCTATGATGCGTGCCGCCATGGAGGAAAAAGGGGATTATTATACAGAGCGCATACCGCTGGGGCGTGTGGCAGCACCGGAGGAGGTTGCTTACGGGGTTGTTTTCCTGACGTCGTCTAAAGCGGATTATCTTACGGGCATTACGCTGGATGCAACCGGCGGCATGCTCATGCGCTGAGCAGAAATTTAAAGGAGGAATCGGATATGTCATTAGTTACTATTACATCTATGCTGGATTGTGCGAGGAAGGATCAATATGCCGTGGGGGCTTTTGATGTAAGCAATCACGATATGGCGCTGGCTGTCATCGAGGTCGCGGAGGAGCAGAGATCTCCGGTCATTTTGATGGGACTGGGTGTCGATCTGACAGGCGGCCGTCTGGATTACTGGCTTCCGGGTATACGCAGGATGGCGGAAAGGGCCACCGTGCCGGTATGCATCCATCTGGATCATGCCGCAGACCTGGAGTTCATCCGGCACTGTGTCGATATGGGCTTCACATCGGTCATGTTTGATGGTTCGACGCTGCCGCTGGAGGAAAATATCCGCAGGACGCAGGCTGTGACAAAGTATGCGCATACGTTCGGCGTGAGTGTAGAGGCAGAGCTGGGCCATGTGGGTGACGGCATCGTGGGAAACAGTGAAACGGGAAAGGTGCGCCGGGATGTTTTGACAAACCGGAGGATTTCCTTACCAACCCGGAGGAGCTGGCGCATTTTGTCGAGGCTACGCAGGTGGACTGCATTGCGGTCGCTGTGGGTACGGCACACGGGATTTACGTCTATGAACCTAAGATTGATTTTGTCCGTCTGGCAGAGCTGCAGCAGGCAGCCACGGTTCCTATGGTCATGCATGGCGGGTCGGGTACGCCGGATGATTTGATCCGCAAATCGGTGGCACATGGTATATGCAAGCTGAATATTTTCTCTGAAATGCTGGCGGCCTTCTATGGAAGCATGAAAACCGAGCTGAATGCTGCGGAACATCTGGCAATCTGGCCGCATACGGCCAATGAAAAGCCCATTCAGGCGCTGCAGGCGGTGGTGCGGCAGAAAATGCAGCTGCTGGGCTCCGTCGGCCGGGCATAACCGAATATTTATAAGAAAGGCGTGTAAGAAATGGCAGACTATTTGATTGGTATAGATGCCGGATGTACTTCCAGCAAGGTCGTTATTTTTGATGCGGGCGGGCAGGTGGTATCTGCCGCCGCGACACCGAGCATGCGGCGCATGGGGTATGCAGAGGGCAGCGGCATTGGATTTGAGGAGTTCGACGTCGATGAGCTGTGGTCGCTTATTTCCCAGTGCATAAAGGATGCAATCGCCAGGGCAGGGATTCCTGCCGCGCAGATTGCGGGTATCGGGGTGACTTCCTTTGGCAATGGGGTGGTTTTTCTGGACAAAAACGGGTCTTCTCTGGCGCCGGGCTGTTTTTCACAGGATTATCGCGCCAAGGAAATCATCGCTTTGTATAAAAAGGAGGGAAGCTACGACGAGATCAATGCGATCGTGAAGGGTACTTTATTTGCGGGAGAGCCCGGGCCGATTCTGCGCTGGTATAAGGAGCATGCGCGCGAAACGTATGATGCTATCGGTGGCATCCTGACGTTCAAGGACTATATCATGTACCGGCTGACGAATGTATTCGCCACCGATCTGAATGTCTTTGGCGGGTCCTTCATGGTGGATTTGACGACGATGGACTATTCCCGTCACCTGCTGGAGCTGTACGGGATTCCGGAGCTGTTCGACAAGCTGCCCAAGCTGGCATCGAGTCCGGAGGAGGTCGTCGGGACTGTGAGCGCGAAGGCCGCAGCAGAAACGGGACTCCATGCGGGGACGCCTGTCGTAGCAGGCATGATGGATATCCTGGCCTGCCTGGTCGGGGCGGGTGCCACGGATACAGGCGTCATTACGTCCATCGCCGGTTCGTGGTGCATCAACGAAACCCATTCGTTGCGTGTCATCCCGCATGCGTCTTCGAATATGCCTTATATCAAGAAGGGGGAGTATCTGAACTGTTCGTATACGGGTGCTTCGGCCTCGAACTATGAATGGTTCACGACGACCCTGTGCGACCGGGCGAAGCAAATGGCCAAAGAAAAAGGCTGCTCGATGTTCGATGTACTGGATGAAGCAATCCGAAGCGTGGACCCGGAGCAGGCAAGCGTACTCTTTCTGCCTTATGTGGCGTCTCCCAGCCTGCATGTGAATGCCAAGGCCGGTTTCCTGAACATCGATGCACATACATCGTTTGCCGGTCTGTGCTATGCGGTGGTTGAGGGCGTGGCGTTCATTCATAAATACCATATTGATTTTTTGCGCAACGCCGGGCTGCCCGCGCATGTTGTGCGCCTGACGGGCGGCATGGCGAAGAGCCGGGTATGGGCACAGATTTTTGCTGATGTGGTACAGCTTCCGGTAGAGATCGTCGATTGTGATGAGACCGGGGCTTTGGGGGTCGCGATTGCTGCTGGTATCGGTGCGGGTGTCTATAAGGACTATGCGGATGCTTTTGGTGTAGCGGTGAAAGTGAGACCGGCGCTGCAGCCGGATACGGCTCTGGCCGGAACCTATCGTCGGCGCTATGCAGAGTGGTGGCAGCTCAATGAAGATATGGAAAGCTATTGGAACCGCCAGGGATAATGCGGTGAAGGGAAGGATGAGAACCAAATGGAAAAGGTAAAGATATTATGTGTGGCAGATGGCGGCGTTACGCGGCAGCTTATGGAGCAGATGTATGAGCTGCGGCAGTATAATGCGGAGGTCACGATCGTTGAGGATGCAGCTATGTATGCGATGGGGCCAATCACAGACCGCATGCTGCTGCTGGAACAGGAAGGCGTCGATGCCGCGCCTGTATGTCCGCAGCTTTTGGAGAATTGTGCGGATAAGGATATTATCGTGGTGCATGTGGCATCTATAAATAAGCAGATCATCGCGGCAGCCAAAAAATTGAAAGTGGCTGCTGTGCTGCGCGGCGGTTATGAAAATGCCGATGTAGCGGCCCTGACGGCGAAGCATATCAAGCTCATCAATGCCCCCTGGCGCAGTGCGAATGCGGTAGCTGATTTTACGGTAGGCATGATGATTGCCGAAAACAAGAATATAGCGCGAAGCCATAAGCTCATTTTTGAGGGGAAATGGTGCAAGAACTATGTGAACCAGTCCTATATACATGATATGCGTACCTGCAGTGTGGGCATCATCGGCTTCGGCTATATCGGGCAGCGCGTCACGGCGCGCCTCGCAGGCTTTGGCTGTCGTATTCTGGTGTATGATCCGTTCATCGATGCCGGTAAGTTTGCGGGACAAAAAGTAGAATTTGTCTCTTTGGAGCAGCTGTTGGCGCAGGCTGATTTTGTATCGGTGCATCTGCGTTTATCCGAGAAAACGCAGCACTTCATTGACCGAAAAGAATTGAAGCAGATGAAGAAAACGGCGTACCTCATCAATACGGCGCGTTCCGGGCTGGTCAATACCGCTGCACTGGTAGAGGCCTTGCAGAACCGTAGCATTGGCGGGGCCGCGGTCGATGTCTATGATGTGGAGCCGCTGCCGGGTGACCATCCGTATTTGTCGCTGGATAATATTACGTTGACGTCTCATTTGGCGGGTACTTCCTGCGATACCATGCGAACTTCGGTAGAAATAGGAGTAGAAGACTTGAAACGGTATCTGCAGGGACAGGCTATGCTGAACGTGCGGAACTGACAAGCTTGGTAAATGGACATGATACATGTTCAAAAAGTATAAAAGGGAAGGTGCATTTTCGCATGGCGGAAATGCACCTTCCCTTTTTACGGAGCAGAAGGAAGCAAGGACACATCTCTTTACTTTTTCAAAAATTAATGATATCATATTAACTAAACATCCTATGTTTGGAGGAATTTAAAATGGATGAAAAATTAGTTCGCTTGTCATTATCAAAACAGATTGTAGAGAAAATAGAAAGGGATATTGAGAACAGTGTTTGGAAGGTAGGAGAAAAGATTCCACCGGAACCGGAGCTTATAAAAAGATTTGGGGCCAGTCGTAATACAGTAAGAGAAGCCGTGCAGGCTTTGATACATGCCGGACTGCTCGAAGCGCTGCAGGGCGATGGCACGTATGTTCGTGCAAAGAGCCGCTTTGAAGCGATGATGGCAAAACGGTTGAGACGTTCCAATGTTACTGAAACAATGGAGGTACGTTGCACGTTGGAAAGAGAAATTTCCAGGATGGCCGCTCTCAGGCGTACGCCCGCAGATTTGGAAATGTTGCAACTGCATTTTAGAAGAAAACAAGAACAACGTCATAATTTGCAGGAAGTAATCAATGCGGATATAGATTTTCATGTGGCGGTCGCTTTGGCAACGCAAAATCATTTGCTTTACGACATTTATAAGAACATATCGGAGTATCTGCGAATGACGATCAATTGCACTTTTGCGACAGCGGAACTCGATGAACGGCAGGTGAAAAGCCATACGGATTTATTAGAGGCAATCCAAAAGCAAGATCCGGATGCCGCGGAAAAAGCGACTCTGGAGATTATAAAATTAAGTCATAATGCTTTACAGCTTGAATTGGGGGAGTGATATTCTTAATGTGGAATCATGGTTTGACTTTAAAATCAGGAGCATTGCTTATGATTGGCGTTACGATGGTGGCTTTCAATTTGCGGACGCCGATTACATCTGTCGGACCATTGGCCGGTTTGATTCGTACGGATTTAGGAATTTCAAATACCGGCATCGGGTTTATTATGACTTTATCGTTGCTTGTATTTGCATTGTTTTCTCCAATCGCAGCGAAAATAGGAAATTGGCTTGGCAATGAACGGGCTGTTTTTGCCGGGCTGCTTATGTTGTTGTTAGGGGAAGGTGTTCGCTCGACCGGGCAATCTGCAAATTTTTTATATGGGGGAACCATATTGATCGGAGTAGGGATCGCAATCGGTAACGTGCTGCTTCCCAGCATTATAAAATGCAGGTTCCCAGCTAAAATTGGTCTATTAACGAGTATCTACACCACGTCGATGACGGTATTTGCCGCCTTGGGAGCAGGCATCAGCATTCCTTTGGCCAATTTTTTTCAATCGAGTTGGCGGGCTTCTCTTTTGTGCTGGGGCGGATTGGTATTGGCTGCGCTGGTAGCATGGTTGCCGCAGATTCGTTTATCAAGTACGATGGGCCAAGTACAAATTGCGGCCGAACCTAAGCGGATGGTATGGAAATCTCCGCTGGCATGGGCGGTATCCTTGTTCATGGGGCTGCAATGTTTATTCCTTTATAGTATTATTGCCTGGCTTCCGGAAATTTTGCATGGGTATGGACTTGATATCGCCAGTGCCGGGTGGATGTTGTCCTGGTTCCAATTTGCCAGTATGCCTACATCTTTTTTGGCGCCTGTTCTTGCGGGGCGGTATGACAATCAAAAAGGAATTACAGCCATATCCGGTTTATTTTGCCTCGTTGGGCTGATGGGACTCTTAAGTGGTGGCAGTATAGTTTGGTTGAGTGTTTGGCTTTTATTGATATCAATCGGTGGAGGGGCATGCTTCAGCTTGGCATTTACTTTTATTGGTTTGCGAAGCGCGAATTCCAAGCAAGCGGCTGAACTGTCCGGCATGGCGCAGCTTCTCGGCTATTTGTTGGCCGCTGGCGGTCCCTCTCTTATTGGTTATTTGTATGATAGTACGGGTTCATGGACGATTCCTATGTTGCTTTTTATTGCCATGTCAATTGCGATGATTGGGATTGGACTGGTCGTAGGACGTAAACGGCATATTTTCGACGAAGGTTGAAATGCATTGTTTTACTAACAGAAAATAAACCGGATGGTTTATTTAAGTCAGTCGATTTATCTGTCTGAGATTTTAGTAAATCAGCACAGACCACAATGTTTTTAGGAGGAGAATAAGTGATAATCCCGAAGCTGGTAAAGCTATTTGTGAAAGAACCGGACAATCCATCATCGCCTTCCATGCGACAGAAATATGCAATCGTATGCAGTGAAATAGGCATATGCCTCAATATCGTATTATGCGTGGGAAAGCTGATGGCAGGCATTACAAGTGGTTCTGTAGCTATTATGGCAGATGGCTTCAATAACTTGGCCGATGCAGGTGGCGCCTTAATTTCAATGTTCGGTTTTTTGTTTGCAGGGATCGGAGCGAGTCAGAAGCATCTTTTTGGGCATGGACGTATTGAATGGCTTATTGGGTTATTTACTTCGTTTACGGTTATTTACATGGGAATAGAGTTGATAAAAATATCTTGGGAGGCCATTTCATCTCCCAGTCCTGTAATCTTTGATATCAAAATCTTTGCTGTTTTATTTTTTGCTATAATTATTAAACTGTATATGTATTATTATAATAAAAAAATAGGCCGGCAAATAGATTCATCTGCTATGCGGGCAGTTGCGGTAGATAGTTTTAGCGATGCGATTGCTACTGCTGTCGTGCTGCTATCTATGGTTGTTTCAAGATTCACATCCATCCATGCGTTGGATGGGTGGTGTGGAATTATGGTATCGATATGTATTATATATGCTGGATATAAAACAGCCATAGAAACAATCAATCGTATTATTGGCGTATCTCCGGAACCTAAAATATTAGCAGAAGTAAGGGAAATTGTAGATCGATATCCTCAAATTATAGGAATTTATAACCCAATCGTCCACGACTACGGACTGGGACAAATGATTATGTCCATGCATATTGAAGCTGACGCCGCTGTTAGTACGGATAAGTTTCAAGTTGTTTCAGAAGAAATCGCATATGAATTGTATGAAAAATTGGGATGCAGCTGCACAATTCAAATGGATTTTATTGTTACAGATGAGAAGGACAGACAAGAAATTTATGCAAGATTATTTCCGGCGTTAGAGCATATTCATGCGGATATTGAAGTGGAAACTCTGCGTATTCTAAAAAACGAATCCTATAAAAGCATTGTATTGGATCTTTTGCTGCCGGTGCAATTGCAGAAAATGGATATTGCTGTTTCGGGCATAGTTGAAAAGTCTATACAGTCTCTTAATAAAAATTATCGAGTGATTCTAAAAATAAGGTTTAAGAAAAGAAAAAGTGCACATCGTTTAGGTGGCCTAACTCACGGGAAATAATAGTTGTTATACTTTCGCGCCTTGGCGTTTCATTTGAGAACCGGATTATTCTCTTTTTTGTATGGAAGTGGGGGAACAGTTTTTATATTTTTTGAATAGACGGCTGAAGTAATTGCTGTCATTGAACCCGACGGTCAGGGCAATTTCACTGATATTCAAGTGGCCCTCCCGCAGGAGCTTAATCGCGGCATTGATGCGTAAATGATTGACATACTCAATGGGAGGCTTGCCGGTGATACTTTTAAAGAGGCGGCAAAAATGATGACGGCTCATATTGGACATGCTGGCAAGTTCGGTTAAGGTAATCTTTTGCGTGTAATGCTGGTCAACGTATTTCAATACGGGGCGCAGCTGATACAGGGTATTATATTGTCGATGGGTTTCTTTCACATCGGTTGTGGGTGCGCTGTGCCGCCGCATGAGCAGGACCAGAATGCGGTACAGGCCGGCTTTGATCAAGAGTTCATAACCGTTCTTCTGCTGCTGGTATTCGTGGATTAATTCTTTTACTTGCTGCACGATTTCACTATCGTTTTCTATCTGATTTTGGAAACGGATGCGTTCCTGCATGAGTGGCTCCATGTATTTTTTTTGGCACAGGTCTTCCTGCTCACTGAACAGAAAAGAAAAATTCACTATGATGTAGTATTCGATAAACGGATGGCTGCCAAGGTTTTCTGCATAATGAATGTCGTTGCTGTTCATTACGATCAAGTCTTCTGCGCCGACAGGGATGGCTTTCGAATTGCAGTGCATGATGGCCTGGCCTTGTTTGATATAAAAGATCATAAATTCTTCATGCCAATGGCTTTTAAAAATGGGGCCCGGCTCATGATATTCTCTGCGCCTTATTTTTATGGGAAAATCAATTTTGATCTCCTGGTCGATGAACCGCCCATTTTGTGTAATTATCATGAACTATCATTTCTCCCATCATTTTGTTAAATATCAATATTGTGCTGCTATTAAGCAATATCATTCATGACACAGGTTAATTTCATTACTATAATAATAGCACAGGATAAATTCGTTAAGCAATATTATCCTAATATGTATAGTTGATTGAACAGAATGGGGAGTGAGCTTTATTGTTGCGTGCGGTAAAAGATGTTTCTTCTTCGATTTGGGTGATTGCATGTGCACATGCCGTGACGGATCTGGCACCAGGTGCCTTATTTGTGGCACTGCCTTTTTTTAAGGTAAAATTTGGTCTGAGTTATGCTGAACTCACGGCTATTGTATTGATACAAAATTTGACCTCTTCCGTAAGTCAGCCCATATTTGGTTATTTTAGCGATAAAAAATCGCGGCCCTGGTGGATGCCGGTCGGTTGTTTCGTGACAGGCATTATGATGTGGGCTTCTTTGCTTGTACCTACGTATCCGCTGGTACTTTTGTGTACGGCAGTCAGCGGATTCGGCAGTGCGATTTTTCATCCGGAAGGGGCCAAGATGGTCAACTGGCTCAGCGGCAAAGCCAAGGGAAAAGGGGCGAGTTTATTTTCTGTTGGCGGTAATGCGGGATTTGCCATTGGTTCGCTGCTTTTGGGAGCATTACTGCTGGGCAACTCTTTTACTGTTTCCTTGTTTATATTGCCTTATATTGCAGTCAGCGTGATGTTTCTTTTCGTGATGAGGAGGTTATCCCGTTTGCCTCAGAAAAGAGAGAAAAATTCTGTGAAGACGGCGAATGCAATTCATCTGAATTTGCCGCTTATCGCTTTGCTGGGGATGGTTTTGATCCGGGCAACTGTGAATTCTGGTATCAGTACGTTTGTCCCGCTGTACTATGTTTCGTTTCTGCATGGCAGTTCTGCCTATGCCGCTTCTTTGCTGACGGTTTATCTGGCTGCCGGAGCAGTAGGGACGCTTCTTGGCGGTACGATGAGTGACCGGTACGGCAGCAGGAAAGTGATGCTTTATTCTATTTTACCTGTAGCTGTATTGCTGTACTTTTTTAAAATGGTGGATGGGGTCTGGCCTTTTGTTCTTTTGGCACTTGTCAGTGTTTTGCTGGCGGCCACCTTTACGAGCAGTTTAGTCTTGGCGCAGAAAATGATGCCGCGTAATATTGGCATGGCTTCCGGACTGACACTTGGGTTCAGTATGGGACTGGGAGCGATGGGGGTATTAGGCCTGGGCTGGCTGGCTGATGCAGCAGGATTGCCGTTGATATTTAATTTACTGGCGTTTTTGCCGGTGGTGGGCTTTCTGCTTACCTTGTTTGTTCAGGAACCTGTGGAAGTTGCCGAGACATGCAAATGAATTTTTGGTAAAGTATGGGGTGCATTGCCGCTATTGGCAATGCACCCCATTGTAGGATATACAGTCTTGTCAGAAACAGCAGGCCCCGAGTAAACCCGTTGATTTTGCCATATCGTTTGGCACATCGAGATCGATGCATTGCCTTTATGGAGTATGCCAGGAATACATCTCTTTATTCAACAAGTGTTTTGCGAATTAATTGAAGTTCCTCACGGCGTTTGGCATCTGTTTCCGGATAACTCATTTTTATTTTACGCAGTGTTTCCAGGATAATCGTCGAGATAATTAATCGGCTATTTTCCTTATCATCCGCTGGTACGATATACCACGGCGATTCCTTCGTGCTTGTTGCTCCCAGGCAGTCCTCGTAGGCTTCCATGTAATCATCCCAATATTGGCGTTCTGCAATATCGTCACAAGTCAGTTTCCAATTTTTTTCCGGATCATCGATTCGTTCCAAGAAACGTTTGCGCTGCTCATCCTTAGAAAGATGCAGAAAAAATTTGATGATCTTCGTACCATTACAATGCAAATGTTTTTCCAGATCAACGATAGAGTGATAGCGTTGTTTCCAAATGTTTTTTTTATCCTGCGCTTCTTTAGGCAGATTCTGATTTGCCAGGATATTCGGATGGACACGGACGATAAGTACCTCTTCATAATAGGAACGATTGAAAATACCGATGCGGCCTCTTTCGGGTAATTGGCAGGTGGTACGCCAAAGAAAATCATGTTCCAGTTCCACCGAACTCGGGCTTTTGAAACTATATACCTGACAACCTTGTGGATTAACGCCTGACATCACATGCCGGATTGCACCATCTTTTCCGGCAGTATCCATTCCCTGAAAAATCAGTAACAGAGCATAGTGATTGTCTGCCGCCAACAAACGCTGCAGGTCGCTCAAGGCATGGACATGATCTTCTAAAATGTCCGTATATTCTTCCTTGGAATCAAAGCATGGTTTCACTTTGGTTGGCCATTTTTTTAACTTGACCTTCGCATTTTGGGAAACACGAAAATCTTTAGAATCAATTTTCATCGTTATTCCTCCGTTTTTATGCGAACTTATTATCCATTACGAATTCTT
This sequence comes from Megamonas sp. UBA1796, assembly GCA_002319795.1. Taxonomy (GTDB): domain Bacteria; phylum Bacillota; class Negativicutes; order Selenomonadales; family Selenomonadaceae; genus UBA1796. Next base: position 37,870 of record DCFU01000013.1, read on the forward strand.
TGCCAGCTGCGATCCAATAACCTTCGAAAATTCTATCATCCAAGTCCTTAAAGAATATGCACCATCTCCTGTCAGCTTTCATCCTTATTTTCATTCTACTATTATACAGTTTCATTTACAACAGGAGTATCTTAACAAGCAACCGTATTTTATCGATATTACTTAAATCCCTCATGGCAGTATGAATAAAAAACGGGTCAGGCGTTGCTGCCTTAATTGAAAATCGCAAGCTAAATTCTGCCATAACATATATATACGTATCCCTGCATATATGTTATGGTATGTATGTAGGATGAATAATAAGAGAAGATGTTTATCAAACTATCACAAGGTGCTACAACATCAGTATACTAGGCCACAGCTTTCACAGCATAGATTGGGAAGGTAAGCTATGCTATAACTGAGTAAACAATCCATTCAATGCCGTAGTTGACTTCCTGAAAATTTCGAAATAGTCAAATAATATAAGTTCTGTAGAAACAAAGAGAAGTTAACAAAAATACTTGACTACAGCACAGCGTGCTATGTACGTAGAAAAGGAGATGGGTATATATGGACACGAATCAATATGAAAAAGATTTGGAAGGACTGGGGGCATTTGGAATTGCCTCAAAGACGCTCAAGTTGGCAAAAAAAAATGAAAACCATAACAGTTTTCTGAATGCAGGACGTGGCAATCCAAATTGGATTAATACCCAGGCCCGGCTGGCATTTCCTCGATTTATAATTTTCGGTGTGAAGGAGTCTGAGCGTACCATGCTTGCAGGCAATCTTGGGGGGTACACTACGCTCGATGGCATTGGCAGAAGATTTGATGACTTTTTGGATCTGAGCCAGAAGGAAGACGCGTTTATTAAGGCCTTTTTGGACTATGCTGCTGAGGTACTGGACATTGACCGGGACGCCTTGGTAAAGGAGTTTACGGACGCGATCCTTGGCAACAACTATCCTGTACCATCCCGGTGCCTGGTCAACATAGAAAAAATCATCAATGCTTACCTGCAAGCCACCCTTTATCATGGTGTTTCTTTAGCTGCTTCCACCCAGATCTTTCCCACAGAAGGTGGAACGGCGGCCATTTGTTATATCTTTAATTCTCTTAAGAAAAACGGCTTGATCAAAAAGGGAGACCGGATTGCCATTAACACGCCTATCTTCACACCTTATTTAGAGATTCCTGAGTTGACGAAATATGAAATGGTTAAGGTGGGGCTGGCAGCGCGTGAAGACAACAACTGGGAGATTCCGCTTGCTGCCTTGGATGTTCTTGAGGATGAGAGCATTAAAGCGTTCTTTTTGGTGAATCCCTCCAACCCAGCATCACGGGCATTGAACAGCACGCTTTTAAAGCGGATTAAAGAAATCTGCGCAAAACGTCGTGATTTGATTATAATCACAGATGATGTCTACGGTACTTTCGTGGAGGGTTTTCAAACGATTTATGCGGTTGCACCATATAATACCCTGCTGGTGTATTCATACTCTAAGCTTTATGGGGCGACAGGCTGGCGTATTGGCTGCATTGCCATGAACAAGCAGAATGTTTTTGATGATTTGATTGCGCGTTTGCCCGAAGAAAAATTACAGTCTCTTGATGAGGACTACAGCATTGTGACCACGAATCCACGTTCATTTCCTTTTATTGAGCGGTTAACCGCGGATAGCCGTTCCATTGGCCTGTATCATACATCGGGATTGTCAACGCCGCAGCAAGCCATGATGGCATTATTCTCTTTGAGTCATTTGGTCTGTCATGACTGTGATGCGTATATTGAATCTACTAAAAAAATTGTGGCACAACGGTATCATAGTCTTTTTGAAGGACTGGGTATTAAAGAGAACAGCACCTGTGAAAATGCGAAGTACTATTCGCTCATTAATATTTATCATTTAGCGGAGCAGTTATACGGCAAGAAATTGGCAACCTATATGCAAGAAAACTTTGGCGAAATCAATTTTTTGTTGAATCTTGCTAAAAAAAATGGTGTGGTCATTATGGAAGGGGTCGGCTTTGATGCTCCGTCGGGAACATTGCGGGTGTCACAAGCAAACCTGCCCGACGATGCTTACCCCAAAATTGCCAGACGCATTAAAGCATTGCTAAAAGAATATAACGATAAAATGACGGCATCATTGAACGGAAGCGATTCATGATGCTAAAGGAATTAAGTGCATTTTTTATTCATAATGTGGCACTTTCTATTTTCTTTTGTCTGGCCCTGGGTTATCTTATTGGAAAAGCTCGTGTAAAGTCTTTTCGCCTGGGCGCAACGGTGGGGACACTCATTATCGGGTTGCTTGTTGGGCTGGCAGGAACGTTTGATATTTCACCAGTTATTAAAACTATTTTTTTTAGTCTTTTCATTTTTGTCATCGGCTATGAAGTCGGACCAGCTTTTTTTGGCAGCTTTAAGAAGTCCGGGATTAAGCACATCATCCATGCTGTTTTTTTTGCAACGTGCTCACTGGCGACTGCCCTAATATTGTTTAAGGTTTTTGGCATCAGCCCGGGCGAAGGGGCAGGAATTGTGTCGGGAGCACTTACCAATTCAGCGGGTATTGGCACGGCCTCTTCCGCAATACTGAACCTTTCAGGTTTGAGCCAGGATGCTCAAAAGGCCATGCAGACAGAGGTTGCTGTGGCGTATGCTTTAACATATGTTTTTGGAACCGTAGGCGTCATTGTTCTGCTTAAAAATATTGCACCGAAGATTCTGGGAGTCGATCTGGAGGAAGCAACTAAGAAAAAGATTGAAAGCATTAACTTTAAAGATAATGCATCGGAGAAAACGATTATCAGTGCGATAAAAATGCGTGCCTTTCGTATTGGACAAGGTTCTGTATATATTGGAAAATCCGTTTTGGGCATTGAAAAAGAGTACAATAATCGATTGACCATTGCAAAACTATTCCGGAATGATCAAGAAATCGAGGTCTCCCAAGAATCCCAATTTAAGGAAGGGGATGTTATCACCCTCGTAGGTGATTTGCTGAGTATGGTTGAGTTTAAAAGAGCCTATCTTCAGGAAACGTCGGAAAAGAAATACCTAAATATTATTTTGCAACGGCGAGATGTTGTTCTCACACAAGTTTTGCAGTAATCTCATATTGATGATTGTAGTGCAAATAATATTATCATCGTATCGGTTTGGAGAGGTGGACATCCATTGGGGGATATCCATGATATGAGAAAAGGAGATACCATCCGTATTATAGGGCCTGTGAATGTTATGGATAAAGTTATTCAGGAATTTGGTTATGTACGTAACACAGGCATTGATACGGATGTCAGTTATATGTCTATGGGTATTATTAGCGGTTTACTGGTGGGGATGCTTACGCTGACCGTTTTCGATATCCCTATCACATTGGGTGCCGGAGGAGGCGCCTTATTTCTAGGACTGTTCTTTGGATGGTATCAGTCACGCCATCCAAATATTGGTCAAATTCCTTCATCTACACGTTGGTTCTTAAAAAGTGCAGGTTTGAATACCTTTATTGCCGTGGTGGGGCTTACCTCAGGTGCCAGCTTTGTGGGTGCATTAGAATCTATGGGGGTCATGGTACTGATTCTTGGGGCAGTATTATCTATCGTGCCCCATATTATTTCCCTTTATTTTGGGAAATACGTGCTTAAGCTGGATGCCATAGATATCATCGGCGGACAATGTGGTGCTGGCACGATTACAGCTGCCCTAAATGCAATCACCGATGAGACAGGCAGCAGTATCTTCGCCTTAAGTTACACGCCGGCATATGCTGTCGGCAATATTTTACTGACTGTCATGGGACCGCTGATGATCGTACTGTTGTCTTAGCTGTATGTTAAAATTTCATTCCTGATTTTTTTGACTGTAAGGGCGATTTATTTTTGCTTTGTTTGTGCGGGAACCTGTGGATGTTCCAGAGACATACGAATGTAGCAGACTCTCAGCGGCCTAAAACACCATTTTTCTTTTTTGGGAAAAAATCACCAGTGGAACCGTCAGCCATACCAATCCAGCGACAAGCAAAACTGCCTGCTGCATGCCAACCGTATCACTTATTGCACCATAGAAGCATGGAGACAAAGCTCCGGCGGCAATGGTTGCCGTATAGAAAACAGCAAAAGCTTGCTGACAATCCGTTGCCGAAACAAGATCTGGAACTGTACCGTATAAAACAGAAGAAGTCCCGTTCAAGGCAATGCCCAAAAAAAAGGATAACCCAAGTTCCAGCTGAAGCGGCAGCCACAGCATTCCCAGAATACAGAAAGAAGTCGCAATCTCGGTGAACAGCACCGTTTTTACACTTCCCCAGCGCGTCGACATCAGGCCGCAGGCCAGCTTGCCCAGCGCGCCGCCGGCAAATACCAAAGACAGTGCCAGTGCGGTTATGGTTACATCTGCGCCATGCCCCTGCAAAAGGAATGGAAAGAAAGTCAAAAATCCCATACGTGTCCCACTATCAACAATTCCAATAAGCACCAATGCCCAAAAGTGCCTGTTTTCCGCTTTCCATACGGAGGATGGGCACTTTTTCTGTTCATTCGCAGCGGTTTGAGTTTCCCACTCCAGCCCGCGGCTGCTGAAAAAAAGAATTCCCGTCGCAAAAAAGCCAAGAACGCCCATCCAATGTGCTGAATCTTCCCAACCTAAAAAGCGAATCAGCAGGGCCGCTGCCGCAGGCAATAAAAGCTTGCCGAAATCGCCGGCCATATTAAAGGAACTCAGTGCTATCCGGCGATTTGCAGTATCTGGGCAGGCATGAGCCAGCAAGGTTGAGGATAAAGGATGCTGTACACTGGATCCCAGGCCGCCAAGAACCAGAAAACAGCCTAACAGCAGCCCTGAACCAGCCCAGCCATAAAAACAGACAGCCAGGCTGGTCAACAAAGTTCCCCACAATAAAAGTGGGATTCCCCCTGTTTTACCAGCAAGCCAACTCGATGGAACCTGAAAAAAAGCCATCGTACCGGAAAATAAGGTTTTCAAAAACCCGATTTCCATAAAACTAAACGAGAACTGTGCCTGCCATATGGGAAAGAAAATGTATATCATATCGGTAAATCCATCATGTATGATATGTGCCAGACTGGCAGTAAAAAGCGCTCTGTTTTGCAGGATATTTTGCATATGTTTCCAAACCAGATACATACGTGTCCTCCTCAGAATGTCTTAGCTAAATTTTGCAAATATGCGGTGAAGTCGTTTTCGGGGTCAGACGGTATTCGGAGTCCATCCAGCATCTTCAGCAGAACATAGATTGGTTTGGTTATGATTTTATCCTTATGGAGAATAAGCGAAAAGGTTATATTCAGAACGGGTGCTTTGACGAATTCTACCAGGGTTCCGTTACGCAGACTATCTTTAACAAGGATTTGCGGGAGGACTCCCACACCAAACCCATTCAGAACGGCCTGTTTTACTGCTTCTGAATCTGAATATTCCAGAACGGGACGTATCTGCTTAGCTTGAAACAACGGCCCATAAATTTTCCGATAAAGACTGTTTTCTTTCAGCAATATAAACGGATATTGCCAGAAATCTTCGCCATAGTCCATATAGAGGCTTTTGTGAACACACCAGCATAAACGCTCCACCATAACATCAAATTGTAAGAGCTTGGGATGCTTCACAACATCATGCACCAGGGCAAAATCAAATTGATTTGCTAACACACCGGCCACTGCTATCGGAATATCAAAACAATGTTCAATGCTGACAGAAACATCGGGTACCTGATGTTGAAACCTGCGCAAAATGGGCGATAAGATATAGGAAGCAACTGCTGTTCCCAATCCAATGCGGATTGTATGGTCATACGAGAAACCATCCAGAGCAACTTGTGCTTCGCGGTAGGCACACAGAATTTTCTCTGCATAGGGCACCAGGCATTTTCCGGCGTCTGTTATATAGAGCCTTTTACCGACTCTTTCAAAGAGCAGTACACCAAAGTCTTCTTCAATATTTTTAATCTGTGCCGTGACGGTTGGCTGGCTGAAATTCATTTTTTCCGCAGTCTGTGTTATATTTTCCGTCTGTGCAACGGATAAAAATGTTTTCAATATCTGTAAATCCATATATATCCATCCTGTTATCTATAAATTTTTTATTCTTTCTCCTATTCTATCGTTTTCCCGGTTAAAAAAGAAATTAAATATTTCTATGCAGCAGATAGAAGATGCCTATGGATGTTTGCTGGCCATGCATCATACCGTGCAGCCGCATAGATATTAACGTTGTGCTGCAGGCAGCAAGACGCTGCGGCAGAATACTTGACAATTGTATAATCGTCGGTCTATAATTGAACAAGAGTTCAATATTGAGGTGTGAAGTATCTATGGCACAAGTCTTAAAGGAAGAAATAGAAAAAAATATCTATGAGGCAGCAATCGAGGCGTTTTATGTAAACGGCTATCAGTCTGCCACGCTGCGGGATATTGCCGAAAAAGCAGGCGTTCCGGTAGGGCTTATTTATACTTATTACAAGAATAAAGCAGACCTGTTCGCGGCTGTGGTCAATCCGACGTACATTGCCTTGCAAAAACTGCTGTCTGCCAAAAACGCAGCCGAAAGCCAGCCTGGCTATGCGAAGTTTTTTCAGGAAGAGCTGCCTTTCATTTTTCGTATGCTGAAAAATGACCGGCAGGCGTTTCTTATACTCATCGACAAAAGCAAAGGGACCCTGTATGAAAATGCCAAAGAGGAACTTATCCGGCTTACGCAGATTCATATACAGACGCAGCTGCAGAAGAATTCCCTTCACGGGGCAAAGGAAATGGATGCGTTAGTCTATCACATTGCAGCCAATAATTTCATGGAAGGCTTGTTTGAAATAGCCCGGCATTATAAGGATGAAATATGGGCTGAGCATATTATGGAACTCTTTATGCAGCAGTATTTCTATGGCATGAATTCTATGATCACATAAAATTTTTTAAGCTAATATTGAACGATAGTTCAGTATTAAAATATTCAACTATTATTAAAAAGGAGTATGTCGCTGTATGTTCAAAATCTCGCTTCTATCTATTTCACTTCTCACCATCATGGCTGGTGCCGCAGTGGCTCCGGGACTCGGAGTCATTGCGCAGGCATTTCCGCAGGAAAGTCAGACTATGATTAAACTGATTCTTTCGGTACCACCGCTATTTATTGTTCCATTTTCCATCCTGTCAGGGATATTGAGTTTACGTATGAGCAAAAAAAAGTTGTTGGAGGCTGGCCTGGCTGTATATATTCTTGGCGGCTTTGGTGCTGTTTTTACGGATTCTCTGCTGCCGCTGCTCTTTTTCCGGGCATTGCTGGGTGCAGGAACGGGTATTATCCTGCCGCTGGCCACAGGGCTGATTGCCGATTTTTATCAGGGAGACGAACGAATGAAAATGCTGGGGTATTCTTTTTCGGCGAATAATCTGGGCGCTATTGCCGGCAATCTGGGAGCAGGCATGTTGGCCCTTATCAACTGGCATTACGTTTTTTACGTTTATTTAATTGCCATTCCTGTATTGGTGCTTGTTATATTGTTTATTAAGGAGATTCCCGTAATCAAAAAACAATCAGCCGAACCTTCTGGAAGAGTCCTTTCCAGTCAGGTTTACGGCTGGGCGTTTTCAGCCTTTTTGTTTATGATGGCTTTTTATGCAATTGTTACGAATCTGTCCCTGTTAATTTATAGCAGGAACATTGGTAACTCGGGCTTTGCAGGAATTATCTTCGCTATTAATGCCATAAGTATGTTTGCGGGAGGCCTTAGCCTTAAGGCTGCAAGTCAGTATTTGAGGCGTTTGCTTCCCTGCTGCATGCTGCTGATGATGGCTGTAGGTTACAGTGGCGTAGGGGCGGCTTACTCAAAAAACATACTGATTTTATCAATTGTTATTGCTGGTTTTGGGAGTGGGTGGGCATATCCGTTTATTATCAATAAAGCATCTGCCTGTGCACCACAGGGGAAAAACATTGTCGTTATGGCTGTTGTATCTAGCGCTGCTTTTTTAGGACAATTTGTTTCACCGTTGCTTTTAGATGGTTTGCGCCATATATCCGGTGGGACGGTTGCTGTCATCTTCTTTATGCTGGCAGGCTGTATGGGGCTGTCAGCTGTTATGAGCCTGGTGGGTACGTTTTTCAAACCATTGCTTAAGCAGCGGGAGGGATAATAGCAATGAATGCAGGCGCATGCCGAAAAAAACAAACGCCTGCTGAACTTCATTCGTATGGCTGTCCATCGGATGATGCAGTAAGAGACTGCTGATAAACGTGCGCTGCTTCAGGTTTCTAAAATAGGCTGATAAATATCCAGTTCACAATAGTTGTCTTTACATAAAGCATTATTGATATACTCAAAGCGAAATTGATCCGCAAATTTATACCCGGATTTGAAAATCCATTTTGAATACAGATGAACGAGCAGACGCCCCACTTTGCGGCCATTCAATTCAGCCGGATGAAAAAATCCCACCAGGCGAAAAATTACATATTTATGTGCCGGAATCGAAATGCCTTCCATACCAGCAGGGATATGATTTAAATCTTGGACCTGCAAGCCCGGCATATAATAAATCGCCCCATTGACATGATCGCTCCAATCGGTATAACCAAAATAAATTTCTGGGTCCACTGGATTTGAAATACGTTGGCGCTGCTTATAAAAAAACTCCCGCCCATATAAATTGGCAATCTTATCGCCCGATTTACTCAGTATTTTGTACTTTTGACCAACAAGATAAAATTGTTGTTTAAACATGAATGAAGGCTTATAAATGACCGAATTATTGACGGACATGATATCATCAATCGTCAATTTTTCCTGAATATGCAGCGATTGGGCTTCGGATCTCAACTTGAGGGGTGTAATGCCAAATTTCTTGCGGAAAGCGCGAATATAGGATTGTTCATAATCAAATCCGTATTTCATAGCAATATCAATCACACGTCGATTTTTATCTTTTAAATCCGAAATACTGGCGGATAACTTGCGAAACTGTACATACTCTATCACTGATTCGTCCGTTAATGATTTAAATATCCGATCTAAATAGTATTTTGATATACCACAATGTGCTGCTATTGCATCGAGAGTTATCTTCTGATATAAATTGATTTCTATATATTGAAAACACTCTGCCATAGTTGCCCGTAGATCCATTATAGTATACCCCCATACTGAAAGTTCATAGTTCCGGCTGGTACTTGCGGAAAATCAACGTGGCATTATGTCCGCCGAACCCAAATGAATTGGATAGACCATATTCCAATTCAGCTGTATGGCCTGTATTCGCCGTATAATTCAAATCACAATCCGCATCGGCGGTATGATAATGAATTGTCGGCGGTACAAAACCATCCCGGAGTGCCAAAGCCGTAATGATAGCTTCTATTCCACCCGCTGCCCCGAGCAAATGCCCGGTCATGGATTTCGTCGAGCTGACTGCCAGTTTATAGGCATAATCCTGGAAAACTTCTTTAATTGCCTGCGTTTCCCCTTTATCGCCAACTTCGGTTGAAGTACCATGCGCATTAATATATTGAACAGCTGTTGGCTCTATTTTAGCATCTTTTAGAGCGATTTGCATACATCTGGCGCCACCTTCGCCACCAGGTGCACCAGCAGTAATATGATAGGCATCATTGGTGCATCCATAACCAACGAGTTCAGCTATAATATGGGCTCCGCGTTTTTTGGCATGTTCCAGTTCTTCTAAAACGACGATACCAGCGCCTTCTGCCATGACAAAACCATCCCGATCCCGGTCAAACGGCCGGCAGGCACTCTCTACGTCAACATTACGCGTCATGGCTTTATTCGCGCAAAAACCCGCCATAGCAAGTCTGGTAATAGGGGCTTCCGTACCACCGGCAATCATAATAGCAGCATCGTTTCTTTGAATTATCTTAAAAGCATCACCAATCGCATTCGCCGAAGAAGCACATGCCGAAACGGTGCACTCTACAAAACCTTTAATGCCAAATTTAATCGCCGTCATTCCGGCAGCCATATTCGGCAGCATCATCGGAATCAAAAAGGGGCTGACCCGGTCTGCCCCCTTCGTCAAAAGTATTTCATGCTGCCTTTCCAGGGTTTCCAGTCCGCCGATTCCAGAACCGATAATCATACCGGCGGTTTCCCTTTGCAGCGACTCTTTATCAAGTTTTGCATCATCTAGTGCCTGTTTCGTTGCCGCCATAGCATATTGCGTAAAGCGATCGGTTCTTTTCACCTCTTTTTTATCCATAAAAGGGGCAGGATCAAAATCTTTTATCTCAGCAGCGACCTTGGTCGGCAAATCGCTCGTATCAATTCTTTCAATCCGAGTGATACCATTTTTTCCCTGCTTTATGGCTTCCCAAAGAGAGGCCACATCTGTTCCCAATGAAGTAACGGCTCCCATCCCTGTAATAACTACACGACGTTGCATACAAATAACCTCACTTTATATTTCAATTTCATAAACCTTTCTAAGATTACCACATGCACCGCGGAAAAAATGAACAACTCTTGCTATCTATGTAATATTTATCCTGAAAAGGACAGGATTCCCTTTACTACATCAGATGCGTCTTTGGACTCCATACTGTGGTGCGCTTGTGCGGTATCGTAGCGGGGAACGTTTCTGAAATTCCAGGAAAAATTTATGCCATGTTGTATCATGACCCTTTGCAGGCATGTATAAGAGTGAAGGGAGGTGATCTTATGGTAGTACAAAGAAGCGGTGCGGCAAGCAAGCTGATTGTAAAGGTTGAGACCGGTGTTACGGCGAACGGGACGGCAACCTACAGCCAGCGTACTTTTACACACATCAATCCGGAACTCGGTGATGCGGATGTTCTGGATCTCGGCAAAGCACTGGGCGGCTTGCAGGCACATCCGGTTGTTTCTGTGAATCGGCAGGATGCTGCAAAGCTCGAGGAGGCCTAACATAGGGCTTTCGTATTCTTGAGGAAGGGAGGAGATATGCATGAGTAAGGTACTTAGGATGGTGTTCCAGCTTGAGGGTACGAAGACGGTGACGTATAGTCTTGCAGACCCAAAGGATGGTCTGAAGAAGGCAGACGTCGCGGCGGTCATGGACAATATGATTGCCAGGAAGGCTGTACTTGTGCGTGGGGTCGCACCTAAAACGGTTAAGGAAATCGTGGTGCGCAGCACGGAGGAAACAGAGCTCGCCTGAGCTTAGCATACCCGGTCTGGCGGCGTTTAGCCGTTGGACCGGGTATTTTGCTGTATTTCCTTATGCAGGTATACTATATTTGTGTATCAAACCGGGAGTATTGTAGTTGCTATGCCCTGCGCCGGATTGTATAATATATGGGAAAAGGACTGGTTTCCAGCAGGTGAGGAAAATACTTTACGGAATGGATGTGGTTCATATATGTTGTCCTATGCTGATATATTCAAAGCAAAGGAAAGGCTCCGCCCGTATATTGTCCGGACGCCGCTGCTGCGTGTGCATGCGCTTGACGCTGTACTCGGCTGTGAGGTGTATCTGAAGCCGGAAAATCTCCAAAGGACAGGATCGTTTAAGATTCGCGGCGCGCTGAATCGGATCCTCTCGCTGTCGGAAGAAGAGAAAAGCAGGGGCATCGTATGCTGCTCCAGCGGGAATCATGCACAGGGAGTCGCCTGCGCAGCAAGCATATTGGGTATCGATGCCAAAATCGTAATGCCGCTGAACTGCAACCCGGTGAAGCTCGCGGGAGCCAAAGCCTTTGGTTCAGAGGTTATACTTGCAGGTACAAATTCCACGGAGCGGGATGCCAAAGCAGACGAGTTGGTTCGTACAGAAGGCAGGATACTGGTGCATCCGTATGCGGATGACGCTGTAAAGGCCGGGCAGGGAACTATGGGAATCGAGATTTTGGAGGATGCGCCTGCGATGGATGCTGTCGTGGTTCCTATCGGCGGTGGAGGCATGATTTCTGGTATCGCGACGGCTGTAAAGGCTGCAAGGCCGGATATCCGTGTCATCGGGGCAGAGCCGGCCGGTGCGCCGCGGTATGGACTCAGCCGGAGCAAGGGAACGCCGCAGCGGCTTTCCTCCGTGGATACAATCGCGGATGGGACGCGGACGGACCATGCAGATCCAGGAAACTTTGCTATCATAGAGGCACTGGTGGATGAACTGGTAACGGCGCAGGATTCTTCTATTGAGGATGCCATGTATCTGCTGCTTGCTAAAGCGAAGATCGTAGCGGAACCGTCTTCTTCCCTGGGTATAGCGGCTGTGCTGGAGGGAACGCTGTCTTTCGAAGCGCGGCAGAAGGTTTGCTTCGTAATATCGGCAGGCAATAATGATTTGTCACTGGTAAAGAGCATATTGGAAAGAAAGCAATGACAGCGCGCACACATGCAAAAAATCTATAAATAAACCCCTCATATTTCAAGCTATATACACATAGCTAAAATGTGAGGGGTTTTCTTATGCTCTGGTTTATTGTCTTGTCCTATCGTTATCTTACCAACAAACAGCGCAGACAGCTTTCATACTTATTTGCGATAGCGGTCCATGACCTTCAGCAGACGATCGATTGCGTTCACGGCTGCTTTATGATCTTGTGAGAAATTGATGCGGAAGCTGTTGGTGAACTGTGCACCAAATTCGGTACCTGGCGTGACCGTGGCATTGGTCTGCAGGCGCACAATCCGGACGAATTCACCGATGGTGACATCAAGCGGAGGAAGCTGAGGGAAAAGGTAGCTGCCAGCTTCGGTGGGGCGTACGCGCATGCCTTCTGCTGCTTGGAATTTTTGCAGGAGTTCGTCGCGAATCGCCTGATGCTGGGCAATGCGTTGCTGTATCCAGCCAGCCGGTTCACTGAACCATGATTTCAATACAGCCTGGCTGTAGCCTGGTGCGCGCAGGGAGACAATGGCTTGGAGCTTTTCCATGCGGTCGATGACCGCGGCGGAGCCAAAGGCTGTGCCAAGACGGTAGCCGCTGAGGGACTCGGTTTTGGAGGGGCCAATGATCGTGATGAGATTTTCGGGATTCATGATATTTTGGGCGCAAAGATGTGTATAAAGGCGGTTTTCAAAAATCTGCCGGGAATATAATTCATCTGCGATGACAAATGCACCGTAATGTGCAGCGAGGGTGGCGATACGGCGAATTTCCTCCGGCGAGTAGATGACACCGGTAGGATTATTCGGATTGGAAAACAGGAACAGCCGGGCACCGGCCTTGAAGGCTTGTTCCAGTTCTGTAAGATCGAGCCCCGCACGGTCATTGAAATCAAAATAGTGCATTTCGACCGGGATGATATCGCCGTCGAAGAACTCGGCAAGCTTGCGGTTGGCAAAATAGTCCGGTGCGACAATAGCAACCTTATCGCCGCGGGCGATTGTGGCACCCATAGCCAGGAATAACGCTCCTTGTGTACCGGGTGTGATAATCACGTTGCGTTCCGGGTCGAGCTGCGTACCGGTATAGCGGGCCAGTTTTTCTGCGAGATCGATGCGTGCAGCTTTGCCGCCGCGATACTCTGTATAGGCCTGCCTGCCGCCGGTATGGAAGCCATCGATGAAAAGCTCCAGTGTGCCCGGAGTTGGTTCAAAGGCATCGACATCACCGTGTGAGAAATCAACAGCTCTGCCGGGAAGTTTTTCACCGCGCAGGTCTGGTATGTCAGCCTTTTGCCTTGTTTCCTGTCCCGGTGCGTTATCAACGCCGAGTTTCTGGAATTTTTTCTCTAAGGATGTATGCATAGGATCTCCTCGCTTTCCTTGATATAGGAATATATCTGTTTTATATAAATGATACCGGATTGACACCATGTGATTCAAATACTAAAATTTGTATAAGACTATATAAATAAATCTATGCCTCCCTATATTTGTGATGGAGGCTAAAGGATGATTTGTTATGCTGAAAAACCGGGACTATGTTTACGCCGTGTATCTGAACAAGAGCTTCTCCAAAGCGGCGGCAAAGCTCTATATATCGCAGCCCTCACTGAGTGCGTCCATCAAGAAAACGGAGGATGCGATCGGGCTGCCGCTTTTTAACCGCAGCACCAATCCCATACAGCTGACTCCGGCAGGAGAATATTATATGGCGTCGATTGAAAAAATCATGGCCATCGAAAAGGAAATGGCACAGCATTTCAGCCAGCTGCGGGGCTATAGCCGGCAAGTAGTGAATATTGGCGGCGCGTCTTTTTTTTGTGCTTATGTTTTGCCGGACATCATCCAGAGTTTCAGGGAAAGTTATCCGCAGTATACGGTCAATATACTAGAGGCGAATGCGGGAGACCTTTTGAACTGCCTGCGTTTAAATACAGTCGATCTTATCATTGATGTAGAAAGACTCGATACGGCAATGTTTGATATGCTGGAATGGGGCAAGGAATATATCCTTCTGGCTGTGCCGGCGGAGTATAGCATCAATGAGCGGCTGCATGCTTATCGGCTGAGTTTTGACCAGGTCCGGCGGGAGGAATATCTTGCTGGATGCCCGGCGGTTGACTTAAAGGAATTCCGGCAGGAGCCGTTCCTCTTCCTGAAAAAAGGGAATGATATGTATAAACGAGGTATGAAGATGTGCCGTCAGGCAGGTTTCAGGCCAAAGGTAGCGATGTATCTCGACCAGTTGCTGACGGCATATTATATCGCTTGCAGCGGCAAAGGCATGGCTTTTGTGCGGGCAGGGATACCAAAATATCTGGAGCCTACGAGCCGGGTGTTTTTTTATAAAATCAACGATGAAAATGCTCTGCGCAGCATCATGCTGTACTACAGGAAAGCGCAGCCGCTTTCGGCGGCAAGTGAATCATTTATTGATTTTTTGCAGAGGAGAAAAGATTTCCATCAAATCGTTTGAAAAATCTAAAAAAGGGCCACATGTCCTTTTTTTGTCAGAGAAATCCCGTTAGAATAAAGGTTGAAAATTATATAAACTCCATACAGATAGGCTGTGGTATGTTATGATATATGTATTATCGGGACTGCGGACGGTTATGTCGGAGATGGTTCAGAGAATCTTGCAAAGGAGGCGGGCACGAGGCCTGGTAGGGGATTGCGGCAGCTGTTGCAGCGGAAAATGAAAAGGATACGAACGAATGCAAACAGAAGGAGAGATTTGATGAACAAGAAAAGAAATGCGGTATTATCAGCGATTATCGGCTTGTCGTTTTTGGTGGCGGCACCAAGCAGTGTCTATGCGGTTGACGTACAGCCAACTGCGGCTTATACGCAGAAGGACTTAAACGACCAGGAGGTAATGGGGCTGTTGTGGGTCCAGACATCTGCCGAGTATCGGGAACTGTGCTATCAGGCATATAATGCGGCTGCGATGGAAGTGGATCGTGCGATTGCCCGGCATAAGACGGGGGATAAGCCGCTGGCCATTGTGCTGGACTGCGATGAAACGGTGCTTGATAACAGTGCGGCACAGGGCGGATACCTTGATACAGATAATGCCTATTCAGATAAGACTTGGGATACATGGGTTACGCAGGCACGGGCTGAGGCAATGCCGGGAGCTGCCGAATATTTGCAGGGAGTGGCTAAAAAGGGCGTAGAGATTTTCTATGTGACGAATCGCGCTGCAGCGACAGAATATGAAGGAACTGCCAAGAACCTCAAGAAGCTCCATTTCCCGATGGTGGATACCAAACACTTACTGCTGAAGACGGATTCGGGAAACAAGCAGATACGTTTCGACCAGATTGCCAAAAATTATGATGTGGCTGTTTATATGGGTGATAACGCGGGGGATTTGCCGATTGGCACATATCATAAGAGCATGGAGGAACGCAATGCCATCGTTGATCAGCATAAGGCTGAGTTTGGTACGAGGTTTATTGTATTCCCAAATCCCGAGTATGGTGATTGGGAAGGTTCATTGGCGAAGAACTATTGGAGCCTGAGTCCAGAGCAAAAGAGTGAACTTAGAAAGTCGCTTATCAAAAAATGGCATCTCGATGAGAAATAATTGGTATGCAGCTGCATCTTAAAATTATATAAAGCGTACAGTACTTCATTGTTGCTTCGTTCTGTGATGGTTTTGAGGAAAGGCATCCGACGCTGTGGTAAGATTTTTGGATGTAGATGTACCAGGGAATGGAGTCTGTTGTATGGCAGCCTCCATTTTTTTAGAGAATCGGTCTGCCGCACCTGAAAAATTCGCATAGAAGGAAAAACATATAAATATTCAGTTGATTATGAAGCGTGGATTGTCAGAAAAAAGGAGTTTTTACCATGAAGAAATATAGACGTGCTTATATCATTGTGCTTGACAGCTATGGCATCGGGCAGGCACCGGATGCCGCTGAATTCGGGGATGGCGAATGCCATACGCTGCAGACCATCGTGCGTTCGACGCAATACAATACGCCGAATATGAAAAGGTTAGGATTGTTCAATATCGAAGGTGTAGAATGCGGAGAAAAAGAATTAGCCCCTATCGGCGCTTATGGACGCTTGCAGGAGCGCTCCCGCGGCAAGGATACGACCATCGGGCATTGGGAAATCGCGGGCATTGTTTCAGAAACACCGCTTCCTACGTATCCGGAGGGCTTTCCTGCGGATGTCATTGCCCGCTTAGAGAAGGCCCTGGGACGTAAAATTATTTGTAATAAGCCATATTCGGGTACAAAGGTTATCGAAGATTATGGGCAGGAGCATGAAAGGACGGGGGCACTCATTGTTTATACATCGGCGGACAGCGTGCTTCAGATCGCGGCGCATGAGAATATTGTTCCCCCGGAAAAGCTTTATGAATATTGCCGTATAGCGCGGTCTGTCATGACCGGGCAGCATTCGGTCGGCCGCATTATTGCGCGTCCTTTTGAGGGCAAATATCCGGATTATGAGCGTACCCCGCGCCGCCATGATTTTTCCATGCAGCCGCCAGCGGAGACGATGCTGGATGCGCTGCAGGGGAAGGACTTCGCTACGATTGGTATCGGCAAGATTTCCGATATTTTTGCGGCGCGCGGTATTGGCCGGCATATCGGGATCAACGGCAATACGGATGGGATGGACAAGGCCATAGCGACACTCGATGATGACTTTTGCGGGCTGTGTTTTGTAAATCTTGTTGATTTTGATATGAAATATGGGCATCGTCGTGATATTGACGGCTATGCGCATGCAGCTACGCTATTTGACCGTCAGCTTGCCGTATTTATGGACAAGATGCATGACGATGATGTGCTTATGATTACCGCGGATCATGGGTGTGATCCTGGCGCGCCAGGTACAGATCATACACGCGAATATGTACCGTTTCTTGCTTATGGCAGGGGAATCCGGGCCGGAGTCAATCTCGGCACACGTTCAAGTTTTGCGGATATAGCGGCTACGGTTACCGATATGTTCGGGGTGGAGCTTGCAACGAAGGGAAAAAGTTTTCGCAAGGATATCGAAAAATAAGTGTGTGCGGTGCGGCGTTAAACATCTACTGCAGAGGGAGGACGAATCTATATGAGGATGTACGATTTAATCACGAAAAAGCGTAACGGCGGGGTGCTCACAGATGCTGAAATCGAGTATATGATCGGCGGCTATGTCCAAGGAGATATCGTGGATTATCAGATGTCGGCAATGCTTATGGCTATCTGGTTCAAAGGCATGAATGCGCACGAAATCACCGAGCTTACGAAGGTAATGGCTAAATCCGGCGATATGATTGACTTGTCGGCGATCCATGGCAAAAAGGTTGACAAGCACAGTACGGGCGGTGTCGGCGATAAAACTACGCTTATTGTAGCACCTATCGTTGCTGCCTGTGGCGGCAAGGTAGCTAAGATGTCCGGACGCGGACTCGGGCATACAGGCGGGACGGTCGACAAGCTCGAAGCTATTCCGGGATTCCGTACGGTGCTGGAACGCGAGGAGTTCTTTACTATCGTGAACAAGTGTGGCTTGAGCCTTATCGGCCAGTCTGGCAATCTCGCTCCGGCGGATAAGAAGCTTTATGCGCTGCGTGATGTAACAGCTACGGTTGACAGTATACCGCTTATCGCTTCTTCAATTATGAGCAAAAAGCTTGCGGCTGGCAGTGACTGTATTTTGTTGGATGTCAAGACGGGCAGCGGTGCGTTTATGAAGACTTTTGAGGATTCGGTGCGGCTGGCCCAGACCATGGTCGCAATCGGCGAGGGCGCGGGCAAGCGCACCGTGGCGCTCATAACGGATATGGATACGCCGCTGGGACATGCGATAGGAAATTCGCTGGAGGTCATTGAATCCATGGATGTTCTCAAAGGACATGGCCCGCAGGATCTCACGGAGGTATCTCTGCAGCTCGCAGCGAATATGCTCTACCTTGTAGATAAAGGCTCGCTTGCTACATGTCGCAGCCTGGCGGAAAAATCTATTGCTGACGGCACAGCCTTTGAATGCTTCGCGGCTATGGTCGAGGCACAGGGTGGGGACTCTTCCGTACTGCGGAATCCGGAGAAGTTTGCCAAGGCTCCGTACAGCGGGGATGTACTCGCGGATCGCGACGGCTATATTGTCCGGATGAATGCTGAGGAATGCGGGATTGCTTCCGTAGTTCTGGGAGCGGGACGTGAGACCAAGGAAAGCACCATTGACTTTTCGGCAGGTATCATGATGATGAAGAAATATGGTGAGGCTGTCAAAAAGGGTGAAAAGCTCGCGACACTTTATACTTCAAAGCAGGAGACTCTCGCGGAGGCAGAGCGTATGTATAAAGAGGCTGTTGTTATCGGTGCGGATAAGCCGGCAGCTAAGCCGCTCGTTTATGCGCGTGTAGAAAAGGACCATGTGGAGAAATTTTAAATTGCGTTGGTAAGGAGGAACTTGATGATGGATGATAAGACATTGATTGAGGCTGCAAAAAAGGCCCGGGAATTTTCTTACAGCCCGTATTCCAAGTTCAAAGTAGGAGCGGCCGTCCTCACATCGGACGGTAAGATTTATGGTGGCTGCAATATAGAGAATGCTTCATTTGGCATTACGAACTGCGCAGAACGCACAGCGATGTTCAAGGCGGTTTCCGAAGGGCATCGGGAGCTTGACGCTTTGGCGGTCATAGCGGATACGGAGGCTCCTTGTTCCCCGTGCGGGGCCTGCCGGCAGGCAATGGCGGAGTTTAAGGTGAAGCGCATCATCATGGCCAATCTTAAGGGAGATACCAAGGTCGTTACGCTGGAAGAACTGCTGCCATTTTCGTTTTCAGATGCAGACTTCCAATAAATAAGCGGAGGAGAATCACAAGATGGGGCTTATACGGCAATTG
Organism: Megamonas sp. UBA1796; assembly: GCA_002319795.1. Taxonomy (GTDB): domain Bacteria; phylum Bacillota; class Negativicutes; order Selenomonadales; family Selenomonadaceae; genus UBA1796. The sequence goes on from DCFU01000013.1 coordinate 57,059, forward strand.
AGGATATGCCTGCTGGCGGCAGCTGTAACGCTTTCCTTTATAGGAACGGCGTTTGCTGCGGGCGGGACGCTTACGATCTTCTCGACCTCGGATGTTCATGGCAGCATCCTGGGCTGGGATTATTTCCGGGCACAGCCGGCTGAGGTCGGGCTGGCGAAGATCAGTACAATCGTCAATGCGGAGCGTGCGAAAAACCCGGCAGTCCTTCTTATTGATGCGGGAGATTATTTGCAGGGGACGCCGTTGGATACTTATATGGTGAATGTGGATAAGGACTGGAAGGTTCATCCGATGTTTGCCGCATTCAATCAGATGAAATATGATGCCATAGTTCTGGGGAACCATGAATTCAACTTTGGTACAGATTTTTTGAAAAAGGCGATTGGTACGAATAAGAATGTGTTGTCTGCCAATACGCTGTCCAGCACGACCGGCAGGACCTGGGATGCAGTCCGTCCCTATGTGATACGCAAGGTTATGATAGGCGGCGAGACGGTGCGGGTCGGAATTATCGGCCTTACTACACCTGCGATACCGGACTTTGAGGCGCCGAAGCATTACGCCGGACTGCGGTTTGCCGATCAACCGGCAACGGCCAGCCAGCTCGTACAGGAACTCAAGGGACGCGTGGATCTCATTGTCATAGCGACGCATTCCGGGGTGGAATCGGATGTACGTTCATCGGCAGAGAATCAGGTTATTGGTATAGCCAAAGCCTGTCCGGAGGCAAATCTTTTGATTGCCGCGCATAACCACGTCGTAATCGATAACGCTACCGGCATACGGCTGCCGGATGGCACTTTTTATAAGGATGCCGTGGTGAATGGCGTACCGGTTGTTGAATCGGGCAAGGACGGCAAGTTTGTGGCGCGAAGTGACCTGCAGCTTGAAAAGCAGACGGATGGAAAATGGAAAGTCCTGTCAGTCCGGACACAGGCGGTTCCTGTAAAGGGAGTGGCCGAGGACCCGGCTATTGTCAAACAGGTGGAGCCACTGCACAAAAAGACGTTGGCGTATTTGCAAAGTGAGATTGGAAAATCTACGGGAAGTTTCCCGGGAGAAGAATCAAATCATCGGGACTCTGCCATTGTTGATTTTGTCAATGATGTACAGCGCTATTATGCCGGGACGGAGCTGTCGGCGGCTGCTGCTTTCAACACGAAGGCGGATATTGCACCAGGTGCCATTACACGTCAGGAAATCGCCGGGCTGTATATTTATGAGAATTATCTATATGGAATTGAGATTACCGGGGCTGAGCTGCGAAAGTATCTTGAGTTCGCTGCGGCCCATTATGGCAAGGCTCCAGACTACAATTATGATATGCTGCAGGGTGTAGATTATACAATTGATTTGAGTCAAAGCCCGGGCAGCCAGATTACGAGGCTTCTGTATCAGGGAAAAGAGGTAAAAGATGCGGATGTCTTTACCATGGCAATCAATGATTACCGTATGAACGGCGGCGGAGGGTACATGGCAGCCATGGGCTATACGGATGGACGCAAGCCCAAGGTCGTTTTCGATTCCATGAAAGCTTATGGCGACGCGGGACAGGTCCGCAGCCTGCTGGAACGCTATATCACAGAAAAAGGTACGATTACGCCGAAAGTGGATGGCAATTGGAATGTGGCTGGACAGCCACAGGAATAAATGGTTTATACAGCCGGATGTAAGGCTTATAAACCTTAATGGGGGAGAGCTTCATGTATTTTTTGATTAACTGTCTGGGAATCATCGTATTTCTTGCTATTGGGGTCCTTTGTTCAAAAAAGCGCAAGGAAATTCATTGGCGCTCGGTGGGAACGCTGTTAGTACTCAATATCTTCATTGCCTGGTTCCTTACACAATTCTCGATTGGTCGTGAGATTGTACGCGGAGCAGCCGAGGGCTTTGCATGGCTCGTAAGTGTTGCGTATGACGGTATCGCCTTTGCTTTTCCGGATTGGGTACATGTGCCGCAGATGAACTTTTTTACTTCGGCATTGCTGCCAATCCTGCTCGTTGTGCCAATGTTCGATATCCTTACCTATATCGGCGTGCTGCCCTTTATCATCAAATGGATTGGTAAAGTGCTTGCAATCATCAGTCATGAGCCGAAGTTTGAATCTTTCTTTGCGATTGAAATGATGTTCCTGGGCAATACGGAGGCTCTGGCGGTTTCCAGCCTCCAGCTACGGGAAATGCGTGCGGAACGAAATCTTACGCTGGCGATGATGTCCATGAGCTGCGTGACGGCTGCCCTCATCGGCGTGTATACGAAGATGATGCCGGCGGAATTTATTCTTACGGCAGTGCCGCTTAACGTCGTTAATGCGCTTATTGTAACGAACATCCTGCATCCGGTCACTGTCACGGAGGAGGAGGATACTGTAGCCAGAATTGGTGGTGCCAATAAAGAAAAGGAACCGTTCTTTTCATTCCTGGGCAATTCTATTCTCGGCGCTGGCCGGCTCATACTCATCATTGCTGCCAATGTTATCGCATTTGTAGCGCTCGCAGCGCTTATTGATAAGCTGTTGGTGCTGATTCATCCGGCGATTACGCTGGAGAATATTCTTGGTTGCATTATGTTCCCGTTTGCCTGGCTCATGGGGCTGTCAACGGGAGAGGCTTTCCAGTTTGCCCAGTATATGGGGACGAAACTAGTGACGAATGAGTTTGTCGTAATGCTCAATGTCGGTCCGATTCTTGATACTTTCAGCCGTCATTTACAGGGTACGCTTACGATCTTCATTACGTCCTTCGCGAATTTCTCGACGCTCGGCATGATTATTGGCTGTTTTAAAGGAATGGTTGATAACAGTAAAAATGAGCTTATTTCGCGCAATGTACTGTATATGCTGCTGTCTGGTATTCTGGTTTCCCTGCTTTCTGCGGGAATTGCCGGACTCTTTATCTGGTAAGTAAAAAAATGACAGGCTCCGGTAGCTGGAGCCTGTCAAAAATGCGATATTTATTTCTGTGATAATGTGGTAACAGCTTCATACAACTTTTGCCGCTGTGCAGGATTGATGGTAATTTTGCCGTGCAGCAAAGTTATGAAACCGGCTGCTTTAAGCTCGTTCGCACAGCGGTTGACGGTTTTAATGCTAGTGCCGATTTCGTCGGCAATCTGCTGGCGTCCCTTGTGCAGGATGAATTTCGTACTGCCCGAGGCAGAACTTCCATAGATTTGCAGCAGGTAGGATTCCATTTTCTGGAGTGCAGGAATAAATTTTATCGTACCATTGTTGTTCGAGGTTGGGTAGAATTTTGCTGCGACAAGCCTGGCCATCAGGAGAGCAAGTTCAACATCGCCGCGCAGCCAGTTTAAAAATGTTTCTGCCGGAAGCGATAAAATCCTGCAGGCGGTAATGGCTTCTACGGTAGCGGCACTGCGTGACTGCCCGGCAAGTATTTCCACTTCACCGATGAGGCTGGGGGGGCCGAATTCGGCAAAGCTGTAGCGGTGCCCGTTGATGAAATCATTGCTTACGCGTACGAAACCCTGCAGCAGAATGTAGACATGTGATACTTCGCTTCCCTTGAGTAATATGGTTTCTGCAGGTGCAATGCTTTTTTGGATTACATGACGCCGGATGCACTCTGGCAATGTGGCGATGGCATCGGATAATTGCATGGGCAGCATCTTCCTTATATGATATTTCTTTTATTCTAACGGGTATTCTTATAAAATACAATAAAGAGTATTTTTGCTTTCTATAACAAAAAGGGATACGGCCCAAACAGGCTGTATCCCTTTTTCGTTAACAGTTTCCTTAATTTGTTGATTCAGCAATACGTTCTTTGTGCCGGACAACGCAGAATTTGTAAAGCACTGCCAGCAGGATGAACCATACCGGTGTTACGAACAGGGCCACACGGGTTTCGGCGTTCAGAGCCAAAACTACGAGTACAAAAGCAAAGAAAGCCAGGATGATGTAGTTGATTACCGGATAAAGAGGCATCCGGAATGGATTCTTTGCTGCTTCCGCAGGTTTTGTCTGGCGATACTTCAAATGGCAGAGAACCATCATGGCCCAAATGAAAATGAAGCAAAAGGTCGAAATGCTCGTGATGAGTACGAAGACGCTTTCCGGCATGATGTAGTTGAGTATAACAGAGAGGAAGATGACTGCGGCAGAAAACAGTGTGGCACGTGAGGGTACATGGCTCGCGGTAAGATTCTTCATGGATGCCGGAGCATTGCCTTCTCTGGCCAGTGAATAGACCATGCGGCTCGTACTGAATATGCCGCTGTTGCAGGCTGATGCAGCGGCTGTGAGCACGACGAAATTTACGATACTCGCTGCCGCGGCGATGCCCATGGCGGCAAATACCTGTACAAACGGGCTCTTATCCGGACTTACAGCGTTCCAGGGATAAATGCTCATGATAATGCCCAAAGCACCAATATAGAAAATGATTACGCGGATCGGAATGTTATTGATGGCCTGCGGGATAACATGTGCCGGATTCTCCGTTTCTCCAGCGGTAAGTCCGACAAGCTCGATGCCAGTAAAGGCAAATACTGCCATCTGGAAGGAAAGGACAAAGCCGGTAATGCCGTTCGGGAACCAGCCGCCGTGGCTCCAGAGGTTTGTGAAACTGGAAACGTTGATATCGGTAGAGAAGCCCTGGATGATCATCAGAGTACCGATGCCGATCAGGGACAGAATCGCGATAACCTTAATAAGAGCAAACCAGAATTCCATTTCACCAAAATGCTTCACAGCGGTGAGGTTCATGACAAGCAGAACCACAAGCACAATAAAGCTTGGAACCCATTGCGGGATTCCTGGGAGCCAGTACTGGATATAAAGGCCAGCTGCTGTAAGGTCAGCCATGGCAAGTGATATCCAGCAGAACCAATAGGTCCAGCCGGTGATGAATGCAGCCTTCTCACCAAAATATTCATAGACAAAATCAACGAATGAATGATAGTTCAAATTTGAAAGCAACACCTCACCTAAAGCACGCATGACAAAGAAACATAAGACGCCGGTAATTAAGTAAGCAAGCAGAATCGATGGCCCTGCCAGATGAATCGAACGACCGGAGCCCAGAAAGAGTCCTGTGCCGATTGCGCCGCCGATGGCTAATAGCTGTACGTGGCGATTCTTTAAACCTCTTGATAAATTTTGATCTTCTTCCATATAAATACACCCTTCCTATAACCCCTGGAAATGCTTCATAGAAACATAAAAAGAGGCCAAATATAGAATTCGGCCTCAAAAATATCAAAATAGCTGTAAACAGCTGCTCTGTCCTTTTACCTGAGAGATTCACTGATATTACTATATCAGCTTGCTCCTTCGGTGCTCTATTGAGGCTCTCCAGAGGTTCGTCCAATAATGGTCCTTTTGCCTGAAAGTATAACATCTTCGGCGGATTCAAAAATCGCTCTCCCATTATCTTCATACGAAATCCTTTATGAAATTATTAATACGAAGTATAATTTATCATTTATTCAGCGAAATGTCAACATGAAATATACATAACTGTATTATGTATGCACATGTAATAAAACATGCAGTAAAACCGGACATGTGTTTTATAGGGCGGTATATTCTTTGTACAATATGGATTTTCATATTATCACGGTGCTCTTTTGAAGACAGCGCGGAGAATGCTCAAAGTTATATTCTGCAAACTTTGTAAAAAGACTGAAAACGGCATTGACATTTCTCTCCGGAAAAAGTATTATGCTATTAAACGAATATATAAAGAATAATTCATTTAATAGAAGACCAGAGGAGAGATTTTCATGGATTTAGACAAAAAAATTGCTCAATTCGTACAAGATTTGGAGGAGAAGACTACAAAACGCCGTCGTGATCTGCATCACTATCCGGAAACCGGCTGGACGGAATTCCGTACGGCCGCTATCGTGATCGGGCAGTTGCGCGATCTTGGTTATGAGGTGAGCTTTGGTAAGGATGTTCTGGTGGATGGGGAGTGCATGGGAGTGCCGTCCGCCAAGGTGCTCGAAGCACAGATGGAGCGCGCGATATCCCAAGGGGCAGACCCTGCACTCGTAAAAGAGATGGCTGGGGGGCGGACAGGTGTCGTTGGCGTGATGGATTTTGGCAGACCCGGCAAAACGGTTGCGCTGCGTTTCGACATGGATTGCAATGATATCGTGGAAGCCGCAGATGAGAAGCACCGTCCCTTCCGGGAAGGCTTTGCCTCGGTCAATCGCGGCTGCATGCATGCCTGCGGCCATGACGGGCATACATCCGCCGGTTTGGCGGTCGCAGAGATTCTGGCGCAACTGAAGGATGAGCTCTGCGGCAGGGTAAAATTTATTTTCCAGCCGGCGGAGGAAGGTGTACGCGGAGCGCGGGGCATGGCCGCCAAAGGAATTGTTGATGATGTTGATTTCCTGTTGGGGGCGCATCTGATGCGTCCGAAGGTGGGGTATCTCGGCTACGATGTACAGGGCTTTTTGGCAACGAGCAAATTCGATGCAGATTTTACGGGTGTTCCAGTGCATGCAGGCTCCTATCCGGAGAAAGGAAAAAATGCGCTTCTGGCAGCGGCCAATGCGGCCATTAATCTTCAGGCTATCACACGCCATAGCGAGGGGAGTACGCGTGTAAATGTCGGTGTACTCAATGCCGGAACGGGACGCAATGTGGTCCCGGCCAATGCGCATATGGAGGTAGAGACGCGCGGTGCATCATCGGCCATCAATGCTTATATGTATGGGCGTGCGCAGCAGATTATCCTTGGTGCGGCGCAGATGTACGATGTGGAAGTAAAGCTGACGCAGACAGGCGGTGCGGCGAGCGGCAACAATTCACCAGAGCTTTCGGCGTATATCCGGAAGGTTGCCGAACGTCTGGACATTTTCGATACGCTTGATACCTTGCGTGATATCGGCGGCAGCGAGGATTGTTCCTATTTTATGGAGCGGGTGCAGAAGCATGGCGGACAGGCGGCATACCTTATTATCGGCGGTTCGCTTGCAGCGGTAAACCATAATTTGTATTTTGATTTTGATGAGCATGCACTCACGCTTGAAGCACAACTTCTGGCAACAGCGACAAGCGGCTTGTTGAAAGAATAAATGTATAGGAGAGAAAATCATGATTTTTGCAGGTGTTCTTATCGTTATTGCCACGTTTTACGCCATTGTGAAAAAATTTGAAACGCGGCTGGTGCTCCTGGGGTCCGGTATACTTATGGCATGTATCGGCGGCAAGCCTATGCCGGCAGTTGATGCCTTTGGCACAGCACTGGTCGATCCTTCGCTGACGCCAATCATCTGCCTGACCATGGGATTCAGTTTTGTGCTGGATTACACGGGCTGCAGTGCGAATCTGGTATCACTTATCACCGGCTGGCTCAAAAAGATGAAGCTGATCCTTATTCCGGCAACGGTCATTCTCGTATGGTTCATGAACATTGCGCTCATCAGTGCTTCCGGACTCGCGGCAGCCGTGGGGGCGATTCTTATCCCAACGCTTATTCGGGCGGGAGTCCATCCGGCTATGGCTGCAAGTACGGTGCTTTTGGGAACCTGGGGCTCGAGTGTCAGCCCAGGGAGCCCTTTTGTCGTTCAAGTCGCAGCGCTTGCGCAGACCGATGTTATGTCGGTCATCCTTCCCTTTGCACCCAAGGTTTTTATCTGTGTGCTTATAACAAGTGTACTGCTTACGATGATTGCTTTTGCTAAAAAAGAAAATTCGACAGTCACTGAGGCAGCTGCAGGAGAAGAGAATGAGGCGAAGAAAATCAATTACTTTTATGCGGTTATCCCCGTCGTTCCAATCGTGCTGTTAATCATTTCCAGTCCGGTTGTGGGTTGGATACCGCAAATTTCAATTGTCAATGCGATGCTGTTAGGTACAGCACTGTGTCTGGCTGCAACACGGCCTGATCTTAAGGAGTTTGCCGCACGCTACTTCAAGGGTGCTGGTGCGGGCTTCAGTGATATTGTCTGCCTTATTGCGGCGGCGGCAGTATTTATTCAGGGAATGAATGTCATAGGCCTTACGGATTTTCTTATTGCCGGCATGAGCAACTCGGCTTCTATAGCAAAGATTTCAGCCGTTTTCGGACCGTTTCTTCTTGCGGCGATTTCGGGCTCCGGTAATGCAGCGGTATTGGCGTTCAATGGCACGGTTACGCCGCATGCTGCGTCCTTCGGACTCAATATTGGCGATATGGGTTCTGCGGTACAGGCTGCGGGTATGCTGGGGCGCTGTATGTCGCCTGTGGCTGGTGTGACGATCATTTGTGCCAAGCTGGCGGGCGTGAGTCCAATGGAACTGGCTAAAAGGAACGCGATTCCCTGTATTGTTGCCGGTATTGCGATGATCGTGCTTGTTCTGCTCTAATAAGCAGGAAATTGTTGGATGGTGGGGGAATTATACGGGTAGACCATATAAAGGAGCAGGAAAAATGCTTAGAATAGGTATTATCAGTTCATCCATTACCACTGCACAACGTACGATACAGCTGGCAGAGAACATGCTGGACAGAAACACGCACAAATATAAATTCTTTGTATATAATAGTCTACAGGAAATAAAAAATATCCTGGCTGGGCATGTCGGAGATATCGACGGCTGGCTTTTTACCGGACCTAACCCATATTATGCTGTCAAACCGTATCTGGAAACGGAAGATAATGTGGCATATGGTGCGACAACGGGGATTGAAGTTTATAAATATTTATTGGAATATCTGTACGAGACACGCAGAGAAAAGCTGCGTGTTTCTATCGACTGTCCGGAGCAGGAGGGCGATCCCTTTCGGGATGCACTGGCTATCGTGGATATTCCAATAGATGAGATTTATTTTCAAAATTATAGTATCCCTTATGATCTGGCGGCAATCGTAGCGAAGCATGAAGCACTTTGGCGGGCAAAGCAGGTGGATATCGTTTTTACTACCCTGCACGTTGTCCAGCTCGAGATGGAGAAACAGCAGATCCCCTGCAAACGCATTGAAGTCAGCCGTGCTGCGAGGCGGCAGGCTATCAGCCTTTTGGAACAAAAACTTACAGGACTTTATTTCCGCAACAGCCAACTGGGTATGTTATGTATAGAAATCAGGGATTATGATGAGTTCGTGAGTCGGGCCGGCAACTATTACAAGGTACAAAAGCTGGAACTTGTGCTGAAGGAACGTATGCTGGACTTCTGCCAAAAAATTGATGGTTATCTGGCGGAAAAAAGCAATGGGCACTATGAGATCTTTGCCTCACGAGGGCTTATCGAAAAATATGCGGGTGAGCTGCGAAGCTTCATAGAGGAGCTTCAGCTCAGTCAGAATATCGAGTTTCTTGGCGGAATCGGACTCGCAGCTACGGTATTCAATGCGCAGCTTAATGCGCATAAGGCTTTGGCGAATGGGCGACGTGAAAACAAGCAGCTGATCATTGTGGCTGACGAGGGAAGAATCATAGAGGAATTTGGTACAGTGGATGAACTGCGTTATCGGGCGGAAACAGAGGAACCATTGCTTACGGCTAAGCTCAGGGAAGCCAGCGTTGGCATCCAGACGTATAATCGTATTGCTTTTATTTTGCGCAAGATGGGCTGGGCCACATTTTCGGCGGCGCAGCTTGCGCAACAACTGAATGTTACGAGCCGCAATATCCAGCGGATACTTGTGGGACTCAAAAAGGCGGGACTTATCAAGGAGGCAGGCCAGGAAACGCTTAGTCGGCGGGGCCGGCCAACTAAGATGTATCGCTTCCCGTAAAAAGGAAAAGGTGATTTTTATGTCGGACATGTATGATGAATCGACGCTGAATGACATGTATTTTACGACCAAAGAAATGAAACGTATTTTCAGTGACGCAAATAAGATACAGAAACAGATGGACTGCGAGGCCGTCCTTGCTGAGGTGGAAGCTGCGCTTGGCATGATCCCACCGGAGGCAGCCGCGGAGATCGTAAAGAAATCGAGGGTGGAATATATTGACTTTGAGGCGCTTCGGGCTGATTTCAACCGTACGGGCCATCCTTTCGTACCACTCGTGCATGCCTATAAGAAAATCTGTGAAGGCAATGCGGGTGAATATGTGCATTGGGGTGCAACGACGCAGGATATTCTGGATACTGCCGGTGCTTTGCAGATAAAGGAAGCGTATGAACTGCTCATGCAGCGCTTCGAGGAACTCTATAAGATTCTGGCGGAACAGGCTTATCGCTATAAGGATCTCGTTATGGTGGGGCGCACAAACGGACAGCATGCGATGCCTATAACGCTGGGGTATAAGATATCTGTCTGGGGTTTTGAGCTGCGTGATAATATAGACCGCCTGCATGAGGCAGAAAAACGCGTGTTCAAGGGCGAGTTTGCCGGAGCAGTAGGAACGCTGGCCTCTTTAGGAGAGCAGGGACTCAGGGTGCAGGCGGGCTTTTTGAAACGGCTGGGCCTTGGTATCCCTGCGGTAGCCTGGTCGTCTTCACGCAACCATTATGCCGAACTCGTAAGTGATCTGGCTATCATGGCGGCGACGTTTGGAAAAATAGGGACAGAGGTTTATGCACTGCAGAAGTCAGAGATTGATGAACTGGAGGAACAGCAGGGGGAAGGGGCGATTGGCAGCAGCACGATGCCGCATAAGAGGAACCCGTTCCGCTCGATGGAGCTCAGCACGAACGCGCGGATTGCCCGAGGATGTGCCGAAACCATGCTGGGGGCTTTGGAAACGGAGCATGAACGTGACCCACGCAGCGCTTCCGTGGAAAACGTTGTTTTTGAACAGATATTTTCCCTTCTGCATGCTTCGGTGGAGCGCGCTATCAGTCTCATGAAGAATTTGGTCGTTCATCCGGAACATATGCAGCGAAATATAGCAGCCCTGCATGGGCTTATTTTTTCTGAAGCCGTTATGATGGAGCTTGGCAAAAAGCTGGGCCGGCAATCGGCGCATGAAATCGTGCATAAGCTTTCCATGAAGGCCTTCGAAACTGAAACACCACTGGCAGCGTTGCTTAAGGCGGATGCGAGAGTAACGGCCGTGCTGTCTGCCGAGGCAATTGACACCATCATGCAGCCGGAAAAATATATCGGCCAGGCAGCATTTTTTGCGGAGCAGCTGAAACGGCAGAAGGACGCGTATTTCGCGGATAAAGGAAAATAAAGGAATGTTCATAAAGAAAAGAGAAGTATGGAAGTTGGAATAGGCGTTCGGAACCCTTATAAATGTTGCGGTCTTGGAAATCAGGACCGCAATATTTTTTTGCGTGAAAATCGATGAGAAGCTGTCTGTTTGCCAGCAGGGAGCCCTATTTGCTTGCCAAAAGACTTGAGCAGATCATATTGCCGATGGGCGACCGGATGTTTTATACAACAGATAAAGTATATATTTCTAATATTTCTCAATTTAATATTTTTAATTAAAATTAGTACATTGATTGACAATGTTATTTCATGGTGATATATTGAATATACATCATATATAAAATATTAAATCACGTATGTGATGTAATATTTTATATATGAGTATAATAAGCCCGTGATAGAGATTAGGAGGAATTTGGATGGATGTTGTGAGTATAGGCGAAACAATGGTACTATTTTCGCCTGAGCTGAATGGCGCTATAAGGTATGCGGATAGATTTTCGGCACGGTGTGCGGGCGCAGAGTCTAATACGTTGATTGGATTGGCACGTTTGGGACATAAAACAGGCTGGATCAGCAAGGTCGGTAAAGACGAATTGGGAGAGATGATTCTAAAGGCCGTCCGCGGGGAAGGCGTGGATACCAGCAAGGTGCAGTATGATTTGGAGGCGCCGACAGGAATCTTTTTTAAAGGTGTCATGAATGAAAGGGATACAAGAGTCTATTACTATAGAAAGGGTTCTGCCGCCAGCAGATTAGGTATTGCGGAACTGGATGAAGGGTATATAGCACAGGCAAAATATTTGCATTTGACAGGTATTACGCCGGCATTGAGTAAATCCTGCTATGAGGTTATTTTTCGCGCCATAGAAATTGCCAAAGAACATCATGTTAAAATTGTTTTTGACCCAAATATCAGATATAAATTATGGGACAGTTCTTATGCGAAAAAAACAATCTTGAAAATTTCCAGCCTTGCTGATATTGTGTTGCCGGGACTGAATGAAGGCAGATTTATATTCGGTGATCAACCCGCAGAAAAAATCGCAGAAGCTTTTATTGAAAATGGAGCATCGCAGGTCATTGTAAAATTGGGTGCCAAAGGTGCTTATTATATAGATGGGAATGACCGGGGCATGGTCTCTGGTTTCAAGGTAGGCAGAGTGGTTGATCCAGTTGGTGCGGGAGATGGCTTTACTGCCGGAGTTTTGTCAGGTCTTCTGGATGGAGTTGGTTTTAGGGAGGCTGTAATAAGAGGGGCAGCGATAGGTGCCATCGTGGTTACTGCCAATGGTGATATTGAGGGATTGCCTGACAGAGAAACCTTGGAGCGCTTTATTCGTAGTTCGGCGGATAATGAAATTGATCGTTGATAAAAATGGAGGATTGATAAAATGAATACGCTTGCAGAAATATTTAAGTATAAAATCGTGGCAATTGTCCGCGGAGCAAGAGCAGAGGATGTCTTGCAGATTGCCGGGGCATTGCAGCAAGGTGGGATAAAATTAATTGAAATTACCATGAACTCTCCCAAAGCTTTGGAGGGAATCAGAGCTGTGTCAGAATCACTGGGAGATACCATGATTGTTGGTGCAGGATCGGTGCTTGATGCGCAAACTGCCTGCAATGCGTTAGAGGCAGGCGCACGGTTTGTTTTATCTCCGACAGTCGATACAGAAACAATAAAAATCACAAAGCGGTATGGCGCGGTAAGCATTCCAGGAGCGTTTACACCTACAGAGATTTTAAAGGCTTTTAATGAGGGAGGAGATATTATAAAAGTATTCCCTATATCCAGCGTCGGTCCAGGATATATCAAAGATGTGCATGCGCCACTGCCGCAGATTCCGTTGATGGCGACAGGTGGGATTCATCTTGATAATATTCGTTCTTATCTGGAAAAAGGTTCCGAGGGAATAGGACTGGGAAGTTCTTTGGTAGATACAAAACAAGTGGTGAACGATATATATTTAAAGGAATTGACGAAGAAAGCAGCCGATTTTGTCAGCATAGCCAATGATTTTTGAGGATACTATATAGAACCGTTTGTAAAACAGCATTATAAAATTTATAACAATGAGGGGGAAATAATCATGAATTACCATGAAGAGCCGATTGCTCAGCTTGACAACCATGGAAAAAAGAAAATGAATTATGGCTGGATACTTGTAGCAATTATGCTTTTTGGTGCCGTTGTCAATTATCTTGATCGTGTGAACCTGAGCATTGCAGGCACTACCATTGTTGGAGAATTCCAAATAGACCCGATCCAGATGGGATTGTTGTTTTCGGCGATGCTGCTGCCTTATTCCTTATCAAATTTACCGGCAGGCTGGCTGGTAGACAAATATGGTGCGAAAAAATTATTTACCATCGCAACAATTTTTTGGTCTTTGGCAACACTCGCATCCGGTATAGCGGAGACTTATTCACAAATCTACATGTCCAGGGTATTGTTGGGAATCGCCGAAGCTCCATTTTTTATTTGTGGTGCTAAAGTGACGCAACAGTGGTTCGATGATAGGAATAGGGGATTAGCGACCTCTGTTATCAATATGGGACCGCCAGTTGCCAATGCAATCGCTCCCCCGCTTTTAACAGTTGTTTTGCTTGCATTTGGCTGGCGTCCGATGTTTATAGGTCTCGGTCTGATAGGCTTTATGGTTACCGTTCTTTGGCTCGTTTTTTATAGGGATAAAAGTAACGACAAAGGTTTTGTGGAAATACATGCAGAAACGGAGACCGATAAATCCGGGGGAAAGCCAACTCCTAAAATTTCCTGGGCAGTACTTTTAAAGCACCCGTCAGCCTGGGCGATGATGCTTGGGAACTTTGGGCTGATTTATGTTTTATGGGTATATCTCACATGGTTGCCTACGTATCTTAATACAGCTCGTGGCTTCGGACTTTTGAAAACCGGCTGGCTTGCGGCAATTCCCTTTGTTGCCGGAATGATAGGCGTTCCTTTAGGAGGATATTTATCGGATATTCTGATTAAAAAGGGTTATGCACCTATCCGGGCGCGTAAAACTGTGTTGGTTAGTGCTGTGCTTGCTGCCGCAATCGTAGTTGCACCAGTCGCCTATGTAGATGACCGTTTTGTATCTGTAGCATTATTGACAGCAGGGTTCTTATTCTCCAGTATGCCGAATGGTGTTGTATGGACACTGGCTACGGATGTGGCACCGGCAAAATTAGTTGGTTCTCTGGGGGCTTTGCAAAACTTTGCGGGATATCTGGGCGGCACTTTGGCGCCAATTCTGACCGGAATTATTATTTCAAAGACGGGATCTTTCAATATGGTATTTGTGGTTGCTTCACTAATGTTGATTATGAGTGCAATCATATATGGAGTATTCTTAAAAAAGAAAATTGACATAGAATAGGAAAAATTTTCTTTATGAGTAAAACAAGCTTGCAGAATCATTTTTTGATAAAAAGATAGTATGTTCATGAAGGCAGCAGGAGAGTTTGTATCTGTAAAAGACCATGCATTTGCCATGTTCTTGCCGTAAAATGTATATATGCCAAATATAAGAAATGGCTGGAAAAGAAAAGTGCAGAAAGTATGCGGCAAGGTACCAATGAAATAACATCCATAAGTAATATATAGTTTTTGTCATTCTTTGTTTTGGATGGAAAATTTGATAAAAATCCCTTTACATAGTATAATTTGTTGAGCAATGATACGAATGTATAGGGATTTTTATTATATTTGATTATAGATTTAGGTGAGAAAAATGGCAGTGAAATCCGCAAGCAGAGTGCTGGATGTTTTTGAATTGTTGGCAAAAAATAAAAATGGTTTATCCGTGGCTGATATAAGCAGAGATTTGAATATTCCACAGAGCAGTACTTCAAATTTGGTGAAGACGATGCATGACTCCGGATATCTTACGCGTGATGAACGAAACAAGTATGTACTTGGTGTACGCTTGATTCAACTTGGCTCTGTAGCGATGGAGTCTTTTGATATCGGTGTAGTTGCGAAACCTATCCTGCAAAAATTGGTAGAAAAAGTAGAGGAAACTGTATTTTTAGCAATTCGCGCACAGAATGAAGTTGTATATATATTGAAGATTGATTCTAACCAATCAGTAAATACAACGGCGCAGCCAGGCTATCACCGGCCCCTGTATAATACTGGCTTGGGTAAGGCCTTTTTATCAAAACTGCCGGTAATGGAACAGCAGGAAGTATTATCTGGATTGGAACTTCTACCGGTTACGGAGTATACCATCACGGATAAAGAAATTTTGCTCAAACAGCTGGAGAGTTTCAGGCAACAAGGATATGCCATTGATGATGAAGAAAGCGAATATGGTTTGTATTGTATTGCGACTACGCTTTCTACAGTAGATAAGAATATAGAAGCTGCAATCAGTATATCGGGATTGAAAAAGAGGGTGCTTCCTCAGAAGGAACGCATTGTAACCGAGCTGTTTAAGACCGCTGCGGAAATTTCCAGTAAACTTGGCGGACACAGCATATTTTGATGGCCTTATCGAGTATATTGTGCGCATAATAGCTTTTATCAGAATTTAAATCTGCCATTCCGGCGTCCTGCCTGCTGGCTAAGGCAAAGAATGTATCTGCTGAGATTATTTAAATAAAACAACCGTCGCATATCTTTATTTCGTAGGAATATGCAACGGTTGTTTTTCTATCGTTTCGGCTGTACTCTACTATAGAGAGGCTATACCAGAGTCCGGTTGGTGACAGAGGAGGGTAAATGGAAAAAGAATTATCGGAAATGACACTGGAAGAACTATGGCAGCTGTTCCCTATTTTCCTGGCACCGCACAAGAGTGTATGGCGGGAATGGTTCATTGAGGAACAGAAACGCTTGCAGCTGTTTTTGCCTGGGGGAAACATCATGGGGATTTATCATATCGGCAGTACGGCTGTTGATGGAATCTGGGCCAAACCAATTATTGATTTGCTAGTAGAGATTTCCCTGGAAACTGAGTTATCTGTGTTGAAACGTTGTTTTCTGGATAATGGATATCTTTGTATGGCAGAGTCGCCGACGAGAATTTCCTTCAACCGCGGTTATACGAAACATGGCTTTGCAGAGAAAGTATATCATTTGCATTTGCGCTGTGCAGGAGATAAGGATGAAATTTATTTTCGGGAGTATCTGTGTGCGCATAGAGAGGTAGCTGAGGCATATGAGCAGCTGAAGCTCGGCCTGTGGAAAAAATACGAGCATGATCGTGATGCCTATACGGAAGCAAAAACGGAATTTGTACTGGAATATACAAAAAAAGCTAAAATGCTATATGCTGGGAAATAGACGGATATTTAAATATGGGGGAGAAATAATGGTGGATTCAAAGGCGTGGGAATGGGAAATGGTAAGCGGGGATGCGGCTGCATATTGGCAAGAACCAGCTGCGGAAAGTTATTATCTCATGGATCGCTGGAAATGGCAGAGGAAGAAGGACTTCTTGGATCTTGGCTGTGGTCTGGGCAGGCACACCATTCTGTTTTCCCGGGCTGGCTTTGCTGTATGGGCATTCGATTTGAGTGGCTATGCGGTTGCGAAGACGCAGGAATGGGCAGCGGTGGAAAAACTCGACGTTGTTTGCAGTGTCGGGGATATGCTCGAGCTCCCATATGGAGCTGATAGTTTTGACTGCATCCTCTGCCGGAATGTCATCTCCCATGCGGATACGCAGGGCGTAAAAAGGATACTGGCGGAGATATTTCAGATCATGAAGGCGGGAGCGGAATGTTATTTGACGCTGGGTTCGAAAAATGCCTGGGGTTTTCAGCAACCCTGGCCGGTTGTCGATGAAAATACTAAAATACGCTTGGAAAATGGTCCTGAAAATGGGATACCTCATTTTTATGCAGACAGGGAGCTTATAGAGACGTTGTTTGAGGATGTCGAGCTGCTTTCCGTGCAGCATATTGAGGATTTTATCCGGGATAGAGGACTCCGTTCCCTTGGATGGCATTGGCATATCCTGTTTCGCAAACCGTGATAAGAGAGGCGCACCAGCAGTCCCCAAATGATAGGAATGAATCCTGGCAGCTGTATCCTGCGTGTATGTGACGATGCCATTATGGCATAAAGGACAAAGAATAAGCCTGGCTTGCCGTTTGGGCTTCATGAGAGAGCTGCCTGGGCTGAAGTATAATAGTTCTCTTTTATGGGATTTTATTTAAAGTGAAGGTTAGCATCCAAAATTTCTTGCTTGCGCCCTAATATTCTGTCGGATAATAATTGATTCTCAATATTTTCAAAGCCAATTCTACTTATAGTTTGTGCAAAGCGCTCTCCGGTTTTACCTTGTTCTCTATATAGGAGAAGAGCCTTTTCGATTACGGATAGAGCTTCTTCCTGATTTGTAAAGATTTTCTTCAGAGATTTACCCTGCGCTACTTGTTTGCCCCATCTTCCGCCAATGTAGATTTTATAGCCCTGTTTTCCGTTTTCAATAGCATCAAAATTGCATTTCCCGATACAGTGCCCACAATTATTACATATATTAGGATCGATTTTTAAAATACCGTCTATAACACTCGCTGCCTTTACAGGACAATTATTCATAATGGAACAATTTTTACAACCATGGCAATTTTCTTTCTCAAAATTTGGAATCATTTGGCCGATAATGCCTAAATCATTTAAGTTTGGTTTTACACAATTATTCGGGCAACCACCTACGGCAATTTTAAATTTATGTGGCAACTTTACAGCAACGTAACCGTTGTAAAATCTTTCGTGAATTTCTTTTGATAAAGCCGAGGCATCAATAAGGCCATATTGACATGTAGTGCCTTTACACGAAACGACTGGCCGTACTTTTGCGCCGGTGCCTCCGGTAACAAGTCCTGCCTTGGCAATATATGCCCGAAAATCCTCGATTTTTTCATAAGGAATTCCCTGGCATTCTACCGTAAGTCTTGTAGTAAAAGTAATAATACCATTTCCGAATAACTCAGCAGCTTGAGCTACATATTTTGCCTGGGCAGCCGTAATTGCGCCATTTACGGTAATAATTCTTGCTGAAAAGTTGTCTGTTCCTCTATTGCTTAGAAAGCCAAGTGCTTTTACGCGTTTTTCATCTGCAGGACTGATTGTTAATGTAGCCATGTGTATACCCTCCAATAATATTTATTCAATGCCATAAAAATATAGGTTCCTATGCGAAACTTTAATTAATTTCATTAAATACGGTTCCACCTTCCAGAACTAACGTATTTGTTTCAATACTATGATAACAATATAACACTTGTTGCTTAATAATCATAGATAAAATCTATTAATAATCTAAGAAGAAAAGATGACAATCAGACATCTCAAAAGATTTATTTCTGTAGCTGAAACTGGCAAGATGTGTACGGCTGTTCGTTAACCCGCATGAATGAAAGACGGTTTTAATTGTATTCTTGACAAGTTGGGACAAGTTCGATAAAATGGCATTGAATGAAAGGGGTAATGACTTATTGTAGTACGAAATTTGGAGCTTGTTCGCGAATAGCAAGGGCTGTTTGCGTGAAAGAGCTCAAACGGCTTTTGCTAAATCCTAAGAAATGTTTAGGAGGAAGCGCGATGAGCTATACGAATGCTGAAAAATTACTGCCGGATCATTTGCTGGCCGAAATACAGAAATATGTCGATGGTGCATATATTTATATACCACGCAGGAAAAATAAGCGCCGGGCATGGGGAACATCGACAAAAAGCTGTCAGTGTACCATCCAGAGGAACCGTGAAATTTTTCGCAGGTACAGAGCGGGGAGTTCTGTGTTGGAACTGGCATCCATGTATTTCCTGTCGGATAAGACCGTTTATCATATTTTAGCAAAAATGAAATCTTAATAATAGCAGAGAAAGGGGTTGTTGCCAACGAATGTTTTCGTTGCTGCAACAGCCCCTTCGAGTATCAATATCTCTTGCATTTATACCGCAAATATTGCTGAATCGGCAACTTGCCAGACACCTTTTATGCGGCCAGCCATGTCAAATTTCCATGTATGCGCAAAACGTACAGATGTAAAAGCAGTTTCTCCGGGTTTTTCAAACTTATAGAAACCCAGTACGGTGACAACATCACCGCCATCAATAAATGTTTCTGGAACAGCACCAAATTTCTTATAACGCTTACGAAGTTTTGCATAAAAATCCCCGAATACCCCTACTATTCCACAATACACTCCGCCATAAGGGAAACCAGGAGATACATTCCATATCGGCTCATCGACCAACAATTTTCGAATAGTTTCTTCGTCTTTTTCATGCAGGGCTTTATAAAGTGATTTTATCTGCCTTATACCGGGTGTATTGCCTTCCGTATGGTCCAAAAAATCTCTCGTTTCCAATTTTTATCCATCTCCATAATATTTTTGTTTTATATCAAACTATATAGAGAAATCTCTATACAATTAATTTTTAAAGTTATTTTCCATTTTATGCAATAATTTTACCAATTGAACTTTCTCATCTTCAGTAAAGCCTTTATAAGCGGTTGTTATAAGATCTTGAGAAATATTCCGCAGTGTTTCTTCCATGGCCCATGCTTTTGGGGTGAGTACGACATAACTTTCTCTGGAATCCTCATGACTCTTTTCTCTTATTACAATCCCCATTTTCGTAAGTTTATTTACCAGATGTGTGACGGTTGATTTATCTCTGTTTATTAAATCTGCAACTTCTTTCATTCGTAATTTACCATTGTTTCGATATAAACTTGACAGCAGTGCACCATAGGATGGCGACAGCCCTTCTATGCCATGCGCAAACAATTCTTTTTCCAAAAAAATGGTCGCTGCGGTTCTGACTTTACTTACGAATGCTATAACATAATTTGTAGTCATCTTTACTCCAATAAGTATTTCATAAATATTTCTATTGAAAACTTCTTTTCGTAATTATAGTTTAACTTCAAACTATTGTCAATTTGAATCGTTTGAAACGAGAACTTTGTTTTTAGTCAAGTTTTTTTTGGCTGTTGGTAGATTCCCTGTGCAATGCAGATGAATTCCTGCATTGCGCGGGTACGATAGCTGTTTTTACGGCAGGCAATAAAGATTTTCCTTGTGGCCGCCGGATCGAGAATCTTGTAGTAAACGAGGGCATCGCTTGGCATGGAGTATTTTACGAGGGAGTCTGTGAGGAAGGTCAGGCCAAGTCCCTGGCAGGCGGTATGATAAGCAGTCATAAGCTGGTTGAGATAAAGACGCACGTTGGGTGTAAAGCCTCTTGTATGGCAGAGATCGAGTGCCCGGCGGTACATATCGTTACCGCGGCCAAGCAACAGGAAATCTTCTCCGGCGAAGTCGGAGAGCGAGACCGCAGGAATGTGCTCGTCTTCAGCATGTCCGTTTATGATATCTTTTTGCGTCAGACGAGCTGCGGCATGTTTTTTGTTTTGTGAATTGTCGCTGGGGACGGCGAGCAGGATATGATCTTCTAAAAGCGGAATGCTCTCGTAGAGTGCAGCATCGTAGAGGCCACTGTCGACAATGAGATCAATTTCTTCCGTCAGCAGGCGCGCATAAAGGTCGGCAGAATCAGATTCTGTGATGCGCAGGCGAATTTTTGGCCAGGCACTGCTGAAGGACTTGATCATGCAGGGCAGCAGGCAGGAAGCAAAGAAGTTTGTGCCGCCGAGCGACAGGTTGCCGCTCTGCAGGCTGGCGAGGTCACCGATGTAATTGTGCAGATTCTTTTGTATGGTCATGATCTGCCGCGCGGCCTCTATATAGGCTTTGCCTGCAGTTGTCAGTTGGATGGGGGAAGTGGAGCGGTCGAACAGCGGCAGCCCCAGTTGCTTTTCTACCTTTTTCACTGCAGCGCTCAGGGCAGGCTGTGAGACGAAAAGTTTGCGGGCGGCGGCGGAGAAGCTTTTTTCATGATATACTTCGTAAACGTAGTCCATGCCTTGCATAGTATCACCCTCATATAAATTATTTTTATAAATATTATATTATTATATGTATTTGCTTATATTATTGCGCAATGCTATGCTGAAAGCAAGAAAAATAAAGATTTCAGGGAGCGTGATGCGTGATGAAGACCATTGGAATCATTGGCGGTATGGGGCCTATGGCAACGGTAGACCTTTTCGGAAAAATCGTGGCTGCAACTGCAGCGGAAAAGGATCAGGAGCATATCCATATTTTGGTTGACAATAACACGGATATCCCCGATCGTTCCGCCGCTATCTGCGGCACAGGACCATCTCCTGTGCCACAGATGCTGGCATCGGTACAGCGGCTTACCCGGGAGGGGGCGGATGTGCTTGTCATGGGATGCAATACAGCACATTATTTTTTGCCGGAGCTGCGGCCGCAGCTGCAGGTGCCTTTTATTGATATGATCGAAGAAACGGCTCGCTATTGCCGGAAAAAACAGATAGGTTGTGCGGGGTTGCTGGCCTCCGCCGGAACTTATGCATCCGGGATATATAGAAAAATGTTTCTGCGGTTTGGGCTGGAACTTATAGAACCGGATGCAGATGGGCAGAACCTTTGTCAGGATATTATTTTTAACGGTGTTAAGGCGGGCTGTACCAGCTATCCTGTGGAGCCTTTTGTACAGATGCTGCGCCATATGGAAGCACGTGGTGTAGAAAGCTTTGTTCTGGGTTGTACGGAAATGCCGCTGGCTGTCCGTACGTACCATCTTGATGGAGATTTCATCGATGCCACGCAGGTGCTCGCAGAGGCTGCAGTGCGTTTCGCGGGGGCGCGCTGTCAGGCGGAGTCTGTGCACATAGCAGGCAGGCGTGCAGGGTGAGAAAAGGGCCGTTCTTCTTCAGAACGGCCCTTTTCTGTGAGGGTTTTATATAAACCATCAAGATGGTGTAGTTATTCTTTGGAAACTGTATCTTTTTCGGGGTGTCCGGTGAGTATGGCGGAGGTATTTTGGCGTCGTACTTCCTTTACCAGCATGAGTATAGCAAAAAGAATGGCGGCGTAGCCAGTGATGGGAAAAAGCAGATTCACTAACTTGTCAAAAGGGATGATGCTGCCAAAGAACATGCCGATGGCTGTGAGTATAACGGCTGTGACGTTGAAGGTTTTTGTCTTATCTACGGAAAATTTGCGGACAACCATGAGAAGAACAGAGGCTACAGCTGAATAGATACAAAGTACGATAATGATAGAAAAGGCTAGTCCGAGAAGCGGAGAAACATGATTCGCGATTGCCAGGGTCGGAACCTGCTGCCCTACGATCAGTGCGTGGTAGACGATTTCGGCCAGAACCAGAAAGACGATGGCTATCGTGAACAGAATCCCGCCGGAGATAGCGCCAATACGTGCTTCACGTTTGCTGGCGGCCTGGCTGCCGCAGGTTACCTGAAATGGGATGCTCATCATGAGAGCCAGAAAAGCGTAGAGAGCACCTGACCATGCCCAGTTACCTGAAGCAGATTCAAAGCCTGAGGTTGGCATCAGCTGATCCCCTTCCACAAGCAAAGAAGGCTGACCGATGGCTGAAAAAAGTGCAGCTATCCCGATGATAACAACAAAGAGAATCTTGATTGGTCCGATGACACCGATGATGCCGATTAATCTGTTTACACCCAGCAAAACAGTCAGCAGAGATAAGATGCCGATGAAGCCCGTTCCAAGATATGTTGGAAATCCGAAATACTGATGAATCGTAGCTCCGCCGCCAGCCATCATCACAACGAAAATGCCATAGCTTAGAATAACACTGAACCAGATATAAACCTGTCCCAGATATCTGCCGCAATAATACTCAAAAACATCATAGGGACTCGCAAAATTTTCTCTTTGGCCTAAATTCCATAAAGTATAGGAGAATATGCAGGTGAGAATACAGCAGAGAAACGCAGCCCAGATGCCGTTGATACCGTTGACAGCAAAAAACTGCAGAACCTCCTGGCCCGTTGAAAAACCGGCCCCAATCCAATATGCGCAAATTGCGCCTGCAAGAATGAAGACTTTTTTTAAATGTACCGTATTGTTATCCATTATAACATCTCCTGTCATGGTAAAATCAGTTTCGTGAGAGCTTTTCAGATAAGCAAAGAGCAGCTAATCATCACCCTTGGCCTTTTTGGTTATAGGTATCTATTTTAGCTGCTCTGCTTATTGTGCATTTAATTATCGATGATTATGCTCCCAGCATAATGTTCAGAATCTCCACGTCGGTAGCCCTCATGCCAATGCGGCCCATACGGCCGATGTTCTGAACGGTTTGCTCGGCATCTTTTTCTACTAATCCCTCCCCAAAGGGGAAACAACGATTGTTTTTGGCCATTTCATAGCCTAGAATTCCTGCATCTACAGCACTGGAAATCTTGGCAGCACAGGATGCTTTGGCTCCATCGCAGACGATGCCGCCAACGTTGCCGATTGCGTTGATTAAAGTGCGTTCAATGACATCATTTTCGGCACCATGCAGATAGGCAATGCCACATCCGGCAGCGGCACCGGCGGATACGGCTCCGCAAAATGCGGATAGATTTCCAATAAAGAATTTTTGATGCAGGGCCAGAAGATTTACCAATACTAAAGCACGGTAAAGTTTTTCCTTGGAAGTACCAAGCTCTTTTGCATAGATGACCAAGGGCATGGTGCAGGTTATTCCCTGATTGCCGCTGCCGGAATTGATAACGACTGGCAGGGAACAGCCATTCATACGTGCATCGGAACCAGCAGCAGCGGCAGCTCTTGCGCGCATGCGTACATCTTCCGTTCCGCCTGCAGCCAGCAGAGTCCGGCCAACACCGGCGCCCCAGTTGTGTACCAGGCCTTCGTGGGAAATGGCAGAATTATACTCAATCTGACGCTGGAGCAGAGAACTCACATCATCTATCCGGACTTCATTTGCAAAACTAAATATGTCTGGAAGGTTCAACTTGCTTTTATCTCCCATGTGCACGGCAGAAATATCCGGTTGCGAAAAAAGAACTGAGCCGTTTTTTTCTATGAGGGAGATGTGGCTGTGGTTTGTGCGGATTTCAACCGCCACTTTATCGGACGCATGTGTCAGCTCTGCTCGTATATAGAGATTTTCTTCGTCAGCTGCTAAGGTACAGGTGCAAAAGTTTTGTTCACACAGTTCATAGGTTTTTGCAATGGCAGTATCATCGGCATCGGCGATAACCTCCAATAATTTTTCGGATTTTCCTGCCAGGACACCTAAAATAGCTGCAGGTGCAATACCCTTTTTGCCGCCGGAATTTGGAACAATAACGCCTTTTACATTTTTGATGATATTCCCGCTGCAGTGCATCGTGATATGTTCTGGCATGCAGCCTAGAACATCACGGGCTTTGGCGGCTGCTAAAGCAACGGCAATAGGTTCTGTACATCCCATGGCTGGAACCAGTTCTTCATTTAGTATATTCAGATAATTATCGTATTGTTTCTTTTCCAAGGCCGATACTCCTTTATCCAAAGTTTATTTTTTGAAGTAGGTGATATGGCAGGTTTTGCAGCCGTGGGCGATGGTATCCCCCAACTTGAAGCCATACCCCATAGCTTCGGCGATATTCCTATCCCCATCCATTGCCATATCACATAATTTTTCACAGGTTTTATCGTCAAATCCCAATTTTTGCCAGGCTTTTAATAGTGGGCAGTAATGAAAGTCCATTTCCAGCAATGTTTCTGTTTTGTGTTTGAATTCAAGCTCGAAAGTTTTTGCAACGTCTGGCGGCAGAAAAATATCACCAAAACTGCTTAAATCGTCAGGTTGTGGACAAGCAGCCTTTAGTTCCGCACCTTGCAGCTGTCCGGTGGTGGCAATTGCTTCGCGGATAAATTTTTCGACAGAGGCTGCTTCGCCTGCCTCGCGGGCCTTTACATACGTTAATCCTGTCCAGGTCGCACGATGCTCGGTAGCGCTGCGCCGTACATTTACCATTTCATTGTCATTAAATTTTGATTCATTTTCAATCATGCTTCACCCTCCTGATATGATTAATGAAATATGTGTTAACACTGAGATATAAGGAATGATGTTTTACGATTTATCTAGTTATATCACTTGAGCTCATACTGTAATCATATCACGACATAAAAAAGAATGCAACAACTTTTGCGAAAACAATCAATTTTCGCTTATTTTTATAGTATTAAGCAAAAAATGTATAAATAATACGGATATATTATAATTATATACAAAGTCGTAATCATATCAGAAACGAAAAGTTGTGTGGATAGCTTGACTTTCAAAATTTTTCCGGAGTATAATTAAGCTATAATAACAGAGGAGATGGATCATGGCGAATGGGTATGCAACTACTTTAAAGGATCAGGTATATGAAGCTTTATTTACTGATATTATCAAGGGAGTGTATTCTCCTGATATGATTTTAACGGAAAAATTCTTTATGGAGAAGTATCAAGTGAGCCGTGCTCCAATTAGGGAAGCATTGCTTCAATTAACGGGAAAGAAATTTTTGATCAGTATTCCGCGGCAGGGATATAAGATTCTTCAGCCAGATCGCGATTATATGATGGAACTTGAAAAATTCCGGTCTGTTACAGAACCTGCTTTTTTAGAACGCTATTTTTCAGCTATAGATCAGGAGTGTTTGGAAACACTGCGGACGATTTGCGCGCAATATGCTGCCTGCCCGGAGCATGATTTTATGGCGCACTGGAAGTACAATTGTGAGTTTCACTTAAAACTGTTCTCGATGTATCAGAATGCGTACGCGTATGAGAGTCTGGAAAACGCACTCTATATTCAGACGGTTTATTTTGTACAGACAAAGCATGATGCGAGTATGAATCTGCATTTGGCGGTTATAGATTATATTGAGAAAAAAGATATTGTTATGGCCATGAAAATATTGCGGGCGGATATTGAAACTCTCATGGCTTCTGGTTCTTTATAGAAGATGTATTTTGCGATAAAAAAACACCCCGCAGGAAAATCGGCGAAGTAAGCCGGATTTTTCCGCGGGGTGTTTTTATTAAATTTAGGGGAACTCAATCATCAAAAAGCAGGGACAACAGCGCCTTTATATTTATCGTTAATGAAATCTTTGACTTCCTGGGATTTCAAAGTCGTTAAAAGAGCCTGAATCTCAGGGCGATCCTGATCTCCTTCGCGGACAGCAACGATGTTGACATAAGGAGAGGTGCTGTCTTCCATGAAGAGTGCATCCTTTGTCGGTACAAGATTTATTTGCATAGCGAAGTTCGTGTTGATGACAGCAGCATCTACATCGTCAAGTGTACGTGGAACTTGTGCGGCTTCGACTTCCTGGAACTTGAAGTTCTTCGGATTCGAGGTAATATCCTGTACTGTAGCTTTGACACCGATGCCGTCTTTGAGCTTCAAGAGACCGGCTTTTTCCAAAAGCAGAAGCGAGCGTCCTTCATTGGTAGGGTCGTTCGGAATTGCGATAGAAGCACCGTCCTTGAGCTCATCGAGATTCTTTATTTTCTTCGAATAGATGCCCATTGGTTCGATATGTATGCCGCCTGCATTTGCGAGCTTGACATTTTTATGCTCTTCCATGAAATTTTTGAGATATGGTTCATGCTGGAAGAAATTTGCGTCCAGTTCTTTGTCATTGAGTGCGAGATTCGGCTGTACGTAGTCACTGAATTCGACGATTTGGAGGTCAATGCCCTGTTTTGCCAGCAACGGCTTTACGACCTCGAGAATTTCTGCATGCGGTACGGCGGTTGCGCCAACTTTGAGAACCTTGGGGGAACCAGCAGCAGAGGAAGAAGTCGATGCCTGCTTGGTATCGCTGCCGCAGCCTGCTGCAGCAAATACAATCAGCAGCAGTGAGGTGATGAGTACAAGTAATTTTTTCATGAGGAACACTCCTTTATTTCTTATTCAGTTTTTTTGCCAGCCTGTTGCCGGCAAACTGTACGATTTGGACGAGGACAATAAGGATGATAACGGTTGCCAGCATGATTTCCGGGCGGAAACGCTGGTAGCCATAACGGATGGCGAGGTCACCGAGTCCGCCGCCGCCGATAGCTCCGGCCATAGCGGATTCGCCGACAAGACTGATGATCACAGTCGTGAGCTGTGCGATAATTCCCGGCATAGCCTCCGGCAGGAGAACGCGCTGGATGATCTGCAGCGGGGTAGCACCCATGGAAAGAGCGGCTTCAACAATGCCCTCAGGAACTTCCTTGAGTGAGGTTTCAACCTGACGGCCAATGAATGGTACCGAAGCGATCACCAGAGGGACCATAGCGGCGGTTGTGCCAATCGAACTGCCCACGATAAGGCGGGTCAATGGTATAATCGCGACCATGAGAATAATGAACGGAATGGAACGGACAGCATTTACGATGCTGGCAAGTATACGATTAAAATTTCGGCATGCGAGAATCTGTTTTTTGGCGGTTGTGTGCAGCAACACGCCGAGCGGGATACCGATAAGTGTTGCAATGATCATAGAGATAACAACCATATAAACAGTTTCGCCTAAAGCCTTACTGAGCAACGGAAGCATGTCGCTGGACATAACCAATCACCTCCACTTTCAAATCGCGTTCGGTCAGATAGTCGAGCGCACGCTGGATTTCTGCTTCGTCGCCTGTAACACCTATGATCATTCGGCCATAAGGCGTATTCTTGATCTGGTCAAGTGTGCCAAACAGCATCGTGACTTCGATATGATGTTCACGAATCATGCCTGCAATAACCGGTTCATCGGCAGATTCACCAATGAAGGTGAGCCGCAGCAGCAGATAGCTTCCGGGAACTGGTTTCGGAGAAATCTCATTGCCGCGAAAGGCCGCAGGCAGGGAATTGCTCAGGAGTACGCTGATGAATTCCTTGGTGATAGGTTTTTGAGGATTTGTAAATATTTCCAGCACGTTACCCTGTTCGGCGATGACGCCGTTTTCAATCACGGCAACCTTATCACAGATATCCTTGATTACCTGCATTTCATGCGTGATGACGACAACTGTAAGAGACAGCTTCTGATTGATGTTACGAATAAGTTCAAGAATCGATTTTGTTGTCTGCGGGTCGAGCGCCGAGGTGGCTTCATCACACAGCAATACCTTCGGTTCGCTGGCCAGGGCGCGGGCGATACCAACGCGTTGTTTCTGACCGCCGGAAAGTTGTGCGGGATATTGGTGCGCTTTGTCTGTGAGCCCTACCAGCTCCAAAAGCGGTGCAACCTTTGCACGAACATCCTTTTCGGATATATGGCCGAGGCGCAGTGGAAAAGCAATGTTATCATATACCGTTGCGGAAGATAACAGATTGAAATGTTGAAAAATCATGCCGATGCTTTTACGTGCCTGGCGCAGCGAGCTTTCGTCCATGGCGGTGATATCCTGACCGTCGATGGTGACTGTGCCGCTTGTCGGACGTTCGAGCATGTTGATGCAGCGTATGAGTGTCGATTTGCCGGCACCGCTTAGACCGATGATACCATAAATTTCTCCGCGGGCGATCTCAAGGTCGATGCCCTTGAGAGCTTTGACAGGACCGGCGGGGCTGTCATAGGTCTTTTCAATATGAGAAAGCTTGATCATAACCGTCGCTCTTTTCTTTGTTTAATTCATTGTATTCCTATATGTTTTGAATATTAACATGGTTTGTAAGGATTGTCAATATAGAAGCCCCTGTTACTTCCTTATAACAGGAAAAGATAATACTATAAGGGATTATATCGTAAATTTATGTAAAAAGCTACCGGCAAAATTGTGAGGACAGCCGGATGGTAGGTTTGTCAAACATAAGTTACAGATTAGCCATACCTTCCTTGCGTATACAAGAACAGATAGACGATACTTTGATGTCTTGTGTTATGCTGATTATGGAAAAGCGTTATTTCTGTACAGTTTTTCCTAGTCAATAAAACATAATACAGCGAAGTGCTTTCTTTAATGTTGCAACCTATCTATTTTAAAGTTACATAATATTAAAATTCATTTTTATTTTCATGTTGCTTTGTAAATGTAAATTCGCTAAACTAGATATGAAGGTTTTTTCTTTGCCGTTTGTGCTTTTGGATGCATACATTTTAATAAAGTTGAAGCCTTTTTTGTATGCGTGTTTACTTTCACCCAGTGAGTGCATATAAATAAACCGTGTAAGGCTTGTTTTCATTGGCATTGCAGTGGATTTTGGAAGTTACATGAATAAGTAAGGTAGAGTATAATAAAATAGAAAGTGATAGCTCATTATCACCCAGCATTTTTAGACTAGTGGATCATAACCTTCTAATGTCTATTGGTAGGAGATGATATCGAAGATGAGGAGAACACATGGACACACTAGAAATTGAAGCATTTCTTGCTATTGTACAGTATGGCAGTTTGACTGAAGCTGCCAATTCCTTGTTTATTTCTCAGTCCACGTTCAGTCATCGCCTGACAGAACTAGAGCGTGAGGTAGGCGTGAGGTTAATAGAACGTTCACGTGGTGTCAGATCCTTAGCATTAACTAATTATGGAGCGGAGTTCTTAACAATAGCAAAGAGATGGGAGAAACTTGCTATTGATGCAAAACAGATTCGTTCTCGAACGAACAATCCAACTCTTTCCGTTGGAGCAGTGGATACTTTTCATACTTTTTTCTTTCCTCCGCTATATCAAGCATTGCGTGAACGTAAACCGGCAATGAATCTTCGCATCCAAACTCATAATTCAACAGAACTTTATCTGCAGGTTGATCGAGGTGAAATTGATGTTGCGTTCCCGCTAGTAGATTTGACAATGAAAAATATTGTTGTTCATAAGTTTTACACGGAACAACGGGTGCTATTACGAAGGGAAAGGTCACCTGGGGTTTGCAATGAACTTATTAGTCCTGATCAACTCGATTTTGCGAGAGAAATATTTTTTGAGGGTGATTCGCTTTTTCATACATGGTATGAACATTGGAAAGGAGAAAGAGGCTATCCGCTATTGCAAATTGACACGGCGCAGCTCTTACTACCTCTGTTAAATCAAGAAGGGGCTTGGGCTATTGTTCCATTGTGTATTGCTCAAAAAGTAGCGTCTTTGGATTCGTTTACATATTATCAGCTGGAAGATGCTCCTCCTAAACGAATATGTTATAAAATTCAGTCAAAATTTACTAAAGATAGTGCTTTAGAGGGAATCAGCATTTTAGATTCATATCTCAATACTGTGTTTCCTGATTTTATTCAAGAGAGAGATGAAAAGAATAAATGATTGAAAATTCGAGCTACTGCTACAATCTACACTTTTGTAAATGCAGATAACATAACGCATAGAAAAAGGCTGCCGCTAAGGTGTTTTCACTGAGGCACCATGAAATCGGGGGGCTGGCCTTGACTTTAATCTCCCCTCAACTGAAGAGGTCTGGTTGGTCAGCATGGAAAGAAACGATGGTCTTTTCCAACTGGTGTAACAAAATATTGTCACGGGATACATTGATTTTCTGATGAAGGTAGCGGTTCTTACTTTCGAAGCCGACACAATTCTTTTGGCGTTTTTCCTTGTCATGTTTTTTTGAATTCATTATTTATATTATATTGCTCAACACCTGTAAAACCAACAATTTCGGTGGTTTACAGGTGTTTTGCTTTTTATATACAACTGGTGGGATGAGCCGCTGAGATGCTGATTGGATATATGCCGAGCCGCTTTCTGAGAGTTCAGCTATTGAAACGGACATTTTCTAGGTGTTTGCAGAACGAGCAGCAGTAGTATGAACCCTCCTTGACATTATGTTGTCGTATGAATTCACGTGCAGGCAGGCCGTTGGAGTGGTGTTCCATAATCATTTTTCCCCAGTCCTGCATATGATGAATCCGAGTGGACTCTTTAACCAGTGGCACTAAAAAAACTTCTAATAGCAAAATTTTTGAGTTATTTTAAAAACTTGTATTTACTTAAGTGATGCGATTGTTATCTCATAAAACCAATCTGGGGAGGTCTTCGTTATATTATTATGCACGTATGTTTTTGTATACAATTAGGCTATTGGCTATGTACCAATAGCTTTTTCTTTAGGTTTCAAAAAATCGGGAAATTAGATTTTATAATACAATAATAAGAATTTTATGATATTAATCACCTGAGATATAATCTAGTCAGACAGTATATTTACAATATTAAAATACTTCTATAAGATATTCGCGATTCTTTATTAGTAGTAGTTATAGAACTACTTTTGAAAATCATTGTTTTTAAAAGTAGGGGGAGAGCTAGAAAAAAACGATGCAAAATTCTAAATCATGAAGCATCTTCTGGAGAGGTAACGCAAAATTAAAAATCAATATGAAGGAGACGATGAAATGGCAGAAGGAAAGAAGAAGGGTATGGGGATTGCTACTCAGATAATGATTGGCCTAATTCTCGGAGTCGTTTTTGGGCACGTTTTTCCACTATGGGGCATAGATCTTAAACCTATCGGCGATATTTTTCTTCGGATGATCAAAATGATTGTAGTTCCACTTGTTTTTAGTGCTTTGGTCATTGGTATTGCAGGTACTGGCGATTTTAAACAACTGGGTCGGTTAGGCATTAAAACATTAATTTGGTTTGAATGTGCTACTACAGTAGCTTTGATTGTCGGTCTTATAGTTGTCAATGTACTGCAGCCTGGCTCTGGTATTAATATCGCGGCTGTTGGTGATACAAGTACGGTTAGTGCAGCTGCTAAAAAAACGATTGACATGACCGAAATGTTGGTTAATATCGTACCTACTAATATAGTTGATTCTATGGCGAAGGGCAGTTTACTGCAAATAGTCTTTTTCTCTACCTTCTTTGGTATAGCTACGGTAGCAGCCGGCAAGTTTGGCGAACCAGCAATAAAATTAGCGGATAGTATTATGCATATTATGTTCCCCTTTACGAATTATGTGATGAAGTTTGCCCCTATTGGTGTGTTTGCTTCAATTTCCTATACAGTAGGAAAGTATGGTTTGGTAATGCTGGTACCGCTTGCTAAATTAATTCTATCGCTGTACTTTGCTTTGGTAGTGTTCATTCTGATTTTATGTGTGGTGGCTTCGCTTATTACGCGAATGAATCTTCTCCAATTGCTGAAGGCTGTCCAAGAACCGCTTTTGCTGGCTTTTTCGACTGCTTCTAGTGAAACGGCACTTCCACTCCTGTTAGAACGGTTGCAGAAAATAGGAATTCCAAAATATATAGTAACATTCGTGTTACCTACTGGCTACTCATTTAATCTGGATGGAGGAACGTTATATTCATCATTGGCTGTAGTATTTATCGCTCAAGTGTATGGTATTCCTATGAATCTGGGAGAGCAATTAATGCTAGTTCTTACACTTATACTGGCTACTAAAGGTATGGCGGCCGTTCCGGGTGCTGTACTTATTACCATTGCAGGGACAGTAGCTGCATTTGGTCTGCCAATAGAGGGAGTAGCCTTAATTCTCGGCGTAGATCGTATTCTTGATATGGGCAGAACAGCGACTAATGTAGTAGGCAATACAGTGGCTACTGTGGTAGTGGCTAAATGGGAAAAAGTTTTACCACCATTGAACTATGATGAGTAAGGTTGTATTTGCCATTACTTGTGTAACCTCTTTGGCTTCTCTCAAGGAGGTTGTTACGATGATAGAAAAGGTTTTGAGATGGTTGGTAGTTGAAGACGATTTTGTTGTTGGGAATTGCAAGCTGGGAGTCAAGCTGGTTTGTGGGTGAGTCTTATAAAAATTCTATATAAGGAGAGGTAAGATGGGAAACGTTGGATGTAAAATTATCAGAGATTTTAAAAGACCAAATCAAAAAATAGTAGAATTATTTAGGAATTTGCCAGTTGCCAATATTGATGATTGTATGAATCGAATTGCAGCAGTAGATTCAATGATAAAACCATTCAATAAGGTAAAATTATTAGGAATTGCGTTCACTGTAAAAGTTCCAGAAGGTGATAACCTAATGTTTCATAAAGCGATAGATATGGCTCAACCTGGCGATGTTGTTATGATTGATGCAGGTGGTGATACAAATCGTTCAATATTGGGAGAGCTAATGCTCACCTATTGTAAGAAGAGAAACCTCGCCGGTGTAGTAGTCGATGGCAGTGTGCGTGATGCAGATGCTTTGGTAAAATTAGATTTTCCTATATATGCAAAAAGTGTAACTCCAAATGGGCCATATAAAAATGGCCCTGGGGAAATAAACACACCTATATCAATTGGGGGTAAAACTGTATGCCCAGGCGATATCATCGTAGGTGATGGGGACGGAATTGTTATTATTAAACCTGAGGATGCTGAATTTATAGCAGCACAAACCAAAAAAGTTAGTGAAAAAGAACATAGAATTATAGAGACTATGTTCAATGAAGGAACTTATATTCGACCATGGGTAGACGAAAAATTAAAAGAAATTGGGTGTGAAATTATTTAAGTTTTATAGACTTTGGGTTATAACATGAATTGTAAATAAATGGGAAAAAGAAGGAGCGTTTCAATAAGATGGTTCTTTCTCCCATTTATTGATTTACGAAATTCTTTTTTATGAAAGGCATAACGGAAAATTTGAGCGATCTTACCGAAAAGATAATGCGTACTTTTACGCAGATTACGCCTTTTCTTCTTTTGATGATTTCCAAAAGCAGCATATTGTCTGCAACAGGCAATACAATGAGTTTTCTATGCCTCCTTTAAGCTGGAAATCACCCAATGAAGTTCTTAAATCTTCTGTAACATATGTTTGACAAACCTACACCGGCAAAATTGTGAGGGCAGCTGGACTTCATTGACAACATGTGCCGAAGTGCTATACTGAATACTATGTAAAATGGTTGTTTATTATAGGAAGAATTTTGGCTGTACCCCGGTGACAATGGTTATTGCCGGGGTATTTGTGGATTCCGGGAAAGAAGAGGCGGTAATATGGAAGAAAATAAAGAGGGATTGAAGCGTGTGCTGAAGGAACGGCATATACAGATGATAGCCTTGGGCTGCGCAATCGGTACCGGGTTGTTCTACGGTTCGGCGAGCGCTATCCAGCTCGCGGGGCCGGCTATTATGGTTTCGTATCTTATTGGTGGGCTGTTCATTTATCTGGTGGTACGGGCTTTGTCGGAGATGAGTGTATTTAATCCGGTATCAGGTTCTTTCAGTACTTATGCGTATGAATATTGGGGGGATTTTCCGGGATTCTTGTCCGGCTGGAATTATTGGTTCAATTATGTGGCGATATCTATGGTGGAGGTTTCTGTCGTAGGAATTTATATGAATTTTTGGTTCCCGGATCTGCCTGTATGGGTTTCAGGTTTTATATTATTTTTGCTGGTCAACGCAATTAATCTTATAAATGTGAGGGCTTTTGGTGAGGTGGAATTCTGGGGCGCATTGGTAAAGGTCATGGCGGTTATTTTCATGATTTTGTTTGGGCTGCTCATTATTCTCTTTGGCACAGGCGTTGGCGAACCTGTGGGCTTCGGTAATCTTGTGAATTATGGTGGGTTTATGCCAAATGGTATTTATGGGGTACTGTTGTCTTTTGTGGTCGTGACCTTTGCTTTTGGCGGCACGGAGCTTATTGGCATTGCTGCGGGCGAGGCAGAACATCCTGCGACGACGATTCCTAAGGCGGTAAATCTTATTATTGGCAGAATCGTGATTTTTTATGTAGGGTCCATGTTTGTACTTGTTACGCTTTATCCGTGGAATAAGGTCGGACTTGAGGGCAGTCCGTTTGTTGAGATATTCATGAAGCTTGGGATATCCGGTGCAGCAACACTTTTGAATATCATTGTACTTACGGCAGTATTTTCCGCTTATAATAGCTGCCTTTACAGCAATGCGCGTATGCTGCACGGACTGGCGCTGCAGGAGAATGCACCAGCGTTTTTGAGAAAGCTTTCATCTAATGGAGTGCCTTATGCGGCGGTCTTGACATCCTCTGTATTTGTTGCTGTCGTCGTGGTTTTGAATATGCTCATGCCGGGCAGGATATTCGGTTATGTTATGTCGATTGCTACAGTAGCGGCACTTATTAATTGGATCCTGATTCTTATAACGCAGATGAAATTTCGCCGGCATATCGGTCCAGAGCAAGTGGCGAAGCTCACGTATAAAATGCCGTTTTTCCCGTATACAAATTATATCGGCATAGCGTATTTCGTTATGATTGCGCTGGTCATGATGACAATGGACGATTTTCGCATAGCGATTTATCTGGCTCCTGTATGGCTGTTATTCATTTATGTTGGTTATAAATGCAAACGGAAGACTGTACCGGGAAAATAGAATTTTATCACAGAAGAAGGCCTCATGGCAGGACGCGTCCCGCCATGAGGCCTTCCGTCATAAATTGATTTTGCGGGCGGCACGTGGTGTGCTGCCCGTTATTTTTTTGAAAACACGCTCGAAATGGGTAATGCTGTCAAAACCTACTTCGCTGCTGATCTGTGTGATGCTTTTTTTCGTCGAAAGCAGCATTTTTTGCGCTTCGATGATGCGCACGGCATTGAGATACTGGATGATGGTAACGTTTGCATAAAGTTTGAACTCCCGACAGAGGTGATATGGACTCACATAGAATTGTCGCGAAAGTTCCTGAAGACTCATGCTTTCGGCGTAATGTTTGGAGAGATAGCTGATGACCTTGGTAACGCGATTTTTTTTATTTTGCTCGACAGGATCTTTCTTGCTGCGCAACAGGTGGATGAGCATTGTATTCAGAAGACTGGAGAGATATTCTGCGTGGAATTGCTGCGGCGACTTCTGTTCCAGGAGGATGCGGTTCATGCATTGGTAAAAAATGGTGTTATCCTGTGCCGAGAGCTGATAGGCGCCGGAAGCAGCCTGCATGACAGCATCGAGTTTAGGTGAGAGCAGAGCTCCCGAGCGGAAATAAATGAGCAAGCGGCAGAAGGGCATATCTTTGTCACCATAGGACCGATGGAGCATGTATGGCTTGAAGATAATGAACTGCCCTGGCGTAAGATGATAGAGCTGGTCTTCGATGAGATGGTAGCGTTCACCGGATTCCAGATAGTAAATCTCATAAAATTCATGGTAATGGGATATATGGAGGTTATCATTGACGCCGGCAATGCGTTCACTGGCGATATGACGTCCTTCTTCGAGCATGGAACGTGCATTGTCTATCATAGGAAAACTTCCCTTCGCAAAACTTGCTTTCTAGTGTACTAGTATATGTGAGAAAATTAAAAAAAGCAAGATACGTTGAAAAAAAGCTAATTGCGACAAATTTTACGTAGTTATATCTATAAAAAATAGATAAAATTGAATTCGTGCACAATAGTAATTCAAAAAGGAAGATTTTTATGATAATTTGTAATACCGCAATTCGGGTGTATAAAGAGAATAATTATTTTGTTGTGGAAACAAATGGTGTATGCATGCATCTTTGGTTCCTTACGAATGATATCGTACGTATACGCGCAGGTTTTGATGGTGATTTTGCTGAAGCATCGTACTCGCTTATGCTTACAGCCTGGGAAGACCGTCTGGACGCATTGTTTTCCGGACAGCGCCGACGGGTGCAGGGCAGTCAGGCAGAACTTACCGAGACAGCATCTGATTTTGTTCTGCAAGGGGAAAAACTCAGAGTCGTCATTGACAAGCAGCCGCTGCGGATCTCTATTTACGATTCCGTTGGGACATGTCTGCATGCGGATATTGCGGATCTTTGCTATATGGAAGACAGCAACCACCGCCGCATCCATACGAGCGAGATTTTTCCGGACGACTGTTTCTATGGTTTTGGCGAAAAAAGCGGCGGGATCAATAAGCGAGGCCGCTTTATGACCATGAGCCCGGGAGATGCTATGGGGTATGATCCGAAGCATACAGATTCGCTTTATAAGCATATTCCCTTTTACATCAAACTGAATCGTTCCACACATAAAGCAGCAGGGTATTTTTACCATAATACCAGCGAATGTGATTTCAATATGGGACGGGAGAAACGCAATTATTGGAAGCCGTACAGCCGTTATCGCGCAGATGGCGGAGATATTGATTTATTTTTCATTGCAGGTCCGAAGGTTGCGGAGGTCATAGAGCGGTATACGGATCTTACCGGAAAATCAGCCATGCTGCCACGCTACGCGCTCGGATATCTTGGTTCTTCCATGTATTATTCGGAGCTTGATGAAAAAGCGGATGAAGCGATCGAAGGTTTTATTGATACAAATAAGGAAGAGGGCATCCCTATTGATGGTTTTCAGCTGTCGAGTGGCTATACAGTGCAGCCGGAAAATAAGCGATGTGTTTTTACCTGGAACCGCAGGCGTTTTGCTGAGCCACAGAAGTTTTTTGCGGAGATGGAGTCCCGTGGAGTAACGGTTTCCCCAAATGTGAAGCCGGGATTGCTGCTTATGCATCCGTTGTTGGAAGCTCTTAAGGAAAAGGATATTTTCGTAAAAAAAGCCGATGGTACAGGCTTTGCTGAGGGAACCTGGTGGGGAGGCAAGGGGCTGTTCGCTGATTTTACTTCACCGCAGACGCGTGCGGTCTGGAAACAGTATCTAAAAAAAGAGGTCTTGGAAATAGGAACAAGTTCTGTATGGAATGACAATTGCGAATACGACAGCCTGGTAGATAAGGACAGCTGTGTAAGTTTTGAAGGCGTGGGCGGCACTATCGGCCAGTTAAAGGCAGTCATGCCCAATCTCATGTGCCGCATTACAGAGGAAGCTATCCGTGAAACTTTCTCTGGAAAACGGCCGTATATCGTCTGCCGTTCAGGGTACAGTGGCATCCAGCAGTATGCGCAGACCTGGGCCGGAGACAATCTCACCTGTTGGGATGCGCTGAAATATAATATTGCGACAATCCTGGGTATGAGTGTAAGCGGCGTAGCGAATCAGGGATGTGATATCGGTGGCTTCTACGGCCCGGCACCTGAGGAGGAGCTTTTTGTACGCTGGGTACAAAACGGCATATTCCAACCGAGATTTTCGATTCATTCCACGAATACGGATAATACGGTTACTGAGCCATGGATGTACAGCCGGAGCAAGAAATATATCCAGGAGGCTATTCAGTTCCGCTATAAGCTGATTCCCTATGCTTATTCTCTTATGGCACGTGCACATGTGACAGGGTTGCCTATAATGCAGCCTATGTTTGCGGCATTCCAACAAGACAGCCGCTGCTATGATGAGGGTGTGGACTTTATGCTGGGTGACAGCCTGCTGGTGGCGAATGTCGTGGATAAGGGAGCTGTAGTACGCAGGGTTTATTTGCCAGCGGGTGAAGTCTTTTATGATTTTTATACAAGAGAAAAATATGAGGGCGGACAGATCATTGAAGTCCCTGTGGATTTATCCAGCATACCGCTCTTCCTGCGCGGCGGTTCGATACTGCTGCTGGCGGGCAATACAATCGGCAATCTGCATGCAGATGAGGTAACATCCCTGCACCTTTTGGTAGCGCCGGATCATGACGCACAATTTACGCTTTATGAGGATGACGGCAGCTCACTTGACTATGAAAAAGGTGTTTTTCGCAGGACGCGTATAGAGGCAGCTGCGGGGGAATGCGTAGCCATACGTTTCCAATCCGAAGGCAGCTATACTTCGCCGTTACAGGATATATTCATGGAAGTCATCCGGCGTGACAAATCACCTTACTGGGTTACGGTCGATGGAAGAAGACTGCCGCATTTCCTACACCGGGTGAAGTTTGAGCAGGCCCGGTCTGGCTGGTATTACAGCCAGACGCTGAAAACCGTGCAGGTAAAATACCCTTGTCAGAAAAAAGATTATGAAGTAATGGTTTCCTTTGAGCAATTTGACTTGATTGGCATGTAAAAATTTTGAGGAGGAACAAATAATGTCTATAAAGAAAAGAAAAGTTACGATTCCAATTAGTATAGGGTACGGACTAACAGATCTCATGGGAGGAGGCGCCTTTACCATTATCGGTGCATGGCTGCTGTTTTTCTATACGACGTATGTAGGCCTGACGCCGGTTGAAGCAGCTTCTATCGTAGCAATTGCCCGTATCGTGGATGCGATTGTCAGCCTTTCCATTGGCAGCATCACGGATAATTTCTTTAAGAATCCGTTAGGTAAACGTTTTGGCCGCCGCAGATTCTTCCTTTTGATAGGCGCACCGCTGATGGCTGTTTATGCAATGCTTTGGGTAACGGGCATGAGCTATTGGTATTATCTTACCTGCTATCTGGCTTTTGAAATTATTGCTGCTATGGTGCTGATCCCTTGGGAGACGCTGCCTTCTGAGATGACGACAGATTTTACGGACAGGACGAAGCTGTCTACCTGCCGTATGTTTATTTCCTCAACGGGCGTTTTTTTAGCCACTTTTGTGCCATCTATCCTTATCCGTTTTTTTGGCGAACAAAATTCTTACGCATATACCCTGAATGGAATCATTTTTGCTATTTTGTTTGCGGTATGCATATTTATCAGTTATAAGGTTACCTGGGAACGTGAACTTACCGATAAGATGAAGGAAGAAATGTTGCAGGAGAACCCGTCCAGAACACTTTCGCAGAAATATCATGATACGGTGCAGGTAGCAAAGGACTATATATCGACTCTGAAGGTCCGGGCATTTCGCCAACATTTGCTGATATATCTTTGTTCCTTTACGGGGAAGGATACCTATAATGCCGTGTTTGTTTTCTTTATAGTCTATTGCATGAATCTTTCCTCTGCTAACGCTGCAGATATATTATCGTTGAGCCTGATTGGAATACCGACAACGATTGCTTCTGGTTTCCTGCTTGTCAAGATTGGCCCGGGCAATCTTTATAAGGTTTCGTATACGACTATGCTGGCCTGTTTGGCAGGTATGTTTGCTGTATATGTATATGATCCGTCCTCGAAGCTTTTACTTCTTTATGTCATTGGATTGTTTTATCAGATTGGCCGTCAGATTCTTGATTTTACGCCGTGGAATGTATTTCCGTTTATCCCAGATGTGGATGAGCTTATTTGCCGGAAACGCCGTGAGGGCCTTTTTGCTGCAGTTATGACGTTTTCACGGAAAACTACGGTTGCTATTGCAACTTTTGTTGTAGGTGTGGTTTTGCAGGAGGGCGGCTTTATCAAAGGGCAGCTTATCCAGAGCCCGGAAGCTCTTATGACCATTTCCAGTACGCTTTTTATAGGAACAGGCGGATTGCTCGTTATTTCACTTGTCCTAGCTTTTGGTTTCAAACTCAATAAGCAGACACATGCTGTACTGATTGCGGAAATCGAGCGTCTCAAAGCGGGCGGCAGTAAAGCGGATGTAACACCGGAAACACGCAGTGTATGTGAGAACCTTACAGGATACGAATACGAAAAGCTTTGGCCGGATAAGATATAAAGCAAAATAAGCTATGAAACGTTGGCAGAGGGGGCTTGCTGTATGATAAGTGCAGAACAATTTGTCGGATTGAGGAAGATAGAGAACGGTTATTTAATTGAAACGAATGGGCCGATGATCAAGGTCATATTTTTGACAAAAGATATTGTGCGTATCCGGGCATCTTTTGACAAGCAATTTGTCGAGGAATCTTATGTTTTAACACTTACTGCCTGGAAGGACCGCCTGGATGCGCTGCTGGGCAGGGAACGCAAACATATTCAGGCTTTGGATGTGCCATATGAAGAAAGTGAACAGGATATTTGCTTTGATACGGGGACTATGCGCCTGAAAATGTGCAAACAGCCATTTGGTTTTATGCTTTCTAACCAGCAGGGTGAGGTGCTTTACTCCGATTTGCCGGGACGTTCTTTCGCCCGTGACCAGCTGGGGCGAGTGTACCATTACAATGAAATTGATTTAAAAACGGATCATTTTTATGGTTTTGGTGAGAAAACAGGCAAGCTGGATAAAAAAGGCCGGCGGATGATGATGTGTCCTAAGGATGCAATAGGACATGACCCGGAGCATGGAGATCCGCTGTATAAGCATATACCCTTTTATATTCGCATCAATGAGGTGTCAAAAGCCGCAGTTGGATTGTTTTACCATAATTCCTATGACGCGGTTTTTGATATGGGGTGTGAAATCAGCGGTTATTGGCCAAGGTACAGTTATTATATGGCAGATGGCGGTGATATTGATTTATTCCTTATCCATGGACCTGAAGTGAAGGAGGTCGTCCGGCGTTATACGGATTTGACCGGCAAGCAGGCGTTTCCCCCGCTTCAGTCTCTTGGATACACGGCTTCAACTATGTATTATGCTGAGCTGAAGGAGAACTGTGATGAAGAGATTTATCATGTAATAGACAAGCACAGAAAGGAATGTATACCCATTGATAATTTTTGGCTGGCTTCCGGGTATTCTACAGGCGAAGATAATCTGCGGTATACTTTTCACTGGAATAAGAAAAAATTTCCAGATCCGGATGCGTTTTTTGCCAGGATGAATCAAAGAGGCGTCAATGTGATTCCTAATTTAAAGCCCGGGGTACTCAGTCATCATCCGTACGCTGGTTTTTATGAGGAGCACCAGGCTTTTGTCAAGGACGCTGCCGGTAAGGAAGATGCCTATGGGACATGGTGGGGCGGCAAGGGAAGATTTATCGATTTTACCAGTCCCAAAGGCCGGAATGCGTGGAAAAGTCTGTTGAAAAAGGAAATACTCGAACGTGGGACGGCAACCGTCTGGAATGACAATTGCGAATATGACAGCATCACGGATCGGGATGCTGTCTGCGATTATGATGGAACACATGGTACATTGGCTGAATTGAAAATAATGCAGAGCAATATGATGGCCTATACGGGCAGGCAGGCTATAGACGAGGTTTATCCGGAAAAACGGCCCTATATTATCAGTCGTGCTGGTTTTGCCGGTATCCAGCGGTACGCCCAGACCTGGGCGGGAGATAATCTGACGGATTGGCGCACGCCGAAGTTTAATATCAATACAATCATGGGTATGGGGTTATGCGGGGTAGCCAATAATGGCTGCGATATCGGAGGATTTGCGGGAAGTGCGCCGGAGGCAGAACTTTTGCTGCGCTGGATACAAAATGGAATTTTTCAGCCGCGGTTTGTCATAAATTCGGCCAATGACGATAATACGGCTACGGAACCGTGGATGTATGAAGAAAATATCACCTGGGTACGGGAGGCATATCAGCTCAGATACAGGCTGCTGCCATATATGTATTCCCTCATGCATGAGGCAAGTACGGTTGGTACGCCGATCATCCGGCCGTTGTTTTTCGAATTCCAGTCAGATGCAGAATGTTATCGACGTGAGGACTTCACGTTCATGTTTGGTGCAGGGATGCTTGTGGCCAATGTTTTTGATAAAGGGGCAACAAAACGAAAGCTTTATTTACCTAAGGGAGCCGCATGGTATTATTGGAAGACGATGGAGAAATATGAGGGCGGGCAGGAAATAGAAATTCCGGTGGATGCATTTTCTATTCCGATATTTCTGCGTGATACCGTAATATTGCCGATGACACAGGACATTTTTAATATTATGGAAGACAAGATGGACAATCTGGAGCTTATTGTTTCTAGTGACAGGGACAGTGCTTTTACCTTGTATGAGGATGACGGTGTATCCAAAAAATATCTGGAAGGCATGTACCTGAAAACACATATTGCTGTCAGGAATACAAAAAAATGCGAGATTGATTTTACGCACGAGGGCAGCTTTTCATCGGCGATTTCTCAAGTGCTTCTCAAGGTGATTAACAAACAGAAGGGTGCCTATTGGGTAAGTATTGCTGGCAGGAGAATCAAGCAATATCTGCATGCTGATCGATTTGGGCAGGCAAAGGAGGGTTGGTATTATAATCCTTCGCGAGGAGAGGTCTATGTGAAATATGTAAACATCCATACAGATTACCAGATCGTCGTAAGTTTTGAGAAGTTTGATTTGATTGGAATGAGCGAAGACGAATAGTTCCAGACAGGCGGACGGTCAATGTGTTAGTTGCCGTCCGCCTGTCTGGCATAAGGGAATATGTAAATGAAGAAAAATTTGAAAATTCTCTTGCCTAAAATATACTAGTATGGTAGCATATAAATATAAAGTTAAAAAACATGAAAAAGAAATGGAAGTGCTTACACTATGAAAATGACATTTCGTTGGTATGGCCGCAAGGATGACGATATTACACTGGAGCAAATACGCCAGATACCTGGCATGCAGGGTGTGGTAGGAGCGTTGTTCGATATACCAGTCGGTGAGGCTTGGCCGCTTGATAAGGTCATGGCTCTGAAACAGGATATTGAATCGCATGGGTTGGCTTTTGAGACTGTCGAATCCGTAAATGTTCATGAGGATATCAAGCTGGGTTTGCCGACGCGGGATCGTTATATTGAAAATTATATCATATCCTTGAAAAACCTTGCTAAAGCAGGTGTGAGTGTTGTCTGTTACAATTTCATGCCGGTATTTGACTGGACACGTACGGAACTGGCGAAGCCCTTGTATGATGGTTCAACGGCATTGGCCTACGACTATCGCCTTATTGCTGGGAAGGACCCGGATACAATGGTCAGGGATATCATGGAGAGCAGCAATGGCTTTACACTTCCAGGCTGGGAACCGGAGCGGCTTACAGCCCTCAAGGAACTTTTTGAGCAATACAAGGATATAGATGATGAAAAGCTTTTCGAGCATCTGGGTTATTTCCTTAAAGCGGTTGTTCCTGAGGCTGAAAAGCTTGGCATACGTATGGCAATTCATCCGGATGATCCCCCATGCCCGGTATTCGGTTTGCCGCGTATCGTCACAAGTGAAAAGAATCTGGACCGTATTGTAAAGCTCATTGATAGTCCGAGCAATGCACTTACGATTTGCAGCGGTTCGCTGGGTTCAAATCTCAATAATGACATTCCAAAGATTATCCGCAAGTTTGGTAAGATGGACCGTATTGGCTTTGCGCATATCCGCAATATTCAGGTGCATGAGCCGTGGGTATTTAATGAAGTAGCACATAATTCGAAATTTGGCTCGTTGGATGTTTATGATATGATGCGTGCACTTTATGATGTGCATTTCGAAGGCCCGGTCCGTCCGGATCATGGCCGCATGATCTGGGGCGAGCAGGGAAGACCTGGCTATGGGCTTTTTGACCGTGCGTTGGGGGCAAATTACCTTTGCGGCCTGTGGGATGCCATTGTACGCGAGAATAAGAATAAATAAGGCTTTTAGCAGATATTTTATAGTAGAGAGAAGAGAGGCTATCAGATGTTATCTTTGAATAAGGAAAGCATAAAGGATATGGCGGCCTGGAAGGCCGCCGGAGTTGCCGGACTGGATTTTGACCGTGAGAAGATGGTGCGGGCCACGAAGGAAAATCCTAT
This sequence comes from Megamonas sp. UBA1796, assembly GCA_002319795.1. Lineage (GTDB taxonomy): Bacteria > Bacillota > Negativicutes > Selenomonadales > Selenomonadaceae > UBA1796. Next base: position 101,289 of record DCFU01000013.1, read on the forward strand.
TTGGGTACATTTTGGCGCGGGTAATATTTTTCGCGGCTTTATCGCGATGCTGCAGCAGGAGCTGCTTGGAAAAGGCAAGGCAGACCGCGGTATCATTGCGGTGGAGACCTATGATGAGGAAATCGTGGAGAAAATTTATCGTCCCTATGATAATCTTGGTTTGCAGGTCATCATGAATGTCGATGGCAGCTTTGAAAAGACCATCATTGGCAGTCTGGCAGACGGTCTGATAGGGGATGCCTCGGAGTCTGCGGACTGGGCAGCCCTGCAGGAAATATTCAAAAAACCGTCACTGCAGATGGCAAGCTTTACGATTACAGAAAAAGGCTACAAAATAAAGAATTTACAGGGAGCCTATACGGCAGAGGTTGCGGATGATATCGCCAAAGGACCGGCGGCCCCGCATAACGTAATGTCCAAGGTGGTTGCCCTGGCCTATACGCGTTATAAGAGCGGGCAGCTTCCAATTGCTTTTGTGAGTATGGATAATTGTTCGCATAATGGCGAAAAACTTTGTGCTTCTGTACAGGAAATAGCTGGAGCCTGGGCAGCAAATGGTCTTGTTGACAAAGGCTTTGTCGAGTATCTTGCAGACTCGCAGAAGGTATCTTTCCCATGGAGTATGATCGATAAGATTACGCCGCGTCCGGCAGACAGCGTGAAAGAAGCACTGGTGCAGAGCGGTATCGCAAATATCGAACCCGTGCAGACTAAAAAGCATACGTATATCGCACCGTTTGTTAATACGGAAAGGCCGCAGTACCTTGTCGTTGAGGATCATTTTCCAAATGGACGCCCAGCCTTGGAAGCTGCAGGCGTGATGTTTACGGATCGCTCCACGGTAAATCGTGTGGAGAAGATGAAGGTATGTACCTGTCTGAATCCGCTGCATACGGCCCTGGCTGTATACGGCTGTCTCATGGGGTATACCCTGATCGCTGATGAAATGAAGAATCCGCTGCTCAAGAAGCTTATTGAGAAGATTGGCTATGATGAAGGTATGCCGGTTGTTGTGGATCCGAAGATATTGAAGCCGATGGACTTTATCAAAGAGGTCATAGAGGTTCGTGTGCCGAATCCGTATATTCCGGATACACCGCAGCGTATTGCCTGTGATACTTCGCAAAAGGTCGGTATCCGTTTCGGCGAAACCATTAAGGCATATTGCAGCCGCAGTGAGCTGGATGTGAAGAGCTTGGAATATATCCCTCTGGCGATTGCGGGCTGGTGCCGTTATCTTATGGGGATCGATGATGCGGGTGCGCCGTTCGCATTGAGTCCGGATCCGTTGCTTGATATGCTGACACCTTGTGTGGCAGGTGTAGAACTTGGCAAGCCAGAGACGGCCGCAGGCAAGCTCAAGCCAATTCTCTCGAACGAGACGATTTTTGGCATGGACCTGTATGCTGTAGGGCTTGGAACTAAGATTGAGGTTTATTTTGCCGAGCTCGTTGCCGGTAAAGGTGCTGTAAAAGCTGTATTAGAAAAATATCTGAGTTAATCCTTTGACTTAAGAAACCACGGATTCCATGCACTCTTGTCAAGATGACAAAGTGAATGCATCCGTGGTTCTTACTATATAACAGATACTGCATAATAGAGAGCTGTCGGGAAAAGAGCAGCTCTCTGTTTTTGCAGCATCCGGTAATATGATACAGGCTGCTGTCTTTGCTTTGGCAGAGACAGCAGGGAATATATGAACTGTGTTACCGTGCTTATAGATCCTTTGGGCGTAGATAGCAGAGCGTATACATGACAGGGTTCTGCGCAGGTGCTTTTAGGTTCCATCAAGCGACAGACAGAAGTTTTTTAATGTATAAGGATGAGCTCCTCGAATGGGAGGCTGCAAATATAAAAATTGCGTAGAGTGTTTTGTGCACTCTACGCAATTTTTATGAATCATGTATGATATTCTAAGATATAAAATTTACCGGATACAACGCAGCCGATGTTACATTGCATCGTCCAAATCGTTTAGATCTCTGCCGGTGATATCCTCTGAGACATAGGCGCTCCAAAAGCTGGACAGAGAGAAAATGATGATCATAATCGCAATAGGCCACCAGCTTCCTGTAGTGGCGGAGACCCAGCCCGCAGCGATCAAAGGGCCAAAACCTGTAGCGATGAGACCGGCTATTTCTTTTGCCAGGGAAACCAAAGTCATGCGGCTTTTGGCACCAAACAATTCTGACAGGGTTACATTCTCCAGGGCAAACAATCCCTGAACGCCCACATTGAGTCCGATGATCATGGCAACTGTCAATACAACAGTATCTTTGGAATTTATCATGATCATCATCGGAATGGCGTAAAATGCCATAGCTAAGGACAAAATCATGTACATTTTTCTTCTGCCAAATTTGTCTCCGAGATAACCAACCAAAGGTATGGTTATAAATGAAATCAAGGAAGAAATAATATTCGCATCCGTGGCAACTGTTTTTTGCAATGCGAGCACAGTGACCATGAATCCGGCTAAGTATGTTTGCAAGAGTCCGCTATTGCCAGCCTGACCAAAACGCAGTCCCAAAGCAACTGCAAAGCTCTTTTTGCCTTTCTTGCTGCGATGCATTTGGCTGACGCCTGTAGATATTTGTTTTTCTCGTTCTTCTTCCAGCAATTTCTTTTTCTCGGCCATGACCGGACTTTCTTTTATAAAAAGACGAATTAGAATTGCGAAAATCATGACAACAAAAGACGCATAAAATGGAATTCTCCATCCCCAGGTAAGTAAAGCTTCTTTGTCCATATTCATTAGAATGACGGTCCAAATCAGATTTGCCAATAACGTACCGGAAGAAGTACCTAAGCAGACAAGACTGCCAATCAGCCCTCTGGTTTTCGTCTCACAGAATTCGGCTACCATGATGCCAGCTCCGCTTATCTCGGCACCAGCACCCAAGCCTTGGAGAATTCTTAAAGCAACCAGACCGACAGGAGCTAATATGCCGACCTCTTGATATGTCGGTAAAAAGCCAATAAGAGTAGAGGCCAGTCCCATAAGCGTTATGGTGGCAAAAAGAACGGTTCTACGTCCTAATTTGTCGCCTATACGACCAAAAATAACAGCACCAACGAGCCGGGCGATATATCCTGCACCGTAAGTTCCCATCGACATGATGAGCCCCATGGCCGGATCCGAATTTGGGAAAAAAACCTCAGTGAATACGATAGCGGCTGCTAGAGAATACAACTGAAAATCCATGAATTCCATGGCTGTTCCCAGCCATCCGCTTGCTGCGACTTTGACCAATTCCTTTGTTTCGATTTGATAACCATTTTTTTGACTCAAAATACTGTACCGCCCTTCAATTTTTAAATCTAGTTAAAGTTCTTAGTGTATCATCTCTGTTTTTTATCTATTTTGTGTACATTTAAAATGTAAGCACTATTTTCAGGACATTCTCAGGATCTTCATCGTTTAATTTAAAGGCTTTTTCTGCTTCCTGAAAAGGGAACACATGCGTGATGATTTCCTTTGGCTGTACCTGTCCTTTTTTGAACCAATCAATGACTTCAGGGAAGCGATGATTGTTCAGACGTGTGCCGATGATTTCAAGCTCGCGGCTCATGATATCAACCTGACGCAGTGCAAAATCTTCTGTCGTGAAGCCTAATACGACAACGCGGCCAGCTGGAGAAGGTAAATCGCGGATGCAGGTTTGCAGGATTTTCGTATTTCCCGTAGCTTCATAAATCAAGTTGACGCCGTCACCATTGGCAAATTCTTTCATGGCGGCAACGATATCGGTTGTTTTGCCGTTGACAATCTTATCTGCACCTAATTGTTTGGCTTTTTCAAGACGGCTCTCAACGATATCGAGGATGGCTACTTTAGCACCCTTCATTTTAGCAACCTGCAGGATAATCAAGCCGATAGGGCCAGCACCGCAAATCAATACGGTATCGTCACTGCTCAAGCGGCCGCGATGGGCAACCTGTGCTCCAATAGCGAAAGGCTCTACAGTAGCGGCTACTTCCCAGGGAATATCCTTTGGCAACTGATTGATTTGTTCCTGATCAACAGCTGCGTATTCCTGGAAACCGCCGTCACGATGTACTCCCATAACATTGAGCTCTTTGCAGACATTATGGTGTCCAATACGGCAGGCATAGCAATGGCCGCAGGAGACGACGGGATCAACCGCAACATGATCGCCGATCGTTATATTTTTTGTTGCAGCACCAATTTTAACAATTTCACCGACAAATTCATGTCCTACCACACGTGGATAGGTAGCAAAGGCGTTTTTGCCATGGAAAATATGGACATCTGATCCACAAATTCCTGCGGCTTTAATTTTGACCAAAACCTGATTATCTGTGATTTCCGGAATATCACGTTCAACAACGTTGATTTTACCCGGGTTTTCGATAATAATAGCTTTCATTGTACATTCCTCCAGGTGATTCTTATAGTCTTCTTAAACAATTTGCGCGGCATTGTGATAGGATTATCAAGTTTGCTGAACTATTGTTTAATTGTTGCTCCTAAATCAGTATACTACCATACTAGTGTGCTTATTACAAGACCTAATTCAATATTTTTTCTGTAAATTTTCATTTTACCTACTTTTGAATAAAATGTTTATAAAGTGTACTTTGGTAGGAAAGCGTCACTGTATAATGATATATTATAATATGTAGTATCTGTATCCATGTCACAGGAAAAGGCAGAGTAGGAGCAGCTTTTTCTTGCTTTGCAGAAATGATGATTCTATGGTAGAGTATATTGGTAGTCTAGTATACAAGTTGTTTTTTTAGGAGAGAGTCATATGAAATTAGAGATTTCAGCGAAAAAAGAACGTGAAACGACACGTGAATATGCGTTAAGGATTTTGAGTACGAATATTCTGCGCTTGCAGCTTGTTCCGGGGACAGCTTTGTCTGAACAGGAAATAGCCGGTGAACTGCATGTGAGCAGGACCCCGGTACGGGAAGCGTTCATTCATCTGGCCGAAGAGAGTTTGCTTAAAGTTTTGCCGCAGAAGGGCACCTATGTGGCGCGAATTAATCTGGAGCATGTGCAGGAATCTCTTTTTTTGCGGGCTAAAATGGAACATGCTGTTATGGAATTGGCCTGTACGGAACCTTTTTCTGACGATATATTGTATGAGCTGCGGGAAAATATTCGGAGACAGCGGCTTTGTCTTGCGAAAGAACGGGAAGACTATACAGGCTTTTTTGAACTGGATGGTTTTTTTCATGGCATGATTTATCGGGGTTGTCATAAAGGACGTATTTGGAAAATGATTGTACAGAACAGTCAGAATTATAATCGTGTACGCATACTGAGCCTTTCCATCGGTTCTTTTGAGATGGCCAAGCTCATACAGCAGCATGAAGAGATTGTGTCAGCTATTGCAAAACATGACTGGGAACTGGGTGCTGTAGTCATTGATCAACATATTCGCAAAGTGATTCCGGATTTAGAGGCTTTGGAAAAAAAGTATCCGGACTATTTTGAGCAGGCATAGCGCGAGCATGCGTGGGAAATGTTGTATGCTAAAACAAATATCTGTAAGAGGTTTGCGTACACTTTATATATTAGTATAGAATAACGTTGAAAGAAGACTACCATGCGGCAGTAATCGCATGATGGTCTTCTTTATTTATGAAATTTTGATATAGGTTATATAATCTTTTGTAAAAAATTTTTTGAATAATATAAAAAAATGTTATATTGCATATGATAATGAATGGATTGTTATATACATAAATTCTTGCTACAATATATTTTATGAAGCAATTCGCGCAAAGGAAAGAAAATATTTACCTAAGCTTTGCATAGTAAGATGTTTTATTTTAAAGACAGTTTTCTGTCTATTCCAACTATATACAATATATTGTATATAGCTTATACTGGCAAAAACCGTATTTACTTCTATGCAATTTGTTTAGAAAGGCGGAGATGTTTAAACAAGAAAAAGAAGACAACTATATGTTCTGAATGAAAAATGGAAATAAGAAAGGGCACGAAACATAGGAAAGTGTCCCTAGAGAACTTAAAGGCTGAGGATTCAAATAAGAGAAGAGAACAAAATAAGTATACAGAAAATTCATTAAATAAAATCTATTTAACATATCATTTTGTCTTTCTTTTGGCAAGCTTCTATGTACCAGAGTATTTCTTATAATGCATTATTATGGTTTTATAAATGGAAGGAGATATCATCTATGGTTTTAAAAAGAAAAATGCCAAGCCTTGCTACGCAGATATTTATCGGCCTTATATTAGGCGTCATTTTCGGGGCACTTTTCCCGGAAATAGGAAAAACACTTAAGCCGCTTGGCGATGCCTTTATACGGATGATTAAAATGATTGTAGTTCCACTTATTTTCAGTTCATTGATCATGGGTATTGCTGGTACCGGAGACTTTAAAAAGTTGGGTATTCTCGGTGGAAAATCAATTATATGGTTTGAATTTGCTACCACGATTGCGTTGATTGTAGGCCTGATTTCGGTAAATGTTTTACAGCCGGGCGTGGGCGTTACGGTACAGGCCAGCGCTTCTGATGCTGTCACGGCTGCGGCTGGAAAGCATTTGGATCATGTGCAGATGCTGCTCAACATCATTCCGTCGAACATTGTGGATGCCATGTCGCGGCAGGACATGCTGCAGATTATTTTCTTTTCCTGTTTCTTTGCAGTAGCGGCTGCGGCGGCCGGAGATAATGGCCGCCATGTCATTAATCTCGCCACGGATGTCGCCAATATCATGTTCAAGTTCACTGGCTATGTCATGTATTTGGCACCGTACGGCATTTTTGGTTCCATGGCCTATACGGTTGGTATGTATGGCCTTGGTATGTTGCTGCCGCTGGGTAAGCTCATCGGTTCTTTGTACCTGACACTCATCATATTCCTGGCGATTGTCATAGGGATTGCGTCTTTCCTGACGAAGGTGAATTTTTATCATTTAATTCGGGCTATCAAGGAACCACTGACATTGGCTTTTTGTACAGCGGCCAGCGAGGCAGCTTTGCCGATTGCTATGGAAAAATTGGAGAAATTTGGCGTGCCAAAGCATATCGTAACTTTCGTGTTGCCGCTGGGTTATACCTTTAATCTGGATGGGTCTACACTTTATAGTGCATTGGCTACCGTGTTCATCGCACAGGTTTATGGCATAGATTTCCCTATAGAATCGCAGATTCTCATGCTGATTACTCTCATGCTTTCAACGAAAGGCATCGCCGCGGTTCCGGGTGCATCCCTTATCGTTATTGCTGGTACGGCGGCTGCGTTCGGACTGCCAGTTGAAGGGATTGCCATTATCCTTGGCGTAGACCGTGTACTTGATATGGCCCGTACTTGCTGCAATGTTACTGGAAACTGTATAGCTGCGGTAGTTGTAGCGCGTTGGGAAAAAGTATTGCCGGACGAAACACTGCAGAAAGCTTATAAGCTGGATTACAACGGCGTCGAGTAATAACTGGTTCATCCATGGAGGATTTTCTCCATGGATGAAATCCATAAGAGTCTGGGATTTGCAAAGACACACTGCTTCAGGCAAACCAGGTTTGCGTTGTGGATTATGATTTAAGAACACATAGAAAAGGGGAAATTTAAGGATGGAAAACAGCAAGACTAAAATCGTTTTAGGTGTTATTGGAGCAGATTGCCATGCAGTTGGCAATAAGATTCTGAATTATGCCTTTACCGCCGCTGGCTGTGAGGTAATCAATCTGGGTGTATTGGTCAGTCAGGAGGAATTTGTCAATGCGGCGATTGAAACCAATGCAAAGGCAATTCTGGTAGCATCGCTTTATGGCCACGGAGAAATTGATTGCCGCGGACTCAGAGATCGTTGCCAGGAGGCCGGACTGGGAGATATTTTATTATATCTTGGTGGCAATCTGGTTGTTGGTAAGGCAGACTTTACATTGGTTAAAAAGAAATTTATGGATATGGGATATGACAAAGTATATGCACCGGGCACATTGCCGGATGAGGTAATCGACGATTTGAAAAATGATTTATCAAAAAGGGGTATCTTAATGTGAAGAATGTATTGCTGATTGATTTTGGCAGTACTTATACCAAAATCACTGCGGTAGATGTTGACAGGGAAGAAATCCTAGGAACCGCCAGAGGCGTTACTACAGTAGAAACCGATATTACTGAAGGGCTCAATCAGGCACTGAAAGTTTTATTCTCCCAGACGGGCAAGCTGGCATTTGATAAGGTGCTGGGATGTTCGAGTGCTGCTGGTGGATTGAAGATGGTAGCAATCGGACTGGTCTCGGAACTGACTGCTGAGGCGGCAAAGAGAGCTGCCTTGGGTGCAGGTGCCAAGGTTCTGGGGGTGTATTGTGGTGAACTCAGTGAATATGAGATAGCAGAGATAGCAGACCTTAAGGCGGATATTATTCTGTTAGCCGGTGGGACGGATGGTGGAAATAAAGAGGTTATCCTGCATAATGCGCAAATGCTTGCGACGCTGCATCAGGATGTGCCAATGGTAGTGGCAGGGAATAAATCGGTAGCACCGCAGATCGTAAAGATTTTGTCCACCGAGATGTCCGAGGTGGAACATACGGAAAATGTTATGCCGAAGCTGAATGAGCTGAATATTTTACCTGCGAGAGAAACAATCCGCAATGTATTTTTGAAACGGATCGTGCAGGCAAAGGGGTTGGATAAAGCAAATAAAATGGTCGACCGTATGGTCATGCCGACTCCGGCAGCTGTCTTGAAGGCTGCGGAATTATTAAGTAAGGGAACGGATTCAGAACAGGGACTCGGGGACATTATGGTAGTAGATATCGGTGGTGCAACAACGGATGTTTATTCGATAGCGAAGGGAAACCCAACCAATGCGACGGTATATATGCATGGATTGCCGGAGCCATTCGCAAAGCGGACCGTGGAAGGTGATTTGGGCATGCGATATAGCGCAGTGGCACTTCTGAAAGCATCCGGGGCAAAGATGATTGCGGACTATGCAAAAGCCAGCGAGTCTGCAGTGAATGCCTATATCGAGAAGGTTGAAGGCGATATTGATTATTTGCCGCAAACGGAAGAGGAAGCTGGAATTGAAATCGCTATGGGAAAGACCTGTACCCGGCTTAGTGCTGAAAGGCATGCAGGGTATCTGGAAACCTATTCGACCCCTTGCGGGATGACACAGGTACAGACGGGAAAAGACCTCACAGAGGTTAAGGTGGTCATCGGTACCGGTGGTGTAATCATCAACAATGCTGAGCCGGAGGCAATTCTCCAAGGCATTGAATTTGATTCTGCGAATCCCTTGACGCTCAAACCGAAGAACCCTGAGTATTTGATCGACAGCCAGTATATTATGGCTTCTATGGGGCTCCTGTCGGAGGAGTATCCTGATGCAGCCTTGCGAATGATGAAAAAATATATTATACGGGGGAATCAATCGTGGACTTAAAAAACAAGAAATGGACGACAGATGCTTTTAATACAACGCAAAAGGAAGTCTTGAACCAGTGGCCGACTGGTGCAGAGGTTGATTTTGAGGAAGCCGTTAAATATCATAAACAAATTCCGGCAAGCAAACAGTTTGCCAAAAAGATGGTGCAGGCGAAAAAGGACGGGGTTACATTGGCCCAGCCGCGTGCTGGTGTTGCTCTGATCCATGAGCATATCGAGCTGCTGAATTTCCTGGTTAAAGAAGGCGGTGCAGATTTGCTGCCGACGACAATCGATTCCTATACGCGTCAGAATCGCTATAAGGAATGTCAGGTGGGCATCGATGAGAGCCTGGCCGCAGGGCGCTCCCTGCTCAATGGCTTTCCGGCTGTAAATCATGGCGTAAAGGGAGTGCGTCAGGTTGTAGAGCAGGTGAATGGCCCGGTACAGGCCCGCCATGGCACACCGGATGCACGGCTGCTCGCGGAGATCATGCTGGCTGGAGGTTTTACTTCCTATGAGGGCGGCGGGATATCTTACAACATCCCTTATGCGAAAGATGTATCGCTTGAGAGAAGTATTTATGACTGGCAGTATGTAGACCGCCTCGTAGGCATTTATGCAGAGCATGGCGTAGAAATCAACCGAGAGCCTTTCGGACCGCTTACAGGTACGCTGGTACCACCTTCGGTTTCTCATGCGGTTGGAATCATTGAAGGAATTCTGGCAGCGGAGCAGGGCGTAAAGAATATTACTCTTGGTTATGGACAGTGCGGTAACCTTGTGCAGGATATTGCCGCAATCAAATCGCTTGAGGTTCTGGCTGAGGAATATTTGGAGAAGTGCGGCTATAAGGACTGTGTGCTGACTACCGTATTCCATCAGTGGATGGGAGGATTCCCACAGGATGAAGCACAGGCCTTTGGCGTTATTTCCTGGGGTGCTGCAGCGGCAGCTCTCTCCGGAGCAACCAAAGTCATTGTCAAAACACCGCATGAGGCGTTGGGTATCCCGACAAAGGAAGCAAATGCAGCAGGCATTCGCGCGACCAAGCAGGTGCTCAACATGCTATGTGATCAGAAATACGCGATGAACAAGGAACTTGAGGATGAAATTGCTATCATCAAAGCAGAGACGCGCTGCATTCTGGATAAGGTTTTTGAGCTTGGTCATGGAGATTACGCAGTTGGTGCGGTTCGTGCTTTTGAAGCTGGTGTGATTGATGTACCTTTCGCACCAAGCAAATATGCATTGAATAAAATGCTGCCGGCCCGTGATAATAATGGTGCAGTTCGTCTCTTTGCCATTGGTAATCTGCCTTTCAGCCAGGACATCATCGATTTCCATAAGGACAAGATCGAGGAACGTGCCAGAGTAGAAGGCCGTCAGGCATCCTTCCAGATGGTTATAGACGATATATATGCAATCTCCAAAGGCCGCATGGTCGGAAGACCCAAATAAGCAACAAGTTTGGCAATAACATTCATCTAAATAAATCTAAAGAAATATGGATGGCAGGAATCCATGTTTCCCGGATACATTTGAGGAGAGATATATTATGAAAATTAAAAATGTAGTGTGTTCAAAGGGCTTGACAGGTTTTTATTTTGATGACCAGCGCGCTATTAAGAAAGATGCAGCGCATGATGGCTTTACCTATGTTGGTAATACAGTAACAGAGGGTTTTCAGCAGATTCGTCAGGCAGGTGAGTGCGTTTCTGTCATGATTCTTTTAGAAGACGGACAGATTGCTTATGGCGATTGCGCAGCCGTTCAGTACAGCGGCGCGGGCGGACGTGATCCGTTGTTTTTGGCGGACGACTTCATTCCGGTTATTGAAAAGGACATCAAACCTCGTTTGGTAGGCCGTGAACTTAACTCTTTCAAAACGCTGGCGGAGGAAATCGACCATCTGACGGATGCAAAAACAGGCAAACAGATTCATACAGCACTGCGCTATGGCGTAACGCAGGCAATCCTCGATGCTGTAGCTAAGGCAAAACACAAAATGATGTGCGAGGTCGTGGCAGAAGAGTATCATACACAGGTCAGCAATACGGAGATTCCTATTTTTGCTCAGTCCGGGGATGACCGTTATGATAATGTCGACAAAATGATCATTAAGAAAGCTTCTGTTTTGCCGCATGCCCTGATTAATAATGTAAAGGATAAACTCGGAACGGACGGCGGTAAGCTTCTGGAATATGTAAAATGGCTCAGAGAACGTATTTTAAAGCTTCGCACCTCAGATGGTTACAATCCGACGCTGCACATTGATGTATATGGTACCATCGGGGCAGCTTTTCAGATGGATATGGACAAAATGACCGCGTATCTGGGGAAACTGGAAAAAGCAGCAGCACCGCTTCATCTGCGCATTGAAGGCCCTATGGATGTGGAAGAGCGTGATAAGCAGATTGAGGCTCTGGCGGAGCTGACCAAGCGTCTGCATGAGGCTAAGATCAACGTGGAACTTGTGGCGGATGAATGGTGCAATACCTTCGAGGATATTAAACTCTTCGCAGATCGCAGAGCGGGGGATATGGTGCAGATCAAGACACCGGATCTCGG